>NZ_JBHSJJ010000003.1:0-573894 GCF_042652345.1 Negadavirga shengliensis
CGATATACAATTTGTCAAAGTCTGCGCTGTAAAGTGCATAAACCGTATACATAGTTTTCAATTAAAAAAGTTGTCCAATAAGAAAAAAAGCCAAACATTTCTGTCTGGCTTATAGTAGCGGGAACAGCCCCGATAGCTATCGGGGGAACCTGTGTCCGCCGCGGCGGATATGAGCCCGTGGAGCTGGTTTAGTTTTTGGGGATGAGCTTTCGGAGGAACTCCCTTCCCCTGCCGGTTTTGAGTTCTTTTTCCCTTCTTATGGCTGAGGTTTTATCCTGAAAAGATTCGGAGTGGACTAGAATCCAGGGTCTGTATCTTTTTGTCCAGTCTTTTTTACCTAACTCATTATGTGATTTCAGCCTTTGCTCAAGATTTGAAGTGTAGCCGATATACAATTTGTCAAAGTCTGCGCTGTAAAGTGCATAAACCGTATACATAGTTTTCAATTAAAAAAGTTGTCCAATAAGAAAAAAAGCCAAACATTTCTGTCTGGCTTATAGTAGCGGGAACAGGACTCGAACCTGTGACCTTCGGGTTATGAGCCCGACGAGCTACCAACTGCTCCATCCCGCGATATATTTTTTATCAACTATGTCAATTCACTAAGGACCCGAACCTGTGTCCGCCGCGGCGGATATGAGCCCGACGAGCGAACCCTCTCCCGAAGCATTTCGGGAAACTGCTCCATCCCGCGATATTGTGGTACAAAGGTAAGGAGAATTAATCAAAATTCAAGTACCTTTGTAAAAAAATATCCAATTCATGGCCGAAAATAAACACAAAGCAGGATTTGTCAACATTATTGGAAAACCCAATGTGGGGAAATCCACTCTGATGAATGCGCTGCTGGGAGAAAGGCTTTCCATCATTTCCTCCAAAGCCCAAACCACCCGCCACCGGATATTGGGACTGATGAACCATGAGGATTACCAAATTGTCTTTTCTGATACCCCGGGCATGCTCAAGCCCAAATACGAACTTCACAAAAGCATGATGGGTTTCGTCAACCTGTCTTTGGAGGATGCGGATGTGATACTTTTTGTGACAGATCTTTTTGAAACGGATGAGGACATTGAGGAAACCATAGAAAAAATCAACAAAGCAGGTGTACCTGTAATTTTGGTCATCAATAAGATCGACCTTTCCAAAGAGGATCAGTTGGAAAAGGTGACGGCTTACTGGACAGAACGAATCAACGCGGAAATGGTCATCCCCGTTTCCGCAAAGGAAAATTTCAACCTCATTAAAATCCTCCAGGAGATTCTGGATAGGCTGCCGCATCATCCGCCTTATTACGATAAGGAGGAACTAAGTGACCGGCCGGAACGTTTTTTTGCTTCCGAAATCATCCGTGAGAAGATTTTCACACAGTATAAAAAAGAAATACCCTATAGTTCTGAGGTCAGCATAGAGGAGTTTGACGAAGAGGAGGACATCATCAGGATACGGGCACTTATATTTGTGGAAAGAGCCAGTCAAAAAGGCATTATCATCGGAGAAAAAGGGAAAGCGCTGAAGAAAGTGGGAATAGAGGCAAGGCAGGATTTGGAGGAATTTTTTGGTAAAAAAGTTTATTTGGAGACCTTCGTCAAGGTCGAAGAAAACTGGAGAAAAAATAAAAACAAATTAAGAAGGTTCGGTTACGACCAGTAAAAAACCAATAGAGAATGGCCAATATAGTAGCAATAGTAGGGCGACCTAATGTGGGGAAATCCACGCTTTTTAACCGTTTGGTGGAAGAAAGAAAGGCCATTGAGGATAATCTCAGCGGCGTGACCAGAGACAGGCACTACGGGCATGCCCAATGGTCCGGTAAGTTCTTTTCTGTGATAGATACGGGCGGATACGTGACCGGATCGGATGATGTTTTCGAAAAGGAGATCCGAAAGCAGGTGAAGCTGGCCATTGAAGAGGCATCGGTGATCCTCTTTGTTGTAGATTGTCATGATGGACTGACCGGCTTGGACAAGGAGTTTGCCAATGAACTTCGGGGAACCGACAAGCCCATCTTTATTGCTGCCAATAAGGCAGACAATATGGAAAAGATGTTAATGGCCAACGAGTTTTATGCTCTGGGAATGGGGGTGGAGCAAATTTATCCCATCACCGCTACCAGTGGAAGCGGCATCGGGGACTTGTTGGATCAGGTGGTTTCCTGTTTTTCAGAAGAAGGAGAGGAGGACCCGGATGCGGGAATACCAAAAATTGCCATTTTGGGTCGTCCCAATGTCGGTAAATCGTCATTTCTGAATGCTTTATTGGGAAATGAAAGGTCAATTGTAACCGACGAGGCAGGCACTACCAGGGATGCTATCCACACCCGGTACAAGTTGTACAATAAAGATTTTATCCTTACCGATACGGCAGGGATCCGGAAGAAAGCCAAAGTCAAGGAAGATATAGAATTTTATTCAGTTATGCGTTCCTTGCGTACTTTAGAGGATTCGGATGTGGTGATCGTCATGGTGGATGCTACCAGGGGGCTGGAATCCCAGGATGTTAACCTCATATCGTTGGCCATCAAAAACAATAAAGGGCTCATGATTATGGTGAACAAATGGGACCTGATAGAAAAAGACCATAAGACCATGCAGGCATTTAAGGATGACATGATGGAGAAATTGGGAGAAAACAAGTGGATACCGATTATATTCACTTCAGCGCTTACCAAACAGCGTATATTTCAGGCAATGGAATTAGCAATGGCCGTATATGAAAACAAAAACAAAAAGATTGCCACCTCGAAACTAAACGACAAAATCCTTCCGGAAATAGAGAAGTATCCGCCACCGGCTTACAAAGGCAAATACATCAAAATCAAGTACATTACCCAACTGCCTACAAAAAATCCCGTTTTTGCGTTCTTTTGCAACCTTCCTCAGTATATCAAGGCGCCATATACCCGCTATCTTGAGAATAGGATGAGAGAAAATTTTGATTTTCAGGGAGTTCCTATAAAGCTGGTGTATAAGAAGAAATAAGGCAAATCACTTTCCCGAATCATTTGTGTTCGGGAAAGTGATTCAGATTGCATGACCAAAGTACATTATCTTTTCCCTTCATAAGGGATATAGATCACCTTTTTGGTGTCAAAAAAATCCTCTTTGAAATAATCTTCCAAATGATAGGTAACATAGGATAAATGCAGGGATTCCAGTTCTTCATCTACTTCACCTCCTTTTAGATAAAAAATGCCGTTTTGAAACTCGTTAAAATCCTCTTTTTTGAACTTTTTCTTCACCCAGGGGTAAAATTTTTCCATCTGGGTAACGGCTCTGCTGACAATGAAATGGTAGGTGCGGTTTAAGGTCTCCGCCCTAACCTGCTGAGCTTCCACATTTCTGAGTTTCAGTTGTTTTACCACATCTTTTACCACATTGATCTTTTTTCCGATGGAATCCACCAGATGAAAAGATACTTCCGGAAAGAGGATAGCCAACGGAATTCCGGGAAAGCCACCTCCGGTTCCTATGTCCAGGATTTTTGTGCCGGGTTCAAACTGAATCACCTTGGCGATGCCTAATGAGTGCAACACATGATGCAGGTAAAAAAAATCAATGTCCTTTCTGCTGATGACATTGATTTTTTCATTCCAGCCTTTATAGAGCGCTCCCATTTTCTGAAACTGGCTTAGCTGTTCTTCATTAAGGTCTGGGAAATATTTTTGGATTAACAGGTGATCGTATTCCATAAAAAATCAGATATGCTTGTTTTTGCCTTGGGCGATTTCATACAATAGTTCTCTGGAGCGATGCAACTGCGCCTTGACGGTACCCAGAGGTTTGTCCAGCTCTTCCGCAATCTCATCATAGGAAAGTTCATCAAAATACCGCAGTTTAACCAATTTCCGGTATTTTGCCGGAAGTTTATCCACAAAGATCCGCACCATCTCTTTGCGTTGGGTTTTGATGTATTCGTCCTGAGGATTATTATCATCATCTTCGATGTCAATGTTGACCGCGTTGCCCCCATCATCCGTAAGCGTATTGTTGAGACTCATGGTCTTCAGCTTTTTTTTCCGGATAAAGTCAATGGTATTGTTGGTGGCTATTCGGAACAGCCATGTGCTGAAGGTATAATCCTTCTTGAATTTATGGAGGTTCCTGAAGGCTTTGGCAAATGCTTCCATGGTTAAATCTTCCGCATCATCGGCATCCCGGATCATTTTCAGCACCATAAAGTACACGGCTTTTTTGTAACGTTTCATCAGGGTAGCATAAGCCTGTTGGTCTTTCTCCATGACTGCTTTATCAATCAGCTCGAAATCCTCCAGTGCCTTATCAGAAAACCCTCTATCATTTATTTCCATCTAACTGTTTTTGACAGGTAACCTTTTGTTCCCACGATCCAAAAATAGATCATATACATTAAATCGAAAAACATCGTCCATAAGACCTTTCCCGCACCTTCCAACTTTTTCCGGGCCCCCTTCATCACTGCATACTGCAAAAAGGCCCTTGACAAAATTAACCCAATCACCAAGGTAATTGGTTCCCACGAGCGGCTATTAACCAATACTATTAAAGCTGTTCCCCAGAATACCAAGTGACTAAACGAATAAACACCCAGTTTTAGTTTATCTTTGGGTTTATAATATTTTCCGGCATGAAAATGCCGGTTCTTTTGGACCAGATAATCTCTGAAACTGGTCTTGGGGATGGACACGGTGATGCTTTCAGGATGGATCACCACAGCGGTATTTTTTTTGTTAGCATGCCGGTTGACAAACAGGTCATCATCCCCCCCTTCAATGTGCCAGAGATTTTTGAAAGCTTTTTGTTCCATAAAGAAGTCTTTTCGGTAACACAGGTTTCTCCCTATCCCCATAAAGGGAGCCCGCCACAATCCAAAAGAAAAGCAGTACAAGGCGGTGAGCATGGTTTCAAACTGTATCATTTTGTTCAAAATACCCGGTTGGTTGAGGTATGACCCATGGCCAAGGGCAAAAATTTTGTTGGCGTTGCGGACGGGGGCAGACATCAACCGTACCCATTTGGTAGACACGGGTTTACAGTCCGCGTCCGTAAGCAGTAAAACGTCATGTTTGGAAACTTTGATGCCTAAGGTAAGGGCATATTTTTTGGCGGTAACGTGATCAGGGGTATAACGAATATTTACGGGCCTCAATAAGGGAAAATGGGCGGACAATTCCCGGAGAAGGCCTTCAGTATCGTCAGTGGAGCGGTCGTTTACCACCACCACCTCGAAAACCGGATAGTCCTGCCTGAAAAGTTCAGGTATGAGTTTTTCAAGATGCTCCCTTTCATTTCTGGCGGCAATGATGACGGAAACTCCTTCGGGTTTTTTTTCATCCTCTCCTTTGTCAACAAATTTATATACGAAAGCCACCCTTCCGAATACCAAGGTTAAATACAAAAACTGGGTTGCCGCTGCAATAAAAAATAACAACCATAATATGTTCTCCATAGCGGGTATTTCAGTAGGAAAGTAAAGATAATATCAAAAACCTCGTTTCGTTTGGGGAATAGCGACTATTTTTGTCCCTTCAAATATAATAAGGAAAACAGGGATTTTTCAAAGGAATTGTGGAATGAAATTTAATATCCAGCATCAGGATACCCAATGTAAAGCAAGGAACGGCCTACTGAAAACGGATCATGGTGAAATAGAAACCCCTATTTTCATGCCCGTGGGCACTGCAGGCTCTGTTAAGGCCGTGCACCAAAGAGAATTGACCTATGATATCAGGGCACAGATCATTTTAGGCAATACCTATCATTTATACCTTAGACCGGGACTCGAAATTTTGGAAAAAGCGGGAGGCCTCCATAAGTTCAACGGATGGACGGGTCCCATTTTAACAGACAGTGGGGGGTATCAGGTGTTTTCGCTCGCCGAAAACAGAAAGATCACAGAAGAGGGGGTAGTTTTTAAATCCCATATCGACGGTTCCAGGCACCACTTTACGCCCGAAGGCGTGATGGATATCCAGCGCGTTATAGGAGCGGATATTGTTATGGCTTTTGATGAATGTACCCCTTATCCTTGTGAATGGAGTTATGCCAAGGAGTCTTTGGAACTGACCCATAGATGGTTAAAAAGGTGCATACAGCAGTTTGACAGTACTGAAAGCCGGTATGGGTACAACCAAACGCTTTTTCCCATTGTGCAGGGAAGTACCTACAGGGATTTAAGGAGAATTTCAGCGGAATTTGTGGCGGAACAGGGGAGAGAGGGTAATGCCATCGGAGGGCTTTCGGTGGGAGAACCAGCGGAAATGATGTATGAAATAACGGACCACGTCACAGATATTCTTCCTGTGGATAAACCGAGATACCTTATGGGGGTGGGCACACCGGCCAATGTATTGGAGGGGATAGCCCTTGGGATAGACATGTTTGATTGTGTAATGCCTACCAGGAATGCAAGAAACGGGATGCTGTTTACCAGCGAAGGTATCATCAATATCAGGAATGAAAAATGGAAGGATGATTTCTCTCCGGTGGATGCAGGCTTTCATAGCCATGTGAGCAATTTTTATTCAAAAGCTTACTTAAGACACCTTACCATCAGCAAAGAAATTCTCGCCGCACAAATCGCAAGTATTCATAATTTATCGTTTTATTTATGGTTGGTAGGGCAGGCCCGGGAGAAAATCCGGTCCGGTGGGTTTTTGGAATGGAAGAACCAAATGGTGGAAACAGTCAGCAGAAGGCTATAGACAATTTGGAAACCCCGGGGAGGCCCTATAGCGTAGATACCTTAAAGCCATATTGTGAAGAATGAAACTGCTCGATAAATTGATCATCAAGGATTTTCTCAAGACATACCTTTTTGTGGTCTTGATGCTGATCCTTATTGTGTTGGTGCTCGATTTTACGGAAAAAAACGACACGTATATCCGCAACAAAGTGCCCACTCCGGAGGTGCTCCAATACATGCTCAATTACGGACTTTATCTTAATAACCTGCTGACCCCAATAACGGTTTTTATCTCTGTGATATTCATCACTTCCAAAATGGCCGGCAGGACTGAAATCATAGCTATCCTGAGCAGCGGCGTGAGCTTTGTAAGGATGTTGGTGCCGTTTATCTTATCCGCTTTATTGATAGCGGTGGTCAGCTTCTTTCTGAACGGCTGGATACTTCCCGTAGCCACAGCCGGAGTATCTGAATTTAAGGTCAAATACCTTGATAAACAGCAGAATTTTGACCAACAAAACATCCATATCAAAATTGCACCTGATACCTATGCCTATCTATCAAGGTATTATACCTCTACCAACATGGGGTATGCGTTCACTTTGGAACAGATAGAGGACGGCCAGCTGATATCCAAGCTGTCAGCCGACAGGATAGTCTGGGATACCACCAAAAATGCCTGGAGTGTGAGAAACTGGAGATTAAGGGAGCTTAGGGACATGCACGAGGAATGGTCTGCCGGAGAATCCATGGATACGGTATTATCGATTTCTCCTGCTGATTTTGATCTGCCCCTGAATCACCATGAAACGCTCACCCTCCCAAAACTCAATGAACAGATCCGGATATTGGAGGACCGGGGCGCTGACAATATCGGTTTTTACCGTATAGAAAAATATGTGAGGTTTATGTCACCTTTTGCCGCCATCATTCTCACCTTTATAGGCGTGATTGTCTCCGCCAAGAAAACCAGGGGAGGCTCAGGATTCAAGATAGCCTTGGGGTTCCTGTTGGCTTTCGTGTATATTATTTTGTTTTTGCTCTCACGGACTTTTGCGGAAGCAGGTACTGCCTATCCGGTCCTTTCCGTATGGATTCCCAATATAGTATTTGCGGTCACGGGCATGGTACTTTACAAAACCGTTCCCAGATAATGGACAACAAAGACCTGCTGAGAGATTACTTCTGGTTGAATATGGTAGTGTTGGCCTGGGGATTCACTGCCGTACTTGGGCTGTTGATCAGCCTAGATTCCGTGCAAATTGTAATTTACAGGACGCTAATGGCCATGATTGCTTTATTGGTGATATTCTCCTATAAAAAAATCAGGTTCAGGCTGCCCCTGAAGGACTATTTAAAGGTGATAGGAACCGGGTTTTTAATAGGGGTTCACTGGATATTGTTTTTTTGGGCGGCGCAGGTGTCTACCGCTTCGGTTACACTGGCAGGCATGGCCACCATTTCTCTTTGGACAGCTTTTATCGAGCCTATGGCAAATAAGGGAAGCATAAAATGGTATGAGGTGTGCCTGGGCTTGGTGGCGATACTGGGGCTATACATTATATTCCAGGTAGAGTCCGGCTATTGGTTGGGCTTGAGCATGGCAGTTGTTTCCGCTTGTGCCGGTGCTTGCTTCACCGTAATCAACGGTAATTTTGCCAAAAAGCACCACCCCTATGTTATTACTTTCTATGAGATGGCGGGCGCGGGATTATTCTCTGTTTTATTTCTGCCTTTTTATGTACGCTATTTTGCTTCGGACAGCCCAAGCTTTGTGCCTCAGGGATGGGACTGGTTCTGGCTGTTGGTGCTGTCACAGGTATGCACCGTATTTGCTTTCTCAGTCTCGGTGGAATTGATGAAAAGGCTGACGGCTTTTGCCATCAACCTGACGGTAAACCTGGAGCCCGTCTACGGGATTTTGCTGGCCGTCATGGTTTTTGGCGAAAAGGAAAAAATGACGTCGGGGTTTTATTGGGGAACATTGATTATTGTAGGCTCCGTTTGCTTGTATCCCTTTATTCACTATGTCCAAAGGAGAAAAATGACCCGACATTTAAGGAGACTGCAATAATGAATCACATTTGCTTGCAAAATTGAAAATAGTGATCCGGCAGAGTGATTTTTTTGGGAACATGGGAGAAAAGTCCGAATACGCTGGACCCGGAACCTGACATGGATGCATAATAGGCTCCGGAGTCGTATAATATCTCTTTTAATCCGGCGATTTCAGGATATCGGGAGAAAATCCCCTCCTCAAAGTCGTTTGTAAGATGCATTTTCCAGCTATCTTTCTGAGGGAGAAGCTGGGCCAAAACCAATTCAGGTGCTTTCGGTTTCACTCCTGCGTAGGCCTCCTTGGTACTGATATGGATATTGGGGTTGATGAGGTAAATCCAGCTTCCGCTTAAATCAAGCTGAACAGGTTCCATAACCTCTCCCCTGCCTCCGACAAGTTTGGGTTGGTTTTGTATAAAAAAGGGACAATCACTGCCAAGTTTAGAAGCATATTCCTCCAACATCCAATCGTCCAAATACAGTTCAAAGAGCTTGTTCATCAAGGTCAATGCAAAGGCCGCGTCCGCAGACCCTCCCCCTAATCCAGCGCCAATAGGAATGGCTTTATGGAGATGGATGGAAACTGCAGGAAGGCTTTTAAAATCTTTTTTAAGTAACTCGTAGGCTTTCAGAATCAGGTTTTCTTCCGGGTCACCGGGAATGAGATTACCGGAAGTCTTAAAGGCCGGTGTCTTCGACACGTTGATTTCCAAAGCATCGTGGAGGGGAATAGGATAAAGACAGCTTTCAATTTCATGATAACCGTCCCCTCTTTTGTCAATAACATGGAGCCCCAGGTTGATTTTGGCATTTGGAAAAGCAAGCATGTATTTCTTTAACGTTTAATGATTAGGGACAAAAGTAAAAATAAATGAGCTTATCGTCTGTTATCGAAAACCGATTTTAAAAAAAAGGCAAAAAATTTTATAATTTTGCAAAAGTTAGCGGCATAGCCTTGAAATATAAAGAAAAATAACCTGATAGCGTTATTGATTTTGATATCGGAATATTATTTCGTATTTAAAAATGTTTATAAAATTTTAGAAATTATATTCTTCAACAGAAAGAATAATAAATTTATGTTCCTTTGTTGAAATAAAAAGATACGCGTTTCTTTTTATTTCAAATTAAAAAATGAAATAAAATATTGTAAGTCTGGGATAAGGGTTTTAATATTGCATAATAAAACTAAGTCCTTGCCTTTGGGCCAGCAAATTGGAAATACGTCATGTTAAGAATAGTCAGCCTAGTCGTCTTGATCGTCATCGTCATTTAGTTAATGATGAAGCGCTGAACTATTGTAAAAAAACAAGAAAAAACAATAAAGTGCTTCATTTGATTGAAGCACTTTTTTTTATAAGCTATCAGGAATAAAAAATAAAATTGATGAGCAATTCTAAGAAATACAGTTGGGAAGTCAGTGATAATCAGGAAAACCCGGCCTCTATGGCCATGTTGTACGCAACCGGTCTTTCTGATGAGAAGATGAAGCAGCCCTTTGTAGGTGTCGCAAGTTGCGGGTATGAAAGCAACCCCTGCAACATGCACCTGAACGATTTTGCAAGGGTAATTAAGGCATCTACTGAGAAATCCCGGCTGACTGGATTGGTTTTCAATACAATAGGGATCAGTGATGGGATTTCAATGGGCACAACGGGCATGCGTTACAGTTTGCCGTCCAGGGAGATCATAGCTGATTCGATAGAATCATTCATATTGGGTCATTCTTTTGATGGGATTGTAGCGGTAGCAGGTTGTGATAAGAATATGCCGGGTGCCGTAATGGGTATGCTTAGGGTAAACCGCCCATCCATTATGGTTTACGGAGGCACGATCAGATCAGGTAAATACAAAGGCGAAAAGCTGAATATTGTGTCGGCCTTTGAGGCATACGGTAAGCGTATCAAAAATGAAATAAATGATGAAGATTACATAGGCGTAATAAAAAACGCCTGTCCCGGTGCTGGGGCCTGTGGAGGAATGTACACAGCCAATACCATGTCTTCCGCAATTGAAGCCATGGGACTTTCGCTTCCCTACAGTGCCTCAAATCCAGCAAATTCGGAAGAGAAAAAAAGAGAATGTGAACTTGCAGGAGAGTACATCGCCGGGCTTTTGGAAAAAGATATCAAGCCAAGAGATATCGTGACCAGAAAAAGCCTAGAAAATGCGGTCCGGGTAGTAGTGGCCCTTGCCGGGAGTACCAATGCCGTACTGCACCTACTGGCCATAGCAAGGACGGCTGAAGTGGAATTTACCCTGGAGGATTTCAAAAGGATCAACAGCGAAACACCGGTCTTGGGTGATTTTAAACCCAGCGGCAAATACATGATGGAAGACCTGCACGAACAAGGCGGCTTGCCAGCCTTCATGAGGTATTTGCTCGACAAAGGATTGTTGCACGGGGATTGCATGACGGTTACCGGGAAAACATTAGCGGAAAACCTGGCCGATGTTTCCCCCATGACACCCGAAAAAGGAGAGGTCATCAATCCTTTGGAAGATCCGGTAAAAGAAACCGGTCATCTGTGTATACTTACCGGTAATCTCGCACCTGAAGGTTCAGTGGCGAAGATTTCAGGAAAAGAAGGGAAAGTCTTTTCCGGTCCCGTTAAAGTGTTTGACAGTGAATTGGAGGCCAATGAAGCCATGAAAAACCTTGAAGTGGAAAAAGGCGATGTGGTTGTCATCCGGTATGTGGGGCCGAAAGGGGGCCCGGGAATGCCGGAAATGCTGAAGCCGACCTCCATCATTATCGGTGCCGGATTGGGATCCGACGTGGCACTGATTACAGATGGCAGGTTCTCCGGAGGCACCCATGGTTTTGTGGTGGGTCATGTCACTCCTGAAGCTTATACAGGCGGTCCCATCGGACTCTTGAAAAACGGGGACATCGTGACCATCAATGCTGATAGTTTGGAGATCAACTGTAACGTTTCTGAAGAAGAATTCGAAGTCAGAAGGAAAAGTTGGGTCAACAAAGATTTAAGCTATTTGAATGGAACGCTAAAAAAGTATTCTCAGTTAGTATCTACGGCATCTGAAGGATGTATTACTGATAAAGGTTAACCGATTATGAACGATACCAGAATTAGGGGGGCAGAGATTGTAATCAAATCACTGGTAGCCGAAAATGCCAAATACATATTTGGCTATCCGGGCGGGGCTATAATGCCCGTATACGATGCCCTTTACGATTATGTGGATCAAATCCAGCATATTCTGACCAGACATGAACAAGGCGCTATCCATGCCGCGCAGGGATATGCGAGGGTCTCGGGAAAGGTAGGGGTCTGCATGGCGACCTCCGGGCCGGGAGCAACCAATTTGCTTACGGGGCTCGCAGATGCTTTGATAGACAGTACGCCTTTGGTATGTATCACCGGGCAGGTGGCCTCCCACTTGTTGGGAACAGACGCTTTTCAGGAAACAGACGTAGTGGGGATATCCATGCCTGGCACGAAGTGGAATATACAGGTTAGGCGGGTAGAGGATATTGCCCCGGCCATAGCAAAAGGTTTTCATATTGCCAGGTCGGGTAGACCGGGGCCTGTATTGATAGACATCACCAAGGATGCCCAGGTTGATTTGGGAGAATTTAATTATGTTCCTTGCCTGAATATCAGGTCTTATAAGCCGTATCCCAAGGTAGAAGATAAGTACATTGACCAGGCTGCGGATCTGATCAATAGTGCAGAAAGACCCTATGTCATTTTTGGGCAGGGGATAATTATAGGCAAGGCCGAAAAAGAGTTGGCAAAATTCCTGAAAAAATCAGGGATACCCGCTGCATGCACCTTATTGGGAACAGGGGCTTTGCCGGAAACCCATCCTAATTTCGTCGGGAAGCTGGGTATGCACGGCAATTATGGTCCCAACTTGTTGACCAACCAGTGTGATGTCTTGATTGCTGTGGGGATGCGGTTTGACGACAGGGTTACCGGAGACCTAAAACGCTATGCAAGACAGGCCAAGGTTGTCCATTTGGAATTGGACCCTGCCGAAATCGATAAGAACGTTAAATGTCATGTGCCCGTTTTGGGAGACTGCAAGGAGACACTGGCCAAGCTTACCGCGAAGATACATGAAAAGAAACATCCGGAATGGATAGAACGGTTCAGGGAACTGGAGGCGGAGGAGAAGCGGGTGGTTGTTGGAAATGACCTTTCACCCACAAAAGTAGGCCTGACCATGGGTGAAGTGATCCGTCATATCAACGAATTTAAAGCGGACGATGCCATCTTGGTTACCGACGTGGGACAACATCAGATGGTGGCATGGAGGTATTTTGAATATAAAACAACCCGTACCCAGGTGACTTCCGGGGGATTGGGGACCATGGGGTTTGCCCTGCCTGCGGCATTAGGAGCCCAGCTTCACGATTATAACCGGCAGGTGATCTGTGTGGTGGGTGATGGCGGTATCCAAATGACATTCCAGGAATTGGGCACCATCATGCAGACCAAAGCCCCTGTTAAGGTGGTTTTGTTGAACAACAATTTCCTGGGGATGGTAAGGCAATGGCAGCAATTGTTTTTTGACAAGCGCTATTCGTTTACGGAACTTGAGAATCCTGATTTCCTCAAGATCGCCGAGGCTTATAATTTCAAAGCCCAAAAAGTAAACACAAGGGAAGATTTAAGACAGGCTGTGGCTGAAATGTTTATTCATGAAGGCCCGTCATTTTTGGAAGTGGTGGTGGAAAAAGAGGACAATGTGTTCCCGATGATTGCATCGGGTTGCTCAGTAGAAGAAATAAGACTTAGTTAAACAACATGAAGCGACGATATACCATTTCTGTTTTTACGGAAAATTTTATCGGGATTCTCAGTAGGATCACTCTCATATTTACCAGACGCGGGATCAATATCGACGGGTTCACCGCATCTGAAAGCAGAGAAGAGGGAATATACAGAATCACCATTGTGGTGACGACGACAGAAGAGCAAATTATCCAATTATCCAAGCAAATCGAGAAGATCATTGATGTGATCAAAGCTTTCTATTACGTGGATGATGAAATGGTTTTTCAGGAACTTGCCTTGTATAAAATTCCTATCGACAGCTTGGATCCGGGACTGGAAAAAGTTATCAGGCAACACAATGCGCGGATCATTTCCGCTGAAAAGGATTTTGTGGTCATCGAAATGACTGGTCATAAAGAAGATACCCAGGAGTTATTGGAAGTATTAAAGGATTTTAATGTCCTGGAGTTTGTCCGGTCAGGAAGAGTGGCTGTGGCCAAACCGATGGATACCATCGATAAATATTTATAATATCCATTAAATTTTAAAATATCATTATGAAACTGAAGTTCGGTACAGTTGAAGAAAACGTTGTAACAAGGGAGGAATTTCCCCTTGAAAAAGCCAAAGAAGTTCTGAAAGACGAAGTCATAGCGGTTTTGGGTTATGGAGTCCAGGGACCCGGCCAGGCACTTAATCTTAAGGATAACGGATTCAATGTCATTGTAGGTCAAAGAAAAGGTTCCAAGACATGGGATAAAGCTGTTGCCGATGGCTGGGTTCCCGGTGAAACCCTTTTTGAATTGGAAGAGGCCTGTGAAAGGGGTACCATTCTTCAGTTTCTGTTGTCGGATGCAGGACAGATTGCCCTTTGGCCCACGGTAAAAAAACACCTTACTCCGGGTAAAGCCCTGTATTTTTCCCACGGCTTCGGCATCACCTATAAAGACCAGACAGGCATTGAACCTCCAAAAGATGTAGACGTTATTTTGGTGGCTCCAAAGGGGTCAGGAACTTCATTACGAAGAATGTTTGTTGAAGGTAGGGGGTTGAACTCTTCTTATGCCATATATCAGGATGCCACCGGCAAAGCAAGGGACCGGGTAGTGGCATTGGGCATCGGCGTAGGATCCGGTTATTTGTTCGAAACAGATTTCTACAAAGAAGTAACCTCTGATCTTACAGGTGAAAGAGGTACGCTGATGGGAGCTATTCAGGGGATTTTCGCTGCGCAGTATGAAGTGTTGAGAGCCAATGGACACAGTCCTTCGGAGGCCTTCAACGAAACGGTGGAGGAACTTACCCAAAGCCTGATGCCTTTGGTAGCGGAAAACGGAATGGACTGGATGTATGCCAACTGTTCCACCACGGCCCAAAGAGGAGCATTAGACTGGTGGAAGCCTTTCAGGGATGCGAGCAAGCCAGTGTTTGAAAAACTTTACAACAGCGTCAAAACCGGTAAAGAAGCCGCCAAATCCATAGAGTCTAACAGTAAGTCTGATTACAGGGCCAAACTGGAAGAGGAATTGAAGGAGTTGAGAGAGTCTGAAATGTGGCAAGCCGGTGCTGTGGTGAGAAAACTGAGACCAGAGAATAATTAATACAATATGTCAGAAAAGCTTTGGGTATTTGATACCACGTTGAGGGATGGAGAGCAGGTTCCCGGGTGTCAATTGGATACCAGAGAAAAAATCATTGTGGCCCAGGCGTTGGAGGCTTTGGGGATAGATATCCTCGAGGCAGGATTTCCCATATCCAGCCCGGGAGATTTTAACTCTGTAATGGAAATTTCCAAAGCGGTAAGCCGCCCCACCATTTGTGCGTTATCCAGAGCAGTTGAAAAAGACATACAGGTGGCCGCGGATTCCCTCCGGTACGCCAAAAAAGGCAGAATACATACCGGAATAGGAGTCTCCGGCTACCATATACAATATAAGCTCCGAAGCAACCAGGAAGCCGTGCTGGAAAGGGCGGTTAAAGCAGTGAAATTTGCGAAGAACCTGGTGGAAGAGGTGGAGTTTTATGCAGAGGATGCGGGCAGGGCCGATAAGGAATACTTAGCGAGGGTATTGGAGGAAGTGATCAAAGCCGGAGCGAAAGTTGTTAATATTCCCGATACGACTGGTTACTGTCTTCCCGAAGAATACGGAGCACTTATCCGTTTTCTGAAAGAAAATGTGTCCAACATTGATCAGGCGATCATCTCCACCCATTGCCATAATGATCTTGGTCTGGCCACGGCCAATACCTTATCCGGTGTCCAAAACGGGGCCAGACAAGTTGAGGTCACAGTAAATGGCATAGGAGAAAGGGCGGGCAACACCTCTTTGGAAGAAGTGGTGATGGCCATTAAATGCCATAAGGAAATACCCGTTTACACAGATATCAATACCAGGAAGATCTACGAGACCAGTAGGATCATTTCCAAACTGATGAATATGCCCATTCAGCCGAATAAGGCCATTGTGGGAAGAAATGCCTTTGCACATTCTTCGGGCATCCACCAGGATGGGGTATTGAAATTCCGGGAAAATTATGAGATCATAGATCCTAAAGAGGTGGGTGTGGAGGAATCCTCCATTGTGCTTACGGCACGTAGCGGAAGGGCTGCTCTTAAACATCACCTTGGTCTTTTGGGATACAGCTTTGAAGGTGAAAAACTGGATAAAATCTATGAAGATTTCCTTTCCCTGGCAGACACAAAAAGGGATATAGGCAGGAAAGACCTTCTTTCGTTATTGGGCGAGCATATTGACAATTCACAGTTCATCACGCTTGAAGAAATCCAATATCAAAGAGGAGACGGTGAAGAGGCAAACGCTACAGTCAGTCTGACCATAGGAGGGAAATTATTGACCGCTACTTCAAAAGGAAATGGTCCGGTAGATGCCGTGATCAAATCGATCAAGCAACTCATCGAGCATCAAGTGGTGTTGGATGAATTCCTTATTCAGGCCATAACAAAAGGAAGCGATGATGTGTGCAAAGTACACATGAGATTGATGCATAAGGAAAAACCCTATCATGGTTTTGCTTCGGAAACTGATATAGTATTGGCTTCGGCCAGGGCATTTGTGGATGCCTTGAATAAATTACCCGTCAATTGATATTGGCACAAATAAAATCATAATGGAGAAGAAAACATTATTTGATAAAATTTGGGATGCGCATGTGGTAAAATCCATCCCGAACGGTCCGGACGTATTCTTTATAGATAAGCATTTTATCCATGAAGTAACCAGTCCTGTGGCATTCCTGAATCTGGAGAACAGAGGTACTACGGTGATGTTTCCTGAAAGGACGGTAGCCACTCCGGACCATAACGTCCCGACTATCGATCAGGACAAGACGATAAAGGACAGGCTTTCCCGGATGCAGGTGGAGAAACTGAGGGAAAACTGTCATAAATACGGTATCGAATTGCATGACCTGGGTACAGATCACCACGGTATTGTACACGTTATCGGACCGGAATTGGGCATCACCCAGCCGGGTATGACCATTGTCTGCGGGGACAGCCATACCTCTACTCACGGGGCTTTCGGCACCATAGCTTTTGGAATAGGGACATCCGAAGTGGAAATGGTTTTAGCCACCCAGTGCATCATGCAATCCAAGCCTAAGAAAATGAGAATCACTGTAGACGGTGAGTTAGGCAAAGGCGTTACTTCCAAGGACATTATCCTGTATATCATTTCCCAGATTTCTGCCAGCGGAGGCACAGGATATTTCATCGAGTATGCGGGCAGCGCCATCCGCAACCTCAGCATGGAAGCAAGGATGACCATATGTAACATGAGTATCGAAATGGGCGCCAGGGGAGGATTGATTGCTCCTGACGAAACCACCTTTGAATACCTAAAAGGAAAGCAATATGCACCTAAGGGAGCCGAATGGGACAAGGCATTGGAAAAATGGAGTGCTTTGAAAACAGACGATGACGCGGAATTTGATATAGAGTATCATTATGATGCCGCAGATATAGAACCCATGATCACCTATGGCACCAATCCGGGTATGGGGATCAAGGTGAAGGACAATATCCCAACCACCGACGGAATGGGTGGAAACGAAATGAAATCTTACCTGAAGTCCCTGGACTACATGGGCTTTAAGCCTGGTGAACCCATGAAGGGCAAAAAAATAGACTTTGTTTTCGTGGGAAGCTGTACCAATGGAAGGATAGAGGACATCCGTTCTGTGGCCGAGTTTGTGAAAGGAAAGAAGAAAGCGGAGAACATCACCGCCTGGATTGTTCCCGGTTCCAGGGAAGTAGAAAAGAAAGCCATAGAGGAGGGACTGGTAGCCGTGTTGGAAGAGGCCGGATTCAAGCTGCGTCAGCCGGGATGCTCTGCCTGTTTGGCCATGAACGATGATAAGATCCCGTCAGGTAAATATGCCGTGTCCACTTCTAACAGGAACTTTGAAGGCCGACAGGGTCCTGGTTCACGAACGCTCCTGGCAAGCCCCCTTACCGTGGCCGCAGTAGCCATTACCGGAGAAGTATCCGACCCAAGGGATTTGTTTTAGTAATTGAAAAAGAAAAACTATGCCATACGATAAATTCAATGTGTTGAAAAGCAGGGTGGTGCCTCTGCCCACAGAAAATGTAGATACCGATCAGATCATTCCAGCGAGGTTTTTGAAGGCCACTGAGCGGAAAGGCTTCGGAGACAATCTTTTTAGAGATTGGCGCTATGACAGTGAAGGTAACCCCAAACCGGACTTCGTTCTCAATGATCCGACTTATGAAGGCAAAATTCTTCTGGCGGGAAAAAACTTCGGTTCGGGCTCCAGTAGAGAGCATGCGGTGTGGGCCATTTATGACTATGGCTTCAGATGTGTGGTTTCCAGTTTCTTTGCTGACATATTTAAGAATAACTGCCTGAACATCGGGGTTCTGCCGGTAACCGTAAGCCCCGAGTTCGCGGAAGAGATGTTTGCAGAGGTCGAAAAAGATCCTCATACAGAAGTCGAAGTGGATATAGATAAACAGACCATTACCGTTCTTTCAACAGGGAAGTCCGAGTCTTTTGATATCAATGCTTATAAAAAGGAGAATCTTAAAAACGGTTTTGATGATATAGATTATTTATTGAACCTGAGAGAAGATATCCAGACGTTTGCTGCAAAAAACGCCTAGCATTTTTTCCTGGTCTCGTTCTTTTTACTACAGTGCAGGTCGGCATCCTGAAGCCTATTGATCAGATTAATTGATTGTAAATGAGCAGAAAAAAGAAAATAGAAATCATGGATACCACACTCCGGGATGGGGAGCAGACCTCAGGAGTGTCTTTCCTTCCTTCAGAGAAACTCCAGATAGCCAAGTTGCTTTTGGAAGAACTGAAGGTGGACAGGATAGAAGTGGCGTCTGCCAGGGTTTCTGAGGGAGAGCTTGAAGGGGTCAAAAAAATCACGCACTGGGCCAAAGACAAGGGATGGCTCGACAGGGTTGAAGTCCTGGGTTTTGTAGACACCCCTATGTCGGTAGACTGGATTGTGGAAGCAGGGGCTAAAGTCATGAACCTGCTCACAAAGGGTTCTTTGAACCACCTTACCCACCAGTTAAAGAAAACCCCGGAAATTCATTTCCATGAGATTAAAGAGTGTATTGCCTATGCCAATGAACGTGGTATTGACGTCAATGTGTATCTGGAAGACTGGAGCAACGGCATGAGGAATTCCCGGGAATATGCCATGGCACTCGTCGGGTTGTTATCAGAGCTGAATGTGAAAAGGGTGATGCTTCCGGATACGCTGGGATTGCTTTGTCCGGAAGAGGTGGAGACATTTATGGCTTTGATCATACAGCAATATCCAAAAGTCCATTTTGATTTTCATGCCCACAATGACTATGACCTTTCCGTGGCCAATGTGCTGAAAGCAGTGAAAATGGGTGCCAAAGGTGTCCATACCACAGTCAATGGTCTGGGGGAACGGGCGGGTAACTCCCCCCTCGAATCAGTGGTGGCGGTGATATCAGATTTTACGGATTATTCCCTGAACATCCAGGAAAACAAAATATACAGGATAAGCAAGCTGGTGGAACAGTTTTCGGGATTGCGTATCCCTGCCAACAAGCCTGTAGTGGGAGAGAACGTCTTCACCCAGACGGCGGGAGTACATGCCGATGGTGACAATAAGAAAAACCTCTATTTCAGCGATTTGCTTCCTGAAAGGTTTGGCAGAACCCGCAAATATGCGCTGGGTAAAACCTCCGGGAAAGCCAATATTTTAAAGAACCTGGTAGAATTGGGAATCTCCCTTGAACCGGAAGAGCTGGCCAAGGTCACCCAAAAAATCATTGAACTGGGGGACAAAAAGGAGAGAGTGACCACGGAAGATTTGCCTTATATTATTTCCGATGTGCTTCAGAACAATTCTATCCAAAAGAACATCGTGATTGACGGCTACCATATGGTACACTCTAAAGGTCTTCGGCCCTCAGTTCAGTTGAGGATGAAGATTTTTGACCAATTTTATGAGCAGAATGCTTCAGGGGACGGACAGTACGATTCCTTTATGAAGGCCTTGAAGAAAATCTATAAATCACTCAGCAAAGAACTTCCTAAGCTTACCGATTTTCACATCAGCATTCCTCCCGGTGGCAAAACCGATGCATTTGTGGAATGCGTGGTGACCTGGGACCTTAAAGGGAGGATTTTCAAAACCAAAGGCTTGGACAGTGACCAGACCATCGCGGCAATGAAAGCCACCGAAAAAATGCTTAACATAATAGAACAAATAAACACCATTACAAAATCAGAAAAAAAGAATCCTTATGGAAATGAATATAGCCCTATTGCCTGGTGATGGCATTGGACCGGAAGTAGTCGATCAGGCGGTAAAAGTCGTCAAGGCTGTTGCCAACAAATTCGGACACAAAGTAACTTTTGAAGAAGCCATTACCGGCGCTGCGGCCATAGATGCAGTCGGTAACCCGTATCCTGATGAAACCCACGAAGTATGTCTCCGCTCGGATGCCGTGCTTTTTGGAGCGATTGGCGATCCTCGGTTTGACAACGACCCTTCCGCCAAAGTACGTCCGGAACAGGGTCTGCTTGAAATGAGAAAAAAACTTGGTCTTTTTTCCAATGTAAGGCCTACTTTTACTTTCCCTTCTCTTTTGCACAAATCACCTTTGAAGAAGGACAGGATCGAAGGTACCGATCTGGTTTTTTTAAGAGAACTCACGGGGGGGATTTATTTTGGGGAGCCCAGAGGGAGAAATGAACAAGGGACCAAAGCTTTTGATACCTGCGTATATTCTGTGGGGGAAATAGAAAGATTGGCCAGAATGGGATTTGAATTTGCCCTGAAAAGAAAAAAATTGCTTACCTGCGTAGATAAAGCCAACGTGCTGGCCACCTCCAGGCTATGGAGAGAAACTGTGCAGAAACTTGCCCCGGAATATCCTGATGTAAAGGTGGAATATGAGTTTGTGGACGCTGTAGCTATGCGATTGATCCAATGGCCCAAAGCCTATGATGTATTGATCACAGAAAATATGTTCGGTGATATCCTTACCGATGAAGCTTCTGTCATCAGCGGTTCAATGGGTCTCATGCCTTCTGCCTCGATCGGCACCAAAACCAAGCTTTTTGAGCCAATTCATGGATCTTATCCCCAGGCTGCTGGCAAGGATATCGCTAATCCACTTGCCACAGTGCTTTCAGCGGCAATGATGTTTGAGTACGCATTTGACCTGCAGGATGAGGCCAACGCGATTTCTGATGTGGTGAACCTTTCATTGGAAAAAGGCATCGTTACCGAAGACCTGGCAGAGGGCGGAAAAGCTTATAAAACATCGGAAGTAGGAGATTGGTTGGCCGGGGAGCTTTTGAAATAAAGCGGATATCCGCAAAGAATACCTTTAAGCCGGGCCAGTTGTTGAATGGCCCGGCTTTTTTGATGGCCCTTGAAAGAGAAGAGATGACCCTTATGCTTCGAATTTTTTGAATGTATATACATTGGTTTTAGTATATATATTTGATTTTCTTATTTATATAAACAGGTTGTTTGTAATCAGTCCCAAAACCGTACGGTTACTTTCATGTTATGATATTGAATTCTCCTTTAAAACTAAACCGATATATAATCATGAAGCAAATCAATATCAAAAACCGAAATTTCATTTGGTTTTGTGCAATGGCAGCCTCACTTGGCGTTTTTTCATGTTCTGATGACGAACCTTCTCCTCAACCACCGGCCGGCAAGAATATTGTGGAAGTGGCTCAGGACAATGATCAGTTTTCCGTCTTGGTGCAGGCCGTGGTAAAAGCTGATTTGGCAGATGCCTTAAGCGCTCCAGGTCCCTTGACGGTGTTCGCTCCCACGAATACGGCCTTTGAAAAGTTTTTGGAAGACAATAATCTAACAGCTGAAGCGCTTTTGGAATCACCTGACCTGTCCACTATACTTGCGTATCATGTGGTACAGGGCAGTGTTCCTTCTTCCTCTGTAGAGGCAGGAAGAGTCACTACTTTGGAGGGCTCCCCCTTTTTTGTTAGTGTGGATACTGAAGGAGGAATTTGGATAAACGGAAATACACAAGTGGTGGACACCGATATCGAGGCGGAAAATGGTATTATTCATGTTTTGGATTACGTACTTATTCCTCCTTCACAGTCCATAGCCGAAATAGCAGTAGGCTTTGCTGAATCCGAAACCCCTCAATTTACCCAGCTGGTAGGTGCTTTGGCAAGGGCGAATTTGGTTGACGCTGTGAGCGGCGGGTTCGATGATAACCTTACCGTATTTGCCCCCACCGATGCTGCTTTTGAAGCACTTTATGAAACACTGGGAGTAAATGGTTATCAAGATATACCTCTGGAAACATTAACGGATGTTTTGACTTACCACGTCGTTCCTGACAGGGCATTCTCCCAAGATCTAAGGGATGGCACTACTCTTCCCACCCTGTTGGAAGGCGAAACGTTAAGGGTTAATCTGGGAGATCTTGAAATCAATGATGCAGGATTGATTGCCGAGTTATTGAATGTCCATGCGACTAACGGGGTAATTCATGTGATAGACAGGGTTTTATTGCCTTAGGTAGCTGTTTGTATGTAGTTTGGGAAGCAGGTTCTATTTGGGACCTGCTTTTTTTATATCCAGCCTTCAGACCCCTCTTTTTCGCGTTCGATATTTAATTCTAAAGATTGGTTCCAAAAAGATTGTAATAATTATCTTTACGGTCGCTAAAGTTATATTATTGAAAATAAGACCATCCTGTATAGGGAAATCCTGTTGGGAGTGGTGTGGCGAAGCTGTATATAATCTGAAAAAAATAACTACATGAAGGTGAATCTTGGGATTGTTGGTCTGTATGTGGGCCCGAAGTTTTTTATGCTTGTTTTCGTATTGGTTATTTGTTTCCTGAATGTCAATGGACAGTCGCTACAGGATATTTCATCCATAAAAGTTGATGACCTGTCTGACGAGCAAATTCAGTTATTGGTGGAAAGAGCAAAGGAAGCAGGGTTATCGGAAAATGAATTGATCCAAATGGCGCAGATACGGGGGGTTCCGCAAGAGGAAATTGAAAAGCTTCGGGAAAGGCTGGAGAGCATGGATTTGAAAATATCTTCTTCCAGAACCGCCACTTCGGCTTCAACCAGAAAACCCAGGAAACAAAGTAACTTGAACGAAATTACCCAAGGCATATTGGTGCCCCGGTCAGAAGTTGGAGACAGAACAGAGGCGGTGGATTATTTTGGAATGGATCTGTTCTATAGCAAGGACAGGAGACTCACCTTTGAACCTAATCTGAATATGCCGACGCCGCAGAATTACATCATCGGTCCCGGCGATATGATTTATGTGGATGTTTACGGGCAGTCCGAAAATTATTATGAAGCGACCGTTACCCCGGAAGGCAACTTGATCCTTGAAAACATTGGCCCCATCAACATTTCCGGTCTGTCCATTGAAGAGGCCACCCAAGTGATCAAAAACCGGCTTTCACGGTATTATACCGGCATGACCGGCGCTAGTCCCAACACCTTTATGCAGGTGAGTCTAGGCAATGTCAGGACCATTCAGGTAAACTTGGTAGGAGAATTACGGCTCCCGGGTACTTTTACCCTCAGTGCATTCAGCACCGTTTTTAATGCATTATACGCCGCCGGGGGGCCCAATGCCAATGGCACCATGAGAAACATCCAACTGATACGCCAAAATAAAGTTATTGCTGAAATAGATGTTTATGATTTTTTGACAAAAGGGAATACCGGGATAAACCTTCACTTACAGGATCAGGACATTATCATGGTACCCCCTTTTGAGGGCAGAGTGGAAGTGAGGGGAGAAGTGAAGCGTCCCCGGATTTTTGAAGTCAAGGAGGGTGAGACCTTCAGGGATATACTTGGATTTGCCGGCGGATTTACAGACGAAGCTTTTAGGGAGAGGGTAAACGTGACCCGGATCACTTCCAAAGAACGTTCGGTTTCCGATATTTTTCAGAACCAGTTCTCCATGTTTTTGGTAAAAGGGGGTGATAAATATGAAATAGGTAAAGTGTTGGACCGGTATACCAACAGGGTACAGATCAAGGGGGCTGTGTTTAGAGAAGGTAATTATGCCTATCATGAAGGCCTTACCCTTTCCCAATTGATAAAGAATGCAGAAGGCGTGCGGGGGGAAGCTTATCTCAACAGGGTGACGGTGTTGCGTACCAATGAAGACTTGACCACCCGCCTCATCCAGGTCAACTATCAGGAGATAAGAAGCGGAAAAAAGGATGATTTACCATTGAAGCCGGAGGATGTAGTCCGAGTGCCTTCAATATATGAGTTGAGCGAGGAATTTTATGTGAGGATTTCCGGGGAAGTGCTGCATCCGGGTGTGTATCCCTATTCGGAAGGGATGTCTGCCGAAGACCTGATTTTATTGGCGGGAGGACTGAGGGAAGCAGCTTCCCTCGCGGACATTGAAATAGCCCGAAGAGCAACGGATCCGGAAGGAAGGGACTTTTCCCAGATTCTTCCCGTAAATGTACAATTGGATTTGGGCAAATCGATGCATCCAACGGTTTTAAAGCCATTCGACAACCTGGTGGTCCGGCGAAAGACCAACTTTGTGCTTGAAAAGATGGTGCAAGTGGAAGGCCAGGTGAAAGCACCTGGGGAATTTGCCGTCAGGCATGCCGAAGAAAGAATTTCCGACATTATAGAAAGGGCCGGTGGCCTTACAAGGTTTGCCTATACCAAGGGAGCTACACTGATACGAAGAACAGAGTTTTATCAGACCGAATCAGAAAAAATCAGGAGGGAGAGAAATTTACAGGATCTCTTAGAAAGGTTGAACCTGGACTTTTTGGAACCTACCGAATCCCAAAGCCGCTTGATAGAAAGGCTTAGCAGATATCTTATATCAGAAGAAGAGGATGTGCGGGGGACCACAGAAGAAAAGATAATCGATGCCAGAACCGGGGTGTTGAGTGAAATTGCGGAAGCCAGAGTGGGTATTGGACCCATTAAAATCAAAGAGACAGAAGCCATTGCGATAGATCTTGATGCCATTCTGAAAAATCCGGGTTCCAGATTCGACCTTATATTGGAAGAGGGTGATATTATCAGTATTCCAAGACAACTTCAGACGGTCCGTTTAAGGGGTGATGTCATCTACCCGACTACGGTAAGGTATGAAAATTTCAGGGGGATACATTATTATATCAACCGGGCCGGGGGCTTTGATAACCGTGCGAAACGGAAACGGACTTATGTGGTCTATGCCAACGGAGAAGTATCGAGGACCAAAAATTTTGTCGTGTTCAATATTTATCCTAAAATAGAGCCAGGATCAGAAATCATCGTGCCCACCAAAGGCCCAAAAGTACCCATCCGGCCCGGAGACTTGGTAGGTATCACAACGGGAGTGGCGACCATAGCCCTTCTCATCACGCAGATTTTTAATTGATTATGAAAGACCAACGTCATATCGTGAACGATAAGATTACCTTCAGGGAATTGGTGTTGAGAATTGGCTCCTGGACAAAGGTGTTTGCCGGACAATGGAAGTCCATATTGGCAATAACCGTTTGTGGTGCCCTCCTTGGCCTGCTGGCTTCTCTTATCAAAAAACCTGTTTATACTGCTGAAACCACCTTTGTACTTGAGGAATCGGATATGGGTGGATTTGGGAATTTCTCCGGTATAGCTTCCATGCTGGGAATCAATTTAGGGTCTTTGGGTTCGGAAAGCGGCCTTTTTAAAGGGGATAATATCATGGAACTCTACCGTTCCGAATCCATGTTGTCTTCCACCCTGCTGAGTCCGTTTGACGGGGAGGAAGATCTTTTGGTGGATCGCTATATCGCCTTCAATAAACTGGCGAAAAAATGGCGGAAGAAAGTCGATTTTGACCGGTTGGACTTTTCCCTTCAGAGAGATGATTTTTCAGTACAGCAAGATAGTGTGCTCAGGGAGATCGTAAAGGAGATCCGAAAGAAAAACCTGAATGTGGATAAGCCTGACAGAAAACTGAACATCATTAAAGTTTCCATTTCCTCTAAGGATGAACCTTTTTCCAAAGCTTTTAACGAGAACCTGGTAGAAAACGTAAACCATTTTTATCTGAGAACCAAGACCAAAAAGACCTCCGATAATTTGGCGATTTTACAGTATCAAGCGGATAGTGTCAGGCGGATTTTAGATGAGAGCCTTAAAAACCTTGCCCAGTTCCAGGATAGGGTGCCTAATCCCAATCCACTTTTGCAACAGGGGACGGTGGAAGCTAAAAGCAGACAAGTGGATATCCAGGCGTCAAGTGCTGTCTACCAGGAAGTGGTGAAAAACCTTGAAATTGCCAAGATCAACCATAGAAACAACACACCTCTTATTCAAATCATAGACAGACCACGGTTACCTTTGGAGGAATCGAGGATTGAGAAGAAAACGGGAATCCTGGTAGGCGGCTTGGTGTTCTTTATTCTGGCTTTATTTTTTATTTATATCAGGACCTTATATGTTTTTCACCTGAGCCCTGAATAAGGGAAGGCAATAAGCAAAGTACATGCTTGATAAATTGAATCAGTTGCCGTTTTTTTACCTGATCCGGCACAAGTCATTTCAGAATTTCATTTTCCTTTTTCTGATTCAGTCCTCCAATGTGCTCATTTCTTTGATTTCCATGCCCATATTGATCCAGTCCATAGGTTTGGAACAATTCGGCTTAGTCAATCTTGCCTTTTCTGTCGTGCTGCTTTTTAACGTACTGGTAGGCTTTGGTTACAATCTCAGTGGCCCGAGAGAAATAGCTTTGCAGCAGGAAAACAAAAGAGAAATGGGGGCTGTCTTTTCCAAAATCCTTTGCAGCAAGCTTTTGCTTGCCTCCATTTCTTTAGGATTGATCGTACTGATGGGCTCGGCCGGGGGCTTCTTTGAAGAATACAGGACGATTCTTTTCTGGTCGGCCATACTGTTGCTTTCAGAAGCCACCACCACCACCTGGTTTTTTCAGGGGTTGGAAAAAATGAAGCTGGCCTCCCTGGCCAATGTTTTTTCCAAATTGATGTACCTTTTTCTGTTGGTATTGTTTATCCAGCAGCCCGATCATAGTAAATGGGCCAATTTCTTCCTGGGGTTTACGGGTTTTGTTAGCAATTTCTTACTGATCCTGTACATTCACCATTATTTGGTTGTCAGATTCAGATTCCCGGGCTTGGCGAAAATCTGGCAATCGTGGAAGGAAAACCTGATGCTTTTCCTTTCAGGACTTGCTTCCCATGTGGCTGTCAACGGAGGGCTTATCATTTTGAGTTTTTTCGCTGCTGCCCAGGTGCTGGGGCTTTACAGCCTTGCTGAAAGAATCGGAATGGTGCTTAGGATCGTCCCCACGCTTATCACGCAGGCGGCGTACCCTAATGCCAGTAAACTGTTTGTTCAGAACAACAGGCGGTTTTATCTGTTCTTAAGAAAGGTGCAGCTATCCTCAACCGCCTTGTGTTTTCTGATCACCTTCGGAATCTATGTAGGGGCTCCGCAGATCATTTACCTGATGTCCGGGGACAGGTTGGCATCCTCCGTGATATTTTTAAGGATTCTTGCCTTTCTACCGCTGTTCGCCTCCCTAAACATATCCAACATGCTCATCATCTTGGTGACCAATCAAAAGAAAATTCTATTTGATTCCACCTGGACCTTTTGCCTCTATATGATAATTTCGGCGGTGTTGATGACCCATTTCTTTGGAGGTGAGGGGCTGGCATTTGCACTTCTGTCTACGGAGCTGTTTATCTTCATTGTTTCCGCTCTGTTGCTCAGGACAAAATCGCCCTTCGTTTTGAAAAAATTTTATGGAACCCTCTTTGGTAGCCTTCGTCATACTTAATTGGAATGGGCGGGAGTACACCCCTTCCTGCCTTGATTCGCTTTCCCAAGCGGGGGTGGACTTTTCCCAGATCACGGTGGTGGATAACCATTCTGAAGATGGGTCTTATGAGTACCTTTTGGAGAATTATCCCACCATTGATTTGGTACGGAACTCATCTAATTTAGGGTTTACCGGAGGGAACAATGTAGGCATACGTAAAGCGTTGGAAAAAGGATATGAATATGTTTTTTTGCTCAACAATGATACAGAAGTACGTCCTGATTTTCTCCATTTCCTTGTAGAGGAAATGGAAACCTCCCAGGAGACGGCCGCCATCCAGCCGCTGATATACTACCTGAAAGACCGGTTAAAGGTGTGGAATGCAGGCGGTGTGTATAATTCACGGCTTTCTTTGTCCCAAACAGTCTACCAGCCTAAATCCCTGAATGCATCTTATGAGACAGATTGGATAACCGGCTGTGCCATCATGGTGCGGGCAGCGGTCATACGGGAAGTGGGGTTGTTGGACGAGAAGTATTTTGCTTATTTCGAGGATGTGGACTGGTCATTGAGGATGAGGAAAGCGGGGTATAGGCTGAAAGTGCATCCCAACGCGGTCAT
Organism: Negadavirga shengliensis; assembly: GCF_042652345.1. Classification (NCBI taxonomy): domain Bacteria; kingdom Pseudomonadati; phylum Bacteroidota; class Cytophagia; order Cytophagales; family Cyclobacteriaceae; genus Negadavirga; species Negadavirga shengliensis. The sequence continues at coordinate 28,401 of NZ_JBHSJJ010000003.1, forward strand.
TTATCACGAAGCAGGAGCCTCTTCTAAAACTAAAAAAGCAGATAAAGAAGGTTTTTTAAATCCCAAAGTACATTACCTGAACGTCAGAAATCAGATTTACCAAATAAAGAAGCATGCAGATCTGCCGGCCCGGATCGTCTCATGGCCTTTGCATTTTTTCAGGTTTGGCTTAATCGCATTATATTTCCTGATCAGAGGCAGAAAAAGCAAACTGGCTGCCATAATAAAGGGAATGCGGGACGGATTAAGAACGGGGACTTTTCAAAATTACCCCTTATGAGTGCTGTTTTGATGTTCATAGCAGTAGTGTTGTACGTCCTGGGACTGCTTTTTTTTACGCTTAAAAGGATCGTATTCAGGGGGAAATGGGAGTTTGTGGTCTATTTCATGTTGCTTTATCTTCCTTTTTACATTTCTATTTTGAGTATTGCTTATCAAGCCACGGGATCGGATGTTGTCGTCGCTTTTTTCCAGTATCTGAAGGAATTGATTCTGGCGCTTGCCGTGTTGGCCTTCGTTCTTTATCAAAAAGACCCTTTCGGCTACGGTTTCAAACTGAATATAATTGATTGGCTTTTCATGGTGTTTTTTTCCCTGGCCACTGTTTATCTGTTCCTTCCTCTGGGGGAGGCCACCTTTGTAAACAAGCTGCTTTATCTGAAAAACACGCTGTTGATAGGTGCATTTTACTTCCTGGGCAGAAATACGGTCTTTGATGCCGGCCAAATAAAGCGGGTTTTCAGCATCATCATGGGCATCGCCATTGCAGCATGTTGTTTGAACATCTTCGAGAAAACGGTGGGTGTCCATTTTCAGAATATGACAGGTTATGCGCTTTTTAACTATGCGATTAATGGCGTAGAACCTTCAGGGAATTATGGGTTGTCCTGGACATTTGAAACCCAGACCACCGGGATGCGTCTGGCCTCTTTCTTTTCGGACCCTTTGGAGTTGGCCAGTTCCTGTTTATTGGCATTTTCAACCGGCCTGATTTGGTATCTCAGCACCAAAAGAGAAGAAGGGGGATTTTATATGCTTGTCATGGTTGCCGCAGTAGGAAGCCTGTTTTTCTCAGCTTCCCGAGCAGCTTTCGGGGCATTTTTTCTGATGGTATTTTTCATTGCAGTCGTGTTCAGGTTGTACCGCCTGTTGTTATTGGGTCTGGGCTTACTGGCTACTTTTGTAATTTATGTGGTTTACTTTGCCAGTGATGATTTTTATTATTTTGTGTATGACACCATTACCTTCCAGAATGCTTCGAGCGTGGGACACGTGATAGAATGGCTGTTGGCTTTGGATACCATGCTTGCCAATCCTGAGGGGATAGGACTTGCCATGAGCGGCAATACCGGCAGCGTTGAGGATGAAGTACGCGTCGGGGGCGAAAACCAGTTTCTCATCTATGGCGTGCAGCTGGGAGTTATGGGAATGCTTTTATATATTACGATCCTCTTTTTAGGGATTTTTAAATCGATGAAGGTCTTTAGGGCCTCAGAGGACGTCAACCTGGCAAGGATGGCTTTCGTCACCGGAGCCACCAAATTCGGCCTGCTTCTCCCGCTTTTCACCGCAAATGCGGAATTATATGCCTATGTATCCCTTACCACCTGGTGGATGATGGGTTATACCATGACGGGTTACAACAGGCTTTTTCTTTCCAGAAACAGTACGCTGGCAACCACTTAAATATTCCCGAACCAGTTGGATCAACAAAAAAAAAACATCTTGGTGGACGTGTTTTATCTGCACGTGGCGCAAACGGGGATCAAGACCTATATGGAACTTGTGTGCGGCGAAATAGAAAACTATTCAGGGAAGGATTTTCGCTTTGTAGTGGTTCCTCACAAGAACAGGGTGTTGAACAGCAGCTTTTTTAAAGGAAAAACCTCCAAATGGAGAAACTGGCTGTTTCAGTTGCTGTATTTTGGCCATAAATTGTTATGGATGCCTATATGTTCGGTATGGCACAAGGCGGACTTGGTATTTTCTCCCGATATTTTATCCCCGGTATGGGCAAAAGGCATTAAGGTATCTGTGATTCATGATGCTTTTTTTTGGGAGACCCCGGCGCATTATCATCCATTGTGGAGAAAAATTTATTTGTCAGTATTGGGTATTTCCATCCGAAAAAAAGCCAGGATTTTAACGGTGAGCAACCATTCTAAATCCAGAATAAAACATTTTTTGGGAGAAAATTGTCCTCCCATCGATGTGGTTCATTCAGGCGTAGCGTTTGGCGAGTATAAGCCGGACAATAAGCTTCCTGCTCCTATTGAGAGGCCATATTTTTTACACGTGGGCGTCATGGAGAAACGCAAAAACCTTGTGGCCCTGGTCAAAGCTTTCGGGATATTTCTGGAGGCTGCAAAAAAAGATTTTTGTTTGGTGCTGGTGGGGCAGCGGGGACCCAGGGAGACTTTGGATGATTATGATGCCATCGTGGCTGCCATCCACAGGCATGATCTGCATGATGCGGTCTTCCTCCCAGGCTATGTCGATAAACAAACTTTAAACAGGTATTATCAAAATGCCTTCGCCTATGTCTTTCCTTCACTCAACGAAGGGTTTGGTCTGCCTGTTCTTGAGGCATTTTCTTATCATTTACCGGTGATCGTTTCCGACCAGGATGCCTTGAAGGAAATAGGAGGAGATGCGGTGTATGTGTGTGAAGATAACAGCAAAGAAGGTATCGCCAAAGCCCTGACCGTGATGGCATTGGATGAAGGATTAAGGAAGCGCCTGATAACGGCTGGAGGTTCCCGTTTGAAGGCATTTTCCAGGAAAAAGTTTTTTATATCTTTGTTGGATTATTTTAAAAAGACATTGGATGGGTAATTGGGCAGGAAAACTTGTCAGCGGAATTACCGGCTTGGATATTTCGGATAGATTTGACCGGGAATGGGACACGAGGTCGACTTTGGGTGTGTTCTTAAGAATGGCGGTCTGGTTTTTGCGGGGATGCTGGTGGAGGATATGGTTCAGGCAGTCCAAAGGCTTGCTTTTGGTGGGGAAAAACGTGACGATCCGGCAAGCCAGCTATCTCCGTGTCGGCCGGAATTTTGTGGCGCAGGACAATTGTGAAATCAACGGCCTTTCCCGGAAGGGAATTATTTTTGGTGATAAAGTAACCGTGGGCAGCTATGCGTTGATACGCCCTACCAATTTATATGGGGGAGAGCCGGGTATGGGTTTAAAAGTGGGGGACAATTCCAGCATTGGACCATATGCTTATATTGGCTGTTCGGGGTATATTGAGATAGGAAACAATGTGATGATGTCACCCCGGGTAAGCATCTATTCAGAAAATCATGTCTTTGAAAGGCCGGATGTGCCGATGATAGACCAGGGCGTAAAGCGGTCTTTTGTGAAAATAGAGGATGACTGCTGGATAGCTTCCAACGCCGTGATCCTGGCGGGGGTTACCATTGGAAGGGGGTCCGTAGTGGCTGCGGGCAGCATAGTGACCAGAGATGTTCCTCCCTACAGTGTTGTTGCAGGAAACCCGGCGAAGGTTGTAAAAACGAGAAAGTACGATGAGGTCTGATTCGATCATAAACTGGAAAAATCTGGGAAAAAATGACCCGTATTATGGTGTGCTTTCCGAGGAAAAATACAAAATGGAGCGGTTGTCTCCAGAAATAGTAAATGAATTTTTTAAAACCGGAGAATCATTTGTTTCCGACACCGGCCGCCGAATTCAAAAGCTGTTTGATGTAAACATCAAGGACCTTTCCATTTTGGATTTCGGCTGTGGGGTGGGCAGACTGGCCATTCCCTTTGCCAAAGCAAGTGAGAAGCAGGTCTGTGGCATAGACGTTTCCCCTGATATTATCGACAGGGCCATTGACCACCAAAGAGCACTGGAGGTGAAAAATCTGATTTTTAAAACCTATGACGGGTCAAACCTCGCTGATATAGGCATGTTTGATTGTATAAATTCCTATATTGTATTTCAACATATAGAGCCGGCAAACGGGATGGCATTGCTTTCCCAATTACTCCAAAAACTGCGGGTTGGAGGCATCATGCAGGTGCAGCTCACCCATGGTCACAGGCTGCCGCCCCTCACTTACCTTAACTTTTACCTGCGTACAAAGTTTTATCCCTATAATTTGATCTATTCTTCGCTGAAAAACAGAAAATGGGGAGCTGAGGCTACCATGCAGATGAACCACTATAACACCAAAGCGCTTTTTAATCTGTTTTCTGAATACACCGACCAAGTGCATGTGGAATTTACTGATCATGGGGGGCATTTAGGCGCTTTTTATTTGTTCAGGAAAAACAAGGAACGGCATGGGTAGGAGAATTTTGATGCTTCATGGCTCTTCGGACCTGTACGGGGCCAGCAGAATATTCCTGATTACAGCGATTTCCTTAAAGGAAAAAGGACATTTTCCTCATGTCGTGTTATCGGAAAGCGGACCCTTAACGGAAGCTTTGGAAAAAGCGGGGATTAGCGTCGATATTGTGCGGCTGGGAATTGTCCGTAGAAAATATTTCAACGGACCGGGGATACTGAACCGGATAAAAGTGATGAAAAAGGCGGTCAGGATACTTGGCCAGGTGGTTGATAACCGAAAAATCACGGATATTTATTCCAACACGGCCGCCGTCTGGGTCGGGGCGCTGTTGGCTAAAAAGAAAAAGCTCAGGCATTATTGGCATCTTCATGAGATAATCGTCAGGCCTTTCTGGTTTTCCTATTTAATGGGAAATATAATCAATTATGCTGCGGATAAAGTAATAGTGGTATCCGGAGCTGTCAAGGATCACTGGAAAAAGCATATAGATTCCAAAAAACTGGAACTCGTTTATAATGGCATCGATTATACGCCTTATATGAATCCGGGGGGAGACTTAAAAGGGGAATTGGCGATTGAGCAGGAAGCTTGCGTAATAGGAATGATAGGGCGGGTAAACTCCTGGAAAGGACATGAATACTTTTTGGAAATTTCAGAAGAATTAAATAAAAAGTTTTTAAATTTACGTTTTATTTTAGTAGGGGATGCGTTTCCTGGGGAAGAGCACTTATATGAGGGGTTAGAAAAAAAGATTTTGGAGAAAAAATTTAAAAATAGGGTTTTTAATTTGGGTTTCAGATCAGATATATCAAGTGTATTGGCAACCTTGGACATTTTCGTTCTTCCGTCGACTTTACCAGACCCTTTTCCAACAGTGATTTTGGAAGCCATGGCAGCAGGGAAGCCGGTAATAGCTACGGCACACGGGGGTGCTGTAGAAATGATAAGTGATGATGAAACCGGAATTTTGATCCCATGGAATTCTCCAAAAGAAGCCGCTGACAAGATGGCATCAATGGTAGCGGATAAAAATAAAAGAAAGCACATGGGGGAACTAGGCAGAAAAAAAGTATTGGAAAATTTTTCTTTAACTTCTTATAGGGAGAATATAAATAATGTCTTTTCCCCGGGAAGCAAACCATAATAATATGTCAAAAAACAGTAAGCCGTTGCACGTAGCTATAGTGGGTACCAGGGGGTATCCATATGTATATGGGGGTTACGAAACTTTTGTTAAAGAAATGGGTGAGCGTCTCGTGCAAAGAGGGATAGAGGTCACCATCTATTGTCACAGTCCTTTGTTTGAAAAAAGGCCAAAGAAGGTCAACGGCATCAACCTGGTTTACATGCCGTGTGTGGAAACCAAATCCCTCAGCCAACTGACGAACTCCCTGCTGTCAATGTTGCATGTTTGCTTCTCAAAGGTGGATGTCGTTTTTGTGGTCAACAGTGCCAATGGGCCTTTCGGTATTTTAACCAAAATTTTTGGTAAGCCTTCTGCCATCAATGTCGACGGTTTGGAGTGGTTAAGGCCTAAATGGAAAGGCCTTGGGGCCAGGTATTATCTCTTTGCGTCCCGCTTGGCCACAAAACTATATGATCAGCTGATTACTGACTCCGATGAGATGGAGAAAATCTATCTGGAAAAATTTGATGCTCCTTCTAAAATGATCGCCTACGGTGCAAATCCGCGCAAGACCTCGGATGGATCACTTATAGAAAGGTGGGGACTTCAGAAGGAATCCTATTTTTTGATTGTGGGGAGGCTGATCCCTGACAATAATGCGGATTTGATCGTGGACGGTTTTGTCAAGTCCAATTCCAAGAGAAAACTGGTGGTGGTCGGTGACGTTCCTTATAACGACCGCTTCGCCCAGAAAATGAAAAGCATTCCTGACAAAAGACTTGTTTTTACCGGTTATGTACGCGACCAGGAGGAATTGGCAGCACTTTACCACAACTGTTACGCTTACTTTCATGGGCATGAATACGGAGGAACCAACCCGGCGATGCTCAAAGCCCTGGGCTACGGATGTGCTATTCTCGCCATGGACACCCGGTTTAACCAAGAAATGCTTCAGGAAGGAAAATACGGCTGGTACTTTAAAAAGAATACAGATTCCGTAATCAAAATTATAGAAAAATCCGAGAAATCTCCTGAAGACATGGATTACTTAAGAAGCAATTCCCGGGATGGACTTACTCAGCGTTATGATTGGGACTTTGTGACAGATGAGTATGAAAATATATTCAAAGCACTCTGTAAACGAAAAATAGAAGAGAAACTGGTCGAAATAAATTATTGAGCAGGGCAGACTTGTTCATCCGGAACCTTAAAAAAACCATCGCTTTTTGGTGAAGGACCAAAAGAGGCTGCATTATCACCGCAGCCTTTTTTATTGCTTTTGCTTTTTGGTAGAGCCAAGCGTATGGAAAATAAAGGATTTGTTGAATCCCATAACCTTTTCAAAGTAGACGTTTGCATCAGGGAACAGATTTTTCATTTCTCTAAGGGAAAGTAGCCGGATTTCCTCCAAGTAAGCTTTGGCAAGAACAGGGTCCCATTTGTGCATCCGGCTGAACTTGGTTTTGGTCAAAATCAGAAAAGCCAACCTGGAGGGAACAAATTGAAAGAAGGGCAGCGCATAATGGGGTTCAAGAAAAAAATACTTGTTTGGGGTCTGAACAAAATAGTGCTTCCCTACTCTTTGGATCTCCTCAGCCATCCTTTTTTGATTGTGAAAAGAATAGAGGTGTTCAATGACCGAATTGGAAAAAACAAGATCGAAAGCACCTGTATCAAACTGGGAAAGATCGGTGGCGTTTCCCGAGACACTGAGAATGTTGGGTGAGGAAGTTTTTTCTTTTTCAAGGTTGAGAAGCGTAATGGAGATGTTTCTTTCAAGTCTCAGCGAATTGTTTTTCCAGAAGCTTTCGGTACCCCCCACATCCAAAATTTTGATCCGGTCGCTGTTTTCAAAGGTTTTGTAGAATTGTTCTTCAAAAAATTTAAATCGCCGTAGTCTGAATTTGCTTCCCAACGATTCAGGTTGATCAGAAGCTGCAAAAAATGTTTTGATTTTCTTTTTCATTCGATAAGATCATTGCCGAAATCTTCAGTTCAAAGGATTTGCAGGCTTTACATTAAAATTGTATATTCTAATGACGATTAGTTAACAATTGATTGATAATATTTTTATAATTTTACGGCAAATTTGATTACTTTGGCACGAATATCAAAAATTAAACCCTAATAATTGTCGGCAATCTTTTTTGTTTTTAAATGCGGAGTTTAAATATAATTAAAACCTCAACCCTTTGCCACGTACCATAGTGTGTGGTCAGCGGTGCTTTTATTGTTATGGCTAAACGTTTTTACAAATATTTTCCTTGGTTGTTTGTTTTGGGCGAGATATCCATTTTGTATCTGATGATTTGGGTGCTGTTATTGGTGTTTTCAAATTATCCAATTCCCTTTTTTATTGACTTATTTGACTTTCATGCGTTTGCTGTCATCTGGTCAGCGGTCGTTATTGTCAAAAAGGATTACAAATTGGGTAGAACGTCCTCTTATGAGGATACTTTAAGACATTTGTTTGGGTCTTTTTTTTGGGGGATGCTGATTTTCTTTCTGTTTAGAAACTATGGCAGTCCCTATGCCGATGAACAGGTGCCGGTGCCTTACTATTTAGGTTTGCTATTTGTGCTTGCTTTTTACAGGCTTGCGGTACATAAATCCCTGCGCCATTACAGGATCAGCGGAAGGAACTATAGAAGGGCAGTGATATTTGGTAAAAATCAATGGAGTGAAAGACTTGCTGATACTTTTCAGAAACAGAAAGAATTCGGCATCCAGTTTTTGGGATTTTATGATGATGATTCCAAAGACCTGCAAATTATGGGGAACAGCATCACGTTTTTTGAGAAAGCCGAGCTGATGGGACTTGACCTTATTTACCTCAGCCAGCGTCTGCCTCCTGCTCTGGTAAAAAGAATCATTGATTTTGCCGACGAGAATTATATCAAGGTAAAAATCATTCCAGGTCCAAACTTGCAGCTGGAAAAAAAGATGACATTTTCCAAATACGGGGATTTTGTAGTGGTTAACCTGAATGAAATCCCGTTGGACCAATTTTTTAACCGGTTTTGGAAAAGGGGCTTTGACATAGTTTTCTCCTTGTTTGTACTGGTTTTTATCATGACCTGGTTGGTACCGGTGATAGGCCTGTTGATCAGGTTGGAGTCAAAAGGCCCGGTGTTTTTTGTCCAGAAAAGAAACGGCGCCAATAATAAAATATTCAACTGTATCAAGTTCAGGACAATGGTGGAAAATCCTTGGGCGGATACCCGCCAAGCAACAAAAGATGATCCGCGCATCACTAAAATCGGCGCTTTCTTGCGGAGGTATTCACTTGACGAGATGCCCCAATTTATCAATGTCCTATTGGGCGACATGTCGGTGGTTGGTCCCCGTCCCCATACTTTGCCCATGAACAGGATGTTTAAAGGACAATTGAGCAAATACAATAACCGACACAGGATTAAACCGGGAATCACAGGACTTGCCCAGGTGTTGGGATATCGCGGTGAAATCCTGAACACTTTTCAAATCCGTGCCAGGGTAAAATTCGATTACTTTTATATCGAAAACTGGTCGTTTATTCTGGATATGATTATTATTTTCAAAACCGTTAGAGAACTTGTGCTACAAAGGGAAAACGTGTATTGATGGACGAATTTGTTTGTAATGTTTGCCAGCACAAGATCGCCGGGGAGATTGTGGAGGTAAAAGAAATGATGTTTGGGACTGGGGAAGCCTTTCAATATGGCCAATGCGGGAATTGTGGAACCATACAGCTGCTCAATCCCCCACCTGACATCGAATATTATTATCCGGATGAGTATTATGCGTTTTCTGATCTGTCCTTTTCAAATCCCCATGTAAATTGGCTGAAAACCTTGAGAATAAAACTTTTCAGGTTTTTTGATATTGATTTTTTCAAACCTGTTTACGGTGACTGGTTAAAATTACTCGATGCCAAGGTCAACGAAAAAATAACTGATATAGGTTGTGGAAACGGGCAGCTGCTATATGAATTATATGCTTCCGGATTCCGGGATCTTACCGGATTTGATCCGTTTATAGACATGGACTTTGTCATCAATCCTTCTTTGAGGTTATATAAGCGGGGACTGGACGATATTAAGGGGCCATTTGATATCATCATGTTGCACCATGCGCTGGAACACATGCCAGACCTGGCACATGCTTTCCGGAAAATATCACAGCTGCTATCTGTGGGAGGCAGGGCACTGGTAAGGCTTCCCGTTTCGGACGGAGAAGCCTGGCAGATATACAAGCAGCATTGGGTACAATTGGATGCCCCCAGACATTATTTTATTCCGAGTCTAAAGGCCATGAAACTGTTGGCTGAAGCAAATGACCTTGAAATATATGAAGTAGTGTTTGACAGTTCTGAATTCCAGTTCTGGGCCAGTGAACTATACGCCAAAGGACTTCCTTTTTTTGACACGCGCGATAAGTCGCTTTTCCCAAAAGAAGAGTTGTTAAAATATAAAAGAAAATCCCTCCAGTTAAATAAGGAGGGAAAAGGAGATCAAGCCTGTTTTTATTTAAAGAAAAAATAGGGAAAACTTAAAGCTGGAACAGGGCTTCAAAGAAGGTCATGCTTTCACCTTTTTTCTTCAGCATCAGTATGGGAATTTCATAGGCGTTGTTGATAAGCTTTTCAGCCACACTGCCCAAAAGAATGGCCGCGGACTGGGTTCTCCCCCTGCTCCCTATGATAAGAAGGTCGGTTTGAATGGATTTGGCGAATTTGATAATGTTATCTGCTTCGTCTTTTTTCTCCTTTAAAATGAACTCGCATTCAAAATCCGGGAACTGGTTTTTTGAGAGGAATCCTTTGTATTCTTTTTTTGCATTATGTAGCATAATTTCTGAAAACTCCTTAAAAGATTTGCCGGTTTTGGTATATCCAGCAGGTACCCCATACAAGTGGCAACAAGTGATTTTCGCCCCTGTTTTTTGTGACAGCATGAGGGCGCACTTCAGGGTCATGATCGAATATTCAGAAAAATCGATAGGGACCAGGATCTGCTCAAAGGGCTTGAATGAAAACCCTTCGGGAATCAGTAATACCGGGTTGGGGTATTTTTGAGCCAGATTTTTCACCAGTGAACCGGATCCTTCCAGGCTTTTTTTCCTGCCCATAACAAGCAAATCAATGTTTTTGATTTTGCTCCACCTTATTATCCTTTCCTGCGCATTACCTTCTTTTACCTGGATTTCATACTCCAATTCCTTCGGATAGTCTGCGGCCTTAATCTCATGTGCTATTTCTTTGGTGATCAGCTCGTCAACCGGAGCCATTAAATCAGGATATGTCTTAGACACTTCTTCCGGCAGATTGAGGTCCCTGGCCACATGGACAAAATATACTTTTTCTATCCCGAGCAAGGGGGCTAAATATTTGAGGTTGGAAATCAGGGCGTCATCCATTTCAGAAAGATCCAATCCCACCATCACTTTATTGAATTGCTCCATTAGCTTAAAATTCTTTAGATTAAATTGATCAAAATTTACAGAGAAAATCAGTAGTTTGATGACAAAACGTTTTCAATTTAAGCTTTTGGTCAGTTCTTTTAAAGAGATGACTTGTTTTTTGTTCAATTATTATGCTATAGGTCGGAGGGTTAACATTTCCATTTGTAGATCAATGGCCATGCTCCGCTAAAAAACAACAAATGGGGAAGACATTGAAAAAATATTTTATAGCAATTGTTCCTGAGGGGGCAATTCAGGATGCGGTTACTGAAATCAAATACCGGTTAAAAGAAGAATTCGGACTGAAATACGCCTTGAAATCGCCTCCGCACATTACGATGAAGATGCCGTTCCTTTATAATGAAAACAAAGAGACCAGGCTTTTCCATTTGATAGAGGAGTTTTTTTCAGTGGAAAGGAAGATGGCGCTGGGGCTGAGCGGTTTCCGAAGTTTCAGGCAAAGGGTGATATACATTCGGGTCAAATATCCGCCCGAACTTATGGAAATGCAGCAGCGATTGGCTTCGTTTTGCAAAAGTAGAATGAATGTGCCCGTTGAGTTAAGTGATCTTAATTATCAACCACACATGACAGTGGCTTTTCAGGACTTGAAGAAAGACAAATTCAGCGAATACATGGATTTTCTCAATGCAATTAGGGTCAGGTATGATTTTACGGTTGAAAATGTGGGACTATTGAAGAAAGAGGACTACAAATGGGATCTGTATAAACGATTCCCGCTGGGAGGTGATTTCACAAGTAAGGCTTCCCAGTGATCAGGGGATTTTAATGAATTGATAATTATAAGGGATGATGATCATGTTTTTTTTAAAAATCATTAATTATTTTACAGAATAATATAATTTTGAAAAATACTAATTTTGCGTTTTAATTTTTCGTTTTAATCATCGGCTTTTTTAGAATAGGATGCCCGGGCAGTATAAAAATTAGGCAGGCAACCGTTGCCGTCAAAATTTTATGTTGTTATTTTTATATTTAATAGAATTAAATGTTATTAACGGAATGATTAATTTGATTTGATCAGATTTGTAAAATTATATTTTTCTTATATATAGTACCATATTAATGTTATAATATTATTAAATGACAGTTAAATAATGCATTTTGTTTTATTTTCTATTATTTTGATTATCTAAATTTTTTAAATATTTGTTTCTACCAAATTTTATAGTTTTATAGTTGCATTATCGCAGTTGTATTGTTTTGTATTTATGAATAAATTGATTGATAATTGCATTCAGATAATTGTTAAAAAACCTTAATTATTAAATGTATGAAGAAAGCTTTACTAGGCTTGGCGTTAATAACGCTGTCTGTAATGACGGTAATGGCGCAGAGTCGTACAGTATCCGGTAGGGTGACATCGGTGGAGGAGCCGGATGGAATCCCTGGAGTGAGTATCAGTGTTAAAGGAACCACCATTGGAACTGTGACAGATCTGGATGGTGGTTATACACTGAGTGTTCCTGAAGGTTCTAACGTATTGGTTTTTAGCTATGTAGGTTTTGCAACTCAGGAAATATCTATAGGAAACAGAGCCGAAATCAATGTGGTTCTGGAACCGGATGTGAGGCAGTTGGCCGAAGTGGTTATCACGGCCCAAAACATCGAGAGGGACGAGCGGTCACTTGGATATACGGTCCAGTCAGTAAAAGGCGATGCCATTGCTCAGAGGTCGGAACCCAATATCCTCAATACCCTCCAAGGCAGGGTAGCAGGGGTTAATATCGGTAGTGCCTCCGGTAATCCCGGCGCTTCTACCAATATCAATATCAGGGGAACCACCTCGTTCACCGGCAGTAACCAACCACTGATCGTGGTGGACGGTATCATTTTCAGTAATGATACAGACAATACCCAAAATACCTTGTTCGGTTCCCAGCCCTCTAACCGCTTAGCGGATATTGCGCCGGAAATGATCGAATCGGTGAATGTTTTGAAAGGCCCGGCCGCATCTGTATTGTATGGTTCCAGGGCTTCTGCCGGTGCGCTCATCATCACGACTAAAAGCGGGAGAGGCCTGCAGGACAAAACGGAAGTCACTGTAACTTCCTCCTTTAATTTACAGGATCCCATTAACTATGCATCCCTGCAAAACGAATATGGGCAAGGTACTCAAGGCAATTTCGTGCCCACCGCCACAGGTTCTTGGGGGCCGAGGTTCGGTACACCGGGTTTTGATACAGTGGTCAACACCCAAGGCGAGGAAGTTCCCTACAGGGCATTTCCCGACCACTTTGATCTGTTTTTTCGCCAAGGTACCATTTTTCAAAACGGCGTCAATATAGCCTCGGGAAGTATCGACGACAACTATATCTTGTCCCTGAACTCTACCAATCAGGAGGGTATCATCCCCAATACAGGGTTTGACAGGTATAATGTACAGGTAGGGGGGAATAAAAAGCTCCAAAACGGAATCAAGGTAGGCGGGACCATGACCTACGTAAAGTCCAAGCAGAGAAACGGTACTGCGGGTAACGGCGGATCGGCCATGGGGCAGATTACAAGGATACCGAGATCATTTGATTTTGGCGGAAGACCCTATCAGGACGAACTGGGAAGAAGTATTTATTATAGCCTTTCTCAAAACCACCCTTTGTGGAGTACGGAGCATGAATTGTTTGATTCCAATGTAGACCGGTTGTTTGGGAACCTGACCGTGGGCTATGATTTCGCTGACTGGTTAAATGTCACCTACAGGGTCACAGCAGATACCTATACAGACCGGAGAAAACAGACCCTAAGGATCGGTGCGAGTAGAGCGCCTCAAGGTCAACTGAATGAAGACGTATTGTTCAGGTCCGAACTGAATGGGGACCTTATGATCAACATGAGGAAATTCAATATCCTGACCGATGGCCTTAATGCGAATCTGCTTTTGGGGCAGAACATCAACCAAAGGGATTACCAGAATATCAGGGTAGTAGGAGATGAATTGACCATTCCGGGTTTCGATAATGTCAGTAACGCAGGAGTATTCACTAATTCACTGGAAGAAAGTACCAGGAGGAGGTTGATAGGACATTATGCCCAGCTGAGTTTGGATTATAATGAATTTATATTCCTGGAACTCTCAGGAAGGGTGGACCAGTCTTCCACACTTCCTCCAGGCAGCAACGCCTATTTTTACCCCTCGGTGGCCGTGAGCTTTATTCCTACCGAAGCCTTCAACATCGAATCGGATATACTTTCCTATCTTAAATTGAAAGGTAACATTGCTAAAGTAGGTAGGGATGCGGACCCCTACTTGCTGCAGTCGGTCTTTTCACAGGCAACTTATGGAAACAACGTAGCCAGTATTAACTTCCCTATAAGTGTAGGAGGGGCAAGTATTCCTGGATTTTTCCCGGCAACCAGGATCGGGAGTATGAATCTTTCTCCTGAGTTTGTTTCAAGTTATGAATTCGGGATGAACGTAGAATTGTTCCGCAACAGAATCGGTTTAGACCTGACCTATTTCAATACGGTGAGTACAGACCAAATTTATAATGTTGCTATTTCTCCCTCAACCGGATATGATACCCGTACCACCAATATCGGGGAAATGACAAATAAAGGCATAGAAGCTACTTTAAGTGCCACTGTCCTGACGGCCGGCGACTTTATGTGGACCACTGACCTGAATTTTACGAGAATCAGGAACATGGTAAACTTTATAGCCGAAGGGGTGGACAACTCGACCATTCCCGGAAACAGTTTCTTGGGTATTGCCCCTTCTATTGCGGTTGGACATCCTTATGGCGTCATTATCTCGACCCAACATCCCCGGAATGAAAACGGCGACTTGTTGATCAATCCTGCGACCGGCGCGTTCGCACCTGGTGTACCCGGGCAGGTAGTAGCGACTCCCCAGCCCGACTGGATCGGTGGATGGATGAATACTTTTTCTTATAAAGGACTGGTGCTCACCGCTTTGATTGACGCCAGGGTCGGGGGACAGCTCTATTCTTTTGGTCAGGTGGATTTGAGAACAGGCGGGCACATTGACTATACAGGTATCGACCGTGACCAGCCAAGAATACTGCCAGGAGTGATCGATAATGGCGATGGCACCTATAGACCGAACAACATCCAGATCCCTGCCCAGACCTATTATAGTAACTTAGGAGGACTGGCCTCTGAAGGGGCGGTATTTGACGCGACAGTGTATCGTTTGAGAGAACTGTCACTGGCTTATAGTCTACCAACACGCTTGCTGAACAACACACCTTTCGGCCAGGCTTCTCTTGGCGTTAGCGCTAGAAACCTGTTTTTCTTCGCTCCGGGATTCCCAGCGGATCCGGAAGTGAATACCCAAGGTGCAGGAAATATTCAAGGTATGGACTTGAATGGTGCTCCTCAAACAAGAAATTATGGTGTTAATTTAAGATTCACCCTGTAATGAAAGCAAACATGAAAAAAATATATAGCGTAATTGTCGCCGGTCTGATGCTGACGGCTACAGCCTGCTCGGATTTCCTGGATATCAATGAAACACCCAACAACCCGGTAAGTGTTACGCCTGATGTATTGCTGCCAGCCGGCTTGGCGGGAACTGCCTTTGCCAATGGCAATGAACTGAACAGATTTGGTTCTACCGTGATCAGCGTTACTGCTGGTGCAGCCGGAGGTCCGGCCGCTTTTGATATTTACAATATCGACGGCGCTAATTTCAACAACCAATGGAGATTTGAAATATACTATGGTGCGCTCATAACGTATAAGGCCCTAATGGAGGCTGCTGATGAATTGAACTCTACATCTTACCGTGGCATAGCCAAGATCATGATGGCTTATACGTTCGCTTTGACCACGGATGTGTGGGGAGATATCCCTTATTCTGAGGCCCTGTTAGGTGATGAGAACACCCAGCCCAGAAGAGATGCCCAGGAAAATATTTACTTGGGAGGCAATGGTGTTCAGAGTCTTTTCGATTTGGTTAAAGAAGGTTTGGCGGACTTGGATGTGCCTTCAAGCATCAATCCTGGTACCGACGATATCATCTATGGTGGCAACATTGACAACTGGAAAAGAGCCGGCAATTCTCTTCTGTTGAAATTGGCCAATACCATTTCTGTAGTGGCTCCTGACAGGGCACGTGATGAAATTGCAGCGGTAATCACAGGCAATAATTATATCAATGATAACAGCCAAAACCTGAGTGTTAGATTTGGTTCTTCTGTTGGTAGCAGGGCACCTGTTTATGAATGGACTTATGTGTCTTTGTTCCAGAATGATATGATGATCAGTACCCGTTTTGTCAACTTGCTACAAAGCAAGGAAGATCCCCGGCTACCTTTGTATGTGACCAGTCCAACAGGTTCGTATGTGACTATAGATAATGGATTTAGAGGCACATTGCCTACTCCCACGAGTTCTTGGTCGAGGTTTAGCTCTTATGTGACAGGTGCTGAAGGAGAGGGACCGGTAAGGTTATTGACCCATTCCCAGACCCAATTCATTCTGGCTGAGTCTGCTTTGATGTTGGGGACAAGCGGTGATGCTGAGGCATATTATCAAGCTGGTATAAGGGCTTCGATGTCCCATGCAGGTATGAATGCCGGAGATATCGATGCTTACTTTGCTGCACATCCTGATGAGGTAGCTCTTAATGGTACCCAGGAGGAAAATCTGGAGAAAATCATAACACAAAAATACATTGCTTTATATGGCAATGGATTGGAACAATGGAATGACTATAGGAGAACCGGATACCCTGTATTACAAGATCACCAAAATGCAGTGGGAATTGACGGTACCAGGCCTGTAAGAGCCCAATATATAAATGAGGAAATAGCCAGAAATCCTAATTTCGAAGTGATTCTTCCTAATGTGAAAATTTGGTGGGATGTGAATTAATTCAAATTGGTAAAACGATGAAATATACATTAAATATAATATTAACAATATTCGCTTTAACAAGCTTGATGTCCTGTGAAAGCGATTATGGGATTTTCAACAGGGATAATCGACCCGAGATCCCATTGGTATTTGTCAATGCTACTTCCCACGGCTTTGATCCTTATGTTGAGGTTTCAGAATCTTCAGGGGGTTCGATCGAATTCACCATGGAGATTCCACAAAACTCGGGAAGGTCCATCAGTGAAATCAGAAGAGTCGCTGCAGGTGGAACAGCCATTAACCCCGGTACGCTGAATACAGATGGGGATTATATTGAGAATGCCATCGCCGGAAGTGGAAACCAAGTTACTTTCACGACTACGGTAGCTGAGTTTCGTGAGAAACGCCCCAATGTTGCCATCAATATTCCAGCTGGCGGATATGCGGAAATCGCATTTATATTTGAGGTGATTTTGGATAATGGAGAGAGCATTATCTCCATGAGATCCAGAGCTAGGGTTTTTGAGTAATCCATAATTTAATAGACAAAAATGAAAAAGGCTGCCAAATTCGGCAGCCTTTTTTCATAGTGTATTCGGATGCGGTAAAGATAAAAGCATCACCAAACCAATTGGCCTATCGGCTTCCCCTTTTGGGTGATAGCGCTTTTTGGGCTTTTCCCTACATAAAAGTTGACGATATTCTGCTGAGTAGGGAAGTCTGCGATCAATATTTCATTGGTTATTTTTGCGGTCTTTGGCAAAGGCGCCACTTCCGACTCCATATAAAACCATGCGGCATCTTCCTCGATTTCATAACCGAGATAATTTAAAGCGATGGCTTTGCCATTGATTTCAAGTTTGTTGTGCTGTAACAGATAATCTTTGATCATCCGGTCCAACTGTTCTTTGTCGTCCGGACGGAGAAAATCGACCGCGATGTCGTTGGTTTTACTGAGCGCCACTTCTAAGTCATCCCAAAAGACTTTTTGTGCGATTTCCACCCTCTTACTTTCATTATTGTAGACCATATCGGTCAGGCTGATATAAAACGGGTGGATATTCAGGATTAGTAACAATAAGGTCAATATGGAACTAAAAACAGGCATTTGAAACGGTTTTTTTATATTATCTGTGAAATATCTGTTAATATTACGACAAAATTTTGAAACAGGATTTATTCCTATAAAGTGATTGCATGAACCAATTTCAACTGTATTTTAACCTGGGTGTCCGGCACATTCTGGATCTTGACGGCTTTGACCATATTCTTTTTGTAATCGCCCTTTGTGTGGTTTATCTGATGCGGGACTGGAAGAAAATCATCATTTTAGTCACCGCTTTTACCATTGGCCATTCATTGACACTGGCATTGGCCACCTTAAGGCTGGTCCAGATCAATACCGATCTGGTAGAGTTTTTGATTCCCGTCACCATAGCCGTTACCTGCTTCACCAATATCCTCCGGCCTAAGCCTTCAAGTGGCAGTGGGGTGCAGCTTAACTATTCTTTTGCTCTTTTTTTTGGTCTGATCCACGGTCTGGGTTTTTCCAATTACCTCAGGTCGCTTCTCGGAAAGGAGTCGTCCATCTTCCAGCCCCTGCTGGCATTCAACTTGGGGCTTGAAGCGGGCCAGTTGATCATCGTGGGTGTCTTCCTCATCGTTTCTTCCTTAGTGGTGGGGATATTCGGGGTAAACAGGAAGGAATGGATTCTGGTTGTCTCCTCCATCGTTTTGGGTATGTCTGTCATGATGATGTTGGAAAATAAATTTTGGTGATAAATTTTGCCCTTTCAGGGCTATGATGCGTTACGGAATTACTGAAATGAAAAGATTTATGAATATAGAACCGAGCATGATCCGCCAGCTGGGTGCCTACGTTAAAGTTATGGCAACAGCGTGCGGAATACACCATGGGATGCCCCGATAGCCCCGGTAGCTATCGGGGGGGTGGGGGAAACATGTGAGGTTCTATGCCTGCATGCTGAAGGGCATTACGGCACGCAAGCATGTGACCGCAAAAAATCATGAAGTCGCATTTAGCCATTTGGAAGCGAAAGTCTTAGGAGTAGTTTCCCTGAATTGGCTAAGAAAGATATTGAATACTTGATCATGATTTAATATATTCGGGTTGCTATTTTGAGGCTTTTATTCAATGGGGTATTGATTATTGCCGATCCAGCCCTGAAAGGGCAAAATTCGCAAACGACGGGGCGTAGCCCCTCCCCAAACCAAATTCTATAACCAAAGCCCTGAAGGGGCGAAGTAAACTGTTATGGGCCAGTCGCTTGTAAAAAACTACATCCCCATTGTTTTTAGCACCAAGCATAGGAAGCCCCTGATCATTCCTCCAATAGCTTCGGAACTGTACAGCTATCTGGGTGGTATATGCAATCAGCTCGAATGTCAGACAATTCCGGTTGGAGGTTATACGGACCATGTCCATGTCCTATGTATGTTGTCCAAAAAGGTAGCTTTGATGAAACTCTTGGAAGAATTGAAATCCAGTTCATCGAAATGGATGAAAACAAAAAGTAGATCATTCAATGATTTTTATTGGCAAAACGGCTATGGTGCTTTTTCCGTCAAGCCGTCCGAAGTAGATGTCGTAAAGCGTTATATTGCCAACCAGTTCGAACATCACAGCAAGAAAACCTTCCAGGATGAATACCGGGCGATCCTTAAAAAGTATAATGTGGAATATGATGAGCGGTATGTTTGGGATTGATATTGAAAAACAAATTATAAATAAATGAAAAAACTTTTCGCATTATTGACCCTGGGGCTTTTTCAATATGGAATCGCCTTGGCGCAAATTGACCAGCAGAGACACGGAGAGCGTTTTGAGCAACTGGGGCCACTGCTGAGGTCTCCCAATGTATACCGTACCGCTTCCGGCGCACCGGGGCATATGTATTGGCAGCAGCAGGCCGATTACCAGATCGAGGTGGAACTGGATGATGAGAACCAGTCCATCAAGGGCAGTGAAAAGGTCACTTACTTTAATAATTCCCCGGACCCGCTGGATTATTTGTGGATCCAGCTTGACCAAAACGAGAGAGATAAGGATTCCGAAACCCCAAAGATGGCTACCAATACCATCGATCCCAAGATGAACCTGAGACAGCTTCAGGACATCCTGTGGCACGACTTGGATTTGGGGGTCAAAATCCTTTCGGTAAAAGATGCCACGGGAAATGACATTCCTGTTACGGTTAACCTGACCATGATGAGACTGGACCTTCCTGAAGCACTGGCTCCCGGGGAAAAATATGAATTTTCAGTTGAATGGACTTATAATATCCATGACCGGATGAGTTTTATCGGAGGGAGACCGGGTTATGAGTATTTTGAAAAGGACGGGAATTACCTTTATACCATGGCGGAGTGGTTTCCGCGGATGGCGGTGTATTCCGATTTTGAAGGATGGCAAAACAAGCAATTTGTGGGCAGAGGGGAATTTGCCCTGGTTTTTGGCGACTATGAGGTGAAAATCACCGTTCCCGCTGACCATATGGTAGGCGCAACCGGGGTATTGCAAAACCCCGGGGAAGTACTGAGCAGCACCGAACTGGACCGGTGGAACCGGGCCAAATCAACTTACGACCAACCCGTGGTGATCAGAACCCAATCCGAGGCTGAAAAATTGGAAAAGGGAAAAGCCACCGATAAGAAAACATGGGTTTTCCATGCAGAAAATGTCAGGGACTTTGCCTGGACGTCATCCCGCAAGTTTATATGGGACGCCATGGCGGTGAAAGTTGGCGATAAAGACGTGATGGCCATGTCCTATTACGCCAAAGAGGCTAACCCTTTGTGGGGGCAGTATTCCACCCGGGTAGTGGCCCACACCTTAAAATCCTATTCAGCCCGTACCTTTGATTACCCCTACCCTGTAGCCATATCCGTGGAAGCCACCAATGGTATGGAATATCCCATGATCTGTTTTAATTACGGCAGGCCAGATACGGATGGGACTTACTCTGATGCCATTAAATACGGGATGATTTCCGTGATCATCCATGAGGTAGGGCACAATTTTTTCCCGATGATTGTCAATTCTGATGAACGTCAATGGACTTGGATGGATGAGGGGTTGAATACTTTCCTGCAGTTTTTGGCTGAACAGGAGTGGGAACGTGATTATCCGTCCAGAAGAGGCCCACCCCATAAAATTGCGCCTTATATGAGGAGCGAAAAGCACCTGCTGGAACCTATAATGACTAACTCGGAAAACATAATACAATTTGGCCCCAATGCGTATGCCAAACCTGCTACAGCTTTGAATATACTCAGGGAGACCGTGATGGGACGTGAATTATTTGATTACGCTTTCAAAAAGTATGCACAAAGGTGGAAGTTTAAACATCCCACACCCGATGATTTTTTCAGAACCATGGAAGATGCTTCAGCGGTGGACCTGGATTGGTTTTGGAGAGGCTGGTTTTACGGAACTGATCCGGTGGATATGGCGATAGGGCAAGTGAATTGGTTTAAAATAGATTCCCGGAAACCGGAAGACGTCAAGGCAGACGAGAAGGCGGAGTTTGAAAGAGAGGAAGAGTATCTAACCAAGTCCAGAAACCGGAACGACGTGACGGAAACCGTAGTGGAAAGGGATCCCAGTGCAAGGGACTTTTATAACAGCTATGAAAGGTTCAGGGTGACACCTGAGGATGAAAAAGCCTATAGGGATTTTATCAACAGTCTTGGAGCAGAGGAAAAACGCCTGTTGGGAAGTGGCTTGAATTTTTATGAAATCACATTCCATAATTTAGGGGGTTTGGTGATGCCTTTGATCATTGAATTTCATTACAAAGACGGGACTTCTGATGTAGAGAAATTACCGGCCCAAATCTGGAGATTGGATGAATATGAAGTCACTAAGGTTTTTGCAAAGGAAAAGGAAGTGGAAAGAATTACCTTGGATCCTTATCGCGAGACGGCAGACATAGATGAAACCAATAACCACTGGCCAAGGCAGTTGATGCCTTCCAAGTTTGAGATGTTCAAGCAGAACATGGCTCCCCGGGGAACATCCACCGGACCGAACCCCATGAAAAAATCCGGAAGAAAGTGAATTTCTTTGGATAGCATGAAAATAAAAGAAAAAAGAGGGAGATAACCTATTTCCCTCTTTTTAGCAATTATATAGCTGTAGTCAAATTTATTCCTTTGTGGCAAAATCTGGATAGGCATGCATGCCATGTTCATTGATGTCCAGTCCTTCCAACTCTTCTTGTTCATCCACCCTGATACCGGAGGTTTTTTTCATGGTATAGAAGACAATGAAGCTAAAGGCAAGGCAGAAGACACCAATGGTGACGATGCCAATCAGTTGGGACAGTATTTGAGCTCCCCCTGCCAAATCACCGAAGATGCCCACTGCGAGAGTCCCCCATATGCCACATACAAGGTGAACGGAAATGGCCCCTACAGGATCATCAATTCTGATCTTGTCAAAGAACACCACCCCAAATACAACCAGTGTTCCGCCGATAAATCCGATCACTATTGCCTCCCAGGTGGCCATCAGATCAGCGCCTGCGGTTATGCTCACCAAGCCTGCCAATATGCCGTTGAGTACCATGGTGATATCATAGGCTTTGAATTTCAGATAGGAGGCCAGCAAGGCACCGAATGCACCGGCTGCGGCGGCAAGGGCAGTGGTCACGAAGACATAAGAAACTTCCCCGGGAGAAGCGGACAGCACAGAGCCACCATTGAATCCAAACCAACCAAACCACAGAAGGAAAACCCCGAATGTGGCCAAAGGGATATTGTGCCCCGGAATGGCATTGGTGATCTTGCCTTTATATTTTCCAATCCTTGGTCCCAGCAGGAAGGCTCCCATGACTGCACCCCACCCGCCTACAGAATGGACAATGGTGGATCCCGCAAAGTCATAAAAGGGTGTGGCCATCGTGTCAAGAAATCCCCCTCCCCATTTCCACATGCCTACTATAGGATAGCAAATGCCTACGTACAACAGGGAGAAAAAGAGAAACGGCCCCAGTTTGATCCTTTCGGCCACCGCACCGGATACGATGGTGGCGGCTGTGGCGGCGAACATGGCCTGAAAGATAAAATCTGTCAGAAAGGTATAACCCTCATCATAGGCGTAGCTGTCCCAGCCTTCAGGAAGGCTCAGGCCCAATCCGTTCAGACCAAAAAAGCCGCCTTCAAAAGCATCACCGGGATACATTAAGTTAAATCCAATGATGGCATAGGTGATGAGTCCCAAAGCGGGTATGATGGTGTTTTTGAATAAAATGTTCACGGTGTTTTTTGCCCGGGTAAGCCCAGCTTCCAGAGCGGCAAAACCCAAGTGCATGATGAAGACCAATATGGTGGCCATCATCATCCATAAGTTATTTATCGTAAATAATTCTTGGCTCATAATGTTGTTCTTTAATTAAGTTGGAATGGACAGATAAGGGGATAGAATCTTATCGGCTTGATTACAGGGCAGCCTCACCTATGTCGTTGTTTCGGATTCTATATGCCTCCTGGATTGCGGAAACGAATATTTTACCATCCCCTATTTCGCCTGTACGGCCCTCTCTGAGGATGCATTCGATTACGGGGGCTTCCAGTTCTTCCGGCACCACGATTTCTAATTTGGTACGGGGAATGAATGTGGGCTCATAAGCCACACCACGGTAAGTTTGGGTCTTTGCATGTTGGAGTCCCATTCCTTTCACTTCATAAAATGTGAGAAATTTGACTCCTAACCCAGATAAGCATTTGTGGATTTCGTCAAATTTCGAAGTTCTAATTAACGCCTCTATTTTTTTCATATCATTAATAGTATTGATGTTTTGTTGCCGATTTTCATTGAATAAAATTGATTTTTTACAAAATTAAAAACACAAACGGATAATCCAATTCCATTTCAGTATTTTTTTGTAAAAAATCAGAAATATGGGTTAAATAACGGCTTAATATCTCAATTTTCGATTCAAATAAAAAAATAGAAGGTAATTTTAAATCTTAATTCGTATTTTTTTTCATAAATAATTGTTAAACGAGTTTAGTTTTTAAGCTTTTATTCTAGTTTGTTGCGGAGCCGGATATAAAAAAGTGTAAGAAAAACTGCCACCGCTTATACAAAAAAACTAACTTTGCCGCTTTGATAAGGGACAACAACGGGCTTGGCAATAACCTTACCGGCTCGATGCGCGTCCCTTTATCGATGATAGGATCGGAATTATTATTGAATCGGCATTATGAAACCGAGCATGACGAAAACGCCACACGCTGGGATGATTATAAGGCATGCGAGGTTCCATATGGCCGATAAAATACAATCATAATCATATGAAAAACCCTACTCTTTTGATACTGGCGGCCGGATTGGGCAGCAGATATGGTGGCGACAAACAAATAGATGGTTTTGGGCCTAACGGAGAGACCATTTTAGAATATTCAGTTTATGATGCGATAAAAGCCGGTTTTGATAAAGTGGTTTTTATAGTAAGAAAGGAAATTCTGGAACTGACGAAGGAAATCTTTCTTCCGAAATTCGGCGACAAAATCAAAACCGAATTTGTCATTCAATCCTTGGACAGTCTGGTCCCCGGTGACTATTACCGGAAAGAGCGGGTGAAACCTTATGGCACAGCTCATGCTCTCCTTTGTGCCAGGGAGGCCATTCATGAGCCGTTCGCGGTGATCAATGCAGACGACTTTTATGGAAAAGAGGCATTGACTGCGCTATCGGGTTTTTTAAAAAGCTCCGTCAGACCGGATCTACACTGCATGGTGGGATATGCTATAAAAAATGTGCTTTCTGAACATGGTACGGTGAGCCGCGGCGTATGCGAATATGATGAAGAGGGGTATCTGACCGGTATGGTGGAAAGAACCTCGATATCCCGGCATGGGAACAGCATCATGCATATTGAGGGCAATGAGGAAATTGAAATTGCCCCGGATAATCCTGTTTCCATGAATTGCTGGGGATTTCACCCTTCTGTTTTCGAGCAGACGGAGCGTCTGTGGAAGGCCTTTCTTGAGGAGCATAGAGACAATTTAAAATCTGAGTTTTACATTCCTAAAGTGGCCAATTCCCTAATCGAAGAGGGGCTGGCGAAGATCAAGATCCTTGAAGGGGGAAAGACCTGGTTTGGCGTGACTTATACGCAGGATCGGGAACAAGTGATCGCATCGTTAAAAGGGCTTCATGACGAGGGGATATATCCCCCCAGTCTTTGGGAAAAATAGGGAGAGGTCATTGTCATCATGCGAAAAAAAGGCAGTTGATCAGGAATTTTATGAGGCATTTTAAATATTGACTAAAATTCGATACTTTTAGGCAAACGAACTTTATGTTATCTGCACATATGAACTGCCCTGACTGCTATTGTTAAGTGGATACGACGATATTCTTTATTATAGCGCATGCGAGATTCTCCCGAAACAAGTTCGGGGCAGGCTATGTGACCGCTAAAAATCAATTATGAACACATGAAAAGAATCATCTTCTCCAATAGGCCTTTTGCGGTTGATATTGCTTTGCTACTGCTAAGGTTGGGTTCCGCAGCCATGCTTCTCACCCATGGGTGGGGGAAAATCACCAGTTTCAGCGAAAGGTTAAATACTTTTGCAGACCCGATAGGCTTGGGCCCCGCGCTTTCATTGCAACTTGTCATTTTTGCTGAGTTTTTCTGTTCTATTTTTCTTATCCTGGGCTTCATGAGCAGGATTATTTTGATACCTCTTATGATTAACATGTCCGTCATTGCTTTTATCGTACATGCGGATGATCCTTTTAACAGACAGGAACTGCCCTTGCTTTTTTTGCTCACTTTTGTCACGCTGTTTCTTACAGGGCCGGGCCGACTGTCAATAGACGGGCAGATCGTCAAGAAAAGAAGGTATTGATTTCCACCAGGTACAGTGGTTTCAGGATAGATCGGCTGATTGTATCTGGCCATTGAAAATGGTATAGCAGAGGATATTCATCGGTAATTCCCGAAGGATTTCCTTTGACCTTTCAGGTCTGGCATCCGTAATGAAGAGCTGTCCAAATTCACCTTTGGCCACCCCTTCCATCAGATGGCTGATCCTGAAATCATCCAGTTTATCAAAAATATCGTCCAGCAATAAAATAGGTTTAACACCCTTTAATTTTTTAAAAACTTCAAATTGAGCCAGTTTAAGGCTGATTAGAAAGGATTTCTTCTGCCCCTGTGAACCGAATTTTTTTAAGGGATATTTTTCTAATTGGAAAATATAATCATCTTTATGGACACCACATCCGGTTCTTTTTAGGAATAGATCCTTATCAAGCGACCGAAGAAAAACCTGTTCAAAGCGGTCATCGGATAAATCGCTTTGGTATTCGATATGAATATGTTCCCTTTTACCTGAAATGGCTGCATAGTGCTCCGTGAGGATGGGCAGGTACTTTTCTATAAAAGTCCTTCGGGATATATAGAGGGCTTTGGCGAGCTGAATCAATTGCCGGTCAAAGGGTTCCAACAGCAGCCGGTCAAATCTCTGCCCTTCGGAGAAATTTTTCAACAAGGCATTTCTTTGTTTCAGGTAATGTTGGTACCTGATAAGGTGTTCCAGGTAACTTTTATCGGACTGGCACATGATATTGTCGAAAAATTTTCTACGTTCTTCACTCCCCCCGTTGATGATTACCGTGTCATCAGGAGCAATAAGTACCAAAGGCAATAAGCCGATGTGCTCACTCAGCCGGACGTAAGGCTTTCCATTGACTTCAAACTGCTTTTTTCTTCCTGCCTGCTGTATGCAGGTGACCTGTAGAGGTTTGCCTTCTAGGTCAAATTCCCCTTGTATGTTAAAAAAATCACTTTCGTGGAGAATGTTTTGAGAATCAACCGTATTAAAAGCGCTTTTTGTGAGACAGAGATAATGTATCGCATCAAGCAAATTGGTTTTACCGGCCCCGTTTACACCAAACAAACAGTTCATTTCCGGGGAAAAATCAAGTTGTTCCTGCCGGTAGTTCTTGAACTGTATCAATTTCAGATTTTTCAGGTGCATGGGATGAAAGCTGCTTGTTTTTCACTATTTTCGCAAAAAGGCTCAAATTTCACTCGTTTTGATTATATTTGGCCCCAAAGTTAGCATATTTTATAGAATACAATATGGCAAAGAAGAGTTCTAGTACGACCAAATCAAAAGTTAAATATTCCAAAAAAACCTATACCTATTGGTACGAGAGCATGCTGCTCATGAGAAGGTTTGAAGAAAAGGCCGGCCAGTTGTATGGTCAGCAAAAAATACGGGGATTTTGTCACTTATACATCGGTCAGGAAGCGTGTGCTTCCGGCGCCATAACGGCTTTGGAAAAGGATGACAAATACATCACAGCCTACAGGTGTCACGCCCACCCGCTTGGACTGGGAACAGATCCCGGCGCAGTAATGGCTGAACTTTTCGGGAAAAAAACCGGAACCACGAAAGGAAAAGGCGGTTCCATGCACATATTTGATAAGTCGAGGAATTTTGCCGGTGGCCACGCCATTGTAGGAGCCCAGATCCCCATGGGATTAGGGATGGGATTTGCCGAAAAGTACAAAGGTACCAAAAACGTATGCATCTGTTACATGGGAGACGGTGCCGTTAGGCAGGGGGCTTTCCATGAGGCACTGAACCTGGCCATGCTGTTCAAATCACCGGTGATTTTTGTGATCGAGAACAATGGTTATGCCATGGGCACTTCCGTAAGAAGGTCTTCGAATGTGGAAGATCTCTATACGCTGGGCGAAGCTTATGATATGCCTTCTTTCCCGGTAGATGCCATGAATGTGGAGGAAGTACACGAAACGGTAAAAGAGGCTGCCGAAAGAGCGAGAAAAGGAGACGGGCCTACCTTGTTGGAATTCAGGACCTACCGTTATAAAGGACATTCCATGTCTGATCCCCAAAAATACAGAACCAAAGAAGAAGTAGAGGAATACAAGCAGCGGGATCCGATTGAACAGGTGAAAAGGACCATACTTGAGAACGAGCTGTTGAGCGAGGAAGAGATCAAGGAGATTGATGCCAGGGTGAAGCAAAAAGTGGCCGACGCCGTCAAATTTGCGGAGGAGTCGGATTGGCCTGACGGAGAGGTTGCTTTTGAAGATGTATATGTAGAAGATGACTATCCGTTTGTGAAGGAGTAAATAAGATACGGATATGCTGAATCTGGCCATCCTTTTTTAAGGATGGCTTTTTTTTGAGGTTATGGGGCTATTCTTTTATACCCTTTGTATTTTGTAATAAAAGCATCTTTAAAACCATTCTCCCGAAGGTGCTTCAATTTTTTTTCGGCTTCCTTATAGGTGAATTTTGTTTTCAAAGTATATTTATAAAGCCCGTTCTGGTATTCCAGGGAAATATCTTCCAAATCCCTGAAGTACCGGTGGTTCGTAGGCAGCGGTATACGATTGGCCAGCACCTGGATTTTATAATGCACTTGGTCAGGTTGAGGCGTGTCTTTTCCAGGAAGATGAATATCGTCCTCTCCACCATCCTTGAAATGGACAACGAATGCATCGGGGAACCCTTTAGCTTTCACTGCTTGTAAAGCATCCTGGGCAGACTCGTAGGAATCAAAATGTCCATAGAAATGCTTGTACCAACCATTTTCCAACCTGACTTCTGGTTTTTCCAGAGCAGCAATGGTAACCGGTGAAGTGGGCTTATTCAACGTCGCGAGTATCTGGATTTTATATACCGTCTGATTATCCTGAGCATGTTCTGCCATTTCCCCTTCCGATTCATCGGCAGGGGTGGATTTAGGATCCGCGACAACTGGCTGGGTCAAGGCATTTTCAGAAGTAATAACCTTAACAATACCCAATTCTCTCTTTGCGCTATCAAGAGTTTCCGGAGGCGGCTTTAAAGACAGCCTGTCATTTTTCAAGCCGGGCGCTTCGTGGGAAATCACCGGTACAGGGGTATTGGTGCGCTCTTCAATTAGGTGATCTGTTGCATCTCCTTTTTGCGTGGCGGTGGACCGGTCCATATCTTTTTTAGATTCTGCATTTGCTTCATCGGCATTTGTTATTTCATCCTCATGGACACCCGGTTTTTGTTTGGCCGGTGTTTCGGAATCCCCCAGGGGCCGTTTCTGAATAATTTCTTCAATCAAGATGTCTAACCCATCAATATACTCCCCTTCCTCAGTGAGTTTTACCTCAAATTTACCGGGAATTTCTGTAGACTGATAACCCAATTTTTGTAATTGAACCGAATCAGGCCGGAGCACATAAGAGCCGGGCGCTACGCCCATGATGCTGAAATAGCCGTCGTATTCTGAAACCGTGGTGTGAACCGGGTGGTTTTGTTCATCATAGACAATGATTTTTATTCCGCCGATAGTTTTTTTGGAGTTTCCGACCATGACGGTGCCTGCCACTTCATTTTCTACGCGCACAGGGATCTCCACTTTGTTGAAGCTGTTGGGAAAGACCTTGATTTGAATCGCCGGGTCTTTTATCCTCCATGCAATGTTTTCCAAACTAAAAGGGTCTACTTCTATAATATAGGTTTCATAAGGGATCAAATTGAAAACCCGTATGGCCCCGGATTTTTTGTCGATTTTCATGCTACCTCCTCTGATTTTCACTTTAAGCCCATGGACCAGAGGTTCGTCTTCATCTCTTATCCCGTTACCGTTTACATCCAAGAACGGCAAAATGGTCATTGCGGCTTTTCCAACATTCACCTGATTGTTAAATTCGAAATGATGGGTATTGTGATCAAAAAGTATGCTTCCCCGCAACAGTTGGCTTAAGACGAGGTCTTTACTGCTTGCTCTCGTGGTTGTGTTGCCGTTGGCGAATCCCAGGTCATATCTGAACCCGATTCCAAATATGTTGTTTTTGGACATGGCATTATGCTGATAAAACGCATTTAAATGAAACTGCTTTGAAATGGGTTTTTCTATTCTGATTAATGCGTTACTTACCATGTTCTGGTTGTAGTTATATTGAACCTGAGGCATTAAACTTATCCGCTTGGGAAGCCTGTAGGTCTGGGAGAAGGTAGAATAGGTGAAGATATTTCCGTTAAAAATATTGGCGATAGCGGAAATGTTCGTAGGTATTCCCAATATCCTGCTGGATATCATCCACTGGGCGTTTGTGAAGGTACTGAATTCGAATACCGTTTGAGTGACTGACAGGCGGTTGAAAATGGAGGTTTTGCCATTATGAAAAGGGATTGAAAGCGAGGCTTTTCTCTCTTCCAGGTAATTAAAGATAATCGCCTGTTGATTTTTTTCCAGCTTGGTGTATTTCATATCCAAGCTCGCTCCGGATGGAACCCTGTAGTTCAGGGACCCTTTTGTTCTCACGCCCGGCATGAATTCACCGGAGACCAAAAATCCGTCCCACACTTTCAACGAACTGTTTACAAAAGGCATAAAAGGCTGCGAAGTGATGGCGGTAAAGTATTCCATGCCCCCACCGATGGTGGCAAAATTGGTCAGCCCGTAATTTACATCTATCCGACTAAAATAATTCCCAACACCATCATCCACATAACCACCACTGACATTATATATAAACTCTTTGGCTCTAACCAAATTAAAGGGGATATTGATCTGTTGGTCGGTGAAATGTTCTTCACCATGCAAACCATAAAACCTTAACTGGATGGTCGTATTTCCATAATTTAAGGGGACGTCAAAACTGTAAAACCCGGCTGCATCAGCCGTGGTGAAGTCTATCAATACATTGTTGACATACAGTTCCACCGTCCAGTCGGGTTCTGTATGGTTTTCAATTCTGTATGTTCCAAATGATTTTCGCAAAAGAGTAGAGGCGTTGGTAACCTGAACCCCTGATACAGGAGAAAAAATGGTGGATGCGGCATTGGGGATAAGTCTTCCCAAGGTGACCTGGCGCAGGCCTTTGTTGTCGTTGTTTACATGTCGCCATTGGTAATGCAAATTGACATGCCGGAGGGGTGTGCCCTGGAAATGCCGGATCTGTCCGGAAAACTCCCCACCGGCCAGTTCTCCTCCCAGACCGATAAAGGCCCTGTTTTGGTTAAATACATGTATTTGACCCGCCTGCTCACCCCTTCCATTGGTGTACTGGCGGTTGAGTGCCAGGTCATAATCCAGTGAGGTGAGTTTAAAGACCGACCTTTGGGGACTGATGATGGTGTCCGGGTCAATGACCTTGTTCAGCTTGTTGAGGTTTTTCCTGATCATCTCCTGCCGCATTACCTTGATGACGGGCAGGTCGATATCCGTCTCCAGCAGTACGGAAAGGTCTCTGAAATTAAAAGTACAATGAAGGCCAAATACCTCTCCGAAATAGGAGGAGTTAAGGTATATAAAACCATCTTCCTGAATCAATGCCTCTTGGGAAAGATCAATAAGCTGGTTTTTGTAAGAAAGTACCAGGTCAGAAAGATTTAAATGGTAGGTATCCTCTTCATTCCTGATGAATCCCTTAATGTTGTTGTCTTCCGCTATTTCATATTTGATCATTAAATAATCAAAAAGATCGGTAAAGGACAGATAAAGCTGGGTGTCTCTTATGGCTGCCGGAAGCTCTGTACCTCCAAATTTTGATAACTGAACGTAGATCAGGATTTCATCAAATTCCTCCGCCGGGTCATTTTTCGCTGAGGTGGGAAGGGAAATCAGGAATAAAACCAAAAAGGGATATGCATACAGAGCGGATTTGCTCCATATGTCAGATAGACGCATACTGTTTTCCCTTATGGTCCCCCACATCTTGTTTCATTATTCTTGAATAAATGTTACAGACACAGACCCCGCGTAATTACCGGGGGGGGTGATATTTCTTGAGTTGACCGATATTGTGGCCTCGATATAAACCAGGTTTCTGTCAGGTGGGGCCACCGTGCTGACAAAGGAGGTTCCTTTATCCGATGCGCCGAGGCTGACGGTAAGTTCCCCGCCGTTGTCGCCGTACATCTTCATGTCCGGCCCATTCTGTATATGGATCAGGGTCCCAATGGGTGCCTCTATGCCATAGACCAATGGGGAGAAATTCTCTGACTGGTTGATAAGGATGATATCTCCGGTTGCGGTTCTCTCGGCGGAGTACGAAACATGCACCGTACCGCCGGCATCCTTTACGATGAATGACCCGAAGGATAAGGGTTGTTCATTGTAAACCTGAATTTGCCCGGAGAGCCGAAAACTGCAAAAACAAAACATCAATATAAGGATTAGGAAGCCTTTATGGGATATTGTTTTGGCAATGGATAAATGTAAACAGATATTCATTAGGGTTTTGATATTGTTTTCCCTTTTACCGGAGCTTGATCACTTCTCTGGCCAAGACTTCCCGTTTTCCCTCTTGGGCCGTGTATTCAATGGTGATTTCACCATTATACCATTCTGTTTGTGGAAAATCTTTCAATTTCAGTGTGTATTTTCTTGAATCGAGCGGTGTATATACCGCGATGCCTTTCACAAAAGCCACCTCACGGGATACGCCCTCATCGGACAAATGGACCGCCTTGATATCCCCATACATGGATTTGTCGCCTTCCCTTGTCAGCGTTAAGTCAATGACCGGGGTACCGTCTTCCTTTTCATAGGGTAAAGTGGCTGAGACACTGGCTTTCCCCTGTAGATCTCCGGATTCTATGATTATCGGAATGGTGAGGGCAAAATGCATAACCAGTTTTGTGGAAATGCCATCTGAAGATGTTTTTGTTGTTTCTTCACCAAGGACAGCGGCGGGCTTGGCGGCTTTAAACATCATATGGCTTCTGTATTCGCCTTTTTCCAATCTTTGCGGGCGAATGAGCTGTACTTTGATCTTTTGCGCTTCATTTGGCGCGAGGCTGATTGACCGCGGAAAAAACCGGAGCTGGCTGCTAGCGAACAACATTCCCGGATCCGGTTCATCTATTTCTTCAAATTTGCCGGTTTCCGTCATGCGGTAATTGACCCAACTGATATTGTAATTGGCTGAATCGCTGCCTGTATTGACCAAGGTGATGTCCATGGTGCGTTGGCCCGGAGTAAATACCAGCCGTTTGGGGTAGATCATCAAATCGCCTTGCCCCAGGGCTTCCACAGAGATCAGCCAGAGAAGGCAGAGAGAGATGAATAGTGATATTCGCGTTTTCATGCGGGAAATATTGAAATCTCATGCGGGCGACCTGATCTTAGGGATAAGGACTTTTCCAGTTGAAGCCCCCCCGATTTAAATGATGTGTGACAATGCCAGGAGTTCCCGCTCCTGGTATTATCACACATCGCTCAGGTTACCATGTAATGATGTAAACTGATAAAGTGCTGTTATTGATAGTTTACACTTACGGTAAAGCCGGTAGCATTTGTATATTCCCCAGCAGCTTGGTCTGCACCCACACTGAGGGTGGCACCCACGGTGAATGAATCCGCTCCTGTTCCATCTAAAGTCCCTTCCTCATTAGTAAGACTTGAAGTAAACGTGTCCACTGTCATTTCAGCGGTCCCACCCACGGTTTCTGTAATGGTATGCGTGGTAGGCAGCGTCACGATGTAAGCGTAATCGCCAGCACCTGAAACATCAAAGGCGGCTGCCGTGACTGTCCCTGTAGTGGCGGGCAACTGCACTCCATTTGCCGTCCTTACTGCTCCGGGGGAAAGTTCCACTGTTCCTCCAGCCGCAGTAGCTGTAATGTTCCCGAAGTTCATGTCTCCGGTTTTTGTTAAGGTCAAAGGGGTGATGATTGTCGCCGTAGCGGTAGCCTCTGCCTCTACCGGATCACCAGTTTGCGCCTGCGCACTGAGCCCGCATCCCAATACCATCAGGAATGCGATTGAAAGTTTTGTTAAGTTTTTCATAATGTTTTTTTATTAATTAAAATAAGTAATTGGATACCAAATTGTTCATGGCTCACAGCGTGCCTTTTTCTGACATCCAACGTAAATTTAGGTCCTCCGGAAGATCAATTGCAAATTAAATTATAAATTTCTCGAAATAACAAGACTAATTCATTGTAAATAGATTAAAATATGATTATAATAATTTATAATTATAATTTACAAATATAGAAATTTAGATTAAATACGGATTTCTGTTTTTTGCCTCCTAAAAAAACACCAAACGGGATAAATTCCGTTCATGCGTATAAGTTGAGGTTTTAAGGGTTTGAATGTAGTCAAATCAGCAAAATTTGTATTTGAAATCGTTTATTGGTGCTTTTATCAAAAAGAAAAAAATTTCCAATCAATAACCTATCAAAAAAATCCCATTCATACCTGAAGCCGATCCTTTTATTAGCGAAAAATGCATTCATCTTCTAGGATATTGTCGTTTGTAGCCGGATTTATCGCCTAAAAAAAAGGAGGGACCACGGATCCACGGATTTAGCACAGATTTATTTTCGGAAAACTGAGCAGAAAGCCAGCGACAATTTAATCTGTAGGAATCTGGACGATCTGTGGTTTTAAAAAAAGGAGGGACCACTGATTCCACGGATTTAGCACAGATTTATTTTCGGAAAACTGAGCAGAAAGCCAGCGACAATTTAATCTGTGTGAATCTGGATGATCTGTGGTTTTAAAAAAAGGAGGGACCACGGATTCCACGGATTTAGCACAGATTTATTTTCGGAAAACTGAGCAGAAAGCCAGCGACAATTTAATCTGTAGGAATCTGGACGATCTGTGGTTTTAAAAAAAGGAGGGACCACTGATTCCACGGATTTAGCACAGATTTATTTATAGAAAATTGACCGGAAGCTCTCCGGCAATTAAGCAGTGTGGATCCGGGTAATCTGTGGTTAAAAAAAATGTGCTTTCCCATCTTTCCCCTGCTGTTTGACATCATGTAGGACAGGCAGTCTCGGGCTGACCATATTTTCTTTATTCTCTCTAGGTTTGGAAACCTTTAAATGATTGTCAATTTGTTTTTTTCCGCAGCGATATATTAGTTTTGTTATTCAAAAAAACATCTTCTATATTTGCCACTCAAAAATTAAAATGATGGCGAAGCAAAAAACTAGAAAGGGGAAAGCAGTACAGGATACCTCCAGTGAGCTTCTGGAAAGCCCGGAAGCAATAGCTGACCGCCTGGGAAGGGGCGAGGCATTTCTTAAACAGAATACAAGAGTGGTGGCGGGAGCCATTGTATTACTGATTCTGATCATTGCGGGGATTTTGTTTTTCCAGATACACAAAGCCAATCAAAATAAAAAAGCGCAGGAAGAAATGTTCCAGGCAGTTTATTATTTTGAACAGGACAGCGTGGAACTGGCGCTGAGTGGGGACGGGGTCCATCCGGGGTTTTTGAGCATCATCGATAATTATAGCGGTACCGACGCTTCCAATCTCGCCCATTTCTATGTGGGCTCTATTTATCTGTCCCAAGGTGAGTTCCAATCTGCTGCGGACCACTTAAGGAAATTTTCGTCCAGCGATTATTTTATGCAGGCCCATGCCTATTCGCTGGCGGGAGATGCTTACCTCGAATTGGGCAATACCAATGAAGCCATCAACTTTTACAGAAGGGCGGCTGAATATAAGCCCAACAAGTACTTTACACCCAAATACCTCAATAAATTGGCAATTGCCTATGAAGAAGCAGGTGATTTACGACGGGCAATAGAAACCTATGAAAAAATAGAAAACCAGTATGTGGATTCCTATGAATTTACTACCGCACGAAAGCACAAAGCCAGACTCGAAGGCCTGGCTTCTAATTAATATGAGTTTGACCTATTAATGAGAAGAGTAAGGCCTTGCGGTTTTACTCTTTTTTATTACCCCTTATTGGAACAAAGATATGGCCACTACCCTTAAAAACCTCAGCCAACATACCCAGTCCAACATCACCGATATCAGCCAGAAGAAATTTGCTATTGTGGTGTCAGAATGGAACGATGAAATTACCGAATCGCTCTACAATGGTGCCGTGGAGACGCTCTTAAAATACGGGGCAAAAAAAGAAAATATCTTCCGCAAAAACGTGCCGGGTTCTTTCGAACTGCCTTTGGGCGCGCAATGGCTGGCCAAGTTGGACGAGATCGATGCTGTCATCTGCCTGGGCTGCGTGATACAGGGCGAGACCCGCCATTTTGATTTCATCTGCGATGCCGTGGCCCACGGCATTACAGAAGTAGGCCTGAAATATGACAAGCCCGTTGTTTTTGGGGTGCTGACGCCCAATAACCAACAGCAGGCGCTGGATCGGGCAGGAGGCCAGCATGGCAACAAGGGGGATGAGGCCGCCATTACCGCCATCAAAATGCTCGGTTTCTGAACGGGCCCTCAATGTCAAATTTGCAAATCTATGGAAACATTTAATCCGGTTGTAGAATGAAAATCATGAAATTTGGCGGGACTTCTGTAGGAAAGCCCGAGAGAATGCATCAGGTAAAGGACCTCATCTTAAGAGATAGAGAAAAAAAGATTGTGGTGTTGTCAGCTTTGTCGGGAACTACCAATGCGCTTGTGAGCATCGGGGATGCACTTGCGGATGGCAAGAAAGATGAGGCCAAAGAAAAAATTGATGCGCTGCATGAGCATTATCAGAAATTTCATCTGGAGCTGCTGTCCTCAAAGGCAAGCAGGTCCAAGGCTGCCAATATCATCAAGGAACATTTTGAGTTTCTGAATATCATTCTTAAAATATCTTTTAATGAAGCCATTAATAAAGATATCCTGGCACAGGGGGAACTGCTTTCCACAAAGCTGTTCTACACCCTGCTGCAGGAACTGGATATACAGGCGGTGTTTTTACCCGCGCTGGAATTCATGAGCATTGATGAAAACAATGAACCGGAACTCAGGAAAATCAAGGAAAGACTTGAAGCCATATTGGCAAGGTATCCTGAGGATACCATTTTCATCACGCAGGGATATATTTGTAAAAACCACAGAAATGAAGTGGACAATTTGAAGCGGGGAGGAAGTGATTATACGGCTTCTTTGATAGGAGCAGCCTTGTCAGCTTCCGTGGTGGAAATATGGACGGATATTGATGGCATGCACAACAATGACCCCAGAATAGTGGACCAGACCAGGCCGATTGCCCATCTTTCTTTTGATGAGGCGGCGGAGCTGGCGTATTTCGGGGCAAAGATACTCCATCCGGCTTCGATATGGCCTGCACAGATGCACAATGTCCCCGTGAAATTGCTGAACACCATGGAGCCTGATGCTCCCGGCACCACCATCACCGGACAGCAGGAAGCCGTGGGGGTCAAAGCCATCGCTGCAAAGGATGGCATCACCGCCATTAAAATCAAGTCCAGCAGAATGCTTTTGGCTTACGGTTTTTTACGCAGGGTATTTGAGATATTTGAAAAATACAGGACTTCCATCGACATGATCACCACCTCTGAGGTGGCCATATCCCTGACCATCGACGATACCTCCCATCTGAAGGAAGTCACGGCTGAATTGCAGCGGCTGGGCAAAGTAGAGGTGGACCATAATCTTTCCATTATCTGTATCGTGGGCAATGGTATTGTAGAACAGAAAGGTGTGCTGAAAAAGACAATGGAAACTTTGGAAGATTTTCCGGTCCGGATGGTGTCCTATGGTGGCAGCCGGCACAATGTATCGGTATTGGTGGATGCAAAGCACAAAAACAATGCGCTTAAAAGCCTGAATTCCGGCTTGTTCCATTTCGGATAAGCCCTGCCAAATCAAAATGATGGAAGAAAACAAGGAAAACAATCAAAACTGGCTCAGGAAACTCCAGAACAAATGGCAATTAAAAAGCCTTTGGCAGGTAATTCTGGTATTGGTGGTTTTCGCCTGTACGGGATTCACAGTTTTGTTTATCAAACAGCCCATTTTTGATTTATTGGGTGTTGATATGGAAAGAGGAGGGTTTTGGAAAACCCTCCTCTATTTATTATTGGTATTGCCTCTTTACCAACTCTTCTTATTGGTTTACGGCTTTATATTTGGCCAGTTCGGCTTTTTCTGGAAAAAAGAAAAACAATTCGTTCAGCGTATAGGCATGGCTTTTACCAAGAGTGGTAAAGAGAGCAGAAAGCAAAAAATGAAAAAAAAATAAGTATTTATGGCTAAAATGAGAGGGATGCCTTTGGAGGAAGGAGAAAAAAGAAAACTTAACAAGAAAAACCTGGACAAGTTAGCGGGCATCTTTAGGTTTGCCTTTCCCTATAAGGGGCCTTTTGCTTTAGGGATGTTTTTCCTGCTGTTTTCCAGTCTGCTTCTGCTGACTTTCCCTTATGTTGCAGGCAAGCTCATTGACGCCGCCACGGGAGAAAGCTGGTGGATCAACGACATCAATATCATTGCTTTTATCCTGTTGGGAATACTGTTGGTACAGAGCGGATTTTCTTTTTTCCGGGTCTGGCTGTTTGCCCAGGTCAGTGAAAAATCCATGCGGGACATAAGAGTGGCACTTTATGAGAAACTGGTAAGGCTTCCCATGACCTTTTTCGATAACCGTAGAACAGGCGAACTGGTGAGCAGGATTACTTCCGATGTGACGCTGCTGCAGGATACCTTTTCCATAACACTGGCTGAGCTTTTAAGACAATTGATTACACTGGCCGCTGGGACCGTATTTTTGTTTTACACGACGCCGAGACTTACCCTGTTTATGCTGGCAACCATCCCGGTTTTGGTGGTGATTGCCATGGTCTTCGGCAGGTTTATCAGGAAGCTTTCCAAGCAAACCCAGGATGAACTGGCTGCAGCCAATGTGGTGGTGGAAGAGACATTACAGTCCATAGTCACCGTAAAATCCTTTACGGGGGAAGAATACGAATCTGAAAGATACAGAAGCCGCTTGAACCGCGTGGTACGCGTGGCCCTCAAGGCGGCAGGCTTTAGGGGAGCGTTTATATCATTTATCATTTTTGCATTATTCGGCGGGATCGTCGCCGTGATATGGTACGGGGCCACCTTGGTCAGTGCTGGCGAAATGAGCATTGGGGACCTGGTTTCATTCGTGTTGTATACCACTTTTATCGGAGGTTCCATTGCGGGTTTAGGAGATATCTATGGACAGGTCCAAAAGGCCATTGGCTCTTCAGAAAGGGTATTGGAAATCCTGGAAGAGGAGCCGGAAGCGGCTGAGTCTTCCGAAGCGGCTCCGAAAATCAACGGGAAGATCGTCTTTGATAAAGTTTCTTTTCGCTACCCCACAAGACCCGAGGTGGAAGTGTTGAAAGGCATTGATTTTAAGATCAATCCGGGAGAAAAAGTCGCGTTGGCGGGACACAGTGGAGCAGGTAAATCCACCATTATCCAGCTTCTCCTTAAATTCTATGAGGTGGGCAAAGGAGATATTCTCATTGATGATTTATCCGTCCGAAAGCGAGAAGCCAGGCAGTTGCGCTCCCAAATAGGCATCGTGCCACAGGAGGTATTGCTGTTTGGCGGGAGTATCCGCGAAAACATACTGTATGCCCGACCCGGCGCAAGTGAACAGGAAATCATTGAAGCCGCAAAAAAGGCCAACGCATGGCAATTTATAAATAATTTTCCTGAAGGTCTGGATACCATGGTGGGGGAGCGGGGCATAAAACTGTCCGGAGGGCAAAGACAGCGGATAGCCATAGCCAGGGCCATACTCAAAGACCCCGCTATCCTGGTGTTGGATGAAGCCACCTCTTCCTTGGATGCGGAGTCAGAATATTTGGTTCAGGAAGCCCTGGACGAACTGATGAAAGACCGGACCACGATTGTGATCGCCCACCGGCTGGCAACCATCAGAAAAGTGGACCGTATTTTTGTGATCAAGGAAGGGGAGATCATAGAAGAGGGGAATCATGAAACCCTGGCCCTGCAGAAAGACGGCTACTACGCCAACCTGGTCAGGCTTCAGTTTGCTGATGATGCTTTACGGCCTTTAAACTGATGTCCATGCTTTTGACGTGGTGGGTGAGCGCGCCCACAGAAATGTAATCCACGCCACATTCAGCGACGGTTTTGATCGAGGCCTCGGTGATCCCTCCGGAGGCCTCGGTTTTGTATTTTCCGGCGATTAACCGGACGGCGGCGCGCATGGTGGATTCATCCATGTTGTCCAACATGATGATGTCCACTCCGCCTACTTCCAGTACCTCTTTTACTTCTTCAAGGTTCCTGGTTTCCACTTCTATTTTGAGGTCCAGCCGGTTTTTTTTCAGGTATTCCCTGGTGGAATTGACCGCATTGGAAATGCCTCCCGCAAAATCGATGTGGTTGTCTTTGAGCATGACCATGTCATAAAGGGCAAAACGGTGGTTTTTTCCGCCCCCTATGGCTACAGCCCATTTTTCCATCACCCTGAAATTCGGCGTTGTTTTCCGGGTATCCAGCAGTTGGGCGGAAGTATGTTGTATGAGTTTGTTCAGCCGGTTGGTTTTGGTGGCAATGGCACTCATCCGTTGCAGACAGTTGAGAACCAACCTTTCCGTCGTGAGAATTGAAGCCGCTTTTCCGGAAACCGTGAGGCCGATATCCCCCTTTTTTACTTCTTGGCCGTCTTTTAATTTTAACATTACTTTCAGGTCCTTATCGAAATGATGAAAAATCATTTTGGCAAGTGCCAGCCCAGCAATGATCCCGTCCTCTTTAATGATAAGTTCAGCAGACCCTTCAAGTCCGGGAGGAACAGCAGCCAATGTGGAGTGGTCTCCATCCCCTACATCTTCTGAAAAAGCGGCTTGAATAAATTCCGTTAATTTCTCTTTTGTTACGTACTGATCCATAGCCTCCAAAAATACTAAATATATTCAAAAGCAGCAGGCGTATTTTAGGAGTTAACGTATGGGGGCGGTTCATTCTTTAATGAAATCCATCCTGTATACCATCAAATGGCCCTCATCATCGATTTTGCCCCGGATGAGTACCCGGAACTTGTCATCTTTGGCACAATAGATTCCGATGATATATAGGAGGTTCTCTGAAGTCCGGCCTTCCTGTACGGTCTCAAAGCCGGTGGCTGGATAGGTTTTGAAAAAATCCCGGAGAACCATTTCAGCCTGGCTTTTGGAAAAATCCTTTTTGTTATTGTTCAAGCTGATTTCCACCATCTCATCAAAATATTTTGCCAAAGCTTTGCTGGATCCCTCATTGAGCGCAACCGATACGCCACCCGCTTCATTGGGGAGCTGGGCGTGGGATACCTCTGACAGGCATAGGTTAACCAGACCGGTGGTAATGATCAGGATGAGCACACTTGGAATTTTCATATTTTTTCTTCATTCAAAATCCAAGCCAAAAATAAAATCTCCGACATATTAAAACAAATTGGCCGGTCTGCCCAATCGGGAACTGAAAAAATAGATAATTTGCCTTTATGAAGAGCCATTGTTTTTAAAGTCTTATATTTGCCTTTTATAAATCAAAAGTACCGGCAATTCCTGAAATGAACTTGGGACAAGGAAATACAGTTGTGTCATCTGACATGATTTGTTTTTTTTGACAATCGGAATAAAGAATTATAAATATGAACAAAAAAGTTTTATTGATGATATTGGATGGTTGGGGTCTGGCTCCCAATCCTGACGTCTCCGCAATTGACAAAGCCAAAACACCTTTTATTGACAGTTTATACGAAAAATACCCGCATTCCAAACTGGATGCATCCGGTCTTTCTGTAGGTTTGCCTGAGGGGCAAATGGGTAATTCTGAGGTGGGGCATATGAATATCGGTGCCGGCAGAGTGGTTTACCAGGACCTGGTGAAAATCAATAAAGCTGTGGAATCCGGCGACCTGAACCATAACCCCGTATTAAAAGAGGCTTTTGAGAAAGCAAAGAAGGCGGGAAAAAAAGTGCATTTTATAGGCTTGGTCTCGGATGGCGGCGTACATGCCCATATCAATCACCTAAAAGGTCTTTGTGACGCGGCAAAAGCCCATGACATGGAAAATGTATTTATCCACGCCTTTACGGACGGAAGGGATACCGATCCAAAAAGCGGGCTGCGTTTTCTGGATGAAGTCAACCGCCACTGTGCGGAAACCACCGGAAAAGTGGCTTCCATCATAGGCCGGTATTATGCCATGGACAGGGACAACAGGTGGGAAAGGGTGAAACTTGCCTACGACGCCATGGTCCATGGGGAAGGTGAAAAATCCAAAGACCTCTTGTCAGCGATCAGGAAATCTTATTCCAACGGGGTGACCGATGAGTTTATACGCCCCATTATCCAGGTAGATCAGGACGGGAAGCCTATTGGGCTTGTCGAAGAGGGGGATACGGTGGTTTGCTTTAATTTCCGGACGGACCGCGGAAGGGAAATCACAGAGGTGCTCACGCAAAAGGATTTTCCTGATTACAATATGAAGAAACTGCCGCTGAACTATATAACCTTTACCCAATATGATGAGACATTCCAAGGGGTTTCCGTGATTTTTGAGAAAGATAACCTCAGCAATACCCTGGGTGAGATTCTTGCCAAAAACGGGAAAAAACAGATCAGGATAGCGGAAACCGAAAAATATCCCCACGTTACCTTCTTTTTCTCCGGAGGCAGGGAGCGGGTGTTTGAAGGTGAGACCAGAATACTCTGCAATTCGCCTAAAGTGGCCACATACGATCTTCAGCCCGAAATGAGCGCTTTTGAGATCGCCAAAAAAATCAACCAGGAACTGCCCAAAAAAGAAGCGGATTTTATTTGTCTCAATTTTGCCAATGCGGACATGGTGGGGCATACCGGTGTCTTTGAGGCTGCTGTCAAAGCCTGCGAAGCCGTGGATAAATGTGCTGAATTGGTAATTGATACAGCGCTGGAAAATGATTATGCCATCATCGTGATCGCCGACCATGGCAACAGCGACTGTATGGTCAATGAGGACGGTACCCCCAATACTGCCCATACCACCAACCTGGTGCCATGCATCATGGTGGATAGACACGACCGATTGGAGGTAAAAGGCGGAAAACTGGGAGATCTTGCCCCCACCATTCTCACAATGATAGGTTTGGATATCCCGTCTGAAATGACCGGAGAGATATTGTTGAAATAATAATTGGGAACAGGCAAACTTATGTTCCGACTTGATGAACTGAAAGCCACATTGATGTGGTGCCTCATAGGGCTGTTGTTCTCCTGTAGCAGGGAAGAAGAGCAGCCCTTTGCCAATCCTACCCAGATCGATGAGTATTTTTCCATCATCGCTTTCCTGGAAGAAGAAATCCCCAAGTTGGAGGAGGCAGAGGTGACCAAGGTGATTGAAATCAACGGCAGGAATGAGCGGATGGTTTCGGATTTTACAGAAGAGGGCTGGTGGGAGGAACTGGATGTTTTTTATCAGGCCGATATCAATAAAGCCGCGCTTTCTGCCGCTTATACCACAGAAGATGATGGAGACAGGATTATCCACAGGTTAAAGGAAGGCGAAAAAGCCCCGGTAAGGGAGCTGGCCGTAGATAAGCGTGATGGAAAAGTATCCCGCGTCTATTTTTTGTCAAAAAAAGAAAACTTGTTTTATACTTCCGAGACTTCCGGAACCATTCAGATGGATCCAAATGCCAACCGGATAGCCGCTTACCATATCCGTGGAAAGCAGAAGGTCTGGTTTATTCCTTACAATGAAATGGAGGTTGCTGCCGAGGTTAGGCGGTAAAAGCCCGTTTTTTCAGTTTTATCCAATGTATGCTTCGTGAACCGGTCATGGGGATGGACGCCTTAGGGTTACCCGTACGGTATAGACAGGCCTTGGCCTTGCTCATCGGCTTCTGCCCAACATGCCCCTGCACAGTAAATAATAGAATTTTCGGGAAAGTGCTTTTGAGGGAACCTAAAAAGTAATATATGTGTATTACAAATTGAATAAAAAGAAATCTACCATGTTTACCATAAGGTTAGATCCGGAA
This sequence comes from Negadavirga shengliensis, assembly GCF_042652345.1. NCBI lineage: Bacteria > Pseudomonadati > Bacteroidota > Cytophagia > Cytophagales > Cyclobacteriaceae > Negadavirga > Negadavirga shengliensis. The sequence continues at coordinate 71,862 of NZ_JBHSJJ010000003.1, forward strand.
TTGAAGGCCAAGCTTTATGCCCTTAGCCGTGAAAAGGGGATATCACAGTCAGCGGTGGTGAAAGAGGCGTTGGCGATGTATTTTAAGCGGGAAACGGCTTCTGCTTCTCCCTATGAGCTGGGCGAAGACCTGTTTGGCCAGGTTTCCGGCGGTTCGGCAGATGGTTCCCGGACCTACAAAAAAGTCCTAAAAGACAGGCTGCATGGAAAGCATTCTCATTGATGCCGGGCCTTTAATTGCGCTTTTTAATAAAAGAGACCGTTTTCACCCCCAATCCATTGCATTTTTAAAGGGCTTTCAGGGCCGTTTATACACCACCTGGCCCGTGATCACCGAGGCTTTCCGCATGCTTGACTTCAATGTCAACGCCCAGATCAATCTGCTGCAATGGATACACCGGGGAGGACTTACGCTGTTTCCTCTTGGGGAAAGCCATATCCAACGCCTCATCGGGCTTTGTGAAAAATATGATGATGTGCCTATGGATCTGGCGGATGCTTCCCTGATTGTGGCAGCCGAAAATAAAGGCATCACAAAAATTGCCAGCATAGACAGCGACTTTTGTATCTACAGGGATGTCAGAAACCGGTATTTGACCAATGTTTTTTATGGAGAACATTAGCTTGGATGATAGCCGTCTTACCATCAATAAGTTTGTTATCTAAGCAGATATTCCGTATTATTAGACGAGTATGTTGATCATTCATCATTAAACCATATGAGAAAATTGTTACTTCATGTTTATGCCCTTTTTTTATTGGTTTTATTGACCTCTCTTTCCGATCCTGATGGCAATGTCATAGCAACGGGAAAGCAGCCACAGCTGAGTATAGACAGTAAAGGCGTGGTGAGAACTGTTTTTGGTAGAAACGACAGTATATTTTGTGCTACTTCAAAAGATGCCGGAACTACTTTTTCAAAACCTGTATGGGTGGGTGAGGTATCCCAAATGCATTTGGGGATGGGCAGAGGCCCGCAGCTTGCCAGCTCAGAGGATTTTTCCGTCATTACCGCCATGGATAAATCGGGGGATATCCATTATTTTCAATTAGACCACGCTAATGGCAAATGGAGCCGTAAAGGCCTTGTAAATGACATTCCTGCTTCTGCACCCGAAGGGCTGATGGGCATTGCAGCGGATAAACAAAATAATTTTTATGCGGTATGGCTGGACCTGCGGAATGACAGAAAAAATAAAATAGGCTTTTCTTCCTTATCTGCAAGGGAAGGCAAGTGGAAAAAAAATGTCATCGTTTATACTTCCCCGGATGAAACCGTCTGTGAATGTTGTAAGCCAAACATTGCAGTAGAGGGTTCCCGGGTCGTGGTCATGTTTAGAAACTGGCTCGACGGATCCAGGGATCTCTATTTTGTTCAGTCCGCAGATAGAGGTAAGACCTTTGGGGCAGCTCAAAAATTGGGGAATGGCACCTGGAAACTCAAGGGTTGTCCGATGGATGGAGGTGCTGTAACCTTAGACACCAACGCGGGGATCCATACGGTCTGGCAGCGGGAGGGAAAGGTCTTTTACGCACAACCCGGAAAGAGCGAGGTGCAGATTGGAAAAGGCCGCGCCTGCTATATCACGGGGAACAATCATCCAGTGATGACATGGCAGGAGGGCAAGCAACTGAATGTACAGGAACTGGGTTCTGCAAATCCCATTACAATCGGCGAGGGAAGTTTTTTAGTGGCCATCAGAACAGCGGACCACAAAATGGTTTACGCGTGGGAAAAGGAGGATACCATCGTTTTTAAAAAAAGCCAGGGAAATATTTGAGGCGGATGCTCGGTTCCCCGCAAAAAACCACGCCAAAATCCTGTAAAGTCCGCCCACAGGATCCGGGATTTTAGAATAATTCGCTATTGATTAAAATCTTCAACAATTAGATTCGGATCAAAGTCGGGATCAAGCTGAATTTATTTGGACGCTTTGAGATGAAACCTCCAAGGCCGGCACCCCAAAGGTTGTGGTATTCATATCCGTTTCCAAGCTTCGTTTTCCAATTGCTTGTTGTTGTGGAAACCGGAACTTACATATATTTTTTTAGCCGGACCTGAACGCTTTTTCTGATACCTTTTCTGTGGCCTTCCGGGAGAAATAGGGGGTTGAATCATAAGAGAATAAATTAAAAAAAATCAAAAACTAAATAAAAAGTTAGAATCGGAATATTATTTTGATAGTTTGAACTAATCTCATCTTAAATCACAGATTGAATATATATTTAGAAGGGTTTTTAAAATATAATATTGTTTTTTAACTTCATATAATTGCATAAAATATTACACAAGTACAAATTAATTGATGGTTTATTTGGATACATTCATTTTTTTTTTAGCTTTATTCAAAACTATTTTCAACTTAAAATCTTTTTGTTATGAAAAAGTTCTTTAAAAAATCAGTTTTTTCATTGGCTCATCGGCAGCGGTGGTGGAGCCGGGAGAACCGTTTTTAGACATCTCTTTTCTATATTTCACATAGACCATTAGGGAAGACGGCGTTATCGCGATCCAGTTACTTGCGAGGAGCGGGATTTCATGATACCAAGCGTAACAAAAACGGAGCAGAGCGGGATAATTATAACATGATTGGTTCTCCCGAAGCAAGTTCCCCGAAACAAGTTCGGGGCAGGCTGGGACAAGCTGTTTGGCCGCACCCGAATCATTGGGATAGAACGGACAAAATACAACATTGGGAATAAATTTCGTCTCAAAATTCTTTAAAACCTATTTCACTGTTTTACCGGATAACTTTTTTTATATGGAAAAATCTTATTACACACCAGTTAAACACTCTTTTCGGAGTGCGGCATCGTGGTCGAATAGATTGATTTGGGCTTTGCCTGTGATTACGGTCATCGTCTTCCTGCCCACTTTCTTTAATGGCTTCCAACTCGGATGGGATGATACTTGGCAGGTACTGAGGAATCCGTTGGTTCAGGATGCCTCTTGGGAGAATATCGTCTTTCACTTTACCCATTTTTGGGAGCGGCAGTACTCCCCGGTCAACTCCCTGTTTTATGCGGCTGTGGCCGATCCTTTCGGGTTCAACGCCACCGCTTTCCACACGGCCTGCCTCTTTGTCCATCTATGTAGTACATTTCTGGTATACGGTGTAATAAGGCAAGTACTGGATAAACTGCTTCCCCAAACGGAAATCTCCAAAAGCCATATTTATGCCTTATTTACGGCTTTGGTCTTTGCCATTCATCCGTTACAGGTAGAATCAGTGGCCTGGATCAGTGCCTCTAAAATCCTGCTATACGCATTTTTTACCCTGCTTGCCTTGTGGTGCTACATCCGGTATGTGCAATCCTCCCACTTGCTATGGCTCATTGCCACCGCATTCGCCTATGCGTTAGGCTTTGCGTCCAAAGAACAGGCCATTATCCTTCCCCTGAATTTACTGCTGGTCGATTATGCATTGGGACGTTTTTCCTTGTTGACATGGAAGAGAATTCTCTTATCAAGGGGCATACTGGAAAAAATCCCTTTCTTTCTGCTGGCTATTGCGTTTTGGTATTTTTCATGGGTCAATGACACCGGAAGCATAACGCAGGCCGGCGGGTATCCTTTTCACCAGCGGCTGTTCTTCACTATGTACAGCCTTACCGAGTATATCTTCCGCTTTCTGGCCCCCGTAAAACTTTACTTTTTCCATCCCTTTCCGGTCTCTCCTGGAGAGTCCCTCCCATTATATTATTGGGGATATATCCCTTTAGTGGGCATTATCGGCTATTACGTCTGGGACCATTACAGGAAGGGAAACCGGTTGGTGGTAGTTGGATTTTTGTTTTTCCTGGTCAACCTTCTGTTGGTGCTACACATTATTCCCCTGCCCCGAACGGTCATCACCGCAGACCGCTACATGTACCTGAGTACGGCTGGTCTGGCCCTGATACTGGTCTGGCAGATGGATCAATGGCTATCCCGGCAGCCCCGGTCCTATAAAGCATCCCTGATAATGGGAAGCATGATTTGGTTTCTCTTTTTGGGAACGCACACCTATGTAAGAACAATGGACTGGAAAGACAGTGAAACAGCCAAGGCCAGTGTGAACGACCTCATAGAAAAGAAACAAAAAGCACGGGAAATCGAATCCTCATTTAACCTGATTGAAAATGAATGACTTTTTAGTATCCATAGTAGTTCCCTGTTACAATGAAGCGGAAAATATACCTTCGCTCCTGAAACGTATAGGTGCTGCCCTCCAGGCGTACGGCTACGAAATCATCCTGGTCAACGATGGGAGCCAGGACCTTACCCAATCGGTGATTGAATTGGCAGCATCGGAAAATGAGAAGATCAAATTTCTTCATTTTTCAAGAAACTTTGGACATCAGGCCGCGCTGAAAGCCGGAATTGACCATGCAAAGGGAGACTGTGTCGTTACCATAGACGCGGATCTTCAAAAACCTCCGGAGGCTATCCCTGGAATGATTGTCCACTGGCAAGAGGGACATGATATCGTCACGGCCGTTTGCAAAAATGAAGGACAACCTTCGGTATTCAAAAGACTGACCTCGGCCGCCTACTACAGGTTGTTGTCCTGGCTAGCCGATCATAAAATGGTACGCAACGGGGCGGATTTCCGGCTTATCGACCGAAAAGTAGCCGATACCATCAGAGACATTCAAAGCCAAAACCTATACCTGAGAGGGATATTTTCCTGGATGGGTTATAAGCAGGCTATCGTTTACTACCGGGAAGAAAAAAGAAGGGCCGGCAAGACCAAATACAATCTTCCGAAAATGCTGAATCTGGCCAGCAATGGCATTACCTCTTTCAGCATCAAGCCCTTGCGGCTCGCTCTGGGCATGGGTATATTTTTTGCCATGCTGGCATTTGGCTATGGACTGTATGCGGTGACCATGGTCTGGCTGGGAAAGACAGTCACCGGGTGGGCAAGCTTGGTGGCCAGTGTAGTATTTCTGTCGGGGGTGCAGTTGATTGTCCTGGGAGTAATAGGAGAATATGTGGGGAAAATATACCAAGAGCTTTCCCAACGTCCCAATTATCTGATTTTCAAATCAAATATCTCCCCGCCTGTCCCTAGGCAGGGAAATAAAACCATTAAAGAAAGGAGGCCTGCCATTATTTGATCAATAGCTATTTTTTCAGCTCTCCTGGAAGGATGGCGAAAAAACGTCTGTGGTTACGAAAAGCCATTAAATCAAAAGACAATTTATTAAAAAAAATTGAAAAAAAATGAAACCAAATCTAAGTAAAATCGCAAAAAAAATGGCCTTAGGGATATTCTTTATGGCCTTATTCTTAAATGTGAAAGTTACATTGGAGGATCCCTTTGTTCATTTAAGTAATAAAGTAATTGCGCAGACTACTTCCTCGAGTAGTAGTTCTACTGATTATTGCTTTACTTGTATCGACTCGAATGAAACATGTTACACCGTAAATGGAAATCCAGGACCTAAAGGAACTATGAAGGCTCCTCCTAAACCCTGTGATTAACTCATTTTAATTTGGAGTAGGAACAATTCAATTCCTACTCCATTTTCCATTTTTGTCATTCACCTCCTTTTATCTATGAGATATACATATACTTGCTTTAGATTATCCGCCTGTTTGGTCATTTCTACTTATCTATTATCCGGCTGCCAAAAGGAAATAGAACAAGGTCCTCTTCTTACTGACTTTTTTGCAAAAAGCCCTTCTCTGTCTATCAAAGGAACTCCGATAGAAATAAGAGATAACGATGAGATTTATTTTACACAGATGTGGGAGATGATCTATGCGGAGGGAATGTTGATCATCCGTGATAAAGACCTGAATCATTATTTTAAGGTTTTCAATCTTAATTCAAGTGAGATAACGAAACTGGGGAAGATTGGGGACGGACCTAACGAGTTACAAACTGATTATACCCGAGCCTCCTTTGACGCTGCTAATCGACTCGTTTACCTTTCTAACTTTCCATTTTATTATGCATATAGTGTGGACAGTCTGAAAAACAACAGCAACACAAATCCTTTGTACCGCCTAAAGATCGACCCCCGGGAAGACATCCTAATCGAAAGTACCATATCCCGTGGTTTTGTGGTAGGAGCTATGTTCAGGAAACGTTTCGGCCTTTACCGACTAGAAGATGATTATTTCTCCAGTTTTGGTGAATATGAGCAGGGAACTTTTATGTCCAACCAAGGGCTTATTTTTCCCCATCCTCTCAAAAAGAAATCTGTTATGTTGGCGAGGCCGTCAGAAGCTTTTGCAATCTTGGACTACTCCGACGGCAATTTGTCCCTGATAGAGGACTTTAAAGGTTGGAGCAGTGAACAAATTGAAACTGAAGAATCCGGGGGAATAGTCAGGGCTATCTCCAGCGAGGATGCCAAATATTGCTTTGTCAGCGGCGCAACCTCCGAGAAGTACATCTATGCCCTGTATAGTGGGAACCTCAGATCTGCTACCGAATTTATAGATCCGGCACTTGCAAATATCGTATATGTTTTCGACTGGAAAGGTAATCCCGTCAAAAAACTCACTCTGGATTACCAAGTAAGGTCCATCGCCGTGGATGAGGAAAACCAAAAATTATATGCAGCTGCATTTATTGACAAAGAACTTGGTCTGATTAAGTTTGATTTGAGATAAAACAGGTTTAACTTGAGACCGATGGATGTTATTTTGAGCAGATAAAGGAATTCATTCATCCGATATTTAACTGCCGGCAGATCCATCTATTCTATTGTCAGAGTTAGTCGATACGGTAACCTAAAGTATATCTTAGTTCCAATTTTTTCGCTGTAAATCATGAAGTAGTACACGGAAATTACCTGGTCGAAATTGTCCTGCCTTGGCACACCAATGAGGGAAAGACAATTCAAATTCCCGGCGTAGGAGCGATCGAGCCTGAAGACAACCCTGTTATTTTAATGATGAAACTGAAAGAGGAATACCTTCGACAAATAGTACAACATCTGAAACCAAGCATGACGAAAACGACACACAGTGGGATGAAAATAAACATGCGAGGTTTCATCTGACCATTGAAAAACAAATTATAAACAGATGAATAGAATGGAATTCCAAGCTAAAAACAAGTAACTTCTGCAACACCCCACCCCTCTTTTCGACTACTGGGCTGCATGACAATTTGGACACTTACACTAATCAGTTGTGGTATCCCTTGTGGGGAGAAGGATCCGCATGCTTCCATTTATCTACGGACTGTATGCGGTGATCATGCATGGTCTGGCTGGGAAAGACAGTCCCAGGATGGGCAAGCTTGGTGGCCAGTATAGTATTTCTGTCAGGAGTGCAGTTGATTGTCCTGGGAGTAAAAGGAGAATTGAATTAGGCGGTTTGTAAATGGTAAAAATATAGCTATATTGCCTTTAACCTATATTTTATGGAAAAAAGGTATAAGAGTCTCTCCCTATTTGAATTTCAGAGGATGTTTCCCGACGACAGGGCATGTTATAAGTATTTGGCAGATATTAAATGGCAAGACGGTTATAAGTGAAAGAAGTGCGGTTATACAAAATATTGCAACGGGGATAAAAGAGTTTGACAGACAATGGAATAAGTGTGGTCGACTTGAATCCCCCACCGCCGGCACCCTCTTTCACCAGTGCAAATTTTCCCTTTTTAAAGACTTTTAAATCGTCTATTATGTTTCTACCAGCAAGAACGGGGTCAGCAGCTGCGAACTGAGCAGTAAGCTTGAGCTAAGGCAAAAGACCTGCTGGTTTTTCAAGAAACAGGTGATGAAAACGATGGAAAGCAGCCAAAACTTCCCCATGGTGGGGAAAGTAGAAGTGGACGAATCCTATGTTGGCGGCCAGAATGGCAAGGCCCTGGGAAGGAACGAGGGCAAAAAGAGAAAATCATGGTGGTAGGCATAGAATGGGGTTCAAAAGGTGTGTCTCGTTGGTATGGCAGGGTGGTGGAAACCGCGTCCAAGGCCAATCTGGGAGATTTTATGAATGATTACATCAACAGCGATGCCGAAGTCAAGACCGACTATTGGAGTGGGTATAAGGGCATAGAGACCCATTTTCCCAAACTGGTCCGTGAAAAATCGGGAAAGAACTGGGAGAATTTCAAACAGATGCACCGGGTGATCATGATGTTCAAAGCATGGCTAAGGGGTACCCCCTATTCGGTCATGAACCTACAGCCCTACATCAACGAGTACACCTACAGGTTTAACTGCCACAAAATGAAGGAATCTTTGAAAATCTGATGAGAAGGATGATTGCTAAGCCACCTTATCCGTACAAAGTCTTTATTTATTAAGTGCCTACTTCAAATCATTAATTAACAAATATAATTACAAACCATGAATAAGATCATATATACATCTTTTGTAACATTGATGTTGTCAACTTTATTTAGTTGTGATAACAATAAATTAGATCATCAAAAATACATGACTTTAGATTCTTTGGAATATGTATTGGAATTTCCTAATGAGTTTGTGATCCATAACAAAAAAGAAACAGGTATAGACCTTGTAGGAGTTTGGGATTTTGCTATTCAAGACAGTATTATGATTCTGTCTACCAGAAAAAAAAATGGGGTCTGGAAATTTCTATCTCTTCCTGAATATCACCATTTAGGTGACTTTTTACATGTTGGAGAGGGACCATTAGAACTTTCTTCATCACCCAGTGTATCGGATAAAGTAAAAATAACCAAGGAAAACAACCGATACCATGCATACATATATGATTTCGGATACGGAAAGTTACTAAAATTAGACATCAATCAATCCATTAAACATCAAGAATTATTCATATCCACTATTAACGATTCTCTGCCTCAATATTTATTCGATTTTTTAGTGATTGACACCGATACCTATTTTTGTAAAGAAATAGGAAATATGGAGACCCAGCAATTCCGATACCTACTATACTAAAGGGAATCAAACTGCGAATTCTACTATGGAAAAGCTCAATATGTCCTCTGTATTGGACGGCATGAATTTTAACATATTATCAACAATGACAAAATTGAATGATCGGCAAAAAAAAATCGTGGAAATGCATTTTGGATTAAATTATATTAACATATACTCACTTGATGATTCATTTAAGAAAACAATTTGTGTGGAAAAAAAAATTAGATGATCTCAGTTTAATAGAAAAGACGGACTGGGATGATAGAATATTAAAATTTTCTGATCTTCGTGTATATGACGATTTTTTTGGAGTAGTATATATCAATGAAAAGGAGAAAATATATGAAACATCAAGAAAAAATTTACCCTCCATTCTTTTATTTAATTGGAACGGGGATCCGATAGCCAAGTTAAAACTTCAAAATTATATTTCCTCTTTCGATATTGATTTTACTCAAAGTGAACTTTATACTTTTGATATCCAATCCGATGAATTTTTTAAATATGATATTTCGGATATTCTAGATGAATTAAATACTAAATAGTTTTGATAAGTTGAAATCCAATCGAAAAAAAGTATTTCTTATAAATAAATCAAAATTCCGCGCTTTGAACCACTAACTTATTCCAACCCTTCGGGCAAAACAATTAAAATTCCCGGGATCGGGGTGGTCGAGCCTGAAGACAACCCTGTTATTTTAATGATGAAACTGAAAGAAGAATACATTCGATAAACTAGGGCAAGGTCTGAATCGAATGGAATTCCAAACCCAAAACAAGTAACATATGTCACATTTCACCTCTTCCTATCGGCTACAGGGCTACCTGACACTTTGGACACTCACACTTATCAGTTGTAGGGAGGCGGATCCGCATGATCCCCATCTCTCCGATTATTTTGCGGAACTGCCTGTCGTTTCCCTATACGGAAACCCTGTAGAAATAGTGGAGACCGATGAGGTCTATTTTACCCAGATGTGGGAAATGACCTATGCGGAGGGGATGTTGATCATCCGTGATAAAGATCCCAACCATTATTTCAAGATTTTCCATCTGCATTCGGGTAAAATAGCGAAACTGGGGAAGATTGGTGACGGACCTAATGAGTTACAGACTGACCATACCCGAGTCGCCGTTGACGGCGCGAACCGCCTGGTTTACCTTTCTAACTACCCACATTACTATGCATATCGTGTGGACAGCCTGAAAAACAACAGCAACACGAATCCTTTGCATCGCATAAAGATCAATCCCCAGGAGGACAACCTCATCGAAAGCACCGTATCCGGTGGCTATGTGATCGGGGCGATGTTCACGAGACGCTTTGGCCTGCACCGGCTGAACGACGACCATTTCTCTAGCTTAGGCGAGTATGAACAGGGGACCTTCATGTCCAATCAGGCAGCGTTCTATGCCCATCCTTTCGATAAAAAGGCAGTAATGTTAGCTAGATCTTCAGAAGCATTCGCTATCTTGGACTGGACTATGCCGAAGGCCACCTTACCGTGATAAAAGATTATAAGGGCTGGACCAGTGAGCAGCGGGAGGCGGAGGAACCGGGAGGCATTGTCCGGACCGTACCTCAGGAGGATGCCAAATATTGCTTTGTCAGCGGCGCAACCTCTGAGAAGTACATCTACGCCCTGTATAGTGGGAACCTCAGATCTGCTACGGAATTTATAGACCCGGCTCTTGCGGACACCGTATATGTTTTCGACTGGAAGGGAAATCCCGTCAAAAAACTCACGCTGGATCATTCAGTAAGATCCATTGCTGTGGATGAGGAAAATCAAATACTATATGCAGCGGCATTTATGGATAAAGACCTTAGACTGGTCAGGTTTGATCTGAGGTGATACAGGGTTAACCTAGGTTTCGGTGAACGTTATAGCAGTGGGTAAATTTTTGCGGGTTAAGTTAGAGACTGTTGTACAGCTTGCTGTCCGGTAAGAAAAACACTCAGATGCACTCCTTAAGTATTATAAGTATCAACTGTATCACCCATGTCAACGATGCTCAGATGGGCGATTTTATTTAAAAGGCTCACCGGAGGCCAAAACCATATGAAACCTAAGGTAGCTATCAGGGAAACATGCGAGGTTCTATATGGCCGATAGAAAACAATTATAATCATATGAAATCGAGCATGACGAGATCGTCACAAAGTGGGATGCCCCGATAGCTATCGGGGAAAACATGCGAGATTCCATATGGCCACTGAAAAACAATTATAATCATATGAAACTACCATTAAATCTAGGTATAACTGTAATGTTACTTTTAGGTTGTACATCGGAAAGCCCCACCACTTTTCTGGGAAAAAATCCGGTGACAGTTAAATTTGAAAAATCATACAACCTCGACGGAGCCATCATTCCGCTGGAAATCCTAGGCACACAAAACATCTATATTCTAGACAGTTTACTGGCCATTACAACGCCTCAAAGAGACACCTTGTATCACCTGGTATCTCTGCCGGGCTTTAAACAAAAAAAAAGCTTTATTAGAAAAGGAGGCGGTCCCAATGAATTTGAAAGTGCCTTAAGACCTCTGGCTGTAGAAAAAAAGGGTGATGACCTGCTTATTTCTTTTTATCATCGGGCAAGGCAGGGGATTTTCCACTTTAACCTCACGCAATCTTGGCTTCATGACATTGATATATTTCAAGACACCATCAAATTGGAAAAATTGAATGAAATATACAGAGCCTATAATATTGATAATGAATCGATTTTTGTGGACAACCTGGATTTTCTCAATTTGAACCAACTATACGCCGTATATCAATGGAAAAACCAATATATTACCCGGCTTGATACTGCCGTTGTATCAGGACTTTCGGATCAAAAAGACAGCTATTTGATGGCTTCCACCACGATTTTCGACAAGTCAAAGCGGAAGTACGCTGGCGGAATGATGTTTATGGATCAACTGAATATATATGACATCGAAAATCCAGAAAAGTCAATTGCAATTACGTCCAGTAGCAGTCCGGAATCGCTAAGTGACGCTTCGAGAACAATTATGCCCCTAAAAAAGGAATACTACGTAGATCTAAGGGCCGGAAACGGATTCCTTTTCGGGTTATATGCCAATCAAAATAGAAAAGCCTGGGCTATGGGAGATACTCCCGCTGAAATACACGTACTCGATTGGGATGGAAATGCACTTTGCAAACTAACTACAAAGGAAAAACTCATACACATCTGTATTGATCCGGTCAACCACACGCTGTATGGTCTAGCTGAGAAAGACGAGATATACTCCTATAACCTGAACATTGTTCCTGAATTGGCAAATTAACGCAGAGACGTCATCAAAACCTCAAGTATAGGCACACGGACGGCGGGTTGGTTTGACGAATACTGTTTTGATGGAAAATAGCAATTCCGCTTCCTCCCCTTCTCGGCGTAGTGCATTTCCTCTCAGAATGGAAGTTCAGTGAATGAAACCGTCAAGGCCAATTGAGACCTCACAGTGGTGGTCATCAATACCCCCCTCCAACGCCTCATTTTCGAATTACCCGCTGTAGCTTACATGAATTTTTATGCCGGCCTAAAGTGCCTCCCTTAACCCGAAAACGCAAAAAACACCAGCCAGGTAATCAACAGGATCGGCAACAGCAGCGGAATGGAAAAGCGGATGATGTACCCAAAGAAGGATGGCATCCTGATGCCGCTCTGCTCGGCGATGGACTTGACCATAAAATTGGGGCCGTTTCCGATATAGGTCATGGCGCCAAAGAACACCGAAGCGATGGAAATGGCCATCAGTTCAAAGGCAGAGTGGTCATACAGGTCCATGGCAAAATGCCGCACTTGTTCAATGTTATTGATGTCCGCATCCTGTGAAGCCATGGCCGCAGCAAGGAAATTCAGGTAAGTAGGGGCATTGTCCAAAAATCCAGACAATATGCCGGTTCCCCAATAAAGGGTGTTATAGGTAATCAGTGCCGCCCCATCGGGTGACTTGGCGAAGTCGCCCACCAGTTCAAGCGCTGGCATCATGGTGCCAAAAATACCTATAAATATAAACGCCACTTCCCGGATGGGCTCAAAGTTGAACTCATTGCCCTGAAGTGCTACCCGGTTTGCAAATCTATAAGAGAGAAAAGCCACCGACAACATGATGATTTCCCGCAAAAAGGAAAACTTCATTCCGTCATAATGGATGGCGGGCACCCAATCCAGCACGTTGGGGTCCAGGAATACGGACAAAATGACGACCAGCAGCCACAGAAAATTTTTGGTGCCTGAGAGGGAGATCTTATTGGTAAAAGTGGCTGGTTCTTCCAATTCAATGCCATTGCCGTTCCCATATTTCCTGTCTACCAGATAAAAGAGAGCAGAAAGTATGATCAGGGCCAACAGCCAGGCAGGCCAGTTATGTTCCAGCGTCCAGAAGAAGGGCACGCCTTTGAGGAAACCCAGAAACAACGGGGGATCGCCTATCGGCGTAAGGGAGCCGCCCACATTGCTGACCATAAAAATGAAAAAGATGATATGGTAAGGCTGTATATTGTTTTTATTGAGCCGGATAAAGGGCCGGATCAGAAGCATGGAAGCCCCGGTGGTACCGATCAGGTTAGAAATCAAGGCCCCGATCACCAGCAGGCTGACATTGGCCAGGGGAGTGGATTTTTTATCCACCTCAATCAATATCCCCCCGGAAGCAATGTATAATGACGCCAGAAGGGAAATGAACTGAATGTATTCCGCCATGGCATGCACCGGATGATGGACATTATGCAGTACAAACAGGTAATAAAAGACCACGACCACCGCTAATCCGACCGCTATCTTGGGGTAATTGTGGTGCCAGAAATGTTCGTAGAATAAAGGCCCGGTGGCAATCATCAACAGCAAAACCACAAAAGGGATCACCAGCCAAACAGGCGCATGGCCATGTTCTTCCACGTGTTCAGGCTCCAATATGGAATCGGGGGTTTGGTCAGTATCAGCTTCGTCGGCACGTTTTATTTCCAGCTGTTTACCGGATTCTTGGTCATTGTCTTGGGCAAGGGTATCATAAGGGAAGGCGAACGTTAAAAATCCCAAAATGAATACACATGAAGCTATAAAATTCCTCATTCAATTAATTTTATATTTTTGGCAAGTTAAATTAGGATTGTTAGGGGATTCAAAAAAACCGAATGATTCCATGGTTTTAATTTCCCTAAACTACCTAATTTGTGCTATATGAACCAATAGTTTGGTGGTAGAGGGTCGAAATTTATTTTAAAAAGCCATACAGCGTACCTCCGCAGTTATCGGAGGCAGCACCCGTTACCGATGCCAGGCAATTGTTCTCCCCTCTGGTTCTTAGCACGCCCAAAAAGGCGAAAACCATGGCTTCTTTGAAATCGATGATTTTCTTTTCGGGCAGAACTACCCGGGTTTTCCCCGCCAGCTTTTCAGATAACTTTTCGATGAAATGTTGATTGTATGCGCCTCCCCCGGTGACCAGAAGCTGACCTGGCCGGCCGGTTTCGGAGTGGGTTTTGAGTACGGTTTCGGCGATGCGGTTGGCAAAATGATCCGACAAAGTGGCAAGAATGTTTTTTACAGGAAAACCGGTTTTCTCCAGAAGCGGCAAAAACGTTTCTTCAATGTCTTCCCTGCCCAGGGACTTGGCTCCCCGGTGCCGGTAATAGGCCAGTTTTTCAAGATGCTCAAGCAATTCCGGCAGGATTTCCCCCTCTGCGGCCAGAAGACCATCCTCATCATAAGCCAGTCCCAGCCTGGAAGCATAATGGTTCAACAGCAAATTAAACGGACAAACATCATAGGCTATCCGGCTCTGGCCTTCAGAATGGGAGATATTGGCAATTCCGCCAAGGTTCAGGCAATAATCGTACGATCCGAAAAGAAGCTTATCACCGATGGGGACAAGTGGGGCACCCTGTCCTCCAAGGACCACATCCAGGCTGCGGAAATCATTGATTACAGGCACACCGGCAGCTTGCCATAGGGCATAACCGTTGCCGATTTGCTTGGTGAGTTTTTTCTCGGGGCGGTGAAATACTGTATGACCGTGCGAAGCAATGAACAAGGGGGCCAACTTGTGGGCCTTACAGAAAGCCTTTACCTGATTTCCCATCCATTCACCGAAGGAAACATCCAGTAAGGCCAAATCTTCGGAGGAAAGTTGATGGGATTTTCTCAGGGCATCCCCTAGATCCAATGGAAAAGGAACCGTTTGGGCCTGGGTGATATCAAAAGTCCAGTCTTTCTTCTTTTCAAACACGCAATATGCCATGTCCAGCCCGTCTCCCGAGGTACCGGACATCAGCCCGATGACCGGATAGGTCTTATCTTCAGCCATAAGGGTTAAAGTTTGTTAAAATAATAAACGTAAAGTTAAAATTAATTTACACAATCAAAACGGGCTTTGTAAAATGACTAATTTTACCGGATGTTGAATATGGAATCAGCCGGTTAAAGAGCCGCTACGATCATTATCCGCTAGCGGTTTCCGCATGGAAAAAGGCCGTCAAATGATCTTACGGATGCTTTGGGATGGGGTTCCGAATATTCATGATCGATTGGTGTTGGATCCTGAAAATTTATTTCGGAACACAAATGGAATGTATACCCTAATCATAAGCTATGTTAAGGAAATTGGTAATAGATATAGGCAACACCAGGATAAAAACAGGCCTTTTTGTGGGAGAAGAGCTTTGCATGGTCGTATCCTTTCAGGGTATGAAAGAATGTATCGATCACTGCGCTACGTTGGAATTTTCACACACGATAGTAAGTTCGGTAAAATGGGACAAGCATGAGCTTGAATCCATCATCCCGTTCCCCTTTCTGTTTTTTGACCATGGAATCAGGCTTCCTATCCACAATAAATACAACACCCCCCATACTCTGGGTCTTGACCGGCTGGCTGCGGTAATGGGAGCGAGGGCTTGGGGAAACCATGGGCCGGCACTCGCCATTGACCTGGGTACCTGCATTACCTATGATGTCATCAATGCCGCCGACGAATACCTGGGCGGAGCCATTTCTCCGGGCGTCAGCATGCGTTTTGAGGCGATGCACAGGCAGACGGCCAGATTGCCTCTCGCCACCTTAACCACCTTTCCTCCGCCATTTATAGGGAAGGATACCGTATCCTGTTTGCAGAGCGGTGTTTTTTTTGGTATCAGGGAAGAACTGAAAGGCATGATAAAATCGTATGCACATATTTATCCGGATCTCAAAGTCTTTATTTGTGGCGGGGATGCGGAATACTTTGAAAGCTTAACAAAAGACCACATATTTGTAATCCCCAATTTGGTCCTTTATGGATTGGAAAGAATTTTAACATACAATGTTGATAAATAAAAGGCTTTATATAATAGGTTTGGTTTTCACCTGTTTTACGATACATCAAAACTTTGCACAGTCCACGTCTTCCACGTACAGTTCATTGGGCATAGGGAAGTTCAACAATTCGGGACTGACCCAAAACCAGGCTATGGGAGGTATGGGCATCAGTTTTGGAAACAGTTTCAGTATCAACCATGTCAATCCCGCGGTTTCTGTAAAAAATACGGCTTTCAGCTTTCAGGCAGCATTAAATTACAACCGCCTGGACGCGTCCACAGAGGCAGGGTCTGAAGCCATTGATGGGGGAGGACTGAGCTACGTGGCCATGTCTTTCCCGCTGGTCTCCAGAAAATGGACCATGGGACTGGGATTGAACCAACTGACCGGGGTCAATTATAACCTGACCGTCAATTCTGAAGTCGTTAATTCTGACCTGATATCCCAAAATACAATTCAGGGCAGAGGCGGTTTGAGCGAAGTTTATCTGCAGACCGGATTTGAGTTGTTCAGAAACCTTAACCTGGGTATACACGGCTCATACACCTTTGGTTCTACCATACGTACCAACCAACTTGAATTGCTCACCGCAGAACTGAACCCTGTAGGGATATCCTCGGAATATTTTGAGAGAATGACTTTCAGCGATCTTACGGTAAAAGGGGGACTGTACTACCTGGCACGTCTCGGAAACCAAAAATACCTGAACTTCGGAGCCATTTATCATGTATTTGGCGACATTAGTGGAAAAGAGTTTGCAAAAATGGCAGAATTAGGACAAGCTAGTATGCCCAACGCGCCCGGTGATATACTTTCTGACAACGTTGAGGGAACTATTTTCATACCTAATAGGTTAGGTTATGGTGTAACTTATGAAAAAATTAATAAATTTGCTATAGGGCTAGAAGCACAGCATCAGGACTTTAGCCAATATAGGGGATTTGGAGGTGCAGAAAGTACCTTGGGCAACTCCTTTAAAATTGGACTTGGAGGTCAGTACACCCCTGATGCATTCTCACTGGAAAGTATGTTCCAGCGCTCCACTTTCAGGGCAGGAGTCGAATACGAGAGATTGCCCTATGTGTTGAACCAGACTCAAATAGATGATGTTGGCATTAATTTTGGGGCCTCGATACCTGTGCATGCTTTATCGCTATTAAATTTTGCGGTTAAAGTAGGTACAAGAGGAACTGTAGATAATGGATTAGTAAGAGAGAATTATTTCAAAGTATCTTTGGGAGTCTCGATAAATGATAATAGTTGGTTTTATAAAAAAGTATTTGAATAATGTTGACAAACATGAAAATTAAAATTTCGATTATCGGATGTTTGTCCTTCCTCATGGTAGGACTGGCTCAGGCGCAGGGAAATTGGAATTGGCCATCTGACCCGCAGATGGAACACAAGGCAAGAGAATCCAATGCAGCCTATAACGATTATAAAAAGTCCAATGAGTTTTTAAAAGCAAAAGGTCCATTGCATTGGTTATTGACCAATGTCCCGGATCTCAACGAGGCCCTCTACATCAATGGTGTGGATGTGTATGCCGGCGCCGCCAAAATGGTATCCGATGAAAAGGAAGCCAGGGTTTATCAGGATTCTGTCCTCACCATCTATGATTTGAGAAAAGATCTGTATGATAACGAGGATAAGTGGATAGCCAATAAGGCTTATTATGCTTATCAGTTCTATAAAGGAGATAAAGACAAGATAGGACTTGTTACCGAATTGTTCGAAAGGACACTGGAATTAAACGGATCGCTTCACCATCAACTTATAGCCGCTTATTTTGATGCCATATACAGAAACTTTGCTTTCAATCAAGCTTATACACCCGATGAAGTAATTGAAAAATATGAGGATCTAATGGGCAGGTTGGAAGAGGCTGAGGAAGAAGGAGCCAATGTTGCCACACCCAAAGCCACTTTGGAACAGCTGCTTACTGCCATGGAGATCATAGACTGTAATTTCATAGAAAGAAACATGGGACCAAAGTTGGCAAAGGATCCCACCAACATGAAGCTTGCCCAGCAGATTTTCCAGTATTCTGTGCAGCATAAGTGTACCAATAGCCCTACATTCCTAAGTGCGCTGGAAGTAATTGACAATAATGACCCCACATTCTCGACTTCTCAAGTGAGAGGGTTGAGGTACATGCAGAATTCGGAGTATGACAAGGCCGGTGAGCTTTTTGAAAAAGCCCTGACCCTGGCGACTACCGATGAGCAGCGCGCTGAGATTCACTGGGATATGGCTAAAGTTCATGCCAACCTTGGCAGAAAAAACCAGGCAAGATCCTCAGCCCTGAAATCAGCCGAATTGGACAATACCCGGGAAAAAGATGCCTACTCATTTATAGGAGGCCTGATCATGGGCTCCAGCAGCGAGTGTAAAGGAGGTCAAAGCAGGGTGAAGGATTACTCTATCTTTATTGCCGCCTATGATGCTTATGCCAAAGCCGGTGACACCAAAGGGATGTCCAACGCGAAATCCAGATTCCCCTCTAAAGAAGAACTCTTTACAGAAGGGTTTCAGGTAGGTGAGACCATCAATACAGGATGCTGGGTTGGTCAGACCGTGACTTTGGCCACCAGGGACTGATCCCGTTTATTGATCCCAATTATAACCAATAAGACCAATTATTATCAATAGCAAAAGGCGGTAGCAATACCGCCTTTTTTTTGGTAGCGGATTCATCTGTATATTTGTCTGAAATTTCAGGGTATTAAAACTGTGGCTATGATAAGAAATGTTTTGCTTCTGATCCTCGTTTGGGTGTTCATTGGGGTTTCCTGCAGGGAGGATATTGACAAAAGCCAGTTGGAGTTTTACGAAGGCCCGATTAGGATAAGCCATGACATCGAATTGCTCCACAGTGACTCGGCCATAGTCAGAACCAAATTGATGGCTGACAAGCAGCTGGAATTCCAAAACGGCAACACTGAATTTCCGGAGGGGATAGTGATTCATTTCTTTGAAAAAGATGGAGAACTGAGCACCACGATCAGGGCGGACAGGGGATATCATGAAAGAAAAACCGACCTTTACCGGGGAGAAGGGGATGTCCAGGTACATAACCTGCTTAAAGATCAGAGACTCTCTTCGGAAGAATTGTTCTGGGATCCGCGCACAAAGAAAATTTATACAGAAAAATTTGTGACCGTGGAAGAACCTACCAGGATCATCAAAGGCACCGGGATGGAGGCCGATGAAGGGTTCAACGATTATAAATTCACCAAGGTGACGGGAATCATTGAAGATATTTTGTAAATTAAGAAATGAAATTAGCTGATACCATCCTACTATCCTTGTCTGCGGCATTGGTAATTATCGGTACCCATTTGACGATGAAAGTTGGAATTGATGCCTCTTATCCGGTATTCATGTTTGCCGTGGCTTTGCTGTTCTGGTATATGTACAGGAAGAAAGACAATGAAGAGGAAGGGTCTTCCGCGCAGGATATGCCCAAAAAGAAGAAGAAACGCTAATGGATCAGCAGCATTTGATTTTTGTTTTGATCGCTCTTTTTTTTTCAGCCCTCTTTTCGGGGCTGGAGATCGCATTTGTTTCTGCGAACAGGCTGCACATAGAACTTCAAAGCAAGCAAGGCAAGATGACCGGCAGGATATTATCCAATTTTGTTCAAAACCCCAGCCAGTTCATCGGGACCACTTTGCTTGGAAATACCATTTCATTGGTGTTATATGGTATATTCATGGCTTATTTGTTGGGGCCGGTCATCGCTTATATGCTTCCGGATTTTATCGAAAACCAAGCCGGTGTAATGATATTACAAACCATAGTTTCCACTATTATCGTCTTGGTGACAGCGGAGTTCATTCCCAAAAGCATATTCATTCTCAATCCCAACAGTATGCTTTCATTTTTTTCTTATCCTTTTGCGGTTATCTATTACCTGATGTATCCCATCGTGTGGATTGTGGTGAAGCTCTCCAAATTTGTCATCATTTATGTTTTAAAGCTGGAATATAACGAAGACAAGCCGGTATTTAAAATTACGGATCTGAACAGTTTTATTCAGAATTATCTGGACACCAAGGGAGAAGAGGTGGAAATCGATACCAAGATATTCGACAATGCAGTGGATTTCAAAAAAGTGAAAGTCAGGGAATGTATGGTCCCCAGAACTGACATTGTGGCAGTGGAGGTGGAGGATGACATTGCAGAACTCAAAAAAATATTTATCGAAAGCGGGCATTCCAAGATCATTGTCTACAAAGAAACCATTGATGACGTCATCGGCTATTGCCATCACCTTGAGTTGTTTAAAAAACCCAAATCCGTTCAGGATATTCTTACCCCCATCATTATTGTACCTGAATCCGCGCTGGCCAATGAATTGCTGGTGCAGTTCATCAAAGAAAGGAAAAGTCTGGCGCTTGTGGTGGATGAATTTGGAGGAACAAGCGGGATCGTAAGCATGGAGGATATAATTGAGGAAATATTCGGGGAAATAGAAGATGAATACGACAGCGATGACCTCGTGGAGCAGAAAGTATCCGAAACGGAGTATCTACTGAGTGCAAGGCACGAAATTGATTATCTCAATGAGAAATACAATTGGAATCTGCCTTCCGGGGACTTCGAAACCTTATCTGGATTTATATTGTCTTTGGCCGAGGATATTCCCCAGAGGGGGGAGTCAGTGGTATTTGGGCCATTTACCTTTACGGTGACAGCTAAGCAGGAACATCGGATAGATACGGTCAGATTGAAGATCAATCCGCCCAACTAACTGAAATACTTGATTTATTGCTCCCCGAATATTTTGAAATTACCGCTATATGTAATTATTTTGCGACACTTCAAAAAACAGAAGAATGGCATTAATAAAAAAAATCAGACAAAGAACAGGCCTGGCAATCGGAGTAATAGCTGTTGGGCTTATATTCTTTTTAGTGGGCGGCGATATTTTGGGACCCAATTCAATGATTTTGGGATCCAGCAGAACGACGGTGGGAGAAATCGCCGGGGAGAAAATTTCCTATGATGAATATGTTCAAAAGATAGAAGAGACCAAACTTACTTTTCAGCAAAACACGGGGAGAAACCCAACAGAAAACGAGCTTTTTAGCATCAGGGAACAGGCCTGGCAGGCGCTTATCGTAGAAAAGGTATTTGCCACCCAGTATGAGGAACTTGGCCTTATGGTATCCGATGCGGAATTGGTGGACATGGTTCAGGGCAAGAACATCGTAGCGGAACTGCGGAGAGAGCTGACCAATCCCGAAACGGGTGAATTTGATCGTCAGCAACTGGTGGCCTTTTTGCAATCTTTGGAAAATGCGGATCCACAACAACAGAGGTTTTGGACCCAGCAGGAAAAATTGTTTGCGGATTCCAGATTGAGGATCAAATATGACAACATGCTGGCCACCTCCGAATATGCCACAAAAGCAGAAGGCAGGTTACAGCACAAGATGGCGAATACCATTGCCGATGTATCCCATGTGCATATCCCGTATTATGCGGTGTCCGATTCATTGGTGAAAGTTTCTGAGTCCGACCTCAAAAGTTATATGGGCAGAAACAGGGAACGGTTCAAAGTCACTCAGAGCCGGGATCTGGAGTATATTCGTTTTACGCTGGCACCGAGTGCTGAGGATTCCGCAGCGGTGGAGAGAGAAATCAACAGCTTGACTGCCGAATTGAAAGAAACGGAATCGGATTCGGTTTTTGTAATCAGAAATTCCGAATCCCCCAGTCCTTTTAGGACCGTTTATCCCGGAGATCCCTTGCCGGAAAACCTCACAGCCAACGTGGAGGATCCACAAGTCGGTGAGGTCTATGGTCCCTATTTGACAAACAGGTCAAGCTATGTCAGCTATAAGATTACAGATAGGTTTGATGGGGAGCCCAGGATGCGGGCCAGTCATATATTGTTAGGCACTGAAGGGATGGATGAAGCGGCGAAGAGCCAGGTGAGGGCAAGGGCCCAGGAAGTTTTGGACGAAGTCAATAGCACCGGAAATTTCGAGGCCGCGGCTATGCAACATGGACAGGATGCCACAGCCCAACGGGGTGGCGATTTAGGGTGGTTTGCCAAAGACGACTTTATCGAGGAGTTTGCGGATGTTGTTTTTGCCACCCGTTCCGCCGGCGTGATCAACAAGTTGGTCGAAACAGAGTATGGTTACCATATCATAAAGGTAACCGAATTGCCAAAAAGCCTTACCTATAAACTGGCCGTATTGGAACTTGAGCTGGTGGCCAGTGATATTACCCGTAATGATGTGTTCAGAAATGCAGACTATTTTGCAGCTAACTCCAATAATGCAAAATCTTTCCGGGAGAATGCGGAAAGGGAAAATTACCAAGTATCAAGAGCCAATGGGGTGGGCCCATCTGCCCGTTCACTGAACAACATGAGTGGCGCCAGAGAAGTCATCCGTTGGGCATTCAATGATGCCTCTGTGGGAGATGTTTCCTCGGTATTTGAGTTGGATGATGCTTATGTAGTGGCCTTGTTGGTCGGCAGGACGGAGGAAGGTACCGCGGACCTTAATGATGCGAGTACCCGTGACCAAGTGCTTTCGGAGGTCAGAAATGAAAAGAAAGCAGCCTATATAATGGATAAGATCAAAGGCCTGGAGACGCTGGAAGCCATGAAGGAGGTTTTTCCCGAGGCATCGATAGGATCCACTCCTGACCTTAGACTCAATGCCAGCGTGATTCCGGGTGTGGGATTTGCCCCGAAAGCGGTTGGGGCCATTTTTGGAATGAAGGATACCGGACAATTGTCCAAACCCATTCAGGAAGACATAGGAGTGATCGTGGCGCAGCTGAACAGCCTTACCCCCGCTCCTGAAATTGCGGATTTCACCAGATACCAGAATGAAGTGACAGGGAATGCCTCTCAAAGGACATCTTATATGATTATGATGGCGATGGAAGATCTTGCAGAGGTGAAGGATTACCGATACCGGTTCTTCTGAGACAAAAAAAAGAAACTGAGGGTCCCATTCGGCAACGAATGGGATTTTTTTTGCGGTTTTAGGGATTTAATCAGCTTACTTATTCGTTTATTCGAATAAAGTACCTATGATAAAGAAATTTGATAAGGCTTCCTTTAAGGAAAAATTGGAATTGCAGACCAGTTTTCCATCTCTCTATATGTTTAAGTTCATTGTACCGAACGGAAGGGAGGGCGAAGTGGCTGCGCTGCTTCCCAATAATGAGATGAAGCTCAAAGTGTCCACCAAGGGGACATATGTGAGCGCTACCATCAGGGCCATGATGCCCAGCAGTGATGCCATTATTGAGATATACGAGCGGGCAGCGAAAATTGAAGGCGTTATTTCACTTTAATGAATAGAAAAATGTGGAAAGAAGAGAACAATAAGTTGACAAAGACTTTTAAATTCAAGGATTTTACGGAAGCTTTTGCTTTTATGACCCGGGTGGCCTTTATAGCGGAAGCCCATAATCACCACCCTGATTGGAGCAATTCTTATAACACGGTAACCATCGAACTCACCACCCACGATAAGGGAAATGTGGTCACACAGAAAGACAAGGACTTGGCCAAGGCCATAGATAACCTTCAAAATGAGGGAAACTGAAGGGGTCAATCTGTACCTGGTTCCCACTCCAATCGGCAATCTACAGGATATTACCTTGAGGGCTCTTGAAGTATTGAAGCAGGTTGACATCATTCTTGCGGAGGATACCCGCACTACTGGCAAGTTGTTAAAACACTACCAGATCAAAAAGGCATTGACAAGTTACCATATTTTCAATGAACACAAGAATATCCTCCAACTGATAGAAAAGATGAAATCCGGGAAGGTTCTGGCATTGGTGAGTGATGCGGGAACACCTGGTATTTCTGATCCCGGATTCCTGCTTGTGAGGGAAGCAAAGGAAGCCGGACTGGAAGTAAGCTGCCTGCCTGGTGCTACCGCATTTGTTCCCGCCCTTGTAAATTCCGGGCTTCCCAATGACAGATTTGTGTTTGAGGGTTTTTTACCACATAAAAAGGGAAGAAAAACGAGAATAGAAAACCTAACCTCCGAGGTGAGGACCATGGTTTTTTATGAATCCCCTCATCGGTTGATGAAAACACTGCAGCAATTCGCGGAAGCCTTTGGGGACAACAGAATGGCATGCGTGAGCCGGGAAATAAGCAAAATACACGAAGAAAATATTAGAGGTCCGTTGGGGGAAATCATTGAATATTATAATCAAAATCCCATCAAGGGAGAAATTGTCATCACAGTAGCAGGAAAAAACTGATATGGATATCAACCATCTTATCAAAAAAGTAGAGATTATCGCCAAAGAAGCCGGCGCTTTTATCCGCCGGGAACGGGAGAGCTTCGAGTTGGAGAAAGTAGAACAAAAAGGATTTAACGATTTGGTGTCTTATGTAGACAAAACCGCTGAAGAGATCATCGTAGAGGGGCTTTCCGGAGTTTTTCCTGAGGCTGGCTTTATCACAGAAGAAGGGACCAGGAAGGAGCAGCAAAAAGAATATACCTGGATTGTGGATCCCTTGGACGGCACCACCAATTTTGTTCATGGGGTGCCGGTCTTTTCTGTGTCCATTGCTTTGGCCGATCAAAAAGGGATTATCGCGGGTGTGGTCTATGAAGTCAACCTGGATGAGTGTTTTACCGCTGTTAGGGGATTGGGTGCCAAATGTAACGGCAAACCCATCAGGGTAAGCCCCGTGGATGATTTTTCAAGAAGTCTCATAGCTACAGGATTTCCTTATGACCACGGGGGAAAATTGGACAAATACCTTGATCTGCTAAAATACTTGCTCAAAAATACCCACGGATTGAGAAGGTTGGGGAGTGCAGCGGTGGATTTGTGCTACGTGGCCTGCGGCAGGGTGGAGGGCTATATGGAGTACAATCTTCAGCCCTATGACGTGGCCGCCGGAACCATCATTGTGCAGGAGGCGGGGGGGAAGGTCACGGATTTCAGTGGCGGTAATAATTTTGTCTTTGGAGCCGAAATAGTGGCGACCAATGGCCGGATACATGAAAAATTCAGAGAAGAAATTCAGGCGGCGTTCAGCTTTTGATGCGGGATTTGAAATCAGAATACACTTAAGGATTTCATTGATAGAGCATAAAAAAGATTAAGCAAAAATAGCGAGGTTACGTGGAAAATATGTTTTTATTCTCATGATAATTGATTAGATTTCACCTGTTTATACGCTATCACCGGGACTTCACATGAATTAACAGCAGGTTTTAATATAGACGCTTGAAATTATCTTTGAAGTTGAGGTGTCTTTTCCTGATTAAATACTGGATACAAATAACATGACTATAGGAATATTAGGAGGTACTAAATTAGCTACGGCTTTAGGAAACAGGTTTATTGCACGGGGCATGGATGTAGTTTTTGGAGTGAGGGAAGGTTTTAGTACCAGAAGTGTGGAATGGAAGATACTCAGGATGAGAAAGTATTATGTGCTTAGCTACAAAGAGGCCATTGCTGATTCTGATGTGGTCATGATCTGTTGTGAAAATGAGTTTCTGCCGTTGGTGTGCAAGTACTTAAAGGAAAACGGCTCGGAGGACAAGCTTTTGGTGGATTGTACCAATGGCCAATATGATCCTGAGTTGGGCTGTAATACAACTTATATCCGAAATGAAACCGGCCATCAGAAAATTTTCAAGGCCTTTAACAACCTCGGGCTTGACTACCCACAGTCTGACCCGCTGGATTTGATAAAGGAAACCTATTATTGTGGAGACGGGGGAGACGACAGATTATTCCTTAAAAGGTTAATAGAATGGATAGGTTTTAAGGCCATTGATGCCGGCCAGTTGAAAAATGCCTTTCTGCTGGAAGCGGTTTACCACCTGAGCAAGGAAATTTCCCACAGTAAAAACGGAGACTGTCATTTTAAATTAATGTCAGTCTGACTTTGTTTTAGCAGGGCTTATGGCCTAACCCGGATTGGGCTGTGTGTCGCGGTGCAATAACTGAAGGGGCCGTGTGTTTTGCGGTATTATTTTTGTTCAATTTTTAAGACGGGTTCCCCGAATGTCCGTTTATACCAATAGGTCCTTTGGGGCTTTTTCTTCTTTAATCTTTTATGTTATGAAAAAATTTGCCTTTACCATCTTCGTAATACTGGCTTTGCTGTTGGTGGCCATGGTGGCTGTTCCGTTTATATTTAAGGACAAAATCCTGGCAAAGATAGACCAGGAAATAGCTTCGACTGTCAACGCACAGGTTTATTATGACTATGATCAAATCAGTCTCAGTGTATTTAGAAGATTTCCCAATATCGCGGCAACGGTGAGGGAATTCGGTATCAGGGGAAACCCGCCGTTTCAAAATGATACTTTGGTCCATGTGGGCAGCCTGCAGGTGGATTTTAACCTTTGGTCGGTGATTTTTGACGATTATCCCACACTTACCGGAATCCATCTGAATGATGGCAGTATGTATATCAAAGTGTTGGAGGACGGCACAGCCAATTATGATATCATGTATGAATCCAATTCAGAAGAGGTTTCTACTGAGCCCTCAGAGTTCAGGATGGGCGTGGATGTGATTGAAGTGAACAGACTTTCTTTTATATACGATGACAGGGAGACGGACTTTTTTATGGCGCTGTCCGACATGGATTTAGCCGGCAGGGCGGACTTTACCTTGGATGTTTATGATTTGTTGGCGAAGGGCCGCGGAAACATCGTCATGATGTCGCATGAAGGCACGGAGTATTTAACCAACAAAGTGATCACACTGGATTCCAAAATCAATGTGGATTTGGAGAAAATGGTTTTTGGTTTTGAAAACGCCTCTTTGGCTTTGAATGACTTTGGGTTTGGCCTTGATGGACACGTGGCAATGCCAACAGAGGACATAGAAATGGATATCCGTTTTTATGGAGAGGACAATACTTTTAAAAGTGTTTTATCGCTGGTACCTGGAATTTATACCGATTCGTTTCAGGGATTAAGAACCTCGGGTGAAATGGATTTTTCCGGGTTCGTTAAAGGAATTTACAATGAAACGTCGTTTCCTGCATTTCAGCTGGGACTGACCATAAATGAGGGAATGTTTCAGTATCCCGACCTTCCCCGTCCTGTACAGCAGGTTAATATGGACCTGCTGATTAAGAATGAAACGGGTAATATTGATTATACTGAGATCAACCTTTCCCGGTTTTCTCTCCAGTTTGGCGATCAGCCATTTTCCGGCCGGTTTTATCTTAAAGACCTCGTACATTATGACATGGACGCGCAGCTTAAAGGGAACCTTGACCTCAAAGAACTTACCGCCATTTTTCCGCTGGAAGATTTGGAGCTTCGGGGTGGTTTGGCTTTGGATGCGGTGGCCAAGGGGCGGTACGATAGTGTCAACAATATCATACCTGCGCTTAACGCCACTATCAATCTGTCAAACGGTTATATCAAGAGCGTCGAGTACCCGGCTCCTATTGAAAACCTGAATGTGCAAGCCAGGGCTGTCAATACCTCAGGAAAAATGAGTGATATGCTGGTAGACATTTCCTCTTTTGGTTTTGAGCTTGAAGGAGAAACGATTAATGGAAATCTTCGAATTCAGGATCTGGACCGGTTTAGCTGGGACCTGGCTGTTCACGGAGGCCTGGATTTAGGCAAGTTGGCTGCCATTTTTCCGAGCGAGGATGTCATTATGGAAGGCGTGGTCAGGGCTGACATCGACTCTGAGGGAAGCTATGCCGATGTGGAGGCAAACCGATATGACCGTCTGAAGACATCCGGGGAAATTACGTTAAGGGATTTTTATTATGCCGATATGGATTATCCGCAGGGAATCCGGATAAGGGAAGCCCATACCGTGTTTTCACCGAACGCCATCAACTTGTCAAAATTCGATGCGCGGCTAGGGGAAAGCCCGGTTCAGGCCAGTGGGAATCTTTCCGACTATATGGCGTATTTGTTTTCAGAGAGCGGGGGTGTTTTGAAGGGACGGCTGGATATTACCTCTACCAAGTTCAATGTGAATGAATGGATGACCGGAGGAGAGCCTTCTTCAGATACCACCGCCTTGCAAGTGGTG
The DNA here is from genome assembly GCF_042652345.1 of Negadavirga shengliensis. Lineage (NCBI taxonomy): Bacteria > Pseudomonadati > Bacteroidota > Cytophagia > Cytophagales > Cyclobacteriaceae > Negadavirga > Negadavirga shengliensis. The sequence continues at coordinate 100,074 of NZ_JBHSJJ010000003.1, forward strand.
GAACTGCCAAGAAATATTGATTTTACCATGAATGTTAAGGCCAATGAAATCTTATATGACAACCTGGTTTTGAGAGAAGCGCAGGGAAGCATGGTGCTGAGAGATGGTATATTGACTTTCAGGGACTTTAAGACCAAAACATTAGGAGGAACCTTGGCCTTTGGCGGCAACTACAATACCCAGGATGTACTTAATCCAACATTTGATATGAATTTGAACATTGGGGATTTTGGTGTCCAGGAGACATTTAAGTCTTTTATGACCGTGAGGGCATTTGCACCGATCGCCCAGCATGTGACCGGCAAGTTTTCCACCAATTTTTCCCTTTCCGGTGTACTGTCGCAGGATATGACGCCCGTTCTGTCTACCTTGGATGGGAAGGGCCTGATAAGAGTGGCTGAAGCTGCCGTGAAAGACAGCCCGCTTTTAAGAGGGATCACCAGCCTGTCCAATTTGAATGAAACCAGTACCATCAGCCTGCGGCCGTTAAGCATCAGTGCGGAAATCGAAGATGGGATGTTGAATGTCAGGCCTTTTGATATACGTTTATGGGATTATGAAGCCAAGGTACAGGGAAGTACCGGGTTTGATGGGAGCATCAATTACCTGGTGTCCATGCAAGTACCTGCAAGCAAATTTGGATCGCAGGTAAATAACCTGGTTTCCGGACTTGTGGGAACAGACCTTTCTTCCACCATGATCCCCTTGGCTTTTAACATTGGCGGGAGCTATAACAGACCCAATGTCCGTTTGGCTTCAGGCGACAACCTTGATTCCTACCTTACCAATGCCTTGAAATCAAGGGCATCCAATGTGAAACAAAAAGTGGAACAGGACATCGCTTCAGAATTCAAGGCGAGAGAGGACAGCCTGAAGAAAGAAGTCAAACAACGGGCGGAAGTGGCGAAAGACAGTGTCAGACAGGAAGCTGAAAAATTGGTAGATCAGACCAAAGAGAAGGCTGTAGATGAGGTAAAAAACATTTTGCGTGGGTTTACCAGAAACAAACCCAAAGAAACACCACAGGAATAGATCTTGTCATAGGGTAAACTTCAAGACATAATACCAAAACGCCAGCGTAAAAAGGGAAATGGGAATACCTAATCCGACCAACAACGAGGCCATTTTGGGTCTTAAGTTATAGCTCGAGGCAATGATGGATGAAGTAATCATGGGAGCCATGGCGGCTTCCATGACACTCACTTTATAGATCAGCTGCTCAGCAGGGTTGTTGCCAATGATCATCCCGTAAATCAGGTAAATCAGCAGAGGTGCCAAAAAAAGCTTGTGGGCGAGACCATACCACAGGTAATGGTCTTTGATGTCATTCGTTCTGATTTTCAACTGCATGCCCACCGCGATAAGCGCAATAGGGGTCAATGTCCCTGCTAAGCTTTGCAGAATGGATTCGGCCATGCCACTCACCGGCATATTGAGCAGATTCAAAATGATGGCGAAGAGAAAGAACAAAAAGGGAGGGAAAAGCAACATCTTTTTTGAAATGTCGCGCTTGCGCATTTTTTCTGCTCCGTATATGGAAGCCACAACAATAGCCAAACTGCTCACCACGATAAATGAACCTGGCTGGTCCACCAAAATGGCAATTTTCAGACCTTCTGCCCCAAATATGGCCTCGATGACAGGATAACCCACAAAACCGGTGTTTGACAGCCCGCCACATATGATGAGACAGCCTATCGTATTCCTTTTCCAATTAAATTTCTTACCCAGATAACCAAAAAATATCCAAGTAAACGTGAAAGTAATCCAAGCTACCGAAATGGGTAACAGCAAAGCCAATGTGATATCTATTTTGGAAATATGCAAAAGGGAAACAGCAGGCAAAACCACATAAATCAGGTAAGCATTGAGGGTTCTGGGCGCGTCAGCAGGAAAATCCTTCAATTTTTGAAGCAAAATGCCTATAAGAATAGAAACAGCAATCAGCGATATATTGGTCATGGCTTAAATTAAGCCGTAAAAGTAGATAAAATATCGCGGATAGAGGAAGGGGTAAGCATTTTAGCAAAAAAAATGGCAATTTATTATCAGATCTATAAAATCAGGGAATGGGGTTATCCTATAACCTGCCATCAGATAAAACCGAAATGCTTCCTTTTCTCATTAAAAAACAGTTCCAAATCTTTGTACAGCAAACTTTCAGCCTGAGGTATCCCCGTCAAGGCGGTATTTATGTGACCCAATTCAGTTGCGGCGTTCACTTCCAGCGATTCGATCATAACAATCAACTCCTGTAAGGTGATGGGAAGGTCTGAAGTTTCCGGAGTGATATGATAATCGTTTCCATAAAAATCCACCACATCATATAAAATCTTTCCGTCAAGAGAAGAGGCAAATATACAGATTTCCTCCCCCCATTGACTTTCAGGATAAGTCAGTTTGGCGATGAGCGTGGAAGGCCCCGTGCCATCAAAGTAAGTGTCTGGTGTGAATTCGAAATCCATGAATTCAAAGATAACGGATAAATAGGATTTTAAGAAAGCATTCCGGGCATGTAATTTAGGGTTGTCTAAATAAAAAATAAGACATATCTATAAAAAATATTGGATAGCTCGCATTATTTCTCTAATATTGTGCTGGGATCATAAAACCATAAGCGGATAAAGTGAAACTGATAAGAAAAATATTGCCGGCAGCAAGTCACGCCTTTTTGGGCCTGATGTTTCTGATGCTGGCCAATAGTATATTTTTCTATCACGAGCACGACCTTGATTCAGGGGAAACCATCCGGCATGCCCACCCGTTTCTTTCCGAAGAGGAGGAGCAAAAAAGGGACCACACCGAGAATGAGATCATTCTCCTGGATCTTGTTACCCATGCCCAGTATTTTTTACCGGAAAGAATAGGTTTTTGTTCGATGCTGCTGGTGGAATACCAGGAAGTCCGGTCTTTCATTTTATCGGAAGCGCCATCACTAGAGTGTATTGACACACTATCCTTACGGGGCCCCCCGTCATCCCTTTTATTTCTTTCGTAGTCCTTTGGCTTGGCAGCCACCCTGTCAAACAGGTATGAAAGGGAATACGCTAGATTACAAGCGATTTGCAGTTTTTTTAGGAAGTATGTCATTCAAAACCAGTTCTTTAAAATGAAAATTATTATTTTATGGGTGTTGGTGCTGGCAACCAGTGTAGCCATGGCCCAAAACGATAGTCAGTCCATTTCCGGAAAAGTTGTGGACAAAAATACAGGTGAACCCATGCCTGGCGTTTCTGTTTTTGTTCCCGAGCTGAACCGGGGAACCGTAACAAACAACCGGGGCGAATATATGATAGGATCTTTGCCCTCAAGGAGCATTTCCATTCAATTCACTTATATGGGCTTTGCTTCTTTTATTGCCAAAGTAAACCCCTCACAAAGCAGATTCCTGACTTTAGAAATGGAAGAGACCACCACATCTGTAGATGAGATTGTGGTTTCGGCAGCTTACGTCATGAGCAGGGAGAGCTCTCCCATATCCATTGAGAAAATAAATAGAAATGACATCCTTAAAAGTCCGGCGCCTTCATTGATGTCAGCCCTGGCTAAAACCCCTGGGGTAAGCGAGGTTTCATTGGGTCCGGGTATCAGCAAGCCCGTTATCAGAGGCCTCTCTTTCAGCCGGGTATTGTCGGTGTATCAGGGTGCCCGTTTTGAGAACCAACAGTGGGGGGCGGATCACGGTCTTGGCCTGACTGAAACGGGCCTCTCCGGCGTAGAAATAATAAAAGGACCCGCTTCAATCATTTATGGGTCGGGAGCCATGGCAGGAGTGGTTAACCTTTTGGAGGATAATGATGCATCTCTTGGACAGACAAGCGGTGACATCAATATGCGCGCCTATAGCAACTCGCTTGGAGGAAGGGTGGAGGCAGGAGTGAAGGGGGCGACCGATGGGGGGATAATCTGGTCATTGAGAGGCGCCTCGGAATCCCATGCAGATTACCTGGACGGTGACGGAAGCCCCGTGGGCAATACCAGGTTCAATACACAGAATATCAAGGCAGGTGTGGGCCTGCAGAAAAAATGGGGAGATACCCGTATACGGTATACTTATCTAAAACAGCGGTTGGGCATATTGGAAGAAGATGAACCGGAAGTATTAGTGACCACCCGCAATGACAGGGAAATGCAATTGCCGTTCCAGGATGTGTCTGATCACTTTCTCAATTCGGAAACCAATGTGTTTCTGGGTGACGACAAACTGAAAGTGACTATGGGTTATCACTGGAATTTCAGAGAGGAAATAGAAGAGGATGTCAACGAGGTCGATTTAGGACTGCGACAGCAGAACTTCATGTATGACCTTAAATATTACAAATCCATTTCCAATGATTTGGAAGCTATTTTTGGTATTCAGGGGTTCTATTTACAGAATATCAACTATGACCGTGCCCAGGAATTCCTTATTCCCGATGCCACTAAAGACGACCGCTCCATATACGGCCTTTTGAATTATTCGAAGGAGCATTGGGTGTTGCAGGGAGGGCTTCGGTATGATTACCGGAAAGTGGATGCGGATGCCAGTGCCCAGAAGTTTTTGGATTATGGTTTTGAACTTCCCGGAGATCCTGAATCCAGGAGACTTTCCAAATCTTTTGATGGCATCACAGCCAGCGGAGGCGCCACCTTCAGGCCCGATGACCGATGGAGGTTTCGGCTCAACGTAGCCTCCGGATTCAGAGCGCCTGATTTGGCGGAGCTGTATTCCAATGGCCCACACCCGGGCACTTCAAGATTCGAATCGGGCAATACGAGCTTTGAGAGAGAGCAAAACATACAATCGGACCTAGGGATAAGGTACAAAACGAATGACTTTTCACTGGCACTGGAGGGTTTTTACAATCACGTCAACAATTATATTTTCTTTGCACCCACGGACGAATTTGTGGGCGACCTGACGGTCTGGAGATTTGAGCAGGACAATGCCCGGTTATACGGGGGAGAGGCATTTTTGGATCTCCACCCTTCCAGGGCCAGATGGATATCAGGGTCCACATCCTACAGCATGGTAATAGGAAGGAGGCGGTCAGACAATACCTATCTTCCCTATATCCCCGCTTTCCGGTGGAATCAGGAAGTTTCTTTTAATTTCCGTGATTTTTCCGGATTCAGGACCCCCTATCTGAGCTTTCTTGGTTCCCTGGTATTTGATCAGAACAGACCGGCCCTGTTGGAAGCAGCCACCCCCGGTTATTATCTGCTGGGAGTGAATGTAGGCAGTAGTTTTAATATCGGCAATCAACTGATCGAAACCTATATTTCCGGAACCAATCTACTGAATGTGACCTATTTGGACCACATGTCTCTTTACAGACCTTTTGGCATCCATCAAATAGGAAGAAATGTGGCCCTGAATGTGAAAGTGAGCTTCTGAAACTTCCTTTGCTTGTACAGCCCTGTCCTCAAGCCGTCAAAATAAGACGGATAGGACAGGGCTAATCTTTTTCACTAAAAGACAATCATTTAATCTTACAATTGGATTATACATTGTTTCCAAGTAATTTTGGCTGACAAAATAAGGAGCCTGGTTTAAACTTAAGGTTTTACAGAGGCCTGAACCACTTATTACATATTTTCAATACCGAAGATAAACTTACAGCAAGATATTAAATGAAAAGAGATCAGGTAATATTTGACTTAATTGCCAAAGAGGAAGACCGTCAGAAAAGAGGTATAGAATTGATCGCCTCGGAAAATTTTACAAGTAAGCAGGTCATGGAAGCTGCGGGCAGCGTACTGACCAATAAATATGCCGAAGGATTACCCAATAAGCGGTATTATGGTGGTTGTGAAGTAGTAGATGAAATTGAGCAGATAGCCATAGACAGGGCGAAGGAGTTGTTTGGTGCCACTTGGGCCAACGTGCAGCCGCATTCCGGCGCCCAGGCCAATGCGGCGGTATTTTTAGCATGTCTCAAGGCTGGTGATGCCATTCTGGGTTTTGATCTTTCCCATGGAGGTCATTTAACCCACGGATCCCCGGTGAATTTTTCAGGAAAGCTGTATGTCCCCCATTTTTACGGTGTCGAAGAGGAAACCGGCATCATCGATTATGACAAGGTGGAGGCCAAGGCAAAAGAGGTGAAACCCAAGCTTCTTATTTGCGGGGCGTCTGCTTACAGCAGGGATTGGGACTACGAAAGGCTTCGAGCCATTGCAGATGAAGTGGGCGCGATCTTACTGGCGGATATAGCCCATCCTGCTGGACTTATCGCCAGAGGGCTTCTCAACGACCCCTTGGAACACTGCCATGTAGTGACCACCACCACCCATAAAACATTAAGAGGACCCAGAGGGGGATTGATTTTAATGAGAGAGGATTTTGACAATCCTTTTGGACTGAAAACGCCAAAAGGTGAGCTTAGAAAAATGTCCTCTCTTCTGGACTCAGGAGTGTTCCCAGGTACCCAAGGCGGGCCTTTGGAACATATCATTGCTGCAAAAGCCGTAGCTTTTCAGGAGGCCCTGTCCGATGACTATATGGACTATGTCCTTCAGGTAAAGAAGAACGCCGCTGTAATGGCAAATGCGTTTGTAGAGAAAGGTTACAAACTTATTTCCGGTGGCACAGACAATCATTTAATGCTTATTGATCTCAGAAACAAAGACCTGACAGGGAAACTTGCAGAGGAAACCTTGGGCAAGGTAGATATTACCATTAACAAAAATATGGTGCCATTTGATACCCGATCACCTTTTGTGACCTCGGGGATGCGCGTAGGAACAGCCGCTGTGACCACACGGGGATTAAAAGAAAATGATATGTTGAAAATTGTTGATTTGATAGACAGGTCTTTGACCCACCATGATGAAGAAGCAACGCTTGAGGATATCAAAAATGAAGTCAACAATTGGATGGTTCAATTTCCTTTATATTAATAACATCAAATTAAGTGGCACTGGATCAGTACAAAGAAGAAGAGGAAGAGGACGGTAACATGTCCTTTTTGGACCATTTAGAGCAGTTGCGTTGGCATCTGCTGCGGTCCATTTCGGCCATATTGGTGTTCATGGTTCTGGCTTTTTTATCGAAAAGCTTCGTGTTCGGGAAGGTGATTCTGGGACCGTCGAAAATTGACTTCATTACCTACAGGGTACTCTGTAATATCTCGGATGCTTTGTCCATACCTGCCCTGTGTATACAGGAACTCCCCTTCATCATTCAAAGCAGGCAGATGACAGGACAGTTTTCCATGCATATCACGTCCAGTCTGGTGGTAGGCTTGATCGCGGCGTTTCCCTATGTTTTTTGGGAAGTATGGAAATTTATCAGTCCGGGGTTATATGATCAGGAAAGAAATGCAGCGCGGGGAGCCGTGTTCTTCGTAAGCTTCCTGTTTTTCTTGGGGGCCAGTTTTGGATATTTTATATTGGCGCCGTTATCCATCAATTTTCTTTCCAATTACCAGTTGGATCCCACCATCGCCAATGAGTTTGATATTACCTCGTATGTGTCCACACTTTCTATGCTGGTGCTGGCCTCCGCGGTAATGTTCCAGCTACCCATCGTCATCTACTTTCTTACCAAAGCTGGCCTGGTTTCTTCTTTGATGCTAAAGACTTATAGGCGGCATGCCATCGTTGTAATATTAGTACTTTCGGCATTGATTACACCTCCGGATGTGATCAGCCAGATATTGATTGCCATGCCTATACTGGTTTTGTATGAAGCGGGGATTATCATCGCTAAAAGACTGGAAAAAAAGAGAAGGGAAGAGGAGTTAATGAATAACTAATAATATTAAAATTATGTCTAAGTTGATTGCCATTGGCGGTGACCATGCCGGATTCGAATACAAACAGCGGCTGATAACCCTATTAGAAAACAAAGGCTATGAGGTAAAGGATTTTGGTCCTGACACTTCTGATTCGGTAGACTACCCGGACTATGTCCATCCACTCTGTGAAGCGATAGAGAAAAGAGAGATGGACCTGGGAGTAATAATTTGCGGTAGCGGTAATGGAGTAGCCATTACCGCCAACAAACATCAGGGAATCAGAGCCGCAATATGCTGGAATGAAGAACTTGCCGCATTGGCAAGACAGCACAACGATGCCAATCTTATTGCTCTGCCTGCCAGGTTTATTCCCTATGCGTTAACGGAGAAATTGGTTGATATTTTCCTTAACACGGAGTTTGAAGGTGGAAGGCATGCCCGCAGGGTGGGTAAAATCCCTTGTTAATGACGACAAGCGTAAAAAATTCATCAAACGGTTCCATGGAATTGCATGGAGCCGTTTTTCATTTCAACCTATAGACCCCGGGTTTTTCTTCCAGGTACATGTTCTTAAGCTTGGGGAGTTGCTCCATCAAATTTTTAAAGACCCCTTCCTCATCTATGACGTATACGGGCCGTTCTTCTATAAAAGAAAGATACGTGTTCGTCAGTACTTCCAGATCATCCCTGTTTCTCCAATAGTTTCTCGCCAGGCCGAAATGCAGGTAAGGAGTGGCTAGGGAAGCATTGTGATAGTAGGATGGGTCATTTCCCAGAACCAATATGGGCAAGCCTGAAGTAAGCAAATGCTTTTCTTCCGGCAGGATGGCGTATTGAATAAAAGATGGGTCATTTTTCTTGTAAAATGCCCAGCTGTATCCCATAAAAGGAATGATGAGAAAAAACGAATAGAACAATATGGATTGGAGCATTGGTCTGGGATGACTGACAATCAGGTGGGTAACAAAGTAAGTAAAGACGGGAAGAAAACAAATGAACTGGTAAGGGGAAAGTCTGTTGATAAGAAAAACCGTACCTACCAGAAAAATCCCATACACTACAAACAACTGGTTTTGTTTTTGTTGGGTGAGGTTCATCCTGCCGATAAAATTGTTTCTGAGGTACCCGGCTAAAGATAGCAGACATGGAAGAAGGAACAGAAATAATAGATCAGCATATTGTACGTGGAAGATTTTATCCACCGTTCTGGACGTGAGGAAAAAATGCTGTACGAATTCATATAGTCCGTCCATCCAAAAGAAAAAAAGTGCACATATGGAGACCGGCAATAAATACCCGGTTACACTCAGGGCCAGTTGCTGGAAAGAAAAACCATTGATCATTATTCCACTCAATATCAGAAAAGGAAGAAACACCACCAAGGGGAAATGAAAGCAGAAACCAATTCCTGCATAAAGTCCCATAAGCAGGACGGATTCTGTTGGGTTTTGATTGAGGGAGGTTTGGCCCAGGAGCTGCCCAAAAGCCAGCAAAATAAAGGTCCCGCCTAGAAGGCCGGGGGATAGGGTGAGAAAATCAAATGAGATATGAAACAAAACGGCCATCACAAAGGCAGGTATGTAGCTGTTTTCATCAAATGTTTTAAACCGGATAAAAAGATGGTTGATATAATACACTTGGAACAGTATGACAAAAAAAGCCATAAACCGATAGGCACTTGCAGATTTTCCGAACAGGACATGGCTGGCCCAATAAACCAGGGAGGAAAAAGGACCCGTGTCATCCAAAATGCCGGTGTACATCAAATGGCCATCAGAAATTCTCTCTCCCATAAGCAACCAGATTATTTCCGGCTGAATGACGGGAAGGTTCATCATTAAATAGGGTACACGCAGCAGCATCAATAGGAACAGAATTCCTATCATCCGCCAGGGATCATTGATTTTGAAAAAAGACAGCAAGAAACGATTTGTTTATAATCTGAAACCACGAAATTAAAGGTTACTCATATATTTCACTAAATTTGCGTATAATAAATATTCATTATGGAAAGTAAAAGGCAGCAAAAATACGCAAAACTTATCCAAAAAGAGCTTGGCCAGATTTTTCAAAGAGAATCAAGGGCGCTGGTGGGAAATGCCATGGTTACGGTTACCCGTGTGCACATGAGCCCGGATCTCGGTGTAGCCAAGGTATACCTGAGTTTCTTACTTGCCAACAACCAGGAAATTTTTGAAAAAATAAATGAAAATAAAAAAAGCATCCGTAAAAACCTGGGTGTCAGGATCGGGAAAACGGTGAGACTGATTCCCGAATTGGTTTTTTATTTGGATGAATCCGCTGCTTATGCCCAGCATATGGATGATGTCATATCCAAGCTGGATATTCCCGAAGCGTCTGATGAGGAAGAGGAAGAAGATTAACCGAAACTGAGCATTGAACCTTTCATTTTTCATAGCGGCGAGATATTTCCGTAGCAAAAAGAAGCGGAATTTTATTACGGTACTTTCCAGGATATCCATGATCGGCGTAGCCGTCGGCACCATGGCTTTGGTGGTGGTGCTTTCGGTATTCAATGGACTGGAAGATCTTATTAAAAATCTATATGCCTCTTTTGATGCCGAACTCAAAGTAGAACCGGTTCTTGGAAAATCATTCGAAGTGGACACTGACTGGCTGAAAGGCATTGAAGCGATAGAAGGGGTAGAGGTACTCACGGAAGTAATAGAAGACAATGCACTTTTCAAATATGGCGAAAACCAGGTGGTGGCTACCATAAAAGGTGTGTCAGACAATTTTTTGAGACAGAACAGGTTTGAAAAGGGGTACTTTACGGGGGAAATGTCATTGGGACAGCCGGGCCAGCCCCACGCGATCATCGGACGCAACCTTTCTTATTTTCTTCAGGTCGGGCTTGATGATGAATTTGAGCTGATGCAGGTGTTTTATCCAAAAGCCCCAAGGGCAGGATCCATTGACCCCAGCAGCATGTATAATCGCGAAGTAATCAAACCGGTCGGGATTTTCAGTATAGAAAAGCAATTTGATGATGAATATGTCATAGCTCCTCTGGACTTTGCAGCCCGCCTTCTGAATTATGGCAATAGAAGGACCGCGCTGGAGATTAAGGTGATTCAGGGACATGACATCAAGAAAGTCAAAAACCGTATCCGTAATTATGTGGGCGAGAATTTTTCGGTTAAAGATACCGATGAACAGCATGCGGGTTTGCTGATGACCATCCGTCTGGAAAAACTGTTTGTTTTTCTTACCCTTACTTTTATACTGGCGGTAGCTTCCTTCAATATTTTCTTTTCATTGAGCATGTTGGCCATCGAGAAGAAAAAAGACATTGCTGTGTTGTTTTCAATGGGAGCAACGAAAAAACTGATAAAATCCATCTACATCAAGGAGGGGGCTATCATTGCTTTCACCGGTGCGGCAGTGGGAATTCTTGTCGGATTTATTCTTTGTTGGCTTCAGGATGCTTTTGGACTCGTGTCACTGGGAGTGACTTCATCCATCGTGGAAAGTTATCCTGTTAAGATGCAGGTATCGGACTTTTTGTTTACCAGCATCAGTGTGATATTGATTACTTTTCTGGCTTCTTACCGCCCAGCCCTGATAGCATCCCGGGTACAAACAACCTTGCATTTATAAAGCAATTATTACGGCAAGAATTAATTATTTTTTAAATAATTCTGTAATTTGCAAGCTGCCAAAAATGATAAATAGTGGGTCGTGAACCCATTTTGTTCAAAATGCTGTTTTAATGAAAGTAGCTTCAGATAAGCCGTTTAGAATAATTTATTCCCTGTTCAATCATGAGTTTTTGGGAATTCTTTTTGAGTCCTTTGCCATTCAGTTGGATGACAAAGGAAGGCTGTCCTATGCCTATCAAAATATTTCATTCAAAAACGCCAATGAATTTGCCACTGAGTTGGATGATACAGATTATGAACTGATCAAACTCATGGACAGCATGCAGCAGGAGGCCATTGTCAAGAAATTTAACAGTAAAAATATCAAGCCCAAGGACTTTCTAAGAAAAATCTATGATGGGCAGAATTCCAATTCTTCCAATAAAGAGGTCCAAAAGCTGATCGACCACCGGCTGGAAAATACCCGGTCCAAGATACTCAGCAGGATCAAAGGCAAACGTCTTTTTGAAATGGGAAATGATGGTAATCCCATTTGGAAGGAAATTGAAGTAATGCCGGAAAAGGCCTCTGTGTTGTTTCACTTTCGGCGTAATGAAGAGAATACCCATTACTTTCCTACCATAAAATATTTGGAAGAGAAGCTGGAATGGCAATATAGAGGAGCCTATCTGTTATGCTATGACCCTGCATGGCTAGTGGTTGACAACAGGCTCTATAATTTTGAAAAAGACGTAGATGGGAAAAAACTCCTGCCATTCTTAAATAAGAAGTTTATAGTTATACCAAGAAAGGTTGAGGAATCTTATTACCAGAAGTTTGTGACCCAATTGGTAGCTTCTTTTGACGTATATGCAAAGGGATTTGATATCAAGGTAGAGCGCTCCCAGCCCAAAGTACAGTTGTATTTGAGCGATCTCCCCGGCAACCCCAGTACAGATATGTTTGGAGGCAAAATGGAGGATGAAGAGGAGGAAAAGATGGTTTTTGACTTGAGGTTCCGGTATGGTGATTATACGTTCCGGGCTGACCAGGCTTCTCCCACCAATGTAGAGTTGGAAAAAGACGGTGACGAGTATGTTTTTTATAAAGTGGTCCGGGATCTTCAGAAAGAAGCGTTTTACGGAGATTTTCTAAAAAGCCGCGGTCTGGCGGTAAGGAACAGCAGGCAGGCAATGAGCAAGAGGATGGCCTATGATTGGATCATGAACTATAAGCCGGAACTGGATGATATAGGCATTAAAATCGTGCAGTCCAACAATGAAAAAGGGAAGAAATATTTTATCGGGCAGGCGAACATATCCATAAAAATCAATGAAAAAATCGACTGGTTTGATGTAGAAGCCATGGTTACCTTTGGGGATTACCAGATTCCTTTTGTGAAATTCCGGAAACTCCTGATGAAAGGTAAAACTGAAATAGAACTGCCAAACAAGGAGGTGGCGATCATTCCAAAGTCTTGGTTTGTAAACTACGCGGAGATTTTTTCCTTCATGGAACATCAGGAGGAAACCGACCATCCGCTCAGATTGAAGAAACATCATATCGCCCTGGCCCAGGAACTCGAAAAAGGGAACCTTCTAAAACTTTCCCTAAGCGATAGGCTCAGAAAATTAAGGGATTTTTCCAGCATCGAGGATTATGATCTCTCGAAATATTTTAAGGGGACCCTGAGACCTTACCAAAAGGCAGGGTATAACTGGATGAGGTTTCTCAACGAATACCATTTCGGAGGATGTCTGGCAGACGATATGGGGTTGGGAAAGACCGTACAGACTTTGGCCCTCCTTGCTTCCGAAAAAGAGCGGACGGAAGGGGCTACCTCTTTATTGGTCATGCCGACTTCATTGATTTATAACTGGGAGCTCGAAGCCAAAAAATTCACACCTAAATTAAAGATTCTGACCTATACAGGTTCCCAAAGAATCAAAGACTGCAGCAGTTTTGACCGCTATGATCTTGTATTGACGTCTTACGGGATTACCCGTATGGACGTGGACGTACTAAAGGGGTTTTATTTCAACTATATTATTCTGGATGAGTCACAAGCGATTAAAAATCCCGACAGCATCATTTCAAAAGCAGTCGTGCAGCTGAACAGCCAACACAAAATGATTCTTACGGGTACTCCTGTGGAGAACGGAACCATGGACCTCTGGTCCCAGATGAATTTTATCAACAGGGGACTATTGGGAAATCAACATGGTTTCAAAAAGCAGTTTTTACTTCCTATAGAAAAAAAGAACGACTCGGACAAGATATCCAAGTTGAATGCCATGATCAAGCCCTTTATTCTTAGAAGGCTTAAGTCCCAGGTAGCTACTGATCTGCCCGAGAAGGTGATCAACGTCAAGTATTCTACCATGACCGATGAGCAGCAAAAAGCTTATGAGGAAGTGAAAAACTATTACAGGGATAAGCTCATTGATGAGATGTCTGTCCCGGGAGTGCCTCAGAAATCCCTGACCCTGCTGAAAGGCCTGACACAACTCAGACAGATCGCCAACCACCCCAAAATGGCTGATGAAATGTATGAAGGTGATTCAGGAAAGATGGAAGATGTGGTACACATGATAAAGTCTACCGTAAGCGAGGGACATAAAGTGCTTATTTTTAGCCAATTTGTAAAACATCTTTCATTGGTGAGAAGGTTCTTGGATGAGGAGGAACTGCAATATTCTTACCTGGACGGCACAACTAAAAACCGGCAGGCGCAAGTGAATGCTTTTCAGGAAGATCCTGATATAAAGGTCTTTTTAATCTCACTCAAAGCAGGGGGGGTAGGGCTGAACCTTACCAAAGCGGAGTATGTATTTATGCTGGACCCTTGGTGGAACCCCGCCGTAGAATCTCAGGCAATAGACAGGGCACACAGAATCGGTCAACAGAATAAAGTGATCATCTATAAATTCATTACCAGGGAAACCGTAGAGGAAAAAATAATGACTTTACAGGAAAGAAAGATGGCCCTGGCAGGTGAGCTGATCAGTACGGAAGAGAGTTTTATCAAAAGTCTCAGCCAGGAGGATATTACGGCATTGCTGGCCTGATGACCATTATCCAGAGAAAAATCAGCGGAATCATCTAGAGGAACCAAATAACTTCTTTAAAATAAAGAAACCATGCAGACTGCAATTTTAATCGTTCAATGCAAAGACAACAAGGGGATAGTGGCTGCGGTATCGGATTTTCTGTACAGAAATAATGGAAATATTATCGAAGTAGACCAGTACATTGATGACGAAGTGGGTGATTTTTTTATGCGGGCGGAATGGGAACTGGATACATTCAATATAGTAAAAGATGAGATTTTAAGGGTTTTTGCCGAAGAGGTGGGGAACAGATTCAAAATGAAATGTTCGCTTTCCTTCAACTATCCGAAACCGCGTATGGCGCTGTTTGTGTCCAAATTATCCCATTGTCTTTTTGATATTTTAAGCAGGTACCACTCAGGCCAGTTTCAGGTGGAGATACCGTTGGTCATCTCCAACCATATGGACCTGAGACCCGTGGTAAAAGCCTTTGGCATTCCTTTTTACCATTTTCCTGTAAATAAAGAAAACAAGGCGGAACAGGAGCGGAAGCAGCTGGAATTGCTGAAAGGCAATCAGGTAGACTTTGTGGTATTGGCCCGGTATATGCAGATTTTGAGCCGGGATTTTGTAGGCGATTATCCCAACAGTATCATCAATATACACCATTCCTTTTTACCGGCCTTTGTAGGAGCCAAACCCTATCATGCGGCATATAAGAGAGGTGTAAAAATTATCGGTGCAACAGCCCACTACGTGACAGAAGAGTTGGATGCCGGCCCCATTATTGAACAGGATGTGGCCAGGGTACGGCACCATAATACCGTGGAGGACCTGGTTCAGATCGGGCAGGATGTAGAAAAAGTAGTGCTTTCCAAAGCCATCAAATATCATCTGGCCAAGAAAATACAAGTGGTAGGAAATAGGACAATTATATTCAATTAAATGGTCACTCTCTTCCGAAAAGAAAACGGTCAAAAGGGTCTTTTTTGCCATCATTCTAGGACAAATATCCGCTTTTGACCGCTCCTTTTCATTTATTCCCTTTCCATTTCTACCAAAATGTTTCCGGAATCATCATAAAACACCAGTTTGCGAGCCCTATACGTGTACGTGGAGCTGGATTCCAGGTTAGATAAGAAAGTTCTTTCAACATTCATGTCTTCACAATTATCCCCATCGGTGTACAAAGTGGAAAACTTGATCTGCTCCCTATTGTACGTGGCCCCGCCCCGATAATCATTGCAGCCGGCAAAACCGCCGATTTCCTGGCCCTCCTTGAACTCCAACGTGAGTCCTTCCAATTTTTCTTTTGGTGCCGAAGTTCCTGTTAAATTGATGACTTTCCAGTCATGATCGGACAAGTCTACCGGTTCGCTTTCACATGAGAAAATGAAGAGCGCAACAAAAATGAGAGAAAACAAGGAAACATAAGATTTCATATCCAGTCTGTTTTGGTTTTTTTAATTTGCCAATTATGGCATTATAGTATGAAATCCCACAAAGACTGTTCTAATCTGGAATATTTACACCGTTAATTTTCCGAAGATTTAGTATCAGTAGCCATGGACCCCTGACTAATAACCAATAACTACCCAACGTTCCCATGATGGTCCCACTATGAAGGCAGGGTGTCTCGGGGATGTTACGTCGATGTTCCGATGGTGTCCCGTACATTCGCCGGTATTTCGCTAAAATCCAAGATTCCATTGTACTTTTTCAATGGTATAAATTCAAATTTCTGGATGTTCCACATTCTTTTTCAGCTTGATCCCTCAACCTTGAAATAAAGTACGATTAGAAAAGCAACTAAGATTAATTGCGTAAATAGTTGGTTTTACATATATTTATTTAAAACAATTTAGTTTAAACTAGTCTTTTTTTAATAAAGAGCGTAATATTAAGAAGAAACTGTTTTATCGAGACGATTCTTTGAGGTAGCTATCTATATATTTTAGATACGGTAGTTTTTGGTTTTGATGATTATCAAAGTGGTACTGGGCAACACGTTCAGTTTTATTCTTAAACTTTTTGGGTATTTTAATATGATTATTTAAAAATATATTGCCACTATGAACGACAGGATAAACAAGTTCAAAACAAGAACGGAAATGGCGCATGAATACGGTGTGGATCGTAAGACTTTTCGTTCCATTCTGGTCAAGTTCGGCATTGACTTGCCTAATGGCTTGATTTCTCCCGCGGAGCAAATAAAGATATATGAGAAACTCGGAGAACCTGGAGCAGCGAAGCCGCGGGGGGGGGGGGTAGTCCTGTAATTCGGACGCACTATGGTTCTCTTATGACAAGGTACCTGCACCGATGGGCATTGGATGTTTCCTGGTATTAATAGGGAAAATTTGAAGCAATTTTCCGAATAAATGATGATATTCAAGTATCCAGCCAGGTCCGATAATCTAGAGGCTTCCTCAAAATTACCCATCTTTATCCAAAGTTACCCAGAAATTGATAGTTCAAAGTCTTAGATTTGGTTATTCGTTTTATGTTTAACTTAAATTACTTAAATGATGAAGAATTATTTGAAAACAAGCAAGTGGCTGCGATGGATGGTGGCTGGTGTTTTTGGACTGATGCTGATGCTGAACGTGATGGTTAGTTTGGAGTTTGAGAAGGATAAAGTATTACCTTCTTTGACGCTAAAGGAGCTTGGGAATATGGCTTTTGCGCAGAGTGATGAATGTGAATATAGGCTGCTGGGGCAAGATAGTAACGGGAATTATTGTTGTCTGTCTACATGTAATTACCTCAACAGTTGTTCCGCAAGTAGTGATTGTAGAAATTAATTTTCGATTTAAACCCGTGATCGGATATATCAAGTGGTCGGTTACGGGTTTTAATTTCTTATAGTATGCGTTGGCTTTTATTTGTACTGCTATTTACCGGGCTTGCCTCATGTCAAGCTGACAAATCGGATTCTGTTTTAAAAAGGAATCTCCGGGTTGTAGAATTTGATATTGATCAGCCATCCAGAGAAGTGTGGCTACACGAAGCTTTTGAAATGGAGTTTATCCCTGTTATAGATCAGGAAAAAATTCCATTATTTAATGTTAATAAAGTCAGATCATTTGGTGAAAACCTGGCCGTACTTTCAAGAGAAAATATTTGGATCATAGATATTGAGGGGACTGTAATTAACAGAATAGGAAAAGTAGGAAATGGTCCTGGT
Source organism: Negadavirga shengliensis (assembly GCF_042652345.1). Classification (NCBI taxonomy): domain Bacteria; kingdom Pseudomonadati; phylum Bacteroidota; class Cytophagia; order Cytophagales; family Cyclobacteriaceae; genus Negadavirga; species Negadavirga shengliensis. Next base: position 117,634 of record NZ_JBHSJJ010000003.1, read on the forward strand.
GAGTACCAAAAGGCGATTGATTTTAGGGTTGATATGGATAAAAATTCTGTGGAAATATTGGATGAACAATCCCAAAAAATTGTTGAGTATGACCTAAAAGGAAATTTTAAATCTGAAATAAGGGGTGAGGCGTTTCATTTAGCTAAGAATTTTATCAAGATATCAGAGGATATCTATGCGGTCTATGGGGGGGTGTTTTTCTCTGGTATTTTCGATCATCGCTTGATATATTTCTCTAAAGAAAAGAAAAAAGTTATTAATAAATTTTTTCCTGTTAGGTTTGATCGTACTTATACAGCCTTTGTTGAAAGAGATAATTTTTGGATAGAAGAAGGGAAAGTTTATTTTTCCTTTACATTCAACGATGTTATATATGAATTGACCCCAGAAGGATTGGTGCCGGATGTCACTCTCAACTTTGGTGAACATACCTTCCCTCCTGATATATTGGAAAGAGACTTTCAAGATGTGAGGGAATTTATGGAGTTCTGTGAAACAACATCATTTGTTTATCATATTACTGACCATAACCAAATAGATGGTGTTAACTTCTTTGCTTATGAGTATAAAGGACAGAAAAGCTATGGAATATATTCGGCTGATAGCGATAAAGGTACTTCCCTCTTGAAGCCTAAAAATGAATTGTATGATAAGCTCTATTATTTCTTAAAATATCCGAAGGGGGTCAATCAAAAGTGGGTCTATTTTGATATAGAACCTTCAAGATTATTGTCCGAATTTGATGAAGTGAGAAAAAGTTTAAGTCAACAAGAATGGAGAGAACTTAAAAATGCTAATTTGGGTATCTTTCAATTGTATGAAGGGTTATCTTCTGAGGACGGGAATATTCTTGTCAAATCAACATTAAAAAATGTCTTTTAGGCAGAGAAATAGAAATAATCCAGGCCAATTTCTCCTACCGAAGTGAATGCTATTTTGAAAAAGTCAATCTATCAAAGTTTGATCAACGCAGTTATTTTTGCTGTTTTCCTATTTGCCTTAACTATACTCTCTCTAATAGGAATCAGTAGTACAGGCCCTTTTGTTCAATTTAATCAGAGTCTATTTTTGATTGCTTTGATGGGAGTAAGCTGGCTGGTACTACCAATACTCGTTTTGAGTGGCAGTTTGAGATTAGAACAAGTGTGTGTGATTGATGGGTTGTTGTTGATTATTGTGGGTTTTATCTTGGCGAACATTTTTCTTTTTCAGGAAGTGTCAGCTGTATCCTCTCGGTTTTACGATCTTATTGGCTTGGGACTGTTGTATTTCTTTATTAGGATGACTATAGGAATAAGGGACATCTGGATGCTTTTGAGTTTTGTGGTATTGGGCGGATTGGTTCAGGCGGTGTACGGAGAATTGCAGCTCTTGGGTATATATCCCTCTTTACATGCAGGATTTCCTCTTACCGGCAGCTTCTTTAATCCGGGACCCTATGCGGGCTATTTGGCTGTTGTGTTTCCCTCGGCCCTGGGGCTTTATTTGTTTACCGATCAGTGGCCAGGGTTTTCAAGGAAGTGGCTGAAGCTTTTGATCAAATATATTTCCCTAGCAACAGTATTGGGTATTCTTTTGATACTTCCAGTAGCGGCTTCGAGGGCTGCCTGGATTGCTGTGGCCGTATCAGGGGGATTGTTGTGCTTTTACCGTTTCCGGTGGTACGAAAAGTTGGGCAGCTTGATGGATACCCGGTTGAATAAATTCTCCGTACTTATTCTTGGAGCAGGGATATGGGTAGTTGCCCTCATTGGTATATACATGTTGAAAAAAGACTCGGCGGACGGAAGGGTGTTGATATGGAAGGCATCGTTAAATATGATCCGGGAAAGTCCGTTCCTTGGAACCGGATTTGACCGCTTCAAGGCAAGCTATATGGAAGCCCAAGCCTCCTATTTTCGGGAAAACTCGGATGATTCGACTGAATTTTTGGCCAGTGACGTGTTTTATGCGTTTAATGAGGGTATACAGCTTTTTACAGAACAGGGAATGATAGGATTTTTATTAGTTGTAGTATTGCTATTGGTAGTGTTCGGAGTACGGGGAAGCGGGAACAAACCGGAAATTTGGATAGCGCAAGCCGGCCTGTCATCCTTGTTGCTTTTTGGGATGTTTTCCTATCCTTCTCATATTCTGTCTATTAAGCTTTGTGGAATAGTATGCCTGGCAGTTTTGGCTGTAAATAGTAAGCAACTCTACCGGTTATCTTCCTTATCGATTCCACCCATTCGTTGGGCGGTTGCCATCACCATGACATGCTTGTCCGTAGTTATTCTATGGAGAGTGCAGGAAGTCTATAAGGCCAATAAAGATTGGAATGACGCCCTGTCATATTACAATAAAGGAGCCTACACTATTTCATTGGACAAGTACGAAAAAGTGTTGCCGGTATTCATACGTGACGGAGAATTTTTATGCAATTTCGGCAAAGCGCTTTCGGTAGCTGGAGAACATATAAAGGCAGTCGTAATTTTAGAAGAAGCCAAAAATTATCTTGGGAACACCATTGTTCAAACGGCACTCGGGGACAGCTACAAGGCTTTGGGCATGTACGATAGGGCGGAAGCAGCCTATCAGTTGGCTTCGGACATGCTACCGGACCGCTTTTATCCTAAATACCTTTTGGTGAAGCTTTATATGGAAACGGGAGAAGAGGAAAAGATGAAGGCCATTGCCAGGTTCCTTTTGGAAAAGGAACCAAAAATACCTTCACAGGCGGTGGAGGAGATCAAGGAAGAGATGCGGGGTATGTTGGGAGAGAGGTTGTTCAACATTGCTCCATCTGGTTCTGTTTCGGGTCAAGACCGCCAAGATATATAAGGTAAAGTGGTGATGTTAAGGGTTTGTTTTAGTTCATCCGTTTGGGTAAAAGACATGATTGGAAGACTATTGGTTTGTATCTGCTTTTTAAATTTGTCATGCGGTCATGGCAATGCTGTGGAGTTCACCTTATCAAAATCGGGAGAGAATAAAAGGGAATTGCAATCGGTTTTGGAATATTACGGTAAAGATGATGCGGACTCTTTAAAATTAAAGGCAGCAAAGTATTTGATCGAATACATGATGGGCCATTATTCGGATAGAAGGGTTAGGGATGTTCCGGATGTAATCTTTGAATCATATGAATATCTTGACTCATTAGCCAAAGAACTGTTTTACAAGCATGAACTGTGTAATTCCAGGTTCGATTATGATGCATACCTTGAAGATGAAGTCAGCGATAGCCTGTACCTCTCATTTGAGTCCAAAGTCAAGGTCATTGCAGACAGCGTTTTAAACAATGTAATATCTAAAAGGGCTCATTTTGAGGTTTTATTTGACCATCAAGATATTGGAAGAGATTGGCTGATTGACCATATTGATAATGCATTCTACGTCTGGGAAACTTCAAATTTCGCCAGGGACATTACATTTGATGAGTTCAAAAATACACTCTTAGTATATCGATTCAGGAACGAATCTATTGATGTCAAGTCAAGCTTTATCAGGCAGAAAATCTTCCCGGTGGTGAATGCCGGTGATCTCTCTGACATTGAATGTGTGATTGATCTGTTTAATGCTTATACTTTTCACCTGGATTTATTTGAAAACGATGGCAGGGATCTCGGGAACCTGGGATTCTATGACCTGCTTCAATTTTACCAGTTTGAATGTGGAAGACATTCCGAATGGACAGCAAGAGTGCTCAATTCATGTGGAATTCCGGCCAATTTTGATTTCACGGCTTCCTGGATTAACAGAAGCAGGCACCATTATTGGGTTTCTGTGAGGGACTTGGATGGGAGATACTTACCTTTTACCCCTAAATGGCAACCGCTGTTTGATTCGCTGTATTTTAAAAATACCTCAAAAGTTTATAGAAGAACTTTCTCCCCTAACAACGAACTGATCAAACTAAGAAAATCTTCAGAAGTTGTTCCCTCGCTGTTTGAGGATCCTTATATGGAGGACGTCACCGAAGAATATCATCAAGTCACTGATATAGAAGTATCTCTTGATGATAAATTGGAGAATGATATCGGGTATCTGGCGATTTTCCGGTCTGATGGTTGGATGCCGGTTGCCTGGGGGAAAGTCACGCAAGATAAAAAAACAGCGAGTTTCGAAAAAATTCCGTTGGGAGTTACCTATATTTTTGGAGTATACAACACCGAAGGTTTTCAGTCAAAAGGGCAGCCCTTTTATTTAAATAGTGAAGGGAAAATAGCGTATGTTACTCCCGACTATGAAAACCGGATCGACTTGACATTAGACAGGAAGTTTTATAAAAAAGACAAATTTGTCGATATGGCAAGGGATATGGCAGGTGTTGTCATCCAAGGAGCAAATGAACCTGATTTTCGGGATGCCGTAACGCTGTATACATTGAAAGAGGGTGATTTATCAGAATTGGTGATTCGTCCAATCAATATTGGTACCGGGAAAAGGTTTAAGTATATAAGGTGCTATTCTCCCAATTCAAAATCTCTGAACCTTTCGGTTTTCGAAATATTTACTGATAAGGTGAATGATTGTAAAAATATTGGATCACTACCCTATTTGACCAAAGAAGAAGATAGTGTTTATTTTGATGGAATAGAAAACCTGTGTAAAATTGACGTCAGGGCTGACGATAAAATCAAAAACCTCTTTGATGGTAACATGGAGTCATATGTTAGTCAAAAATCCATTGAAATCGAGTTGGCTGATCCGTCTGTTGTCAGGCAAATCAGGATCGCTCCGAGAAATGCAAACAACTCCATCACCAAAGGGAACAGATATGTCCTTTTGTATTTCGATGAGCACTGGAAAGCCCTGGATACGTTGACCGCTGAATTCAATTATTTAAAATATGACAATGTACCGTCGGGTACCTTGTATTGGATAAGGAACCTGGACGAAGGAAAAGAAGAACAGGCTTTTGTCTATGAGAACGATCAACAGCGCTTCATTAATAATTTTTCAGCGTATTTGGACTGAGGTTTATTTTCTATTGGATACCTTGATTGCCAAACTTAAGCAGTAACCGTTTTAGGATATCTTTCAAAGTTTACAAAGCAAAGTGCAAAGTCAATCACTGCACTATTTTCCTCGGAATATCATTTGGCAGGCGGGTCAGCAATTCATAGTTTACCTGCTGCGTGGATTCCCCGAAAGATGCCACGGTGATTTCATTTCTTTTTTGTTTGCCGATGATTACCACCTCATCCCCTTTTTTTGGATCTTTAAGGTCTGAGATGTCCACTGAAATCGTATTCATGGTGACAGTTCCCACCACAGGAAGGATTTTGCCATGAATCAATACCTTGCCCAGGTTGCTGAGGTTCCTGCTAAAACCGTGAGAGTATCCAACAGGCACCAAGGCAATGGTCATGTTCCTGGAAGCCATAAAACTGTTGCCATAACCTATAAAATCTCCTATTTTAACTTTTTTGAGGCTCATTATGGTGCTTTTCCAACTAATCAGCCTTCTTAAAGGGTTTTTCATGTGGGGTGCTAGCTGTTTGAATTTATACATGTAGGTTTCTTGGCTGGGCCAGAAACCGTATTGGGCTATACCTATCCTCACCATATCCATAATGGTTTCCGGATAACTGAAAGAGGCTGCCGAACAGGCGGTATGATAGCACTGAAACCGGATTCCATTTTCAGAAAACCAGTCTTTGTATTTGCGATAAAATTTTATTTGGTTTTGTACCCTGACATGGTTTCCAATGCTTTCCGCTCCCGCATAATGCGTGCACAAGCCACACCATTCAAAATGCGCTTTGTTTTCCAATAAAAATTTTTTTAATGTTTCTTTTTCCTCCCATTCAAAGCCTGTTCGGTGAAAGCCTGTTTCCACTTCTACATGGATTTTCGCTCTTTTGTTCAATTTCTTGCTCACAGCAAGGGCTGCTTCCAACCGGTCAAACTCGAATACATAAAAACTGATGCCTGAGTCGATGATCCAGGATAGACTTGCGTTGTCGACCATCCCCATGATCATAATTTGGCTGTTTTTTTTTGTAGCCTTTTGAACCCTGACAGCCTCATCGGTGCTGAAGGTACTGAAATGTCTGATTCCCGCTTCTTCAGCTATGGAAACAATATTTTCAATACCATGTCCGTAGGCGTTGCCTTTTACAACAGAGGAGATGACCGTCTTTTCTCCAACTTGGCTTTTTATGAATTTAAGGTTGTTTTTATAGGCGCTTTTACTGATTTCTATATAAGAAGTATGCAGCATAAACTTCAAAAGTTAATTTTTTTGATGGTTTCCATAAAAAGCCCGACGCCTACAGGGATTAATTCATCAGGGAAGTCGTATCGGCTTTCATGCAGTTGGGGCTGCCTCTTGCCAGCTCCCAGACCAAAAAGCATACTTTTGGTTACGGTTGAAAAATGGCCGAAGTCCTCTGACCAACGAAAAGGTGTTCTGATATGTTTGGTCTTTAGTTTAAGGGCTTTGCTTGCGTCGTTGACATACTCCCAGGCTTCGGGATCATTTTCTGAAGCCTGGAAAGCTTCACAATAGTCGATTGAGACGTTCAATTTGTACTCTTTGGCAATGGCATGGACTAATTTTTCAGCATAAGAAATCATTTTGTCCATGGTTTCATTTTCATAGCTTCTCATGGTAGCCATTACCTTGGCCTCTCCAGGGGTGGTTCCAAAAGCCACTTCACCTAAAACCGCGTGGATGATGGTAATCAGCGCAAAATCGGCAAATGACGCTGGCAGTTTTTCCAATCCTACCATGATTTTACACATGGCCTCTGCTGGACTGTTGCCATCCTCAGGATGGGCGGCATGGCTGGTTTTCCCCTTGAGCGTTATAACCATTCCTGTGGAGGCCGCTGTGAAAACGCCTTTTTTCAGGACTACCTGGTTTTTGTCAAACCCCGGCAGATTGTGGAGAGCGAAGGCATAATCGGGTAATATTTTGTCGAAGCCTTTCGATGCGATTACCTGTTCCGCACCTTCTCCGGTTTCCTCGGAAGGCTGGAAGAGCAACACCACCTTGCCCTTTTTGGGTCTACGGGTAGCCAGTTGCAGTCCAACCCCACACGCTATGGCCATATGGCCATCATGACCACAGGTGTGTGAAACCCCCACATGCTTGCTGATATGCTGAATATTTCCTTCCTCCTGTATAGGAAGCGCATCCAGCTCGGAACGGACCATGGTCGTAGGCCCTTCTTCTTCCCCTTTAAAAATGACCGCAATGCCATTTGGGCCCATGCCTTCCACTACTTCATCCGGGGGAAATTCCCGGAAAAATTTTTTAATTCTGGACGACGTATTTTTTTCCTTTCCGGAGAGTTCCGGGTATTGGTGTAATTCCTTTCTTAAAGAAACCAACTTATTCAAATCCGGTTTGTTCATGATGGTCTTTATTAAAGTGGTTTAACTCGCTATTTTAATAATGGACAACCGAGCCAAATGTTTGGATCCGGACAGTTGCTTAGATAATAAGTTTTGTCTTTTTCCCCGCATACACCGGGATAATCTCCGTGATAGTCTTGTAGGTTGCGGATCAGCTGAAAATGCAGGTGAGGCGGCCAGCCGCCATTTTCTTCTGTACTCCCTAAATGGCCGATCTTTTCCCCTTGCCGGATTTTTTTTCCGATTGCTAAATTAGCCAAATCCCTCCGGCTGAGATGTCCATATAAACTATAAATAATGATATCATTATGCAATCGGTGTTCCAAAATAACCGTTGGCCCGTAATTTCCAAAACCGATATTGTCCTTGAACCCGTGAATAAGACCACCAACGGGACAATATACCGGATGACCCGCGGCAGTCCAGATGTCTATTCCCAGATGGATGTTTCTATAATCCATAGAAGCCTGTGCAAATACCTGGCTTCTTGAATAAATCTGCCTGTTTTCACCATAGCCCCCAACGGCAAACATAGCCTTGTTTTCCTCCATCTGACGTTCTATGTGTTTGATGAAATTTTGGTTATTTACAAAATCAACTTCATTTAATTTTGGATTGGTTTTGCTTAGATCAAGGACAAACGTATTCCCCGCATGCAGTTCAGCTCCCATAATGGGGTAGGTTGTGGTCGGTGTCTGAAGTAAGTCCCGGTGCATGTCATTCAATATATGAAAATTATTTTGATGAGCGGCTTTTAGAAAATATTTTGCAAAAACAGAATCCCGCAATTGGCTGTAATCATAATTAAGTGCAATTTTAAGGCATGAATAACCCCGGTTTACCTCGTTTGGATGAAATACAACAAGCGCGTGCCAGGATCGACCATATGATTCACTGGACACCCTTGCTGACAAGTACCGCAGTGAACAAGATGGCCCGGTGCCAGGTTTATTTTAAATGCGAAAACCTGCAAAAAACAGGAGCCTTCAAGGCGAGGGGAGCAGCCAACGCGGTGATGAAACTGGGTGAGGAAGCAAAAGAGAACGGTGTGGCAACCCATTCCAGTGGTAATCACGCCGCCGCTCTTGCCAGAGCCGCAGGTGAAGCCGGTGTCCCTTCTTTTATCGTGATGCCGTCCACGGCCCCGGAAGTCAAGAAGAAAGCAGTAAGGAGTTATGGCGGAGAGATCATTGAATGCGAACCTACCTTATCCGCCCGTGAAGCAACGTTGGAAAAAATCGTTGATAGAACCGGAGCAACATTTATTCCCCCGTATGATCATTGGGATGTGATAGAGGGTCAGGCTACTTGTGCCTGGGAAATAGGACAGGAAGGAATTGTCTTTGATACGATCATGGCTCCGGTAGGAGGAGGGGGGCTGCTCGCAGGTACTGCGTTGAGCACACATTACCTGTCGCCGAGGACAAAAGTCATTGCGGGTGAACCCCAAGGTGCGGATGATGCGTACAGGTCTTTCAAAGCAAAAAAAATCATACCTGTACAAAACCCTGACACGATAGCTGACGGATTGTTGACATTATTGGGCAAAAAAAATTTTGAGGTTATTGTTCAATATGTTCAAGATATTCTCACCGTCAATGATGAGGAAATTATCGCTGCAATGCGGATCATTTTTGAAAGAATGAAGCTAGTGGTGGAGCCCAGTGCAGCGGTTCCATTGGCGGCGCTGCTAAAAAACAAGGAAAAATTTGAAGGAGAAAAGGTAGCCATCATCCTGTCGGGTGGCAATGTGGACGTCAGCCATCTGCCGTTCGGGTAGTAGCAGATTATTTCCCCGGCCATATAGATCCGTCTTCCATGAAATCAAATCATGGTTTTTACCCTACTCATACGCCTACTTCATACAGCGTTTTGAGTTGCCCGATGGTGTAGTCCACATCTTCTACTGTATTGAACCTGCTAAAAGAGAAACGTACAGATTCTTTTTCGGGCGAAACCTGTAACGACCGTAAAACGTGGGATCCAAGGGTTGCCCCACTGCTGCAGGCAGATCCGCCGGAAGCGGAGATCCCTTCGAGGTCCAGATTGAACAACAGCATGCCTTGGTTATTGGAGGAAGCAGGGAAACTGACGTTGAGAACGGTATATAGGCTGTTTTCCAAATCTCCGGAACGCCCGTTAAAGCTTACGCCGGGGATGGCGCTTTCCAAACTTTCTTTGAAATGCTTTTTTAGCGCAATGATTTTTTTCCGGTGACCTTCCATATCTTCGTACGCTATTTCCAGGGCTTTGGCCAACCCTATGATACCGGCTACGTTTTCTGTGCCGCCCCGCATGTTTCTTTCCTGGGAACCTCCAAGGATATAAGGCTTTATTTTTTTGTTCTTATTCACGTAAAGAAACCCTGAACCTTTGGGACCATGAAACTTATGGGCCGAACCGACCATCGCATTCAGCGGTAAATCATTGAGGCGGTGGACATAATGTCCCACGGTTTGCACCGTATCTGAATGGAAAAAGGCACCAAATTCCTGACAGATATTGCCTATGGCTTCTATGTCGTTGATGTTGCCGATTTCATTGTTACCATGCATCAGGGATACCAATGCGCGGGGCTGTTGTTGAAGCAGGGCCTTCAGCTGATCAAGGTCCAGATTGCCTTGGCCATCCGTGTCCAACAAAGTGCGCCCTATGCCTTTTTCCGCAACACATCTGTCTGTTATGTGTAACACGGCATGGTGCTCTAAGGGAGAGGTGATGATGTGCTCAAGGGAGAAACTTTCCAGTGCACTGAAGATGGCCGTATTGTCTGCCTCTGTGCCTCCAGAAGTAAAAAAAACCTCACCGGGTGTGGTATTGAGCAATTCTGCTACCTTTTTTCTGGCTTTTTCTATGGCGGCCCTCACTTCTCTCCCATGGGCATGGACAGAGGAAGGATTGCCATAATGCTCCCTTAAAAAAGGCAACATGGCTTCAAGTACCCTCTCGTCCAATGCGGTGGTAGCAGCATTGTCAAAGTAGATTCTTCTTTTTTGGAGCATAATACGTGTATGACGAGCTATTCTTTTTCTGAAATAATCTCTTTGATGTCAAGGATGAGCTTGTTGGCCAGATGGTCTGCGGTGACAGAAGTTTCTGATTCCGAATATATCCTGATAATGGGTTCCGTGTTGGATTTGCGGAGATGAACCCATTCTTTTTCGAATTCTATTTTTATACCGTCTATATCATTGATAGGATGCTTCTGGTATTTCTTTCTGATCTGTTCCAGGATCTTATCGGTATTGATATTCGCGTTGAGTTCTATCTTGTTTTTCGAGATATAATAATTGGGATAGGTGGCTCTAAGACGGCTAACCGACTTCCCGAATTTGGCAAGATGGGTGAGAAACAGTCCTATACCCACCAAAGCGTCTCTGCCATAATGTGACGCCGGATAGATGATGCCGCCGTTTCCTTCACCTCCGATAACCGCTTGGGTTTCTTTCATTTTAGTCACCACATTGACTTCACCTACAGCAGCCGCATGATAGGTGCCCCCCCTTTTTTCGGTAATATCCCTGAGGGCTCTGGTGGAACTTAAATTAGATACTGTGTTTCCTTGTTGATGGGAAAGTATATAATCGGCTACTGCCACCAGGGTGTATTCTTCCCCAAAGAAGCTGCCATCTTCATTCAGGAAAGCCAGTCTGTCTACGTCTGGATCTACCACGATGCCCAGATCATAATGCCCGTTTTCCAGTTTTATGGAAATGTCTCTCAGGTGTTCCGGAAGGGGTTCCGGATTATGAGGGAACTGGCCGTTGGGCTGACAGTACATCTCCTCTACCGTTTCCACGCCAAGCGCCTTTAAAAGTTTGGGCACAACAATCCCACCGGTGGAATTGACACAGTCTACTACAATTTTGAATTTTCTTTGGGCAATGGCTTCCCTGTCTACCAGGTCCAGGTCCAATACATGCTGTATGTGCCTGTCCATATAATCACTTATTTGGGTATAAGCCCCCAGTTTTTTCACCTCTGCAAAACGGAAATTCCCATTCTCTGCCTTGTCCAGGACTTCCTGCCCTTCCGCGGCTGAAATGAATTCCCCTTCGTGGTTCAGCAATTTCAAGGCATTCCACTGTATAGGATTATGACTGGCCGTGATGATAATCCCGCCTCCGGCTTCTTCCAGCGGAACGGCCAATTCGACTGTCGGGGTGGTACTCAGGCCCAAATCGATGACATTGACGCCAAGGCCTTGAAGAGTACTGGCGATCAGTTTTGAAACCATCTCACCGGATATACGTGCATCCCTGCCGATCACCACTTTGGGATTGTCGGTCTTTTCCATCACCCATGAGCCATACGCGGCGGAAAATTTTACAATGTCTAAGGGAGTGAGGCCTTCACCTGGAGGGCCACCGATGGTGCCCCTGATACCGGAAATTGATTTGATTAGTGCCACTTAAAGAAATATTATGTTGGGTGTTAAAAAAGAATGATTCATTATTATCGGTCACATATTATTTGAACTTGGCCATCACTTTATCGACCTCATTGTCGGGATTTCCGCAAGAAGAACCATCGTCTATCTTTTTCCCACAATACCCGCAGGTCTCGCCGTCCTTGTTCAAATAAGGGTTTTGTGAAGCGCAAGTCCCCTTAAACTGTCCATTTTTCAGGAAAATCAGCCTCACGGACATCAATATAAAAAATAGTGCGATAAATGCCAATGTCAAATATACAGTTGTCATATCAAATTAATTTCTGCAAATTTACGTATTACTTTCAAAACGTTTATACATTACCATAAGTTTCCCCCCTATTTTATGACACTACCTTATGACAGGAAATCGCAGCTAGAGGCTTTTGACAGGTTGCTGACCATAATGGATGAATTGAGGGAAAAATGTCCTTGGGATAAAAAGCAAACTATTGAAAGCCTTAGGCACCTTACCATAGAAGAGACTTTCGAACTGTCGGATGCTATTTTGGACAATGACCTCGATGAGATCAAAAATGAACTGGGAGACATACTGCTGCATATTGTTTTTTATGCCAGGATAGGTTCAGAAAAGAAAGCTTTTGATATGGCTTCTGTCATCAATCAATTGAACGAAAAACTGATCCGGAGGCACCCCCATATATATGGAGAGACACAAGCTGAAGACGAAGAGACGGTAAAACAAAACTGGGAGAAAATAAAACTGCAGGAGAAAGGCAATGAAAGTGTGTTGGGAGGAGTGCCGAGATCCCTTCCTGCCCTTATCAAGGCCATGCGGATCCAGGAAAAAGCGCGGGGCGTAGGGTTTGACTGGGAAGAAAAGCATCAGGTATGGGCGAAGGTAGAAGAAGAGATGGCGGAATTCAAGGAAGTTTTTGATGCCGAAGGGGACACGCATCCGGATAAGGAAAAAGCGACAGCTGAATTTGGAGACCTGCTTTTTTCGTTAATCAATTATGCCCGGTTCATTGATATCAATCCGGAAGAGGCCCTGGAAAAAACCAACCGCAAGTTTATACACCGCTTTCAGTATCTAGAGAATGCTGCAAGAAACTCGGGGAAAACGTTATCCGAAATGAGTCTGGCGGAAATGGATGTCTTTTGGGAAGAGGCAAAAAAACATTAAAATCTGGCGGAAAAAAATTTTATTCTGAACAGGGAGTTATCCACTTTTTCAAAAATAGCTGGAACGGCAAAAAATTCATTTACAGCAGGTTATCCACAAAAACACTTTTTTGGGTCATGGATTAATTACCTGTAAAACAGTAAGTTATACCTATTTCTTTCATCTATGTGGATAAGTGTGGAAAGATGTGGATAAAAATTTCTTGTTTATTGGAATCTAAAAATACGGTTTGCCAGGCCATTTTCTGACTTTCGTTCAAAGCCGGTTTCCTTCTTTCCCTGATATGGATTTTTGACGGATGGAGGGCGGTTTTTAATATAAAATTTTGAAAATTATCAGGGCAATAAAATCCCCTTACTTCAAAGGAATTTTATGATCTCATCGATGTATTCACGGTTGTTGGAGAGCCGGGGAACTTTGTTCTGTCCCCCAAGTTTTCCTTTGGATTTCAGCCATTTTTCAAACAGCCCCTCCCGGGCAAAATGCACTATGGGTTTTTTAAGCACCATATCTTTATATCTTTTTGCATCATAATCAGAATTGATTTCCCTCAGGTACTGATCGAGTTTATCTCTAAATAATTCTTTATCCTTTGGTGGGAATGTAAACTCTACAACCCACTCATGGGCTCCCTGGTTTTCCTTGTCTCCATAATAGATAGGAGCGGCAGTGAAATTTTTTATCGATGTGTGGAGTTCTTTACAGGCCTTTTCCATGGCCTTTTCGGCATTTTCTACGATAACTTCTTCCCCAAAGGCATTGATGAAATGCTTTGTCCGGCCGGTAATCCTTATGCGGTAAGGGCTCAGCGAAGTGAATTTTACCGTGTCACCGATTTTGTACCGCCAGAGTCCCGCGTTGGTGGTAATGATGATGGCATAATTCTGATCCACCGCCACTTCTTCCAACGGAATACATTTGGGATTCTCGCGGTCCCATTCTTCCATGGGTATAAATTCATAGAATATGCCGTAATCCAGCATCAGAAGCAGATCCTCGGACTCTTTTTGGTCCTGGATTCCAAAAAAGCCCTCAGAGGCATTGTATGTTTCCATATAATGCATGTCTCCTGTGGGAATAAGCTCATGGAAGAGATGCCTGTAGGGACCAAAAGCCACTGCCCCGTGAAAAAAGACCTCCAGGTCGGGCCATACCTCTTTGATGTTTTGGCTTTGCGTGATGTCCAGAATCCTCTGAAGCAGGACAAGTGTCCAGGTGGGGACACCGGTAAGGCTGGTTACGTTCTCTTTTATCGTTTCCCGGGCCATGCGCTCTATTTTTTCCTCCCATTCGCTCATCAGGGCCGTTTCCAAGCTGGGCGTTCGTGCAAACTGGGCCCACATGGGGAGATTTTGCATGATTACGGCAGATATATCCCCGTAATAGCTGTTCTTGTTCTGATCCAAATGATTGATTTGGTGGCTGCCTCCGATGGACAGGCTTTTGCCGGTAAACAGCCTGGTTTCCGGATAATTGGTGATATATAGAGAAAGCATGTCTTTTCCTCCTTTGAAATGGCAGTCTTCCAGACTTTCGGGAGAGACGGGTATAAATTTGCTTCTGGCTCCGGTGGTACCGGAGGATTTCGAAAACCAGTTAATATCACTCGGCCAAATGACATTTTGGGTGCCTTTCATGGTATCTTCAATGTAGGGCATCATTTGCTCGTAATCGTGGACCGGGACCTGCCGGCAAAAATCAGAATAAGATGATATGCTGTTAAAATGGTATTTTTTTCCAAATCGAGTGTCTTTTGCCATATGAATGAGCTTGAAAAGAATCTCTCTTTGGACTTCAATGGGTTGGTTTTTAAATTTTTCAATCTGGCCTATCCTGTTTTTGAATATCCAGGTCATAAAAGTATTGATGACTTCCATATAGGGGTAGTTGGTTATATCTTCCTTTTCAATTCGAAATGCCTTCCCAGATAAACTTTTCTGACCTGTTCGTCTGATGCCAGATCTTCTGCAGTACCTGCTTTCAGAAGTTTGCCCTCAAACATGAGATAAGCCCTATCGGTAATGGACAGGGTTTCATTGACGTTATGGTCTGTGATCAATATACCGATGTTTTTGTTTTTAAGTTTGGCCACGATGGTTTGAATCTCTTCCACAGCTATCGGGTCTACGCCGGCAAATGGTTCATCCAGGAGCACGAATTTAGGGTCCACGGACAGTGCTCTGGCGATTTCGGTCCGCCGCCGCTCACCGCCCGAAAGTACCATTCCGAGGTTTTTGCGTACATGTGTGAGGCTGAATTCTTCTAACAGGCTTTCTACTCTTTCCTTCTGTTCCCTTTTTGGCATGTCTGTCATTTCCAGAACTGCCTTGATGTTTTCTTCCACCGTCAGTTTCCTGAACACGGAGGCTTCCTGTGCCAGGTAGCCGATACCCATTTTGGCTCTCTTATACATGGGAAGTGCAGTGATATCGGTTTTGTCTAGATAGACTTTTCCGGAGTTGGGTTTGATCAGGCCCACAATCATATAGAAAGAAGTGGTCTTTCCCGCCCCATTAGGCCCAAGAAGCCCTACAATTTCTCCCTGTTCCAACATTACCGAAATATTGTTGACCACTTTTTTACCTTTGTATATCTTGACAAGGTTGTCTGCCCTTAATATCATGAATCAGTCAAATTTAATATCCTTCACGTATAACTGCAGGCTGCTGGTATTACGGAAGGTGTTTTCTCTTAATTCAAATGCAATATTAAACCGCATTTTACTGTTTAAAAAATCGTAGTATTTGGCAAAGCCAAAACCTATACATACCGGACGGGTATTTTGGCCATCCTGTACGATCTCAAAACGGAGATGTTTGTCTTTTAATATCCTTACGTTTTCTGCGTATACCTGGTTGGCACAAAAAACCGGTTCGGCGTTGCCGGGCCCAAAAGGAGCCATTTGTTTCAGAATATTATAAAAGCGGTAATTGATCTGGTCCAAAATAAGTTCATCATCGATTTCCAGGGTTGGCTTGAGGTGGATTTCTGCAATACGCTGGCTTACCACTTCTTCAAATTTCAGTTGGAAAGCGGGGACATTTTCAACAGCAAGCGTGAGCCCCGCGGCATATTTATGTCCGCCAAACTGTTCTAATAAATCACTGCAGGCTTCTATGGCTTCATAAATATCAAAATTGAATACAGATCTGGCACTTCCTGTGGCCTTGTTGTTTGACTCGGTCAGGATGATTGTGGGACGGTAGTATCTCTCAATGCACCTGGAGGCCACAATGCCGATCACACCCTTGTGCCAATCTTCCTTAAATAACACGGTGCTTTTAAAACTCCCATTGATTTCCCTTACCTGGATCATCTGTAAGGCTTCCTTGGTGATGTTTTCATCGAAGTTCTTTCTGGCGGCATTGACATCTTCTACCAATTCGGCCCGCCTCACGGCTTCATCCAAATCTCTGGCTATGAGTAATTCAACGGATGCTTTGGCGTGTTCCAGTCTTCCTGAGGCATTGATGCGGGGACCGATTTTGAAAACAATATCAGTAATGTTGATGTCTTTGTCCACCTTGCCTTTTAGCATTAAGGCTTTTATGCCAGGCCGCGGGTTGTTATTGATCCGTTCCAGCCCATAGTAGGCCAAAATCCTGTTTTCCCCCGTGATGGGCACGATGTCTGACGCAATGCTTACCGCAACGAGGTCAAGGTAAGAATACAGTGCAGCCGGGTTTTTACCTGATCTCATGGCAAGCGCCTGTATCAACTTGAAGCCTACCCCGCATCCACTCAGCTCTTTATAGGGATAAGGACAGTCAGGTCTTTTGGGATCCAGAACCGCAACGGCATCAGGCAGGAACTCTCCCGGTGTGTGATGGTCACAAATGATGAAATCGACGCCTAAGGAATTGGCAAGTTTTATTTTATCAAGCGCTTTGATGCCACAGTCCAGGGACACCACCAGGTTGAATTTGTTGTCGGCGGCGTAGCAGACTCCCTTTTCCGAAATGCCGTAGCCTTCCTTGTAGCGGTCAGGTATATAAAATGAGACGTTATCATAAAATTCGGTCAAGAAGCCATAAAATAAAGCAACCGATGTGGTTCCGTCTACATCATAATCCCCGTAGATAAGTATTCTTTCCTGCTTAGTGATGGCTTCTGCCAGACGGGTTACCGCTTTGTCCATATCTTTCATAAGAAAGGGATCATGCAGTTTATCCAG
This sequence comes from Negadavirga shengliensis, assembly GCF_042652345.1. Lineage (NCBI taxonomy): Bacteria > Pseudomonadati > Bacteroidota > Cytophagia > Cytophagales > Cyclobacteriaceae > Negadavirga > Negadavirga shengliensis. The sequence continues at coordinate 134,731 of NZ_JBHSJJ010000003.1, forward strand.
ATCCGGCCTGAAAAATTCCTTGGCTTTTTGGAAATCAGTTATACCCCTGTTCACCAGCATATTGGCCAATGTCGGGTTGACATTGATCTCACTGCTGAGCTGTTCCACGGTATCAGGATTTGCCTTATCCTTTATTATCCATCTAAAATCCATAGGGTCGAAATTACAAAACAAACCTGCTCGAAAGCCAAAAGTGGTTAATTATAATTGATGCAAAAAACAGGTTCACGAGGTGTGCTCCTCGATTGCTCCTTTGGAATCAATCGATTACCTGATCCAAGACCTCTTTCAGGGCCACACGTTTGCCATCCTTATAAGGAACAATCCATGCCTCCTTTACGCCGATTTTGCGTAATTTTTTCTTAAAAAGATTGGCGTTATCATAATCCCTGAACTGGCCCAAAATGTATTTGATATAGCCGTCTTCATCAATGATTTCGAGATCACTCCCCTGCTGGGTCATATTTCTCAGATCATAATCGTCAAACGCTCCCAATTGTACACGAAAGACCACGCCTTTCTCCCACTCCGGATCAGATACTTTTCTTTTCCCGGATTGCTCATCATTCTTCAAAGCATCGACCTGACTTTGTGCCTGGATAAGCGAAGCCGAGAGTCTTTGTATTTCTTTATCCTTCTTTTCACCGGATTCTTGAAGTTCTTTTGCTTTTCTTTCCAGCGTATTATTTTCCTTTTTTACGGTTTCGTAACCTTCCACTACAGTCTTAAACTGTTCTGCGCTCATCTCTTTTTTTTGTTGCTCCCATTGCCGTTGTTCTGATTTACTTAACTGGGAAGCGGTTTTCGGCGAACAGCTGAAAAGAAGAATGATCATAATCATAAAAGATGGCAACAGTATTTTTACAGTACCCATTTTCAATTTGTTTTGATAACAATTAAGCTTAAAATATATCCATTAAATTACAAAAAATAAACGGTTATTTATTTTTGAAGTATAAAATGGGCAGAAAAAAAGCAGTGACAATTGCCACTGCTTAAAAATATGATGCTGCCGTCAGACGTTGACATGTTTTTCCGCATGATAGGAGGATCTTACCAGCGGTCCTGATTCCACATATTTTAATCCTCTCTTCAATCCTTCCTCCCTATAAGCGTCAAACTGGTCGGGGTGGATGAATGCGGCAACTTCAATGTGCATCTTAGTGGGCTGGAGATATTGGCCCAAAGTGAGAATGTCACATCCATGCGCTACCAGGTCGTCCATGGCTTTGTGTACTTCGTCTTCTTTCTCTCCCAAACCCAGCATGATTCCGGTTTTGGTACGTTTCCCGTATTCTTTTGTCAATTTAATCTGTTCCAGAGATCGTACGTATTTGGCTTGGGGCCTTACCCTTCTGTAAAGACGCTCTACAGTTTCCATGTTGTGGGAGACCACTTCCTGTCCCGCACTTATCATCCGGTATAAGGCATCCCAATTCCCTTTTACGTCAGGAATAAGCGTTTCAATGGTTGTGGAAGGTGAAAGCCTTTTAGTTTCCACCACCGTCTGATACCATATTTCGGCTCCCCTGTCTTTAAGTTCGTCTCTGTTGACAGAAGTGATGACAGCATGTTTGACCCCCATCAGGTGAATGGCCTCCGCTACCCTTCTGGGCTCATCGGCATCATATTCGGGCGGTCTGCCGGTGGCTACCGCACAGAAAGAGCAGGATCTGGTACAGACGTTGCCCAGTATCATAAAAGTAGCGGTACCTGCTCCCCAGCATTCTCCCATATTGGGACAATTGCCGCTTTCACAGATGGTATGCAGTTTATGTTCGTCAACCAATTTCCGGACTTTCGCATATTCTTTTCCGACAGGGAGCTTTACCCTTAACCAATTGGGTTTTTTTCTTTTGGTGCTTTCTTCGGAAATAACAGGTAATTCTATCATGGCGATACTTTAGATGAGCACAAAATTAATTATTCTTGGGCTATCCCCAAAACCTTGAAGTGACCTACCTTCTGAACCCATAGAACAAGGTGAAATAAACAGACTGAAATATCTGCCTGTTCTCTGTGGTAGGCATCAAAGGGATTTCCTTATTAAAACCTTCAAGGAGGTAACCGAGTTCCACGCCGGTTACATTGGATTTGAAAAAGCCAAATTCAAAGGACATGGCTGCTTTGGCATGGCCTCCAAAGGCAATTTCAGAATCCCCTATGCCTTCAAAGAGCCTTCCGGGACCGAGTACGTTGAAACGGCTCTGGTGGATGGACGGGTCGTATTGTTGCCGGATGGTCTCTGTTCTGCTCAGTGAATATTCGATAAAATAAGGGGAAATCAATCCCAAAGTCGGACCTATGGCTCCCAGGGCGGAAATCTGTACCCCCTGATGGGGAGCTTTTTTAAAGAGCAGCACTTCTCTGCCGTATTGCGGCCGGATGACATAGAGGTAGTTGGATTTTCCGAAAATATAGCTGTTGCCCAGCACTGTGTTGTACCTTACCTCTTTGGGGTTTTTTACATTCGCCAGTTCCAAGGCGAAAAATTGAAAAAGATTGTCGTCGATCCTTGATCCGATTTTCAGGTTTATCCCGCCGATCAGCCCGCCGTTTGTGTTTTTGTTAATGCCAAACAATACTTCCTTATCATAATCATAATCACCGGCGTCTTCCCTCTGGGCAAACGCGAATGAATTCAAACAGCAAAGAAAAAGCAGTAAGACAGGATATTTCATTTCAGTGGCCATACATGATCATGAATTTAACGCTAAATTTGTACCATTGTTTGGATTGTGAATTAAAAATAATCAGATTATGCCAACTATCAAAAGCAGTTACCAGGGAAATCTTAGAACCAGGGCCGAACACCTGCAGTCGGGTGAGCAGATCATCACCGATGCCCCTGTGGACAACAACGGAAAGGGTGAGGCTTTTTCTCCGACAGATCTGGTGGCCGGGGCTTTGGGGAGCTGCATGGTGACCATCATGGGAATAATAGCGGAACGCGAAGGGTTACACCTGGAAGGGCTTGCCTGGGAAATAACCAAAGTAATGCAGGCCAATCCTCGGAAAATTCAGGAGATCATTGTTGACATGAATTGGGAGAAACCTATAAAAGATGATAAATTACTTCAAAAATTAAAAAATGCGGCGAAAACTTGTCCTGTGGCGTTGAGCCTTCATCCTGATATAAAACAGACCGTAAACTTTAATTTTTGATAGACAGAAAATTCTTTGATTTTTTTGTAGCGTTTTCCTGATTGGATGCGTCATTGTAATACACCTGCGATATAACAAATAAACGCTTTTGGAGACAGACCTTATACAAGAAGCCAAAAATGGGGATCCGAGATCGTTAGAAAGGCTTTATAAGCACTTTTATGGCTATGCTATGAGTATTGCCCTAAGGTACTCCGGAAACAGGGAAGAGGCATGTGAAATTGTAAACGACAGCTTCATGAAAGTGTTTGATAATATAGAGCAATTTTCAGTAGGAAATTCTTTTAAAGGATGGTTCAGGAAAATTCTTATCAATACTTCGGTGGACTATTATAGAAAAAACTTCAAATACAATTCCACATTGGATATTGAGAAGGCAACTGCGGAAACGTATGATCCCAATGTGATTGATGAATTGTCCCAAAAAGACATTCTGTACCTTTTGGGACAACTTCCGGAAGTACTGAGAATAATTTTCAACATGTATGAGATTGAAGGCTATAAGCACGATGAAATCAGTGAAAGACTGGGTATACCATCCAGTACTTGTAGAACTTATTTGGCCAGAGCCAAAGAAAAATTGAGGGAGAAAGTGATAGCGTTAAACCATATAAGAAATGAAGGAGCAGTTCGATAAAAGGCTGGTGGAGAAAATCAAAAGCTCCTTCGATCATCATGAGGAGCCGTTTGATCCCAGGGAATGGGAAAAGCTTTCCAAGGCTTATTTTAAGCCTAAGAGAAAGGGATGGGTGGCTTTTTGGCCGTTTGTGACTGCTGGCATTGCCGCCAGCCTCCTATTGGTTTTGGTATATTTCCCAAAACAGGACGACATTGAAAATCACTTGAGATCACTTTCAGATTCCCTATCCCTGGAGAAAACCCCCACGATTACGGAAGCAGAAAGGGATTCCTTTGAAAAATCCAAAGAGATTCAAAACGATTCGGGACAAAGGGTTGAAGGGGAACGGAATGTGGCGGCAGTATCCCCTGTGGATAAACCAAGCAGTGATGTGGAGGAAATAACCGGGGCTCTCTCGCGGGTGGCTGATGGTGTACCGGTCGCGGAAACCGGGGACACACCTTCGGTCGTAGATATGGCTTCCTTGGATGCTTCAATAGAAAAAATAGCGCAGGAATCAGAGCAGGATCTTTTAGCACTTACAGATGATACGAAGGAACAATCAGAGGCAGGGTTGCTGGAAAGGAAAGAAGGAAGTTCTTCTATGGAAGAGACGGAAGCGCAGTCGGTGATTGACCAGTGGAAGGCGGAAAATCAGGCAGATGTTTTTTCAGGAAGTGAGAATGAAAGCCGGTCGGAGTCTTTAAAACTGGGCCTGATGGTTTCCCCTCAGGCCAACTCCAATCCGGTATCCGGCATGAACCTTGGAGCCGGGATTATGTCAGAATTTTCACTTTCCAGAAAACTCAAGCTGGACGTGGGGATAGCTTATGCAAGGCAAAACCTCAATCCCCAGAACATCCAACAGGTAAGGACTACATTGATGGCCGATGCCATGACCAACAGCAATTTCATCGCTTCCAGTTACGAGTTGAATTTTGCCAGTTTGGACATACCCGTGAATCTTAAGTATAAAGTATTGGAGAAAGATAAAACCGGGCTTTACCTGATCACAGGCCTGTCCAGCATGGTTTACCTGGACCAAAAAACAGTGGAGACGGTCCAGACCAATTCTTTGTTTAGAACCAATACGGCTGCCGGTGGTCTGGAATTCGCCCAGTCAGTTCAGGAATTCAGCAACGTGGTTACACCGCAGTCGGGAGAAAATTCCGCGGATTTGGCAGGGATGCTAAACCTTTCTTTCGGGTATGAGTATAAACTCAATAATGAGCTGTTTATTTCATTCGAGCCGTTTTATAAATTGCCGCTTGGGAATCTTACTTTTGTCAACCAGCAGTTTTCTATCGGGGGATTAAACCTTCGAATGAACTTTAACCTTAAAAAATGAAAACAAACCATACTTCAATATAATGATTACAATGAGTAAATATGCTTTAAGTTTAGGTCTGATTCTGTTGATGACCGCTTGTTTGAAGGAAACAGAATCGGAACTTGAAAGGGCCATAGAGCGTGATAACGCCATTATGGAGAATTACATCAATAGCAACAACATTGATGCTACAAAAACCCAGCAGGGATTTTATTACCGAAAAATCAATGAGGAACCTGGTGGACCCCAGTTTGTAAACGGCGACCATGTGGGCATTTATTATGAGATAAAAACCATAGATGGGCATCTGATTGATTCCCATCTGGATGAGTCAAAAGAACCTGTTATTTTTAAAATAAGTAATGAAGGGATATGGCCCATCGTGTTGGGACATGCTGCCCTTTTGGCCCGTGAAGGGGAGGAGTTGATGGTTTATTCACCGTCTTATTTGGCCTTTGGGAATTATAGCTACCAGCAGTTGATTCTTGCCGCATCTAATTTGGTAATCAAGGTAAAATATGTCAAAAAATATTCAGAGAGCGAGCTCAGGGCGCGGGAGGAAGAAATGATTCAGCAATATATTGAGGAAAACGAGTTGGAAGGCTTTGAACTGATAGATACGGGAATCTATGCCCGGACAGTTGCAGCCGGGGACGATAGCAAAAGCCTTTCTAAAACAGGAAGCAATGTGTCCTTTAATTTTAAGCTTTATGAGCTCGGAGCTTCCGCAGTCACATTTGAGTCAACCACCGCTACCAGGCCTACAGTCTCTGTTGGAAACTCACCTCTTGAATTTTTGAATAAAAGCTTGAATGGGGTATATCCTGATGAAAAGATAGAAGTGATTGCCACCTCTTTTGCTTCCTATGACGGATCCATTCAAATAGTGCCCAAGGTAATTCGAAAGGATTTGGTGGATAAGGGAGAGCAGATTGACTTGGTGAAACCCTTTACACCTATATTTTTTGAAGCGGAAATAGTCTCCGTACAGTAAGGAAAATAGATGCCCATTTTTTTGTTCAGGAAAAGCCCGGTTCTTTGCCGGGCTTTTTTATCCCCAGACATGTTTGAACAAAGGGAGATCAACAATTTGGTGAATGGTAAGCCCAAAAAAAAGCGCCCAAAACATACCGCTTAGGGCCATGCTGAAGATGATTTTTTTCTTGTCAATGCCAAAGGATGATAAGATAATAGTTCCCCCGATAGGTGTAAAAATCAAAGGAGTAAGTGTGGCTATCCCCCATACCCCGAACTTTTGCCATATTTTAATGATGTTTCGGGTGCGTCGGGTAAACCTTTTTTGTTTTTTTTTGATTTTAATGGTCCATGTTTTTCTTATCCATTCACCCAGGTAAGTAAAGGCAATGACAGAAGTCATCATCCCCGAAACTGTGACCAGTTCGATTTCTATAATGCTGTAACCTGCCGCAGTTCCCAGCAAAGGACCTGCAATAAATTTGAACAGGCAAAGAATATAGATTCCGAAGAAAGTTGCCAGGTATTCAATCATACAATCAGGACATAAAGGTATACCAAATACAGCAACAACAAAAGTGCTCCATTGATTCTTGAAATGGTTAGATTAATTCTCATTATTGGCAAGAGGATGAGGGTGAAGCCCAGCATCCATAAAAAATCCCCATAGATAAATTCCGGTGCCACCTGAATAGGTTTGATCACGGCGGTTAATCCGACTATGGAAAGTACATTCATGATGTTGCTTCCCAATATGTTCCCTAGAGCAAGGTCCGTTTCCTTTTTTACGGCTGCGAGAATGGAGGTAGCCAATTCGGGAAGGCTGGTTCCAACGGCAATAACCGTGATACCGATAACCCTTTCACTTATTCCCCAAGTTTGAGCGATGAGACTGCCGTTTTCCACGAACAATTCCGATCCCAAATAAAGCCCGGAAGCACCCATGATGATCATGAGAAGGGACAGCCACTTTGATTTTTTTTTCAGAATCAACGCATCATCTTCAGAAAACTCCACGCGTTCTATTTTCTTGAAAAAGTACCAATTCAGCAAAATCAAAAAAAACAGCAAAACCAGGCCCTCGAAAAGACTGATTTTTCCATTAAATGCCATCAAAAAGAACAGAACAGAACTGATCAGGGTAAAGGGATAATCCAATTTTAGGGTGGACCTGGATAGGAAAATAGGATATACCAAAGCGCTCAGACCCAATACCAATGTGATATTGGAAATGTTGCTTCCAACGACATTTCCCATGGTAATATCATTGGCACCTTTCAATGCAGCAGTGATACATACCAGCAATTCAGGGGCAGAAGTACCAAACGCCACAACAGTAAGACCAATCAAGCCGGGACTTAACCCCATTCTGGCGGCGATAGCAGATGCCCCGTCAACCAGAAATTTACCTCCCAGTAAGAGGACCAATAGCCCTAGCAATAGCAAAAGATAGGTCATAACTCACGAAGTTTTAAAGTTTTGGACCAAAGGCAAGATCTCCGGCATCACCCAAGCCCGGAATGATATAGGAGTGGGCATTGAGTTCCTCATCCAGCGCACAGGTCCAAAACCTGTGAGGAACCTTAAGGTTTTGTCGGATATGATCGATACCCTCTGGCGTAGCTATCACGGAGGCAATATGGATTTCCGTTGGCGTACCGTTGTTGGATAAGAGGTTGTTTATACTTTGTACAAATGATTTTCCCGTTGCCAGCATGGGGTCTACAATGATTACATATCTGTTGTTTATCGACGGCGCGGCGATATATTTTAGATCAATTTCAACAGGCGCCTCCTTGTTTTCAAGCTCTTTTCTGAAGGCTCCGACAAAACCGCTGTCTGCTCCATCAAAAAAATTCAACACCCCCTGATAGAACGGAATGGATGCCCGCATCACCGTAATGATAACTGGCTGCTGGGTAATGAGGCTGACTTCTACTTTCTGAAAAGGACTCTCGATAGAAGATGGCTGATATTCAAGTTCCCGGGAAATTTCGTAGGCCATTATTTCCCCTAGCCGTTCTAGGTTTTTCCTGAACCTAAGCCTGTCTTTTTGACGGTGAATATCCCGTAGTTCAGCCAAAAAATGGTTGGCGATGGAGTTTTGTTGGTTTAGGATAAACATAATCGACAAATTAAAATAAAAAAACCCGATCTTTTAAGACCGGGTTTTAAATTATTTATTTAATGAGAATTATTTCACTTCAAAGCTAACTCTTCTTGCAAGCTGACGGGCTTCAGAAGATCTTCTGTCCACACTGGTGTCTTCACCATAACCTTTGTAGGTCAGTCTGGAAGCATCGATACCAGCTGCAATCAGAATATCATACACGGACTTGGCTCTTCTTTCTGACAACTTCATGTTGTAGTCTTCTGGACCGATTTCGTCGGCATAACCTTTCAGTTCAACTTGAACCCCTGGGTTTCTCTTCATGAAGTTGGCGACGTAATTGGCAGCAGAGGCGGAGTATCCAAGTGGTCTGGCACTGTCAAATGCGAAGTAAACATTTACATAACCATCGTTGATTGCTTTTCTCAGGTAGTCAACTTCTTCAACAGTATCTTCTGGCGGGCATCCGTCCAATGAAGCTGGTCCGGGAACGAAAGGACACTTGTCAAGGTGGTCAGGAATACCATCACCATCAGAATCCAGGGTTCTACCATGAGAGTCAACTCTTGCTCCGGCAGGAGTATTAGGCTCTTTATCCAGATAATCCGGAACACCGTCACCATCGGAGTCTTTCAACATGTCTCTGATTTCACCGATTTGGGTAGCCAATTCTTCCTTAGTGGCATATTTGCTCTCCCTGATATACCAGTCAGCATGGGTAGATCCGCTTCCAAGGTAGAAAGAAAGTCCAAGGGTACCTGTCCACCAAACCGCATTGGCACCGTGAATATCCTCCAAAGGAACATCACCGGCCCCATCAAAGTTGGTAGACTGTCTGCCATTGATGATGGTACTTACGTCACCGTTAAGGGCTACTCTCTCGCTTATTTTAAATTGTCCTGTAAAGCCGGTTATAAAATTGTATACCATATCGGTGTCATCGGCGAACTGGTTTTCTTTAGGAGTAATGGCTCCAATACCCGCTCCAAAGTGACCCAACAGGTTAACACGTTGGCTAAAGGTTTCCCAGTTCATTATCCTACCTAAGTTGGCAACACCCTGGAGATTTACCCTGTAATAATTGGTTTGAAATGTAGCGTAGTCGTCAGTACTACTTGCGTTTACAAACCTTCCAAAACCATAATCAAGTTTTGCACCAAATTTTTCATTGAACATGTATCTGACCCCTAGATCAGCATGTCCTAAATTTAAGGAAGGAGATAAATACCCAACGGTTAAAGGAGCCATTGGTTTATTAAATCCTCCATTGATGTCGATTGACCATTTGTTGAAGTCGTCGTCTTGAGCATTAGCACCTACTGCTAAAGCACCAACCATTAGTGTCGATAGTATTAATTTTTTCATGATAAAAAATTTTTACAACATTTCAGTGTTTAATTGATTTTGATTCCTAATTGATTTTCATTTATCAGTTTACAGTACAAATGTATATTTTTTTACGAGAACTTTAAACATCTTAGCGAATACTTTCCATAAAAACGTTTTCTGAGCCGAAATTTATAAAATATTTTTACATAAACTATGCCAATGGATATTTTATTAAAAGAAATTTTAAGTATACAAGGGGTTTCTGGTGATGAAGCCAAAATATGCCGTTTCCTTGTTGAATACGTTCTACAACGTAGTTCTTCATGGAAAGTTACGCCCAAACTATATTTTGGAGAGAAATTTCATGAAAATATAGTTTTGGTATTCGGAAAGCCCAGAACTGTTGCCTTTGCCCATATGGATACGGTAGGTTTTACGGTAAGGTACGAGAACCAATTAGTGCCCGTGGGAGGTCCTGAACTGGATGAGTCTGCCTTTTTGATAGGGGAAGATGCACAAGGGATTATTCGGTGTAAGGCGGAATTGAGAGATGGTAATATATTTCATGATTTTCCCAGGGCTATTCAAAGAGGTACATCCCTTTCTTTTGAACAACATATTTACGAAGATGACGGCTTTATAGAGGCCGCCTATTTGGATAATCGTATTGGTGTATATAATCTATTGAAATTATGCGAGACCTTGGAAGATGGAATTATTGTGTTTTCAACCTACGAGGAACATGGGGGAGGGGCAATGCCTTTTCTGATTAAATTTATTTATGAAAATTGGGGAATCAGGCAGGCTTTGATTTCTGATGTAACCTGGGTCACTGATGGTGTCGGTTTTAACAAGGGGGTCGTGGTGTCAATGAGGGACAGGTATATCCCCAGGAAGGTATACCTGAACAGGATATTGGAATTGGCGGACAAAAGCGGCATACCGTATCAGTTGGAGGTGGAGGCGCATGGCAGCAGTGATGGCCGGGAAATACAACTCAGCCCCTACCCCATGGACTGGTGTTTTATAGGCGCACCTGAGGAGAATGCACATTCCCATCGGGAAAAAGTGGCTTATTTTGATCTTGAATGTATGATAAAAATGTATCAATATTTAATGTGCAATTTGTAATGAAAAGGAAAATGTCTTTTCTTCGGATTAAAAATCGGCCCCCAGGCCTGGTCTTTCGTTTTTTATTGCAGGTATGGTGAAAATAAAAGATAGGCGTTTCGAGCCTTATATTCATGAAAGCAAGGTGCTTGAAAGGGTGTCCCTACTGGCAAAAAACATTGAAAGGGACTATAGGGGCAAAGAACCCCTGCTGCTGGCTGTATTGAACGGAAGCTTTATGTTCATCTCTGACCTTGCTAAATCCATTAACATTCCCATCGAGGTTTCATTTATTAAAATATCATCTTACCAAGCCACCAGATCAAGCGGGGAAATTAAGAAATTGGTCGGTCTGGATAGGGTATTAAAAGGCAGGGATGTCATCATTGTAGAAGATATTGTGGATACAGGGAAGAGTATGGCATATATTTTGGAAATGGTGCAAGAGCAGGAGCCTGCCAGTGTAGAAATAGCCAGCTTGTTGCTGAAACCCGCTTCCTTAGAACAACAGATAAAGATCAAATACCTGGGGTTTGAGATACCCGATGCTTTTGTTGTAGGGTATGGACTGGATTATGACGGCTTGGGGAGGAATCTTAATCACATTTATCAATTGAAGAGCTAAATTTTAATTTATTATATAGATAAAATATTACTGATATGCTTAACATCGTTTTATTTGGCCCTCCTGGCGCCGGAAAGGGAACTCAAAGTGAAAAACTGATTGCTAAATATAAAATAGACCATATTTCAACGGGAGATTTGTTCAGGAAGCATCTGGGAGAAGGCACGGAACTGGGCAAGCTTGCCCAAAAATATATGGACGAAGGTAACCTTGTGCCTGACGAGGTGGTGATTGGGATGGTGGATGACAAGATAAACGATACCAAGGACCCTCAGGGATTTATATTTGACGGATTTCCCAGAACGGTGGCACAGGCAGAAGCGCTGGATAGACTTTTAGAGAATAAGGGAATGGACATTTCCGGCATGATCGCCTTGGAAGTGCCTGAAGAAGAGCTTAAAAAAAGGATCAAGGAAAGGGGAAAAACATCGGGAAGGGTGGATGACCAGGTTGATGACAAGATCAATAACAGAATAAAAGTGTACCGGGACGAAACCCTTCCTGTAGCCAACTACTACGAGAAACAGGGCAAACTTTCACAAATTCATGGTGTAGGCGGGATCGATGAAATATTTTCAAAGATATGTAAGGTGATAGATAATTATTGATCCTAAAAAATAAATCTTAAATTTGCATTCACTTTTGAAATTGGCTAGGCTGTTGATGCTTAGCCAATTTCGTTTGTAGCATATGCGGGAAAATAAGGGCTTGTACCAAAAAACGGATGTATCGCCGGAGAATACAAAGCCATGTATGGTTAAATTACCCTGGGGAAATCAGCTTCTTTACTTTACGGTTGTTCAGTGAGAAACGATTTTCTGTTGAAGGGACTTCATCTTAAAACACCAACAGCGTGTCGGAATCAAATTTTATAGATTATGTGAAGTTTTGCTCCCGGTCAGGAGCGGGGGGAGCGGGGTCTGCCCATTTCCGCCGCGAGAAACATGTTCCCAAAGGGGGGCCTGACGGAGGGGATGGGGGAAGAGGCGGCCATATTATATTAAAGGGGAATGCCCAGCTTTGGACCTTGCTCCATCTAAAATACAAAAAACATGTCATTGCCGAGAGTGGAAAAGGTGGGGAGGGAGGAAAGAGAAAAGGGGCCAATGGACAGGACGTCATCCTTGAGGTGCCTATCGGCACCGTTGCCAGAGAGGCTGAAACGGGACAAGTCAGGTGTGAGATCACAGAAAACGGACAGGAATATATTCTGACGCAGGGAGGCAGGGGAGGTTTGGGCAACGACCATTTCAAAACTGCAACCAACCAAGCTCCGCGTTATGCCCAACCCGGCGGAGAAGGGATTGAGGAATGGATAATCCTGGAACTGAAGCTACTGGCAGATGTAGGATTGGTAGGTTTTCCCAATGCGGGAAAATCCACGCTGTTGTCAAGTATCTCGGCCGCCAGACCCGAAATCGGCCATTATCCCTTTACCACGCTCGTGCCGCATCTCGGTGTGGTTTCTTATAGAGATGACCGTTCATTTGTGATGGCGGATATTCCCGGTATCATTGAAGGTGCGGCAGAAGGCAGGGGGTTGGGGCTCAGGTTTCTGAGGCACATAGAACGAAATTCCATATTACTTTTCCTCATTCCAGCGGATGCTGAACACATTGGCAACCAATACCGTATTCTGTTAAATGAACTGAAAAAATACAACCCTGAGCTTCTGGATAAGAAAAGGCTGCTTGCGGTTTCAAAATCCGATATGTTGGACGAGGAACTTATGGATGAGTTGAAAACAGAAATACCTAAAGATCTGCCCTTTCTGTTCATTTCTTCCGTTACCGGTTACCATCTCAACGAATTGAAGGATATGATTTGGAAAGCTTTACAGGAATAATGCCAGAATGTCATACTGATCCAGTGTGGCAGGTTAATTGATTAATGTATAGAGATTTTTAAAACACAATAAAATAATGGAGGAGAAAGATAAATTGGAAAAAGAAGAAGAGGTAAATAACACAGAAACAGTCGAAAATCCGAAAGAAGAGGCGCAAATGGCCTCCGGGGATGTGTCGGGTGGTGACAATACTTCCGAATCAGAGGAGGACGATGAAGACAAATTGGCAAAAGAAAACGAAGAATTGAAAGATAAATATGTCAGGCTGTATTCTGAATTTGAGAATTACCGGAGAAGGACAGCGAAGGAGCGGCTGGATTTGATCAAAACAGCTTCCGAAGACGTGCTTAAGGAGCTTCTTCCGGTATTGGATGATTTTGAACGTGCCTTCAAAGCTGAGGGGGATGGTGCGGAAGACAACAAAGCCAGCGAAGGAAGCAGGCTTATCTATAATAAAATGGTGAAAATTTTGGCATCGAAAGGACTTGAGCCCATGGATGGTTTGGTGGGAAAAGAGTTTGATGCTGAATATCATGAAGCCATTACCCAGATCCCAGCCCCAAGTGAAGAGCTAAAGGGGAAAATTGTTGACGTAGTGGAAAAGGGGTACACTTTGGGGGACAAGGTGGTTCGCTACGCAAAAGTGGTAATAGGAAATTAAAATTTTATGGGAAAAAGAGATTATTACGAAGTTCTCGGGGTTTCAAAAAATGCCAGTGCGGAGGAGATTAAGAAAGCATATAGGAAAATGGCCATCAAGTACCACCCGGACAAAAACCCGGGAGATGCCACAGCAGAGGAGAAATTCAAAGAAGCTGCTGAAGCCTATGAGGTATTGAGCAACGCCGAGAAAAGACAGCGGTATGATCAATTCGGACACCAAGGCCTCGGTGGTAACGGAGGCTTTGGAGGCGGAATGAACATGGATGATATCTTCTCTCAGTTCGGCGATATTTTTGGAGGCAGCGGTTTTGAGTCCTTTTTCGGAGGCAGCAGGAGTTCCAGAAGAGCTAAAAAAGGCACCAACTTACGGGTAAAGTTAAAGCTGAACCTGAAAGAGCTGGCCAACGGCGTGGAGAAAAAAATCAGGGTCAAACGCCATGTAGTGGCCGAGGGGGTGACGTTCAAAGACTGTCTTACCTGCCAGGGTAGTGGGCAGGTGAAAAAAGTGGTAAATACCATGTTGGGTCAGATGGTGTCTGCCAGTACTTGCCCGGTTTGCGGGGGCAGTGGCCAGATTGTCGACAAAAAACCTGCTGAAGCAGATGATAAGGGACTGGTTGTGAAAGAGGAAATCATTCCCATCAATATCCCTGGCGGAGTGGCTGACGGTATGCAGCTAAGCCTGTCTGGTAAAGGAAATGAGATTCCCGGTGGTATCCCCGGAGACTTGTTGATTCTGATTGAGGAAATAGAAGATGAAGTACTGGTCAGGGACGGGAACAATGTGGTATATGATCTTTACGTGAGTTTTGTGGATGTGGCACTTGGCACCACCCTTGAGGTGCCCACCATCGATGGGAAAGTGAAGATTAAACTTGAACCCGGCACCCAGAGCGGCAAAATACTTAGGCTGAAAGGAAAGGGGATCAAAGAACTCAACGGTTACGGAAGAGGTGACCAGCTCATTCATGTCAATGTATGGACACCCAAGCAGGTTACCAAAGAAGAAAGAGAAAAACTGGAATCATTGAGGGATTCGGAGAATTTCAGACCTAATCCGGGAAAATCCGAAAAAAGTATCTTTGACAAAGTGAAAGAGTTCTTCTAATGAATTCTAATGAAGTTTTTCCAATCAAAAAGGGCCTCGGGAATTTCCGGGGCTTATTTGCTTCAAATAACAACCTTTTGGGAAGGGGGACGTATTTATTCCGTATGTTTAAGGGATTTATTCTAGTTTTCTATCTGGTTACGGGACTGATAGGATTTGCGCAGGCCCAGATTGTCAGACAGTTTGAAGTAAATGAAAAAAACGGCGTCAACCTGGTCAATTTTGATTTTTTCTGTTACAAGGGGGTTTCATCCCTACAAAGGGATTACCTGGGTATTCCCTTGAGGGCCCGTGCAGAGCTTGGGAAAGTTAACATCCTTCCTGCTTTCAGTCATGATTTGACTGATGGTGTCCTTAATGCCCATCTTGAGCATAAAAATGTTGAATCCGAGAGTTTAGGAAGAAACCTTTCTTATAAATTGTTTTCCGGCAAGGATGCTGACTTTGACCACAAATGGGACATTGGCCTGGATGCCAACTATTTATATAATTTAAACCTGAATTTTGGAATAGGCAAGGCCAACCTGGATTTTTCAAACCTGCCGATTTCCAACTGTAAAATCAAAACAGCATCTACGGATGTATTTTTGGCGTATTCCAAGAAGATCCCCAACTCCGTGATGATGGACTCCCTCTTGATCACCATCAATATGGGCTCAATTTATGCAGAGGATTTGCATTATTCAAATGCGAGAAATCTGATATTTGACGTAAACTATGGATCTGTAAACCTTTCGTTTTCTGATATGATGGCGGAGGCGAGCCAAATTTCTACCATTGTGGGGGCTGGCTCGGTGAATATCAGGCTTCCTTCCGAAAACCTCCCTTATCTGGTAAAAATAAAATCTACAGCCATGTGCAGGACCAAGGTGCCCAAGCATTTAAAGGAAGTGGGAAATAAGACATACGTGAGCAGGGGATATAGGGAGGAGGCCAAAAATCTTATGACCTTTTTGATAGATGTTTCGGTAGGTTCAGTATCTTTGGAATAGGAATTTATAGGAAATGTACAGTAGATTTTAGGCGTTTCCGGCAATCATTTATTCAAAATTTTAGGTTTCTTGGAAATTTTAAAAATCCGGTCGCTGAACAAAACTTACGGCAATCATGTGGCCCTTCAGGATTTTGATTTGGAGGTGGAACAAGGGATTGTGTTCGGGCTATTAGGCCCAAACGGTGCGGGAAAGACCACACTGATCAGGATCGTGAACCAAATTATTGACAAAGATTCAGGCTCGATTTGGGTAAAGGGAGTCCCTTTAAGGATGGAGCATGTAAGAAATATCGGCTATTTGCCGGAAGAAAGAGGCCTGTATAAAGGCATGAAAGTCCAAGACCAGTTGCTATACTTTGCTCAGATAAAAGGGCTGAAAAAAGCAGAAGCAAAAGCAAAGATTGATCTATGGATAGGGAAACTTGGACTTGAAGAATGGAAGGACAACAAAATACAGGACCTGTCCAAAGGTATGGCCCAAAAAGTGCAATTCATTGCTACTGTAATCCATGAACCCGACCTCCTTATATTGGACGAGCCTTTTTCCGGATTTGACCCCCTCAATGCGGAAACAATCAAAAATGAAATCCTGGAACTGAAAAGAAAGGGAACGACGATTATCCTTTCAACGCATAGAATGGAGTCTGTGGAACTGCTCTGCGATCATATTGCCATGATCAACCGCTCCAAAAAGATACTGGATGGCACGATAAAGGAAATAAAAGCACAATCCAAAACCCACCTCTTCCAAGTAAGGATTATACCAAATGATGACCGGTTTGTCCCCCCCTGGGGAGATGTGACCGTGCATGAGGACCACCTCAGTTTCGAAATTCCTCTCAACGGACAAAGGCCCAATGATTTACTAAAGGAAATGATGCAGTATGGGGAAATTCTGGGCTTCCATGAGATCATACCCAGTATTGAGGAAATCTTTATTCAAAAAATCAACGAAAGCCATGCCGAATAAAGTTCTTCTGGTAATTAAAAGGGAGTACCTTGCCCGGGTAAAGAAGAGGTCATTTCTGCTGGCTACCCTGATTACACCTTTGGTCTTCCCTACCATTCTTGGTGTGTTTCTCTGGATAGCCATGAGCGATATTCAGCAGGATTCCCTGAGAATAATCGAGGTGGTGGATGACAACAATACGTTTTTTTTGGAAAGCAATGACCTGTACATGTTTTCTTATGGCGGTCTGGACAGGGATGACGCCAAGGAACTTGTCCAAAAGGGGAAGAGGTATGGTTTTTTGTATATTCCCAAACTCAATATGGATAAACCCACAGGCATTACCTTTTATACGGAAGAAATACCCGGGCTTACCATGATGACTAGCCTGGAAAACAATCTCAAAGGGAAAATTGAAGAACAAAAGCTGTTTGCTTCAGGGATCGATCCCGAAATATTGGCTTCTCTGCAGACCAGGGTCAATATCAGATCCATCATCGTGGGACAACAAGGCAATGAGAGGATATCCAATTCGGTAGTCAACTATGGGGTAGGCTTCCTTGCAGGCATATTAATATACACCTTCATATTTGTATATGGCAACCAGATCATGCAGGGAGTGATTGAAGAGAAGTCCAGCAGAATTATCGAGATATTGGTTTCCTCATTGAAACCGTTTCAGCTAATGATGGGAAAAATCATCGGTATTGGCGCGGTGGGCCTTACCCAGTTTCTGATATGGATCCTGTTGATCAGTGTGGTTTCTTCCCTGGTGATGGGCTATTTTGGCTTGCAGATGCCGCAGCAGCAAATGATGGATTTGCCTAACCAGGGGAATTACGTGTTGGGAGAGGATAAAGAAGATTTGTTCCAGGTGTTACAGCTTATCCAAGGTATTGATTTTTACCAGTTGGTGATGGCCTTTTTAATCTATTTTGTGGGGGGATATATGCTGTACGGTGCTTTTTTTGCCGCCATTGGAGCGGCAGTGGATACCCCCTCTGATGCGCAGCAATTTATGTTTCCGGTGACTATACCCCTGCTCATCGCCTATATGGGCTTATTTATTTTCGTATTGGATGATCCCAACAGTAAGGTGTCTTATTGGTTGTCTGTCATCCCTTTTACTTCCCCGGTCGCCATGATGGGGCGGATAAGCTTCGGGGTTCCCTGGGATCAACTTGCCCTTTCCGTGATGTTATTGGTGTCCGGATTTTTGTTTACTACCTGGGTGGCGGGAAAAATCTATCGAATAGGTATCCTGGTTCATGGCACAAAAGTAGGCTACAAAGTGTTGTGGAAGTGGCTAAGGGAAAGTTAAGGGGCCTGCAAATCAATTGCCGGGAGTTGGTAAATAATCGCCAGTAACCTGAAAATGTCTGCACACAGGGCAATATTAGATGCTGTTTATTGTTTCTCTTTTGGAACTTAGCTAAGTTCGGGGGAAGTATCGCTACACATGAAAAACACATTTCAAGATTTGGCTTCTTTGGACCTTTACCAAAATAAAGGCAAAGTGAAGTGGGCCATTTTTGCTTTTTCGCTGATCATCAGCGTGGGATCTATTTATTACACCAATACCTTGGTGGAGGAGTTGAAGATAAGGGAAAAAAGGCAGATTGACCTCTATGCCGAAGCATTGGAGTATGCCTCTGTTAATTCTGACAACCTCACCTTCATATTCCAGGTGATCATACAGGAAAACAATTCCATACCTGTAATCACCACGGATGCAGATGGTAACCCCATAGAATATAAAAACATCAAATTTCGAAAAAACAGCACCGAGGAGGAAAAAAACGCGCAGCTTAGGGCTGAACTTTCGATGATGAGAACCCTGTATGAGCCCATCAAGCTGCTTGATGATATTTACATTTACTACCGGAATTCAGATCTATTGACAAGGTTGCAGTATTATCCATATGTCCAATTATCCGTGATCATGGTTTTTGGACTGCTGGCTTATGCTTTTTTTAACCAGTCCAAGGTGGCGGAGCAAAACCGCTTGTGGGCCGGGCTGACCAAAGAGACGGCCCATCAACTTGGAACCCCTTTGGCTTCCCTGATGGCTTGGATAGACTATCTGAAGAACTCACCGGTGTATGAAGAAAACAAAGAAGTGATTTTGGAACTTGACAAGGATATCCAGAAGCTGAAAATGGTGACGGAAAGGTTCAGTAATATAGGGAGCACGCCAGTAATAAAGCCGGAGAATGTATATAAAGTAGTGGAAGAGGCCATCAACTACCTCAGACCCCGGCTTTCCAGTAAAGTGAGCATACATTTTAATACCCACGCCGAAAATATATATGCCATGATCAACCGTTCACTGTTTGAATGGGTGATAGAAAACATATGTAAAAACGCCGTTGATGCGATGAAAGGGCAAGGAGCCATAAGGATCAGTATCGTGAAGGAAAGCGAGAAATTTGTTTTTGTGGATATTGAAGATACCGGAAAAGGGATGGAGAAAAATATGTATAAAAAGGTGTTCAATCCGGGGTATACCACCCGTCAAAGAGGTTGGGGTTTGGGACTTACATTGGCCAAAAGGATCATCGAAGGATACCACAACGGACGGATTTTTGTCAGTTACTCGGAACTGGGAAGGGGAACGACTTTCAGAATAGTATTGCAGGGGGTAAGGGAATGAGCTTTAACAGTAATCAGGGCGCATATTCATCTTCTTTTTGACTGTAAAAAAACCCACCCAAATTGATCCCCGTTTAATGATGAACTTTGGTGGCTAAAACCAATACAACGTGCCCATTTATTCTTCCAAAAATGGATATCTGTAATCCCTGGGACTCACAAAGGTTTCTTTGATGGTCCGTGGAGATACCCAGCGCAGCAGGTTGATCATAGAGCCGGCCTTGTCGTTGGTGCCTGAGGCCCTGGCCCCTCCAAATGGCTGTTGCCCCACCACGGCACCGGTTGGCTTATCGTTGATGTAGAAATTACCCGCCGCATGACGGAGTTTGGTGGTGGCCAGCTCAATGGCGTAACGATCCCTGGAGAATACCGCCCCTGTCAACCCATATGGCGAAGTTTGGTCTACCAGTTCAAGGGCTTCCTCATAATGCTCTGCATGGTAAACATATAGGGTCAATACAGGGCCGAAAATCTCCTCCACCATTGTTTTGTACATGGGATCCTGCACATGGATGACAGTGGGAGCGATAAAATATCCCGTTGATTTATCATAATTCCCTCCGGCTACGATTTCCACGTTGGAGTCGTTTTTGGCCTCGTCTATATAGCCGGTAATTTTGTCAAAAGCCTTTTCGTCGATGACCGCATTGATAAAATTGCTAAAATCCTCCGGTCCGCCCATTTTCATGGAATCAATGTCTGCCAATAAGAATCCTTTGACCTCCTCCCATAGATTGGAAGGAATATAGGCCCGTGAAGCGGCACTGCATTTCTGTCCCTGGTATTCGAAAGCCCCTCTGGCAAGTGCTGTGGCCAGCTCTTTGGCATCAGCAGACTTGTGGGCGATGACGAAATCCTTGCCCCCCGTTTCGCCGACTATCCTTGGATAGGTTTTATACCGGGAGATGTTTGCACCGATAGTTTTCCAAAGGGTCTGAAATACACCAGTGGACCCGGTGAAATGAAGCCCTGCAAAATCGGGATGGGAAAACACCACATCTCCTGCTGTGGGGCCGTCGACATAAATGAGGTTGATGATCCCGTCGGGGAGCCCGGCTTTTCTAAAAACCTCCATAATTACATTGGCAGCGTAAATCTGGGTATGGGCGGGCTTCCAGATCACGGTATTTCCCATCATGGCCGGGGCAGAAGGCAGATTACCCGCAATGGCCGTGAAATTGAAGGGGGTAATGGCCATAACAAAGCCTTCCAATGGCCGCTGCTCGGTTCTGTTCCAGATACCGGCGCCATGTATAGGAGGTTGCTGGGCATAGATTTCGGCCATAAACTTTACATTGAAACGCAAAAAATCTATCAACTCGCAGGCGGAGTCAATTTCTGCCTGATACACGTTTTTTGATTGTCCCAACATGGTGGCGGCGTTGATCTTATCCCGGTAGGGCCCAGCCAGCAAATCCGCCGCTTTGAGAAAAATAGCGGCTCGTTGTTCCCATTGCATGTTTTCCCATGCGGCCTTTGCCCCCAGTGCAGCATTAATGGCCTGCTCCACATGACTGCTGTCTCCTTCATGAAAATATCCCAGAAGATGCTGGTGGTCATGGGGAGGAGAGAGTTCTTTTTTATTGCCCGTTCTTACCTCTTCGCTTCCTATAAACATAGGAATGTCGACCACTTTTGAGCGGGCATCGTTAATGGCGGCTTGCAAAGATGCTCTTTCCGGTGATCCCGGAGCGTAGTTTTTGACGGGTTCGTTTGTGGGGTCAGGGACATTGAAAAAACCTTTTAACATAATAGTTTGGTGTTAGCGTTGATGAATTAGGTTGTGTACAAATATACAAAATAAGATGGGCTTCAAAGATTCTGCGCGACTAGCGTTGATCAAGGATCAATTTTCCGGTTGATGAATGAATTTATTATCCACTAATTCCACTGATTAACACTAATTTCGTGGAAGGAGGCTAGGGCGTTGAACCGTTTTTCCCAATAATAGCTTCACCCAAACTATCCTCATCCTTCGTGCTAATTCCCCGGTATTAGCCGGGCCAGGCGGCGTAAACTTGTCCAAGCCTGACCCGAATTTGTTTCGGGGGACTTGTTTCGGAATTCGAGGACAATCAGGCATTCCGTGAAACTGGCAGTTTCATAAATAGATAGCACGGACATCATATTTGACTTGAAATTAGAGGATGGTTTTGATTTCGCTTAGGCAGCGGATGGTATAAGTAGGCCGAAGTGTAATTTCCTTATCTCCAGGGTTATAATACATCTGGTCTATAGAGGCGTTCTGGGCACCCAGTATGTCCGAATCAGGGTTGTCGCCTATCATCAGACAGTCTGAGGGACTGGCCTTCAGCTTTTCCAAAGCATATTGAAAAATTCTTTTGTCCGGCTTCCTATAGCCAGAGCTCTCCGAGGTCACTATCAGGTCAAAATAACCATGGAGGCCGGAAGCGGAGAGCTTCGCATATTGGCTCTCATTGAAGCCATTGGTAATGACATGCAGACAATATTTTCTCTTGAGATAAGCCAGTACATCGAAAGAATAAGGCAGCACTTTGGCCTTAGAAGAAGTGATGCAGACAAATTCTTCTTCCAGGGAAGCTGGGATGGGATGACTGTCAATCCTGGCCAGACTGAAAATTTTTTTGAACCTGACTTTTCTTAAACTGTCCTTGTCCAAAACCCCCTGATTAAAAAGAATCCATAATTCCTGATTGATCTTCTGAAAAGCCGCGAAGAAATCCTCAAAGCACAGCTTTCCCATTTGCTGTATCTCATATTTTCCATACAACTCCTGCAGGGATTCCTTCACATTTTGGTCGTAATCCCAGAGCGTATGGTCCAGATCAAAGAAAATATGTTGGTATGTTTTCAAAACACCTTTTTATTTTCTGTACGGATTGTTCTGGATTTTGTTGATGGCAAGTTCTCTGTTTGAATGCAAAATCTGATAAATTTCCTGATCCCGGATCAGGTTTGTGTCTTTTTGGATAAACTTAAAAATCTGGCTAATGATTTCCTGGGCCTCATCCAGAATGTAGTAAAACGTCCATTGATCCACTTTTTTACTGCCCAATAATCCCGCATTCTTTAAATAAGTGAGGTGGCGACTGGTTTTTGTCTGGGTGAAATCCAAAATGTGTTCCAGATCGGAAATGCAGAGCTCTTTATTGAGCAGCAGCAGATGCAGGATCCTTACCCGGGCCTCTTCGGAAAGGGCTTTGAAAACCCTCATGCCATAATTTAAACTTATGTTTTTTAGCCGCATTTAATTAACTTTAACAATTAAAATCAGTTGAAGTTAGTAAAATCACGGGGAAATAGCGTATAATCGTGTTTCCAAATGCGGTTTTGCTGTAACAAGTAACTACCGGGACCGTTTATTGAAAAAAGGATAAGAAACAGCAGATAGTCGTGAAGCAAAGGTTTACCATATTATTTATAATGTTATTGGCATTTTTTGCATGGCCGGAAGGCCTCTTGGCTCAGGATGACCGGGACCGAAAAATCGTCCAGCTTTCGGGTATTATCCTTAATGCAGACAGTACCGTGGCCATTCCAGGGGTAAATATTTATGTTCCCAAAAAAGGCCGGGGTACAAGCAGTAACCGTTTTGGTTATTTTTCTATGCCTGTAGTGGCCGGCGACAGCGTGGTGTTTTCCTTTATCGGTCTGAAAAGGCAGACCTTAAAGATCCCAGAGGATATAAAAGAAGACAAGTTAAGTTATATTCTTACCATGATCGAAGATGAAGTGGCGCTGGCCGAAGTGGAAGTGATGCCTTATCCGACGGAGGAAGAGTTTAAAAATGCGATTCTCGCCATGAATATGGATGATGAAATACCCCTAAATAGAGGGAATCTAAGCCCACAGTTGCTTTTGAGATGGGCTGAGGAGATGCCGGCTTCCGGTAATGAGAATTTCCGCCACTTTACCAATCAGCAGACAATGCAGAACATGGACCGCTATGGGCCCAGACCTTTACCGCTGCTTAACCCGTTTGCCTGGGCGCAGTTTATCAAATCCATCAAAGACGGCGACCTGAGAAGGAGGGATTAGAAAACGCCGGTGTTCCGCATTAACCTTGTTGAGAATTTGATGAAATCCCGGGGTCATCATCTTTTCCTGTAGATGGTTCGAATTTGCAGATATCATAAGACCGAAAGGTTTTAAACCAAGTACTTTATTTTTGTTGTCCCACTTAGTTACGATTCTCTATATTTGTTGCCGTCAATCAAAACAATAGAAAAACTCATGAAAAAAATACTTTTATGCTGCTGCATGATTTTGTCACAGTGGAGTTATTCCCAGACAGCTGTTCCGGAAAAAGTCGACAGGCCAAAACTTGTAGTCGGCATTGTGGTGGATCAGATGCGCCAGGAATATTTTTACAGGTTCTATGACAGGTATACTGAAAGGGGATTCAAGAGATTCATGTACGAGGGTTTTATGATGAGCAATGGCCACTATAACTATATTCCTACCTACACAGGTCCGGGCCATGCTTCCGTTTATACAGGTACCACCCCGGCCAGCCACGGCATCGTCGCCAATGACTGGTATGTGAGAAAGCTGGGCAAAACGGTTTATTGCGCGGAAGACAGCACCGTGACGGCGGTAGGAGGAAGGGAGAGAAGTGGGAAGATATCTCCCAGAAACATGCTGACCACCACCATCACCGACGAACTGAAGTTCGCCACGGGTAAGCGTTCAAAAACCATTGGCATTGCCATCAAAGACCGGGGGGCCGCATTGCCCGCGGGCCATTTGGGCGAAGCGTACTGGTATGACGGGGGGACGGGAGAGTTTATGACTTCCAGCTACTATAAGGAAACCTTACCGGAATGGGTGGTGGAATTCAACAAAAAAGAACTTCCTAAAAAATACCTCTCCCAAAAGTGGGAGCCTTTGTTTCCCATAGAAACCTATGTCCAAAGCACAGTGGATGACAATGAGTTCGAAGCCCCCTTTATTGGAATGGAAGGGACAGCCTTTCCTTACAACCTGCCTGATTTAATGGAGCATAACGGCGGGCTTGGCCTTATCAGTTCTACCCCTTTTGGGAATACTTTTACATTGGACATGGCTTATGCAGCTTTAGATGGCGAGCAGCTGGGCAAAAGGGGCGAGACCGATTTTTTAGCGGTAAGTTTTTCATCCCCGGATTATATCGGCCACCGTTTTGGACCGTCTTCTGCGGAAGTGGAGGACAATTACCTGCGACTTGACAGGGAACTGGCGGCCTTTTTTGACCACTTGGACAAGGAAATAGGCGAAGGCGAATACCTGGTTTTTATCACAGCGGACCATGGCGTGGCTGATGTGGTCAGGTACATGCAGTCAGAAAATGTGCCGGCAGGCAGTCTGGATACCCGGTTTGTTTTGACACAACTTAAGGGCTTTACCAATGAGCAGTACGGGGAAGGCAACTGGATCATCAATTATTCCAATGAACAGATTTTTTTAAACCGGCCATTGGCAGAGGAAAAGGGCCTTGACCTGGAGCAAATGCAAAAGGAGATCGCCACGTTTATGCTGAGGTTTGACGGAATCAAAGAAGCCTACACGGCCAGTGATATGATCAGGCTGGAATATGCTTATGGGAAAAGAAATCTGCTGCAAATGGGCTTTAACCACAAGGCTTCAGGGGATGTGCTGCTGGTGCTGGAGCCTGCCTGGCTCACCAATTCCGTACGGGGCACCACGCATGGCACAG
This sequence comes from Negadavirga shengliensis, assembly GCF_042652345.1. Lineage (NCBI taxonomy): Bacteria > Pseudomonadati > Bacteroidota > Cytophagia > Cytophagales > Cyclobacteriaceae > Negadavirga > Negadavirga shengliensis. The sequence continues at coordinate 159,883 of NZ_JBHSJJ010000003.1, forward strand.
GATATACCTATGACACGCATGTGCCCATCGCGTTTTATGGATGGGGGATCAAGCCGGGAAGCAGCAGCCGCTATGCTACCATCACCGATATCGCGCCGACTTTGTCTGTCTTGCTGAAGACACGCCTGCCTAATGGTGCTACCGGTCAGCCTATTTATGAGATTTTGGATGGAGAATAGAAGTGTGAAGGAAAAAAAAGGAGGGACCACGGATTGGCGCGGATTTGTTTTTGGAAAACTGATTAGGAGCTCTCGGGGAATTTAATCTGTGGGAATCTGGGTAATTTGTGGTTAAAAAAAGTGGGACCACGGATTAGCACGGATTTATTCATAGAATACTGACCGGAAGCTCTCCGACAATTAAATTAAATCGGTGTGAATCTGGCGAATCTATGGTTTTAAAGGTCCATATGACAATTTGACATGGTTTTGAAATTGGAACGGGACTTGTTTTTATGGCCTTATCAAGTATCGAAAATTGTTTCATTACTAATAAACATATACTACCATGCAGGAGAAAGGTACCATATCCATTCATACCGAAAACATTTTCCCCATTATCAAGAAGTTTTTGTATTCTGATAATGAGATATTCCTTCGTGAACTTGTTTCCAATGCCGTGGATGCCACCCAAAAGGTAAAGCGGCTGGCTACTTTGGGGCAGTACAAAGGGGAATTGGGAGACATCACCATAGAAGTCAGTTTTGACAAAGACAAAAAGACCATCACCGTTTCCGACAAAGGGATCGGGATGACAGGGGAAGAAATCAAAAAATACATCAACCAGATTGCTTTTTCCGGCGCTACTGAGTTTGTGGAGAAATTCAAGGAAGCAAAGGACGCGAATGAAATCATCGGCAAATTCGGTTTGGGTTTTTATTCCGCTTTCATGGTGGCGGACAAAGTGGAAATCCACACCCTCTCCTATCAGGAGGGAGCAGAACCGGCCCGCTGGATTTGTGATGGCAGCACGGAATTTGAGATCAGCCCCGGTGAAAAAACCGAACGGGGAACAGACGTCATCCTGTATATCAACAGCGAATCCGAAGAATTTCTGGACAAGTGGAAGCTTCAGACCATCCTGGAAAAATACGGCAAATTCCTCCCCGTCCCCATTAAATTCGGAACGAAAACAGAAAGTGTAGAAGACGGAGAGGATAAAGAGGGCAAGAAAAAATGGAAATCTATTGAAGTAGATAATATCATCAACGAAACCAGACCGATTTGGACACAATCGCCCAATGAGCTTAAGGATGAGGATTACCTGAAATTTTATAAGGAACTTTACCCCATGAGCGATGATCCTCTGTTCTGGATTCATTTAAATGTGGATTATCCTTTTAACCTTACCGGGGTGCTGTATTTCCCTAAAATCAAAAACGAATTCGAGCTTCAGAAAAACAAAATAAAACTTTTTAGCAGGCAGGTGTTCATCACCGATGAGGTAAAAGACATCGTTCCCGAGTTCTTGATGTTGCTGCATGGAGTGATAGATTCCCCTGATATCCCGTTGAATGTGTCGAGAAGTTTCCTTCAGGCGGACAGCAATGTGAAGAAAATCAACAATTACATCACCAAAAAAGTAGCAGACAAGCTTGCCGAGCTGTATAAAAAAGACAGGAAAGTTTATGAGGGAAAATGGGGCGATATCGGTCTTTTTGTCAAATATGGGATGATTTCTGAAGACAAGTTCTATGAAAAGGCAAAGGATTTCGCTTTGCTGAAAAATACCAAGGATGAATTTTTTACCCTTGAAGAATACAGGGAAAAGACAAAGGCTTTTCAAACGGACAAGGAGGATCAACTGGTTTATCTGTATGCCACTGACGCCAACAAGCAGGACGGTTTCATCCAATCGGCAAACAAGAAAGACTACGATGTTCTTCTGATGGATTCGCCAATTGACAGCCACTTTATTCAGCATTTGGAGGGCAAACTTGAAAAAACCATGCTCAAGCGCGTGGACGCAGATGTGGTAGACAAATTGATCCAGAAAGAGGGGGGATATTCTAACCTTTTGTCAGAAGATCAGTCCAAAAAAGTGAAGGAGATTTTCGAAAAGGCCATCAGCAATGACAGCTATAAGGTGGAAGTGGAGGGCATGAGTCCTGAGGAACTTCCGGTTACTGTGACCATGGATGAGTTCATGCGAAGAATGAAGGACATGGCCCAGACCGGCGGAGGAATGGGGTTTTACGGTGCCCTTCCGGATAGCTACAAAGTAGGGATCAACGGCAACCATCCCCTTATTGATAAGGTCCTCAAAGCAGAAAATGAAGAGGAGCAGGCAAAATTGGCCAAGCAGGCTTTTGATCTGGCCCTGCTTTCCCAGGGCTTGCTGACAGGAAAGGATCTGACCGCCTTCGTTAAGAGGAGTGTGGAAATGATCTGAGGTTCATAGAGATGTAAAATTCCCCGGGCTGATTCCCGGGGAATTTTTTTATTTTGCCGGAATGATTATATTGAGGAATCCAACCGCCGTAATTTCTTTGAATTTCAAACGAAACAGCCGAATTCTGGCAAAAAATGATATTTTTGTAAGATAATGCTATCCAAAAAAACAAAATATGCCTTTCATGCGCTTACTTATCTCGGAAAGAACAGGGATAAGGGAGCAATTTTAATTCAGGAGATTTCAGAAAAACACGGTATTTCCCACAAATTTTTGGAAAACATACTTTTGGAGTTGAAGAAAGCGGGTTTTCTGGGCAGCAAGAAAGGAAAAGGGGGAGGCTATTATCTGATCAAAGACCCGGTAGAAATTCCATTATCCAAAATCATCAGACTGTTGGACGGACCTATTGCCTTATTGCCCTGTGTGAGTTTAAATTATTACGAGCCTTGTGAAGAGTGCGAAAGTCAGGAAAAATGTGGGCTGAACAAAGTAATGATTAAGGTAAGAGATGAAACCCTCAAGATATTGGAGATGAAAACATTACAAGATATTTTGGAAAACGAATGAATTTTTTTACATAAACTCTATATATTTTGTAGGTTTTATGTACTTTTGTAATTGGACCCCCTGAAAGCCTAAGGCAAAGGGTGGGTAAACCAACAGGGTTTGGTTTTTCCATCAAGTTAGGATTCCCAAAATTCGATAAAAAATGATTCAGCAAAATCAAATAGAGGAATTGTCCAAAAGGATTGACGACTTAAGTGCTGCGGAAGCGATGGGTTTGTTGTGTGATCTTTTCCCCGGGGAAGTGGTTTTTTCCACATCTTTGGGGCAGGAAGATCAGGTGATCACCCAGATCATAGCCAAAAACCAGCTCCCGGTTGAGATATTTACCTTGGATACCGGACGTTTGTTTTACGAGACCTATGACCTGCTGGCCAAGACAATCATAAAGTATTCTTTGGACATAAAAACTTATTATCCCAATACCCATTCCGTGGAAAAGTTTGTCAGGGAAAAAGGGATCAATAGTTTTTACGAATCGGTGGAAAACAGAAAATCCTGCTGCTATATTAGGAAAGTTGAGCCTTTGAAAAGGGCGTTGGAAGGGAAAAGCATCTGGATAACCGGCCTGAGGGCCGAACAAAGTCCAAACCGCAAGAACATGAAGAAACTGGAATGGGACGAAGGCAATCATATTCTTAAGTTTAATCCGTTATTGGATTGGACGATGGACGGCATGCTTGAATATATTAAGGAAAACAAAATACCCTATAACCCATTACATGACAAAGGGTATATAAGTATTGGCTGTGCCCCTTGTACCAGGGCCATTGAGCCTGGGGAGGACCCAAGGGCCGGTCGATGGTGGTGGGAGGCTTCCCACAAGGAATGTGGGCTGCATGAGTCTTCCCCCGTCATCCAAAAAAACTGAAAGCTGCTCATCAGGAGCCATAATTTATTTACTGTCATAGATTAAATTTCACAAACCCGATGCAAAGTTTTAGAACAGAAATAGAAAACCCGGTAGTAGAAAAGGATATAATTGAGTTGGAAAAGAAAATCTCCCTTTTCCGCAACGGTAAAATAGATGAGGAGAAGTTCAGAAGTCTCCGGCTTGCCAGAGGCATATACGGTCAGCGCCAGGAAGGGGTGCAGATGATCCGGATCAAATTGCCCTACGGCAGGGTGACATCTGAGCAGTTGAAGAGAATCTGTGACGTTTCCGAAAAATACTCTACGGGGAAACTTCACATTACCACACGTCAGGATATTCAGATCCATTATGTCAGCCTGGACAGAACGCCCGAGCTATGGGCTGATTTGGACAGGGACGACATCACCATCAGGGAAGCTTGCGGGAATACCGTAAGAAATGTCACTGCTTCTGAGACCGCCGGTGTGGACCCCAATGAACCTTTTGATGTCACGCCGTATGCGGATGCGACATTCAAACACATGCTCAGGAACCCCATTTGCCAGGAAATGGGAAGGAAGTTTAAAATCAGTTTTTCATCGAGTGACGAAGATACTGCGCTTTCTTACCTTCATGACCTGGGTTTCATTCCCAAGCTGAAAACAGAAAACGGAGAGGAAATAAGAGGATTTAAAGTGGTGCTTGGCGGAGGCTTAGGTTCTCAGCCAAGGCATGCCGATGAGGTATATGCGTTTCTGCCTACCGATCAGCTGATCCCGTTTATAGAAGGCGTGGTGAGGGTGTTTGACAGACATGGCGAACGTGCGAAAAGGATGAAGGCGAGGATGAAGTTTCTGATCAACAGTATTGGCATTGAAGAGTTTCTGCGTTTAGTTGAAGAGGAAAAGACCGCCGTTCCATTTAAAAGCTATCCCATAGAATACGCTTCTTATGAGGCAGCCAAAACCCTGCCCACCCCTCAGATACCTTCTGTAGAGGTGCCATCGAGTCAACATTACAAGTGGTGGAAACAGACCAACGTCATGCCTCAAAAACAGGAAGGCTATGTTTCTGTTGGAGTAAAAGTTCATTTGGGAGATTTCAGCACGGCGGTTGCAAGGAAATTGGCCGATTTGATTAAGAAGTATGCCAACAACGAATTACGATTTACCCTGAGGCAGAATTTTCTTATACGGGATGTTAAAGAAGAACTGGTGCCTTTTTTCTATCAGGAGCTCCAAAAGATCGGATTGGGAGATTACGGCTACAATTCTGTAGGGGATATTACCGCTTGCCCTGGGACAGATACCTGTAACTTGGGTATTGCCAGCAGTACAGGTGCAGCCCATGTCATGGAAGAGGTGGTTGTGAACGAATATCCGCAGTACCTTTTGAACAAAGACCTGACAATAAAAATCTCGGGCTGTATGAATGCCTGTGGCCAGCACAACATGGCTTCGATAGGATTCCAGGGAATGTCCATGAAAGTGGGTAAATCGGTACTTCCTGCTCTGCAGGTGCTGCTCGGAGGCGCTGGTTTTGGAGACGGAAAAGGAAGGTTTTCCGATAAAGTAATCAAAATACCCAGCAAGAGAGGACCACAGGCATTAAGAGTTCTCCTGGACGATTATGGCAAAAACGCTTCTGATGGAGAAACGTATGCTGCATATTACGAAAGGCAGGGGCAAATGTATTTCTATGAAATTTTGAAGCCCTTGGCCAGTACAGACGATATCGTGGAAGAAGATTTTGTAGACTGGGGAAATGATGAGCCCTATGTGAAGGCCATTGGTGTGGGTGAATGTGCCGGTGTAGTGATTGATCTGGTGTCTACACTGTTACTGGAAGCCAGAGAAAAGCTGGCCAATGCAGAAGATAGCCTGAACGAAGGAAAATGGGCTGATAGTATCTACCACTCCTACGCCAGCATGGTCAATGCCGCCAAGGCTATCCTGACCGCTGAAGGAATCAATACCAACAGCTATGCCAATATCATCAGCCAGTTTGAGGAACAGTTTATAGTGTCTGGAAAAATAGATATAGGAAGTCCGTTTCAGGAATTGATCTACCGGATAAGGAAGAATGAACCTACCGAAGCTTTTGCCAAAACATATTATAAGGATGCAGAAAGGTTGTTTGAAGCGATCAGTGAGTTTAGATCCAAGGAGGTGCATGCATGATGGAAAAAACCATTCCAAAGGTTACTTTGGTAGGGGCAGGGCCGGGTGATCCGGAACTGATTACACTTAAGGGGATACTGGCACTCAACAAGGCCGATGTGGTACTGTATGATGCATTGATAGATCCCGTGTTGCTGAACCATGCCCCGGCCAAAGCCCTCAGGATATTTGTGGGCAAAAGGAGCGGGAGTAAGCAGAACCCACAGGAAGAAACCAATCAGTTGTGTGTCTATTATGCACAGAAGCATGGACATGTAGTGAGACTGAAAGGCGGAGACCCCTTTGTTTTTGGAAGGGGTGCAGAGGAACTGGATTATATCCATCAATTTGGAATAAAAACCGAAGTGATTCCGGGGATTTCTTCGTCTGTGGCCGTGCCGGCCTCGGCGGGAATTCCTGTTACCAAGCGCGGGGTTTCGGAAAGTTTTTGGACCATTACGGGAACCACTTCAGCGGGGAAACTTTCAAAGGACCTATTGCTGGCGGCCCGGTCCTCTGCTACGGTGGTATTGCTTATGGGGACCCGTAAGCTCCCCGAAATTGTTCAGGTGTACCGCGAACTTGGGTTGGAAGAAAAACCCATTGCCATCGTACAAAATGGTACTACCAAAGGCGAGAGGGTGGTTGCAGGCACTATCTCGGACATTGAGTGGAAGGCCAGAGAGGGTGGTATTGGCTCCCCGGCGGTCATAGTCGTAGGGGAGGTGGTCAGAGAGAGTCCCAAACTGATGGAAATCTATCAGGAGGTGGCTTTTGCTTCCAAATAGCCTTCGCTACTAGTTTATCCGATTACAGCAATGAATGAACTGTACCCCGTTTTTCTGAAAGTATCCCAACTGAACACGCTTTTGGTGGGAGCAGGGGTGGTGGGTTTGGAGAAGCTCACTTTTCTATTAAAATCCAGCCCCAATGCAAGGGTCACCGTATTGGCACCCGAGATCTCTGAAGATGTTAAGCGCATGGCAGATCACAATGAAAGGCTGGTGTTGGTTCAGGATATTTACAGAAAAAAGTACCTTGAGGAAAAACACCTGGTCATCGCGGCGACAAATGACAAGGAGATAAATAAGGAAATCCACAAAGATGCCAAAGAAAGGTTTCTGTTGGTTAATGTGGCAGACACTCCTGAATATTGTGATTTTTATCTAGGTGGGATTGTAACCAAAGGCAACGTCAAGATTGCCATCAGCACGAACGGGAAATCTCCTACTACCGCGAAGAGATTGAGGCAACTGCTTGAAGAAGTGGTACCTGAGAACATCAATGAAATGGTGGAAAATATTAATCTGTATAGAGAGACGCTGAAGGGTGATTTTGAATATAAGGTGAAGGCACTTAATAAACTAACCGAGGAATTGATTAAAAAGAAAGATTGACAATTATCGGGCTCTAAAAATATTCGGTTGCTAAATGAAAAAAGCGGGATCAATTGACCCCGCTTTTTTCATTTGCTTTCCCTTTTTTGAGATTCTTTATATAATGCTTGATCAAATTTAATTTAAGTTTTTCATTCAGCTGTTGCTGCTGAAAAATCGCATCTACACTCCAGTACATCTTCACATTAATCGTTTTGTTATCAGGTAAATATAAGATTTTTTTAGCGAAAAAGACTACATTTATAAAAAAATATTTAATGTTTTTATAATTAAGCCAATTAATTAAAAAATTTGTATTTTAATTTCTCTTTTCCATTTTTTATAACAATATTTTTTTCTGATATTAATATTCGGGTTTTATTAAGGTCTTTTTATTTCTCTGGATTATGCAAGCAAATATAGACGCAACGGTTATAGAGGAGGTTTTCAGAAAGCAGAAGGCAGCTTCGATGCGTTTAAAGCAGAAAACCGTCCAGGAGAGGCTTGACAGTCTCAGACAGTTAAAAGAGTGGATAAAATCCAATAGGGAAAAGATTAAGGAAGCAGTCTGGGATGATTTGAAAAAGCCGCCTACGGAAACAGACCTGACCGAAATATACGTGGTGCTTTCAGAAATCAGTCATGCTGTCAAATGGCTCCCCAAATGGGCAGGGGTTCATAAAATAAAAGGATATTTGCCCCTCGTCGGGAGTAAATCTTATATACAGATGGAACCCAAAGGGATGGCCTTGATCATCTCGCCGTGGAATTATCCCTTCAATCTGGCCATTGGTCCGTTGGTTTCTGCCATTGCAGCCGGTTGTACCGTGGTTCTGAAGCCTTCGGAAATGGCGCCAAGCACATCGAGGCTCATAGGTGGGATGGTGTCTGAGGTATTTAGAGAAGAGGAAGTGACCGTGATAGAAGGAGGGCCTCTTGTTGTACAGACTCTCCTCTCCAAACCATTTGATCACGTATTCTTTACAGGAAGCCCTGCTGTAGGCAAGTCAGTGATGAAAGCTGCTTCAGAGCATTTGACTTCTGTAACCCTGGAATTAGGGGGGAAATCCCCTGTATTGATTGATAAGGCCTGCAAAATCAGTGAAGTCGCTGAAAGGGTAGTCTGGGGAAAGTTTTTGAACTGCGGCCAAACCTGTGTAGCACCTGATTACGTACTGGTACATGAAACTGAAGCCGATCGGTTTTTTGAGGAGATGAAGGTGCAGGTAAGGAAAATGTTCAATCCAAAAGATAGAGGTACTGCGAACAACGAGGATTATGGCCGTATTATCAACCCACAGCACCTGGAAAGGCTACAGGACATGTTTTCCGAGGCTTTGGACAAGGGCGCACAAATTGTGGTGGGTGGTGAGGTGGACAAGGCAGGAAATTATATGGCGCCCACGGTGCTGCGAGAGATCAGGACAGACTTGAAGTTGATGCAGGAAGAGATTTTTGGCCCCCTCTTACCCGTTCTTACCTATTCGGATATTGATGAAGCCATTGCCTTTATAAATTCGAAACCCAAACCCCTTGCCATTTATGTATTTACTGAAGAGGATTTTTTCAGTGACTACGTATTGACACATACAAGTTCGGGAACCGCTGTAATCAACGATTGTGCGGTGCAGTTTGGCCATCCCGGTCTGCCTTTTGGAGGAGTGGGGCAAAGCGGTATGGGGAAGTCTCATGGATATTATGGTTTTCTGGCTTTTTCTAACCAAAAGGCTGTTCTGCATCAAAAAACAGGTTTCACCCCAGTCAGAAACCTTTATCCGCCTTACGGGTTTAAGAAGCGAAAAATCGTCAGTTTATTTTTGAGATTTAAATAGCTTTATTTTTAAATGTCTTTTCCCGATGGTTGGCGTCGTGGCGTTTTGAAGAAGCGGGTTTTGTATGACCATATGATGCAGCGTTTTTTATTCTATCAGCCTGTTCTCCCGCTGTTTGTCCACAAACCATTAAAAATAACAAGAAATACGTCCAGGCTACCGGGAATGAGGATTTGGTGGGTATTTACTTTGAACCCGACATGATGGTGTTGTCATTATCCAGCAATTCTATATACTCACCAAAATACTTGTTGAAAGTAATCACCAGATGGCCAAAATCACCAGATGTCATCTCTTTTTGTATACTGCGGGTATTCATTCCGAGCGCTTCACTCAGGGTTTCTGCATATTCTAACAAATCCTCGCCTGTTTTATCAGTGTCCTTTTGATCGAGTTGGATTTGCATGATTGCTTTAGTTTTGGACGCCATTATCTTATTGCTTTAAAAATTTGTTGTTTCATACACTATGTTAACTTACCACCACTGCCTGGAATTGTAGGGTTTACATCAATCAGGTTTTTCCGCTGTTCTATGGTTCAAACTGGATTTATTATTAATATTTTGTTTTATACAAGAGCAAATATGTGTTTTATTTTTAGGAATATTATTTTATGTTTTTCAAATACATATTAATGATATACTCGGAGTGGAGTATATGCACATAATTAATGGAATAATATTTGAATTTACAAAATATTTTTTTTCAAAAAAAAACAAGCGCAACTCTATAGTATAAATTTTATGGTGGGATTTTGAAAGATAAATAAACACTTTCAACTGTTTATTGAGGCCAACAGATGCAGTAGGTTTCATATCAAAATAACACAGTTGACCTTGGCAAAGCCATGACCGCAAAGCCGGTTTATTTCCAGCTCCGGATTTGCGATCATGCCCTGGGGTATTAGGCTCGCCCCCCTTGAGCTCTCCATTATTTGATTACTCAAGATCCACCATGGGCTGGTTTCTGAGGATGTCTTCAAAGCTTTCCCTTTCTCGGATGAGGAAGTCCTTCCCTCTGAAAAGCAGGATTTCGGCAGGACGTAGTCGGGAATTGTAATTGGAGGCCATGCTGTATCCGTAAGCCCCCGCATTTTTGATGGCGATGATGTCACCTTCTTTTACCTCCTTAAGCTTTCTGTCGGCGGCGATGGTATCGGTCTCACAAATGTAACCGACTAAGGTATAGACCCTCTCAGGCCCATCCAACTTGGAAATATTCACCACATCATGGTAGGCGTCGTACATCATAGGCCGCAACAGGTGGTTAAGTCCGGAGTCTACCCCCACAAATGTCGTGGCAGGCGTGGATTTTACCACGTTGGTTTTTACCAGGAGGTAGCCGCATTCGCTGACCAGAAACTTGCCCGGTTCAAACCACAATTCAAGTTCCCTGCCATACTCTTTACAGAATGTTTTAAACGCATTGGATACCTTTTTGCCGATTTCATGGATGTCAGTGGTGATGTCCCCGATTTTATAGGCCACTTTGAATCCTCCTCCAAAATCCAGAAACCGGAGATCTTTGAATTCCTTGGCTGCATCAAACAAAATCTCCGCTCCTTTGAGAAATACCTCTGCGTCCAGAATGTCGGAACCGGTATGAACATGTAATCCGATCACATTGAGGTTATAAGCTTCCACTATCCGCAATACATGTTTTAATTGGAGTATGGAAATGCCAAACTTGCTGTCGATATGGCCGACGGAAATTTTTGCGTTTCCTCCTGCCAGTATATGGGGATTCAGGCGAACACACAAGGGAACGGTATTTCCATACTCAGTGCCAAAATGCTCCAGCATAGGAATGTTGTCAATATTCACCATGACTCCCAATTCCACCGCTTCTTTTATTTCTTCAAAGGACACACAGTTAGGGGTGTACATGATTTCCTGGGGCTGAAACCCCACATGCATACAAAGTTTGATTTCTTCAATGGAAACCGCATCCACACCGGTCCCCGCTTTTTTCATCAGCTTTAGGATATTGATGTTGGACAATGCTTTAGTGGCATATTTTATCCTCATGGTTACTTCGGAAAAAGCCGTTTTTAGCTTTTCCACCTGTTGAAGTATTTTTTCCCCATCATACACATAAAGCGGGGTGCCATATTTTTGGGCAAGATCGGAAAGGGCCAGTCCCTGGATGCGGAATTGTTGTTCTTTGATTTCCATATGAAAATATTTGAGGTGCAAAGATATATAAACGTTGCCCAAACATAAAATGAAATGGCCGTTAGGATGGTGCCAGTCCAATCCAGGTGCGGGGGCGCACGGCGTATCTGGGATCTATGGGAGGAATTTTCAGCCGGAAAAAAGAGTTATTGATGTAGACCGTCATAAGGTAACAAGTATACCCTTGAAAGCTTGTAGGTTAGGACATTTGTTAAAAATAGTTAAGTTCGTCGATTGCTTGTGGGAGAAGCCTTAAATTTGTAATATGTCAAAAACCAATATGAAAATAATCATTTTCCTGATGTCTTTGGCCACTTTGGGTTTGGTCGGGTTTCAGTTTTATTGGGTAAGCAATGTGTTGCAGATCAATCAGGAAAGATTTGAACAGAATGTTTATCAGGCCCTGGCCTCAACGGCTGACAAGTTGGAGAAAGGAGAAGCCAGTGACATTCTTTTAAGTTCCCTGGCAGGTGATACTGTTTTTCAACAGGCATTGTTTCAGCCCATAGAACCTATCCAGTTGCAGGTGAGGAGGAGGCAGGTGGCGATTAACAGGCCTTCCATGGTAGATTCACTTTTTAGCCAGCCAATGCCTCAGATATCACCGACGTTCCAAAAGCTGATTGCTTCTAAGGAAGGAGAGCCTAAGAGCTTTAGGCAAATAGAAAAATACTTTCACATGTCGCCATCTGTGGCGTCCACTTTATTTACTCCGGATGAAATGGCCATACTGCTTCAGGAGAAGGAGAAATATTTGGAATTTTTGAGTAAACAGGATCAGTATTTCAATAAAAGGAAGTATGCCTCCACCCGCCAGGCATATATTGTGGAGGAATACAATGTGCCCCGGGATGTGGCAGAAACCATAGTACAGGCGAATTTGAAAATAGAGCTGGTGGAGGTGGTGGTTCATCAGTTACTTTTACAAGGCAAACAATATGTATTGAACAGGATGGATACCGCACAGGTTAAAAATGAAATCCGATCTCAATTGGATAAAAGAGGTATCGATCAACCGTTTGAATTGGCGGTAATAGATGAAAGAGACAGTATCATAGGTGTGGGAGAAATAGCGGATTTAGTATCTTTAAAAAATTCCGGCATCCGGGCCGAACTGTTTCCAAGTGATCTTGTGGGGTCAGATAACTTTTTAGTGATTGATTTTCCGAACAAAAAAAATTATCTGTTGCAGCAGATCTGGATGCCTTTAATGAGTTCCCTGGTTTTCATGGGGATCATTATTTTTTGTTTTGTTTATGCCATTCAGGTCATTATCAGGCAGAAGAAAATATCCGAAATCAAGAATGATTTTATCAACAACATGACCCATGAGTTTAAGACACCTATTTCTACGGTGAGCTTGGCCATTGAAGCCCTGCAGGACCCTGATCTAATGAATCAGGAATCCATCAGAAACAGGTATCTTGCCATCATTAAAGAAGAGAACAAGCGGCTGGGTACACAAGTGGAACAGGTACTTCAGGCGGCTGCTTTGGATAAGAAGGATTTTAGGTTGAAAATTGAGAAAATCAACATCATTGAATTGATAGCCTCTGCCAAAGAGCACTTTGGGTTGATTGTGGAAAAGAGAGGGGGTAGCATCGATGCGGATTTTGATATAAGTGACCGGGAAATTGAAGCTGATTTTTTCCATCTCTCCAATATAATTAATAACTTGTTGGATAATGCCAATAAGTATTCCAAGGCAGCACCCAACATAAAAGTATATGTCAAGGATCTGGGCAATCAATTCAGCATTGCCATTAAGGATTTCGGGGTAGGAATGAGCAAAGATGCCCTAAAGAAAATATTTGATAAATTTTACAGAGTGCCTACTGGAAATATCCACGATGTGAAGGGGTTTGGACTCGGCCTTTCTTACGTCAAAACCATGGTAGAAGCGCATAAAGGCACAGTCTCTGTGGAAAGTGAACTGGGGAGAGGAAGTGTATTCACCATCAATTTACCGAAAAGACAATGAGCAAAGCCAAGATACTTTTAGTAGAGGATGATCCAAATTTGGGTGATATTTTACAGGAATACCTGACCGTAAAAGGATATGACACTACCCTGTGCAGAGATGGGGTGGAAGGTTGGAACAAGTTCAGAAAGGGCCAGTTTCAGCTTTGTATTTTAGATGTGATGATGCCAAAAAAAGATGGCTTCACCCTTGGTAAAGAAATCAGGCAAGTTGAAGAAAATATCCCTATTATATATCTCACCGCGAAGAACCTTAAAGAAGACGTGATAGAAGGGCTGAAGATCGGCGCCGATGATTACATCACCAAACCCTTCAGTATGGAGGAGTTGCTATTGAGAATCTCCGCTATTCTCAGAAGGACGCAATCGAAAAGTGAACCTGAAACCCTTAAAACCTACAAATTTGGCGGATTTACCCTTCAATATGATATGCAGATTCTTGAAGGGCCTGATGGAGAACACAAGTTGACCTCCAAGGAAAACGAGCTGTTGCGGTTGTTGGTCGCAGAAAGAAACAAAAATGTAAGCCGTTCTCACGCCCTTAAGCAGATATGGGGTGATGACAGTTATTTCAATGCCCGGAGTATGGATGTATATCTTAGTAAAATCCGAAAATTATTAAAAGCTGACGAAAACGTACAGATCATTACCTTGCATGGAGAAGGATTTAAGATGGTGGTAAATCAGCCGGCAAGGTGAGCAGGAATGTGTGGTTTGTTCTTTTTTTAGGAGAATATTTGAAAATATAGATTTTTCAATTTATTTTTTCATTTTAAAATAAGACAAATCAATGAGCAAGAAAATAATTCTTACCGAAGAAGCACCCAAACCCATCGGGCCTTATAGCCAGGCAGTGGAAGTCAACAAGGTTTTGTACCTATCCGGCCAAATTGCATTAGACGCAGAAAGCAGGGAGCTTATCAATGAAAACATCACCGAAGAAACCCATGCGGTGATGAAAAATATCGAAGCCGTCCTTCGGGCAGCGGGATATGGATTTCCGGATGTGATCAAATGCAGCATTTTTGTCAGGAACATGGATGATTTTACGGCTGTTAACGAGGCATATGGACAATATTTTAAAATAGACCCGCCGGCGAGGGAAACTGTGGAAGTAAGCAGATTGCCTAAAAATGTCAATGTGGAGATTTCTTGCATAGCTGCAAAAATTTGAACCATTTACCAAATAAGGGTTTCAACGATGATCAAGCTAACGCCGACTTACAGTGAGATTTTGGTTTCTTCTTTGTCAAGAACGGAAGTGACCAGAAGGATGGGTTTGGTGACAGACCAGGTTAATTTTATGGATGCCTCGGTCATCAAAAAAAATCAGATCAGTTTTTTCAATGGCTATATCCAGGGCAGCCGTTTTCAGCTTTCCCTGAAAATCAACAAGGCCGATAGCTTTTTGCCTTTAATAAAAGGAGAAATAGAGCCAACCGAGAAAGGCTGCATCATTTTTTTAGATTACTCGTTTTTCCCCAGTACAGAATTTTTCCTGGGCTTTTGGGGGGTTATCACCTTTTTGTTAACCTTATTTTTTTTGATTTTCATGCAGGATTGGCTCTTTGCCTCATTGAGTGTCCTGGTGGGAACCGGGAATTATTTCTTTGCATTTTTTTACTTCAAAAGAAAAGTAAAGCAGAGCCAACGGGTTTTCTATGAGATGATGGATATTAAGGTTCGGGAATGAGCCGCCCTGCTTTCAACATTTCAATGGCCATCTTATGTATTTTCCTTACCAGGTAGTAATTTAGCGGGGGCGAATCCCTGAGAGCTTTAATTACTAATGTTTTAATTATAAACTGTTAACAATGGAGTATCGTATAGAAAATGACACGATGGGGCCGGTTGAGGTACCAGCTGACAAATATTGGGGGGCACAGACCCAGAGATCCATCAATAATTTTAAAATCGGCGGGGCCAGAAATCAAATGCCGATCGAAATTGTCCATGCGTTTGCCATATTAAAAAAGTCTGCTGCCTTGACCAATGCGGAACTGGGGGTTTTGCCCCAGGAGAAAGCAGATATTATTGCCAAAGTGTGTGATGAGATTTTGGAAGGGGAGCTGGATGATCAATTCCCATTGGTGGTATGGCAGACGGGTTCCGGCACCCAATCCAATATGAATGTCAACGAGGTGGTAGCATATCGTTCCCACGTGCTTTTGGGAGGCTCTTTAAAGGATGAGAAGAAAAAAATCCATCCCAATGATGATGTGAACAAATCCCAGTCCTCAAATGATACTTTTCCTACGGCAATGCACATCGCAGCCTATAAGATGGTAGCGGAGACCACCATTCCTGGAGTGATAAAACTGAGGGAAACCCTGAAAGCCAAGTCTGATGAATTTATGGATGTGGTAAAAATCGGCAGGACCCATTTCATGGATGCGACACCACTTACCTTGGGGCAGGAGTTTTCAGGATATGTTGCACAGTTGGACCATGCCTTGAGAGCTATCGGGAATACCTTGCCCCATCTTTCCGAATTGGCGCTGGGTGGGACCGCGGTGGGGACAGGCCTGAATACGCCGGAGGGATACGCAGAGAAGGTGGCTCGAAAAATTGCTGAATTTTCGGGGAACCCCTTTGTGACAGCCCCCAATAAGTTCGAGTCATTAGCCGCTCATGATGCCATTGTGGAAACACATGGAGCGCTGAAACAGTTGGCAGTAAGCCTGATGAAAATCGCAAATGACATCCGTATGCTGTCTTCAGGCCCCCGTTCAGGAATAGGGGAAATCCTGATTCCAGAAAACGAACCGGGCTCCTCTATCATGCCAGGTAAAGTGAATCCTACCCAGGCAGAAGCGATGACCATGGTCTGTGCCCAGGTAATGGGAAATGATACCGCCGTATCAGTGGGCGGAGCAAATGGGCATTTTGAACTCAATGTCTTTAAGCCCATGATGATCTATAACTTGTTGAATTCCGCGAGGTTGCTGGGAGACGCCTGTGTTTCCTTTAATGACAACTGTGCCGTGGGTATCCAACCCAACGCGCCTTTTATCAAGCGGCATCTGGAAAATTCCCTGATGCTGGTCACGGCATTGAACCCGCATATTGGATATGAGAATGCAGCCAAAATTGCCAAAAAAGCACACAAAGAGGGTACCAGTCTCAGAGAGGCGGCATTGGCGTTGAACCTGCTGACCAATGAGCAGTTTGATGAGTGGGTCAAGCCCGAAAAAATGATCGGAGGATTGAAAAAATAAAAAAAGGGGCCTGGCCCCTTTTTTACATGATCACTTTTTCTTCCTCATAGGCTTCTGTAGGTATACAGCTGCAAACAAGGTTTCTGTCCCCATATGCAGCATCTATCCGGCTTACGGATGGCCAGAATTTGTTCTCTTTAACAAATGGAAGCGGGTAGGCAGCCTTTTCCCGGCTATAAGGAAATTCCCACTTATCAGCAACCACTTTGCTGGCGGTATGGGGCGCGTTTTTGAGCACATTGGAGCCTTTATCTGCTTTTCCTTCCTCGATTTCCCGGATCTCTTCCCTGATGGCAATCATAGCGGCACAGAACCTGTCCAGTTCGGTTTTTGATTCTGATTCCGTGGGCTCTATCATCAAGGTGCCAGCCACGGGAAAGGAAACAGTAGGGGCATGAAAGCCATAATCCATAAGTCTTTTGGCAATATCCTCTACTTCTATTTTCACCTCTTTGAACCCTCTGCAATCCAGTATCATTTCATGGGCCGCTCTTCCCCTACTACCGGTGTAGAGGATAGGATAATGGGGTTCAAGTTTGGCTTTGATATAATTGGTATTCAGAATAGCTGTTTTTGTGGCATTGGAAAGCCCTTCTTCTCCCATCATGGCTATGTACCCATAGGAGATGGGCAATATGCTGGCACTCCCAAAGGGAGCGGCTGATATGGCGGGAATGGCAGATTTGCCTCCAGTTTTGACGAACGGGTTTCCCGGAAGAAAAGGAACCAAATGTTCCGCTACACATATAGGACCCATGCCAGGCCCTCCTCCACCGTGAGGAATACAGAAAGTTTTGTGAAGGTTAAGGTGACAAACGTCTGCTCCGATCATTCCTGGACTGGTCAGCCCCACCTGGGCGTTCATGTTAGCACCGTCCATATACACCTGCCCACCGCAGTCATGGATTAGCTGGCAGATATCCTGTATCGCTTCTTCAAAGACACCATGAGTGGAAGGGTAAGTGACCATCAGCGCCGCCAGGTGGTCTTTATGCGCTTCGGCTTTGTCCTTCAATGCACCGAAGTCGATATTGCCTTTGTCATCACAGGGCACGATGACTACCTTCATACCCGCCATTACCGCGGAAGCCGGATTGGTACCGTGAGCGGAGGAGGGGATAAGGACAATGTTTCTGTGCTGATCTCCTCTGTCATGATGATAAGCTCTTATGACCATCAGGCCCGAGTATTCTCCCTGAGCTCCGGAATTAGGCTGCAATGAAGTATCCGCAAATCCGGTGATTTCACTTAGCCAGTTTCTCAATTCCTGAAACATTTCATAATATCCTGCTGCCTGATCTTGTGGGGCATAGGGATGAAGCTGACTGAATTCGGGCCATGTCACCGGAATCATTTCCGTGGTGGCATTGAGTTTCATGGTGCACGACCCCAGGGAAATCATGGAATGCACCAGAGAAAGGTCCTTGTTTTCGAGCCTTTTGAGGTATCTGAGCATTTCATGTTCCGAATGAAAGTGCCTGAAAACCTCATGTTGAAGGAAATCACTTTTTCTGAGGAGTCCTGCAGGAATCCTGGTTTCCACACTCATATCCGCGAGCGAGGGTTCTGTCATCTTCAGCGTATGGGTGGATTTGGAAAAAACCTCATAAATGGCCTTTACGTCCTCTTTATTTTTGGCCTCATCAAAAGTCAGTAGAATATGGTTTTCCTCATAACGGAAATTCATTTTTTTGGACAAGGCGAACGCCCGGACTTTTTCTTTCTGAACTTCATCAATTTCAATCTTGATGGTATCAAAAAAGCCCTTATTTATCTGCTTGAATCCCAGTTTTTCCAATTCTCTGGCTGCCAGGACAGCCAGCCCGTGGACTTTAGAGGCAATCCTTTTGAGCCCTTCCGGGCCATGATACACAGCGTACATGCCGGCCATTACGGCGAGTAATACCTGGGCAGTACAAATATTGGAAGTGGCCTTTTCCCTTTTGATATGTTGTTCCCGTGTCTGGAGGGCCATACGGTATGCTTTTTTACCGTCTTGGTCCACCGATATGCCGATGATTCTTCCCGGGATCTGTCGTTTAAACGATTCCCGGGTGGCAAAAAATGCCGCATGGGGACCGCCAAAACCCATGGGGACGCCAAAGCGTTGGCTGGTACCCACGACGACGTCCGCTCCCATTTCGCCGGGGGGCTTTAAGAGGGCCAGACTGAGTAAGTCAGTGGCAAAAGCCGTAAATACTTCCTGATCTTTTGCATTGACTATCAATTCTTCATAATCCCCCACCTCACCATCAGCATTGGGATACTGCACCATTACTCCAAATAAATGCGGGTCGGCCATATCAAGAGTGGAAAGGGGAGCTATGACCAAGTCAATTCCTACAGGGATAGCCCGTGTATGCAGGACCTCCAGGGTTTGTTTGTACACCTTTTCATCCACAAAAAACTTATTCGCAGCTTTTTTGGACCTCGGCCTGGACGCATACAGCATGCTCATGGCTTCTCCTGCTGCAGTTCCCTCATCCAGAAGGGAGGCATTGGCCAGGTCCATGGCCGTCAACTCACTGACCACTGTTTGGAAATTTATCAATGCTTCCAGCCTTCCCTGCGCGATTTCTGCCTGATAAGGGGTATAAGCCGTATACCATCCCGGGTTCTCCAGTATATTTCTCTGGATGACGCCCGGCACGATGGTGTCATGGTAGCCTAATCCTATAAAAGACTTATATATTTTGTTTTTTCCGGCAATTTTTTTCAAATCCCTCAAAAAATCAGCCTCGGATTTGGCGTCCGGGAGTTGTAAGGGTCTTTTCAACCGGATCTTTTTGGGAATGGTTTGGTCAATGAGTGTTTCCACAGTGTCCACGCCAATTTCACTCAACATGTTTTGGATTTCTTCGTTTGTAGGAGCAATGTGCCTTTCCTGGAATTTGTCCGAAGATGCAATACTGATTTTCATATAAAGATAAAATATGATTATTTTTGGCGGAATTGTGACATTCCTTGCGCAGGGCAAAGGTAGGAATAATACCTGATTTACATGTTACATTCAAGACAATTATCAATGCATAAATGAGCCGGTTGGAGGGAACTTGGCGAACGGATGGGTAAAGAAACTATTTAAAGATATACAATGATAAAAAGAATTTTGGCATTTGCCTCGGTGTGGTACCTGGGCTTTGGCTTTGCAAGCTTTGGTCAGGACAGTCAGGCGATAAAATATGCAGCAACCATAGAAGCAGAAGATTTAAAACGGCATTTAACTTATCTGGCTTCAGATGAACTGGAGGGGAGAGATACCGGTGAAAAAGGCCAGAAGCTAGCCGCTAAATACCTCGTTGATTTCTATAAGGAAAAGAATTTGCAAGGCCCTGTTGATGGCGGCTACCTACAGAAGTTCAACCTTTCGAGTGTATTATGGGCTGATATAGATTTAAAGGTGGGCAAAACCGGTTATATCAACAACGAAGACTTTGTTTTCATAGGGGATGCGGAAATGAAAAGGCCTAACAAGACCGAATTGGTGTTTTTGGGATTGGCAAGTCGTGAAAACCTGGACAAGGTCAACGTAAAAGGCAAGCTTGTGGGGCTCTGGGCCATAGGAGAGCGGGCCCAGTCCGCCATAGATGAAGTCTTCGAAGCAGGGGCGGAAGGTGTGATTGTAGTCACCATGGAGGGACAAGCCAATTTTGACAGAGTAGCCAGCAGATATAAAACGCTTTCAGGCCGGGGGAGGTTGGGTTTTGACAAGCCATCAGAGCAGAAGCCGGTATTTATGGTCAGTTCTGATAAAATGGCTCAGGTCTTCGAAACCCCCTTGGAAGAACTCAAGGAAGCAGCCAAAAGCAACCCTGCATCAATTCCTGCACAAAAAGCTTCTTTTTTGGTGAAAAAGGAGAAAAAAATAGTCGGAACAGAAAATGTATTGGCTTATTTGGAAGGGACAGACAAAAAAGATGAAGTGTTGGTCATTTCTTCCCATTATGACCATATAGGGATAAACAGCAAAGGAGAGATCAACAACGGCGCTGATGATGACGGATCAGGCACCGTGGCGGTAATGGAAATTGCCGAGGCCTTTGCCAAAGCAGCGGATGAAGGAGTCAGGCCGCGCCGAAGCATACTGTTCCTTAATGTAACCGGTGAGGAGAAGGGTTTGCTTGGGTCGCAGTATTATTCAGAAAACCCTATATTTCCTTTGGAGAAAACGGTGAACAATTTAAACATCGACATGGTCGGCAGAATCGACTATGAATACCAGGATGCGGAAAACCAGGATTACATTTATGTGATCGGCTCAGAAATGCTTTCATCCCATCTCAAACTGATCAATGAATACAACAATATCACCTATACCGACCTGATACTGGATTACCGCTATGATGCCGAGGACGATCCCAACCGGTTCTATTATAGGTCCGATCATTATAATTTTGCGAAACACAATATCCCTGTGATTTTCTATTTCAACGGCGTACACGATGATTACCATCAGCCCACTGACACGGTGGACAAGATAGAATTTGAACTGATGGAAAAAAGGGCCAGGTTGATTTTTCATACAGCATGGGACCTGGCGAACAGGGAATACAGGACGCCCGTGAATGGCGAAAACACCCGGTTGGAAAGATAGCTTGGTTGATTATGGGATGATCAGAAAAACCAAAAGGCCTTCAGGATGATCGCTATTGATCTATGCCGGAGGCCTTTGGTTCTAGGTCTTGGAATATTTTTCATGTTTTTTTTGGCTTTTCTTTTTTTCGCTTTAAGTATTGGTCAAATTTTGTATATTTAGTTCGCTACTAATGCTAAATAAGCCCGAAAAATGAAAACATCCCTTCTGACGCTATTGTGTTTTTTATGTGCCTTCGCGGTAAAAGCACAGACTGTTCCCTCTAAAGCCAACCAAATAAAAACCGCCGTACTTGCTGCTCCTGAAGATAAAAGGGACGGGGCCATGGTTTATGGATACAGTGAAAACGGTGAGTTTATTAAGTTGAGAGATGGAAATAATGAAATGGTATGTATTGCAGACGATCCATCCAGTCCAGGCTTCAGTGCTTCTTGCTATCACAAAGACCTGGAACCTTTTATGGAAAGAGGAAGGGAGCTAAAAAAGGAAGGCAAATCCTTCCGGGAAATTTTTGACGCGCGGGAAGAAGAGGTGAAGAACGGGAAATTGAAAATGCCTAAAGATGGAGCCACATTATATGTTTTGACGGCGGATGATGAACATTATAACCCCTCTTCCGGAAACGTAGACAAAACTTATCTCCGGTATGTGGTTTACATCCCCTGGGCAACAGAGGAGAGTACCGGTTTACCCCTTAAGCCGGAAGCACCGGGAATGCCTTGGATCATGGACCCCGGCACTCACCGTGCCCATATCATGATCAACCCCCCAAAGGATTGATCCGGCTTTCAGAATTTTTTTGTAACAAATGAACAGGCATGTGTTAGATTGAAAGGGCTGTAGGGCACTTTTTGTGATCATGCTTTTAACGGGTAAGGCTTTTTTCCTAAATTACCATGAGAACCTTTTCCCCAATGAGGCTGTAAGACAGAAAAAAGAAAGACAAAAAAATGAAAATAATATTAGCAATTGGAGCAGGCAGTTTTATTGGAGGAGTTTTCCGCTACCTGGTTTCAGTTGTTATCCAGTCCAGAATACCTACCACTTTTCCTTACGGTACTTTGGGTGTCAATTTCATCGGATGTTTACTCATTGGTTTGGTCTTTGGGATGGCGGACAGAGGGAACCTGGATTTGGGCTGGCGGCTTTTTCTTGCTACAGGGGTGATTGGTGGTTTCACCACATTTTCGGCGTTTTCGTTGGAGACCGTTTTGATGATTCGCGACGGTCAATATTTATACGCTTCCGCCTATGTTGTATTTAGTGTGCTGCTGGGACTTGCGGCAACATTTGTCGGTATCTCTGTCATTAAGTTACTTTAAAAATGGAAAATAACCCCCAAGCAAAACTTCTTCGCATATTTATAGGTGAAAACGACAGAATCGGACAGAAGCCTTTATATGAGAAAATAGTGTTTGAGGCAAAGAAGTGGGGGCTTTCAGGGGCCACGGTGACAAGGGGAATAATGGGCTTCGGGGCAAATACCAACGTGCAATCCGCTAAACTTTTTGAGATATCCTCTGACCTTCCCTTGGTAATTGAAATTGTTGATACGGAGGAAAAAATAAGAGAATTTATTCAGATAATAGAACCCTTTTTTGACCAAATCCCATCGGGAGGGCTTATTACGATAGAAAAAGCGGAAGTAATAAGGTACAAGCCAGGAAAGTCACACCGGGAATAATCAGCCAGTTTTTGAGCGGCCTTGTATGTATACCTGTAGTCGGTCAGCCTTTTTTCCACTTCCCTTGCGATTTCAGCTGATTCCGGTTTTTTTTGGCCTTTCTTCGCCCCTTACTTATGACAGGTGTTTTGAAGGGTTGCTTTGGACCTGATTTTTTTTCGTGAAAAGCGCCTTTAAATTCCGGACTGTCTTTTCGTTTCTGTTGGTCGATCTCTCTCTCATACCCCTGTTGTTCGTCAAAGAGGGTAGCCGGAATATTTACGGATGCCGGAATGGTCGCCTCAGGTACTTCCATGCGGATGATGGATTCAATTTTGGCAAAATGATATTCCTCAGCGGGGTTAATAAACGTAATGGCCTCACCTTCATTTTCCGCTCTCCCGGTCCGCCCGATCCGGTGTACATAATCCTCATATATCAGCGGCACATCAAAATTTACGACATGACTGACCATACTGATGTCCAGCCCTCTGGCAGCGACGTCCGTCGCCACGAGTATCCTTACTTTTCCCGCTTTGAAATCCTCCATGGAGTTGATCCGGGTATTTTGACCTTTATTGGCATGAATGATCCTGATTTCGCCGACTCTTTTTCGTTCAAGATAATTGTAAACCGATTCGGCGTTTTTTTTGGATTTGGTAAAAACAATCGCTCTATTGACTGAAGTATCCTCTAAGAGTCTTTCCAACAGATTGACCTTGGTTTTCAGGTTGGGCACCAGGTATTTTACCTGTTGAATGGTTTCCGCAGTGGTGGCTTGCGGTGCCACTTCCACCCTTTCGGGGAACTCCAAAAACTCATAGGAAAGTTGTTCCACCCTCTGGTTAAAGGTTGCCGAGAAAAGCAGGTTTTGTCTTTTTACAGGAATAACTTCGAGTATGGCCCTGATCTGAGGCAGGAACCCCATGTCAAGCATTTTGTCCGCTTCATCCAGCACCATCGTTTTTATATCCCGGGGGTAAATTTCCCCTCTTTTATAAAGATCCATGAACCTGCCGGGTGTAGCGATGATGATGTCCACACCTTGCTGTAATTTTTCAATTTGTGTTTTGGGACCCAGGCCACCATACAGGCAAACATACCTCAGGTCAGTGTATTTACCGAACCCGACGACGGCCTCCTCGATTTGCATCACAAGCTCCCTGGTGGGTGCCATTATAAGAGCCCTTGGGTGATGGCCTTGGGCGTATTTTACTTTATAGAGCAGCGGAAGGACATAGGCGGCGGTTTTGCCCGTTCCTGTTTGGGCGATGCCCAAAACATCATGTCCGGCCAAAGCCAAGGGTATGGCTTTTTCCTGAACAGGGGTAGGTTTTTCATATCCGGTTTCCTTTACAGCACTGAGCAACTGCACATTTAAATTAAATTTCTCAAAAGTTTGCGGGCTATCGGACATGATTTTTTAATTTTAGGAAATTAATGAATGGCAGGTAAACAAAGCCAAACCACCAAAAGCAGATTTTATGAAACGAATATTGATCCGTCATGCAAATATAGTGAATGAAGGCAAGATTACGCGGGGGGATGTGTATATTAAGGAAGGGATGATTTTTATCGCAGGAGGCAATCTGTCAGGATATGAGGCGGATTTGGAAATCGATGCCGAGGGTAAATACCTGCTTCCGGGCCTCATCGATGATCAGGTCCATTTCCGTGAGCCGGGTTTGACCCATAAGGCGGACATCTATACGGAAAGCAAAGCAGCAGTGGCGGGGGGCATTACCAGTTTTATGGAAATGCCCAATACATTGCCCCAAACCACCACTTTAGAACTGTTGGAAGAGAAATTCAGCTTGGCGTCGGAGAAGTCCCTGGCCAATTACTCCTTTTATTTAGGCGCTACCAATGACAACATTGAAGAAATAAAGAAGGTAGACCCCGCTAAGGTTTGTGGGGTTAAAGTGTTTCAGGGATCTTCCACAGGAAACATGTTGGTGGACGATCAGGAGAGTCTTAAGCAGATATTCCAAGAAAGTCCTGTACTGATCGCTACCCACAGTGAGAATGATCAAATCATCAAGGAGAACCTGGAAAAGTATAAAAAGCAGTATGGAGAGGATATTCCGGCATTTTGCCACCCAAAAATCAGGTCGGAGGAAGCTTGTTTTGATGCATCAAAAAGGGTGGTTGACCTTGCCAGGATGTACGGTAGCAAATTGCACGTCCTACACATCAGTACCGCCCGGGAAGTGGTCCTTTTTGACAGCAATCTTCCTTTGGAAGAAAAACGTATTACGGCCGAGGCCTGCGTGCACCACCTTTGGTTTTCTGACGAAGATTACGAAAAAAAGGGCAATTTCATTAAATGGAACCCTGCCATAAAATCAGCTGCGGATAGGGACGGTATTTTACAGGGAGTGTTGGACGGTCACATTGACGTGATTGCTACCGACCATGCCCCCCACACACTGGAAGAAAAGCAAAACCCCTATCTTACGGCACCATCCGGAGGGCCTCTGGTGCAGCATAGCCTGGCGGCATTATTGGAGCTTTATCATCGGGGAAAAATCAAGTTGGAGGAGATTGTGCAAAAGACAAGTCATAATGTGGCTGTTCTGTTTGAAATAGATAAAAGGGGGTTTATCAGGTCAGGTTATCATGCAGATCTTGTATTGGTGGATTTGGACGACCCGTGGGAAGTGAATCCGGATAATATTATTTCAAAATGTGGTTGGTCTCCATTTGAAGGGCAAACCTTTCGTTCCAAAGTGACCCATACCCTTGTGTCCGGACATTTGGTGTACGAAAACGGAACATTCTTTGAGGAAGTGAAAGGCAAAAGATTGGAATTTTTAAGAAATCTGTAGCTTCGTCTTGTTTGGATTAAAAAACGATATTACCTTTGCAGTCCAAACCGATTCCAGACGCGGTGGTATCAAATATGGTGGATGTAGCTCAGTTGGTTAGAGCGCTGGTTTGTGGCACCAGAGGTCGCCGGTTCGAGCCCGGTCTTTCACCCATAAACCCTTCCATAACTTTAACGGAAGGGTTGTTTTTTTATAAACCCGTGGCACATTATTTGATGTTCCGGGAGAGGTGTTTAAATTAATCTGACATGTTTAAATTATTTAGTGCTTCCAAAAGTTTTCCCCAGATCAAGTACGTAAACCTGAGAGATATACAGATGTATATGAGGAAATTTGAAGAGTCCATAAGGAACCTTGAAGAAATGCAAAAAGACAGCATTTGATACTCAGGGTAGACTATAATTTAGGGGGCCAAAGCCCCTTTTTTTATGTGTTTTCACACCTGCTTTTTTGGGATAAGGCAATATTTCCGATTTAAACGTTCCACGGATTTCACCGGTTGACACGAAGGATTTTGGTTTGAAGATGTTCCACTTAGCTTCTAAAAAAAGGCTATTTGTTATATTATGGAAGCTTCTAAAGCCAAAAAATCTGTGAAAATTGCGGTAATTAGTGGCGACATCAATTGCCCAAAACAGGCTTTGTAAAGAGTAATGCCCAACATCCGGAGACGTTCGGGCCGTTTTTTCAAAAGCACCTAATTGAAGAAAAGAAGCTTTTTTTAGAATATAAATTACTTTTTCAGCCTTTTATTTTTCTTTCCGAAGTATTGGAGTATTTTTATAGAAACCTCAAACTTTTGATTAAATGAGCTACATACACTTCGACAAGACTCAACTCATTAACCTGAATTATTCTTTAGAAAAGGAGATTATCCGTTCCAATAGATCCGGGTGCTATACCAGTACCACCATCATCGGTTGCAATACCAGAAAATACCACGGCCTTTTAGTGGCCCCCCAGCCACAAATTGATGGGCAATTGCATGTGCTTTTATCAAATGTTCACGAAACCATTGTTCAAAAAGGCGCAGCATTTAATTTGGGTATCAATAAATATCCCGGAAATTATTATCCAAGAGGGCACAAATACCTGGAGGACTTTGATTCTGAGCCGATACCCAAACTGACTTACAGGGTGGGGGGAGTAGTTTTGTCCAAAGAAATTATTTTGGACACCCATGTGGACAGGGTAATGATAAAATATACTTTAATAGATGCGCTCATCCCCACAAAACTAAGGATATCCCCTTTTTTGGCTTTTAGAGGGTATCATTCCCTGTCAAAGGCAAATACCTATGTGAACAAAAAGTTCTGGAAAATTAACAAGGGGGTAAAATTCCGGTTGTACGAGGCTTATGATTCACTTTCACTTCAGGTTTCAAAGGAAAATGAATTTGTTCCTGTGCCGGATTGGTTTTATAACATAGAATATATCCGTGAATATGAAAGAGGGTATGATTATCAGGAAGACCTTTATGTGCCGGGATATTTTGAGCTGGACATGCAAAAGGGTGAATCGGTTGTATTTTCCGCGGGACTTCAGGAAGCGGTTCCTGACAAGCTTGAAGAGGCTTTTGCCACAGAAATAAGCAGGAGAATCCCCCGAGATAATTTTGAGAACTGTCTTAAAAATTCCGCCGGACAGTTTGTTAGTCGGAGGCAGGGAGAAACGAGGGTGATTGCGGGATATCCCTGGTTCGGTTGGTGGGGAAGGGATACATTCATATCGTTGCCGGGGCTTACCCTTACTTTGGGGGACACCAAAACGTTTTTGGAAGTGATGGATTCTATGTCCAAAGATTTGAACGGAGCATTGTTCCCGAATGTTGGCAGTGGGGTCTCCACCAACATGAATTCTCTGGATGCCCCGTTATGGTTTTTTTGGTGTTTACAACAATACGAGAAGTTTACCGGTGACCGTAAGACCATCACGGAAAAATATTTGGACAAGTGTAAGGGGATCATTGAGGGCTTTATAGCAGGAACGGACTTTAACATCCATGTTTTGGAAAATGGGCTGCTGTATGGTGGTGAAGAAGGTGTTGCGCTGACATGGATGGATGCAGTGACCAGAGACGGACCTGTAACTGCCCGGATAGGGTCTCCGGTAGAGATTAATGCCTTGTGGTACAATGCGCTGTGCTATTATCATTCCCTTACAGCTGATGAGAAAATAAAGACCCTGCTGGAAAAAGTCAAAGTCGCATTTAATGAGTTTTTCTGGAGTGAAAAAAAGGGGTATTTGGCTGACGTTGTAAACGGGGAAGAGGTAGATTGGTCCATCAGACCCAACATGGTTTTCGCGACATCTTTGCCCTACAGCCCATTGGAGGATGAACAAAAAGATAAGGTATTGGAAGTAATCCGGTTGAATTTGCTTACTCCGAGAGGATTGAGAACCCTGGCTCCGAGTGATCCAAGGTATAGGGGATATTACCAGGGAGACCAGTATGAAAGGGACAACGCGTATCACCAGGGAACGGTCTGGCCGTGGTTGATGGGACATTTTGCTGAAGGCTATCTGAAGCTTCATGGAAAAGAAGGGAAAAAAATAGTGGATGCGATGATCCATAATTTTGACGGAGTTATGAGTCAGTATGGTGTGGGGACTGTTGCTGAAATATATGACGGGGATCCGCCACATAGGCCCAAAGGGGCCATATCACAAGCTTGGAGCATAGGCGAGCTTCTGAGAATGATGTATTTAGTCAACAATCTTTAAAGGGATTTTTATGAAAGTATTGATGTTTGGCTGGGAATTCCCGCCGCATATTTCCGGCGGCCTTGGGACCGCATGTTATGGTTTGGTAAAGGGGATGGCCTACCATAAACAGGATCTTATTTTTGTAGTCCCCAAACTTTGGGGGGATGAAGATCCGCTGGCAGAGTTTGTCAACGCCAGCGATGTGGAGATAGACTACAGAGAAAGAAGGTTTAAAAGCATATGGAAGAACCTGACTTACCTGGAGGTGAGCTCTTTTTTGATTCCCTATTTAAGTCCTGAGGAATACAGTAATTATACGGAAAAAATGCTTAGAGACCACGAAGAAATGGAGTCCAGCGTTCTTTCGAATAAATTTACTTTTAGTGGGAAATATGGGAAGGATTTGATTATGGAGGTTTCCCGGTATGCGCTTGTAGCTGCACAGATCGCCAAAAGTAAGAAGCATGATTTAATCCATGCACACGATTGGCTGTCTTTCCCGGCAGGCATTGCCGCTAAAAGTATCAGCGGCAAGCCGTTGGTAGCGCATGTGCATGCCACAGAATTTGACCGCTCCGGTCAGACCGTAAACCAACGGGTATACGATATCGAAAAAGCAGGCATGGAGGCTGCCGACAAAATCATCGCCGTAAGTCAGCTTACCAAAAATACCATTGTGTCAAGGTACGGGATTCCTGAGGAAAAGGTGGTAGTGGTTCACAATGCTGTATTGGATACCAGTATCATTAAATCAAAAGATGAAAAGAAAGTACCGGAAAAGATTGTCACGTTCCTGGGCAGGATAACCTTTCAGAAGGGACCGGAATATTTTGTGGAAGCCGCAAATAAAGTATTAAAAAAGGATGAAAACGTGAGATTTGTCATGGCCGGATCCGGTGACCTGCTCAATCCGATGATTCAACGGGTAGCGGAATTGCGGATAGGGACCAAATTTCATTTTACCGGTTTCCTCAAAGGAGATGACGTAGACAAAATGTTTGCCATCAGTGACGTCTACGTCATGCCTTCTGTTTCAGAACCCTTTGGTATTTCACCCCTTGAGGCGGTGAGGCACAACACCCCCGTGATCATCTCCAAACAATCCGGCGTGGCCGAAGTTCTCCAAAATGCAGTGAAAGTGGATTTTTGGGATATCGATGCCATGGCAGATGCCATATTTGGATTATTGCATTATAATGGCATCTCAAAAATGTTCCGTGAATTGGGAAGAGAAGAACTGAAAAAGCTCAAATGGGAGCATGTTGCTTCAAAAATCATAACCATCTATCAGCAAACCGTTAAAAAATAGCTATGAGAACCATTTGTTTTTACTTTCAAGTACACCAGCCCTACAGACTAAAGCCTTATCGATTTTTTGAGATTGGAGAGGATCATGATTATTGGGATGACTACTCAAACAGAAATATAATGCGTAAGGTGGTTGAAAAATGTTACCTTCCCATGAACCAATTGCTATTGGAGCTCATCCACCGTCATAACGGGCGGTTTAAAGTTTGCTTTTCGCTTTCCGGGATCTTATTGGAACAATTAGAAGCTTACGCTCCCGAAGCGCTTGAAAGTTTCCAGAAGCTGGTGGCAACCGGCCATGTGGAGTTACTCAATGAAACCTATGCCCATTCGCTTTGCTCATTGAAAAGCAAAACCGAATTCATTGATATGGTCAGTGTTCACCAGCAAAAGATAAAAGAACTTTTTAACGGATACCGTCCCCGCGTATTTCGAAATACAGAGCTGATATATTCCGATACCATTGGCGAGACAGTTTCAGAAATGGGATATGACGGAATACTGACTGAGGGGGCCAAACATATCCTGGGCTGGAAAAGCCCTAATTTTGTATATGTCAATGCCATTGAACCGAAGCTTAAGGTTTTGCTGAAAAACTTCAGGCTGAGCGATGACATAGCCTTCCGGTTTGGGGAGAAAAAATGGTCCGACTATCCGCTGACTACTTCTAAATTTGTTAACTGGATCAATCAGGTTCCGCAGGAGGATGAAGTGATCAACCTGTTTATGGACTATGAGACCTTTGGAGAGCATCAATGGAGGGAAACCGGGATATTCGAATTTATGAGACATCTTCCCGACGCGGTATTCCAGGGAACCAATTTCTCATTTTCCACGCCTTCAGAAGTCATTGATCATGCCTCGCCTGTAGGCAAGATCCATGTGCCCATCCCGATTTCCTGGGCGGACGAGGAAAGGGATCTCACGGCCTGGCTGGGCAACGACCTGCAGGATGAAGCTTTTGACAGGCTTTTCGAACTGGAAAAGAGGGTGAAGGATTCAAAGAATCCCGATATCCATAGGGACTGGAAGTATCTTCAGACCAGCGATCATTTCTATTACATGTGTACCAAATTCTTTTCAGATGGGGATATCCATGCTTATTTTAGTCCTTATGAGAGCCCTTATGAAGCCTTTATCAACTATATGAATGTATTGAGCGATTTTATTCTCAGGCTGAAAATAGAAGAAAGGGATAAGATCCGGAGTTAAGAAATTAAAAACTATATTGGATCAGACTGCCTTTTTCTTCGTCTAAGTTGATTTTGGCGTGTACTTCTATTTCATGTTGAAGTTCCTCTACATGGGATATTATTCCTACTATCCTGTTTTCATTTCTGAGGGATTTCAGGGTTTCAAAGACCGTACGTAATGAAGGCTTGTCCAAGGCACCAAACCCTTCGTCCAAAAAAAAGAAGCTTTGATCCGCGCGGTTCAGGGACTTGATTTTTTCGGCCAGGGCCAATGCCAGGCATAAAGAAGCCTGGAAAACCTGTCCGCCGGAGAGCGTTTTTAACAATCTTTTTTTTCCCGAATTGAGGTAGTCCCTGACCCAAAAAATATTGTTTTCGTCCACTTCCAGGCTCAGGCTGTTTTTGGTAAGCTGCATAAAGCGCTTGTTGGCCGTCAGACAAAGCTCCTGGAGAAATATGGTGCTGATGTATTTGACAAAACCGCTTCCCTTGAAAAGCTGATACATCTCATTCAGATTTTGCAGGCGTTGTTCCACCTTGTCGAGTTGCCTGCTTAACTCCTCTTTTTGGCACCACTGCAGGTTGAGGTCTTCTATTTCTTTTTCCAGTAAAGCGATGGTCTTATGGCACGCTTCGATTTGTCGCTTCTCACTTTGCAGTTGGGCTTCAAGGGTTTGGAATACGTTTTCGCTAAACCCGGCAACAGCGGGGTCTTTTTCCAGCTCTTTCAATCTTTCCGATGTTACCTGATACAGGGTATGGAATTGATGGATTTCCTGCTCCATGGTTTTGATGTCCAAAGAGCGGGAGAGCAGTTGGATGGCTTCATCTTCGTTTTCAAAGCCCTGGGCTTCAAGCTGGGCCGTAAGCTGACTTTCAAGTGATTTTATTTTCAGGTTTGTTGACTCGAAAAGCTGTTTGTACTGTGTTAAGTTGGCCTCATTGGTCGCTTGTTTTTTTCTTGCTTCCTCTAACCTGTCACTGTTCCGCTTACTTTCAAGCTCCAATGTATCCAGTCTTTGTTGCACCTTTTCAATATCCGAGGTAATCTCTTCAGGCCCTTTTTTGAAATAGGGCTTGCAAAAATCCGCGTATCGGATTTCTTCCTTCTTCACCAGCGTGGTAGTAAGCAGGTGCTTCAGAACATCCTCAGACTTACTCACCGTGTGCTCACAAGTCTCTTTTTCCTTCAGGATCTCACGCTGGCTGCTCCTCAGTTGGCGCAGGCCTTTTTGCAGGGTCTGCAATGCTTCCTGCTTGCGGTGTACTTCTCCTATATACGATCTCAAAGCGGCTTGATTTTCAAACCCTTTGTCGGTAAGTTCATCCACGAGAAGGCTAATCTGGGATTCATTGTTATGAATAGCTGTTTTTACTTTTTCTTCCAGTTCTTTTTGTCCTTGAATTTTGGTGGAGGTATTACCCAAAGCTTCTTTGAGTGAAAGAATATGTTCAGTCTCTTTTTGAAGTTTTTTCAAAATGGCTTCTTGGGTTTCCATGGCTTGTTGATCAAATTCATGGGAGAGGGGAGAGGGGTGGTCGGGCGACCCGCATAGGGGACAGGGGATTCCCTCCTTGAGCTCAAGGGCAAATCCGGAAAGCCCTTTATGCTGCATCATTTTGTCTCTTTCCAGCCGGAGATTCTCTATTTCTTCTTGCCTGTCAGAAAGCCAGGCATCTAAGGTCAATCCTTCGGGTGCCTGGGAAAGGATCTTTTGAGATGCGAGCTGTAAGGCTTCCAATTCAACTTGGATCTCGGCCAGAGATGCTTTGTTTTCCGTCAGGGATTTTTCTAAAAACTCCCATTGGCTGATAAGCCCCTGAATGGCGGATAACTCTTGGCCCGAAGGTATTTCCACCGCTTCCTCCTGCTTTTCAGCCTTTTGGATTTCTTCCTCAATGTTTATCAGTTTTAGCTTTAAATTTTCGGCTTTGGGTTGGAGCTGGTTCAGCTCCTGCTGGGCTGCATCCATATCTTTCCGGAGTTTTTGTATTTCGAGTACTTTATATAGGTCCCTGATTTTGCTCTCCCTTTCCTGGCGTTTTTGTTTGTCGGCTTCCAGCTTTGTTTTTTCGGCAACTAATTTTTCGATTTCAATTTCATAATCCACTTTCCATCTTTCACATTCTCTGAAGCTCACGCCATGTTTTTCAGCTTCTTGTTTTTTGTCAGCAAGGTTGTCCAATATGGGTTTCAAATGGGTGAGGGCCTTCTGATAGTCAGCAAGGGTTTTCTTCCTGTGCTCGATTTCATGTCTCTGCTTTTCTAGTTGCTCCTTTTTTTCAGTCAGTAATTGAAGTTGCTGGCTTTTCTCCCTAACCGCCGTGAGTTGTTGGTGCCTTTTTTCCGTTTTTTCAAATTCGGTTAGCAATGTCCGTTTTTGATCGTTTTGTTCACCGAGAAGGCTGGTTTTGGCGTTGATGACTTCTATACTCACCCCTTCCAATCCCTGAAGCATGGTTTCCACCTTTATCTTTTCCTCTTTGGTCGTTTTGAGGAGAGTGGAAGTCTGCGGGCTGAGGTCAAACCTTTCCAGACCGAAAAGTTCCTTCATCATTTCCGCCCTTGGCTGGGCGGTCAGATCAATAAAATCCCTGAATTTGCCTTGGGGAATGATCACTGTTTGTTTAAAGTGGTCTATTTTCATTCCCAGGATGTCCTCGCCTTTTTGAGGAACGGGCTGCCATTTTCCGGTTTGCCAGATATAGAATCCATGGTCCGCCGGTTTGATTTTATCCGGGTCCTTCTTATCCCTTTTGGCGAGATATTGGGCCAGGTAAGTGTTTTCATTGTTTTTACCGGCTTTGAATTCAAAAACCACCTGCATCCGGTCGCTTTGCAAATTCATCATGCTGTTCCGCTCGCCTTTGGCAAGGAGCCTCTCTGTACTTCCGTATAAAGCCAATAAAATGGCCTCCAGAATCGAAGATTTGCCGCTGCCTACGGCTCCAAAAATCCCGAACAGTCCGGCTGCCGTCAGCTGCCGGAAATCCACGGTCTGCTTTTCCTTATAAGAATAAAGCCCCTGTATATCCAATTTGATAGGTATCATGCTTCCTGGTCTTGACTGATGATTTCTCTGAAAAGTTGGAGCAGCTCCTGGTTTGGCATCTGCCCTTTTTGAGTCTGGTAATATTTTGAAAAAAGGGTGACCATATCCTGACTCAGATCGTCTGCCAAAAGTCCTCCGGTTTCCCGGTTCATTTCGCTTTTTATTTCAGGAATAAGGGCGACAATTCCGCCGTGGGCCTTCATGATGGCTTTTCTGCTTGCGGCATCTATGGCTTCGTCGGATGCATAGGTTAATTCCACAAAGCAGTAGGGGTTATCTTCCAGCCATTTGAGGGTATCACTTAAGTTGTTGAATCTTTTTCGGTATAAGGGTTTTCCTTTAACCAGATTTATAGGCTCGTACGTTACAGCAGATGCCGGTTTGGCTTTTATCAGTACCACCCGTTTCTCCTGTTCCGCTTCGCTGAAACTATATGCCAAAGGTGAACTGCTATATACTACCGGTGTGGTGGAATTGTTCATGGTTTGATACCTGTGGAGGTGCCCCAGGGCAGCATATTGGGTTGCTGGTGGAATCTTGTCCGTGGGGATGGCCTGGGTCCCTCCCACATGCAGAATTGATTTTTCACTTTCCGGTTCAGGTGGAGGCGTTTCTCCTTTTTTTACAAAGAAAAAGTGCCCGAGGAAAAGGTTCACACCGTTCGCATCAAAATGCTCCCTGGCGATTTTTTCCCATTGGCTTCCCAGTATGTTGGCTATTTCCGCTTCCCTATCTTCCACTCCCAGATAGGTCTTTAACAAAAGTTCATTGGCATAGGGAGCCAAAATAATACGGACCGGGAACGGGATGTGGGCCAGCTTCAGCTCCAGAAAGCCAGGTGCGCTTTTGGTTATTTCCAGGCCGGAATCGGCTTTGAACGAAGGTATAACGGATTCGTAGCGGCTGTAAAAAAGAATACCCATCTCTCTTGCCAGTGGATCAGGGGCCTCCACAAATTGGGTGCTGTCATGGTTTCCGGAAATGGCCACTATAGGTCTTTTTCCCCCATTTGAAAGTCTTTTTAATGCTTTATAAAGCAGTTCAATGGCTTCATGACTGGGATTAAAGGTATCAAATATATCACCGGCCAATAAAACGAGATCGACATCTTCCCTCTCAGCGATCTGGACAATTTCATCTATCACTTCCTGTTGTTCTTCTATTCTGGAAAATTCCTGTAATTTTTTACCCAAGTGCCAATCCGCGGTATGAAGAATCTTGATATGCATAAAAATCGGTATTGATGGTTGATCTTTTCTTTAAATTTAAAAGCTTGAAATTATCCTGACAAGTTAAACAAGCAATTCATCTGATCAAAATTTGTTTTTCTGTGACCGGTATGGTGCAAAATAAAAGGGAATTATGTAATTTTATTTTTTCTTTAATAAACAAAATGGCATGTCATTTGCTATTGTGGCGATTATGAGAAAATTGTTCATGTGCCTGTTACTGAGCGGGATGCTGGGTTGCTTTACAGCCAAGGCTAAGGCCCAGTCTCCGTTTACAGCCCCGGATTCTCTTTTGACGATTCAGACAGGAGTAGCCAGTTTCTATGGTAAGAGGTTTCATCAGAGAAAAACAGCCAGTGGCGAAACCTATGACATGCGGGAATTTACGGCAGCACACAAGCACCTGCCTTTTGGAACAATGTTAAAAGTGACTAATTTGAGGAATGGCTTTCAAGCCATTATAAAAGTCAACGACAGGCTTCCCGGAAGCTCGGGAAGGATTATTGACCTTTCACGGGGTGTAGCGGAACATTTGGGTATGGTGATGGACGGCATTACGGAAGTGAAACTGGAACTTCTCAGCCATCAGGCGATAGCATGGGTGCGTGACCAATATGAGGATGTGCCCGGTGATATCCGCCTTCGTGATTATCAGGTGAGTGTGGCTTATAAAAAAGATGAAAGCTTATTGTTTGAAGCCGGGATTTTTTTTGAGACTGCGGTTTTTTGAAAGAATGTTTTGCTCCTGAAGCCCCCGGGAAACTTGATACCAACTTCATTTTTCAATATATAAAATTATTGACTAATCCTTTGTTGACACCCGAAATGGCAGTAATTTGCAACATAATAAACTTTAATTAAACTGTTTTTTTATGATTAATCCTTGGCATGATGTAAGTATTGGAGAGGGTGTTCCCGAATATGTGACGGGTGTAATAGAGATTCCAAAAGGGAGCAAGGGCAAATATGAATTGGATAAAAAGTCAGGCATGCTGCTTCTGGACAGGGTATTGTTTTCGGCCGTACACTATCCTGCTAATTATGGTTTTATTCCTCAGACATTTTGCGAGGATCATGATCCTTTGGATATTTTGATCATTTCCCAAATAGATATACCTTCTATGACCCTTGTGAAGGCAAAAGTGATCGGGGTGATGCGTATGATCGATGGGGGAGAGGCTGATGATAAGATTATTGCCGTAGCAGCGGATGACCAATCCGTAAACTACATTAATGACATTTCTGAACTGCCGCCCCATTTGATGAAGGAGACCCACCGCTTTTTTGAGGATTATAAGAAGCTGGAGAACAAGGAAGTGAAAGTGGAAGATTTTCTCGGTAAAGAGGAGGCAATCCGCATCATCAATGATGCTATAGATCTCTATGACCGGACCTTCGGCAGCAAAGACAAGAATGATAAATAGCCCAATTTATTGGGCTGTTTTATTTGTTTTTCCCATTGCATAGCCCTATCAGTAATCATGATCCAAGATGAACGTATTTAGATTTTTGGTTTGTTTTTTTGGAGGCGCGTTGGTTTTTCCGCATCAAACTGAAGGTCAGCAGCAAAAGGGAATCCTGACTTTTTCCGGTTATGTGGAGGCTTATTATAGCTACGATTTTAACAGACCGGACAATCATGAAAAACCGCCTGCTCTATATAATTTCAAGAGACACAACGAGTTTTCAGTGAATCTGGCCTTGTTGTCCATGGCCTATAACGATGGGAAAGTCAGGTCAAATGTTGCTTTAATGGCAGGCGATTACGCAAGGTATAACCTAGCAGACGAGCCCACCTGGGCCCAGTTTATTTATGAAGCTTCTGTAGGGGTGCAGCTTTGGGACAAACTGTGGCTCGACATGGGGGTTATGCCCTCCCACATCGGCTTCGAAAGTGCAGTTGGAATGGACTGCTGGCATTTGACCCGAAGCTTGCTGGCCGAAAACTCACCTTACTTCCTTACCGGTGCCAGGTTTACCTATTCCCATACCGAAAAGCTCGATTTTATACTTTGGCTCACCAATGGATGGCAGAATGTCCAACGAACCCATAGAAATCAGGCTTTGGGAGCGGGGTTAGGTGTTAACTATCGGCCAATGAAAGGAATGGAATTTAATTTTGCCAATTATTTTGGCAATGAATATCCCCAGACACTGAATGTTTACCGTTATTTTAACAACTTTTATCTCCAGTATGCTTGGGATGCCTGGGGGATCACTTTAGGGACAGATTACGGTGTAGAGCAAAAGCTTTTTTCTTCGTTGTTTAACCATTGGTATGGACTCACTTTTTCTCTTCGCCGGGACCTGACGGAAAAAACAGGCCTGGCGTTCAGGGCCGAGCATTACTCAGATACAAACAGCGTAATCCTGGATACAGGAATGAGATTGTCGGGATTTTCGTTGAACCTCGACCATCGGATTTCAGAGAAAGCAATGATCAGGGTTGAGGCCCGGCAGCTTCAAAGTCCTGAGGCCGTGTTCGAAATGCCTGCAGGAAAGCTGAGCAAGGGAAATACCGCTATCAGTACTTCCCTTGCTGTGAAGTTCTGAATACTCAGGACAATTTGCTGAGGCTTTCTTTCAAAGCCTTTAGTTTGGCTTCGGCATCGTTCATTTTCTTTTTTTCCCGCTCAACCACATCCGCCGGAGCATTGCTCACAAATCTTTCATTGCCCAGTTTTTTCAACACCGATTTAAGGAATCCCTCGGTATAGACAATATCTTTTTCGAGGTTTTCCCTTTCCTGCGCCACATCCACCTGACCTTCCAGTGCTATAAAACATTCGTCTGACTTGACGACAAAACTGACGGCGTTGTCCACCTGCTTTTTAAAATCCAGTTCATGGATATTCGCA
The DNA here is from genome assembly GCF_042652345.1 of Negadavirga shengliensis. Classification (NCBI taxonomy): domain Bacteria; kingdom Pseudomonadati; phylum Bacteroidota; class Cytophagia; order Cytophagales; family Cyclobacteriaceae; genus Negadavirga; species Negadavirga shengliensis. The sequence continues at coordinate 197,864 of NZ_JBHSJJ010000003.1, forward strand.
AGCTTCTTTAGAAGGCCTTTAAAGTTGGTGTAAAGGGACGGGTTGGCGGTGTTGATGGTAAGAGGGAGGCTTTCTTTAGGAGAAATGCCTTTGGAAGCCCGGATGTTTCTGATTTGAGAGACCAACTCAAAAACCTGGCTGGCGTCTTCGATGATACCTTTTTCGTATGTGGCCCGAGACGGCCAGGATGACAGCATGATGACATCGTTTGGCTTTCTTTCATCGATTTGATGCCAAAGTTCTTCCGTAATAAATGGCATAAAAGGGTGCAGAATCTTCATAAGATTTTCAAAGAAGCGGATGGTCTTATCAAGCGTATATTGATCTATCGGGGCTTGATAATCGGGCTTTATCATTTCCAGATACCAGCTACAGAAATCATCCCACACCAATTTATAAGTGGTGATCAAAGCATCGGATATTCTGAACTTGGTGAAGTGGTCCTCGATTTCTTCCAACGCCTGATAAAACCTGTTTTCAAACCAGGTGACGGCAGCTTGGTTTTCTTGGTCTTCCCCCGGGACTACCTTCCAGCCCTTGATAAGCCTAAAGGCATTCCAGATTTTGTTACAGAAATTTCTGCCCTGTTCAACCAACTTTTCGTCAAAGGGCAGGTCATTGCCAGCCGGACTGCTGAAAAGCATTCCGGTTCTTACACCATCTGCCCCGTAGACTTTGATGAGCTCAAGGGGATCGGGCGAATTGCCCAATGATTTGGACATTTTTCTTCCCAATTTATCCCTTACAATGCCCGTCAGGTAAACATTCTGAAAGGGTTTTTCTCCTGTATATTCATATCCGGCAATGATCATTCTGGCCACCCAGAAAAATAAAATCTCCGGCGCGGTTACCAAATCATTGGTGGGATAGTAATATTTTAGATCTTCATTTTTCTCACCGGTTTGGAAAAAACCCGGATCAAATACGGAGATAGGCCATAACCAGGAAGAAAACCAGGTGTCAAGAACATCTTCATCCTGCACCAGATCGTCTTTTGAGTAATCGGTGCCGTATTTCCTGTTGGCTAAGGCTACGGCCTCGTCCTTGGTTTTGGCCACTACATATTCGCTGTTTGGCAGGTAGTAAGCCGGAATGCGGTGACCCCACCAGAGCTGCCTGGAAATGCACCAGTCCCGGACATTTTCCATCCAGCTGCTGTACATGTTTTTAAATTTTGAAGGGACCAATTTGACCGTATCCTCCATGACAGCTTTAAGGGCAGGTTGGGTGATGTCCTTCATTTTCAGAAACCATTGAAGGGATAACCTTGGTTCGATGATCGCATCGGTTCTTTCCGAATGCCCGACATTGGAAGTATAGTCATCTTCCTTCTCCAACTGACCGGCTTCTTTCAGCAGCTTGACTATTTTCTTTCTGGCCACAAAACGGTCTTCCCCCACCAAAATCCGGGCTTTTTCATTTAGGCTGCCATCGTCATTCAGTATGTCAATCACTTCCAACTTGTGCCTGAGCCCGATTTCATAGTCGTTGATATCATGGGCCGGTGTGATTTTTAGACAACCAGTACCAAATTCCATATCCACGTAGTCATCTTCTATGATCGTTATGGGTCGGTTGATCAAAGGGATAAGTGCTTTTTTGCCTTTTAAATGGGCATATCGCCGGTCTTCCGGGTGGATACAAATGGCTACGTCCGCCATGATGGTTTCAGGCCGCGTGGTGGCTATGGTGATGAACTCGTTGCTGCTTTCTATCTGGTAGCGGATATGATAAAGTTTGGACTTAACCTCCTTGAAAATCACTTCATCATCCGACAGTGCCGTTTTACCCTGAGGGTCCCAATTGACCATCCTTATGCCCCTGTATATTTTTCCTTTGCGGTACAAATCCACAAACACGGTGATCACGGCATCACTGAGGTCCTCATCCATGGTAAACCGGGTTCTGCTCCAATCGCAGGAAGCACCCAGTTTTTTGAGCTGTTCCAGAATGATGCCGCCATATCGCTCTCTCCACTCCCATGCATATTTCAAAAACGCTTCTCTGCCAATGGATTTTTTGTCAATCCCTTTCTCCTTCAGCATAGCCACTACCTTTGCCTCCGTGGCAATAGAAGCATGATCGGTACCGGGAACCCAACAAGCATTTTTTCCCTCCATCCGGGCTTTTCTGATCAATACATCCTGAATGGTGTTGTTCAGCATGTGTCCCATGTGAAGGACACCGGTGACGTTGGGAGGGGGGATGACGATGGTATAAGGTTCCTTTGTGGAGTCTACAGTGGATTGAAACATGTTGTGTTCCATCCAATACTGGTACCACTTGGATTCGGCTTCACTGGGATTATATTTGGTAGAAAGTGTCATAGGTGTTCGGGATTAAGGCGCAAAATTAATATAAAAATCTTTTTAGGCCTCAAAATTGGAGGAATTCACAAAATCAGAAAATAAAAAGGCTTTTTCCCAAGAAAAAGATGAGCTTCACACTTTTGGGAAAAAGCCTTATACTGTAAGGTCAGGCTTACTTGAAGAAAACCTCGATCATTACCGGGAAATGATCCGAAGGATATTTTTTGCCGTAATTATCAGTCAGTGTGCCGTGTCTCATCACCGTGAAATGTTCGCTCACAAACAGGTAGTCAATTCTTCTATCGGGAAGAAAGTCCCAGTTGAAGGAATTGAACGTTCCTACTGTCCCATGGTGTGGGGTTTCGCTGAGGTTTTTGCTATCCCGCAGGCTGCCATCCATTAAAATTTCCTTGTAGGCTGGATTGTCGTCCTGCACGTTAAAATCACCCGTAAGTATACAGGGCAGATGCTCTCTGTTGATTTCTTTTATTTTCTTTAAAACCAATTTACTGCTTTCTTCCCGGGCTTCCTGTCCAATGTGGTCATAATGTACATTGAAGACATAAAACTCCTGGCCTTCTTTGGTTCTGAATTTTCCCCAGGAACAAATCCGGTTTAAAGAGGCATCCCACCCTTTGGATGGGGTCCCCGGCGTGGGCGAAAGCCAAAAGGTACCTTTATCCAGCAGTTCGAATTTTTCCGGATTGTAAAACACCGCAGTGAACTCTCCTTTTTGTCCTCCATCATCCCTTCCGACGCCTATGTAGGGGAAATTAAGGTCTTTGCTTATGTCTTCAAGTTGGTTGTACAAGCCTTCTTGGGTTCCAATGATGTCCATTTCATGGAAACGGATCAGGTTGATCAAATGGGGCGCCCGGTCCTTCCACAGGTTACCTTCGTCATTGGGGTTGTCAAAACGGATATTGTAGGTAGCGACGTTGTAGGATTCCTGCGCAAAGGATCGTATGGTCAAAACAAAAAGAAATAAAAATGGGAAGAAGAATAGAGAAGTGTTTTTTCGTTTCATGTGTTTATATTTTCTTTTCAGCGGTCAGATAGCCTGCCCCGAACTTGTTTCGGGGGAATCTCGCATGATTGATAATCATCCCACTCTATGACGATCTCGTCATGCTCGATTTCATCTGTTTATAATTTGTTCTTTATCGGCCATGTAGCTTGCCTCGCATGTCCCTCCCCCCCCCCGATAACTATCGGGGCTATCGGGGCATCCCAGTGAGTGTCCCCTGCGCCATGCTCGGTTTCACAGTATGTTGATGGTTAAAAACCACACAAAGTTAAATTTTATTGGGTAAAAAAGCTATTGTATGCTGTTAAATGAGCTGAATGTTTTCAGTTTATGCTGTGCTGACCTGAACACTCAGTTCCACATTGTCCTGTTTTCTTTATTTGATTTCGATTTCAAAAGGCATAATTGCCATTACACCTTCAAGTTTTTTCAAGCGCTCAAGGGATTTGAAAAGCTCGTAGGATTGTCCGAATTTTATTCTCGCATAAGTAGCTTGGACATCCTTGGTAAATTCACTGATAAGCCGCTCCAGGAAGCTTTTTTGCTCCGGATAATAGACTGTCCTAAAGTCCTCTTCCACCCCGGCTTTGACGGCGGCTATTTGGATGGCGTCGTCCAGATTTCCCAGTATATCCACCAATCCGTTTTCCTTGGCGCGGGTTCCTGTCCAGACCCTTCCCCCTGCCACAGCTATGACCTCATCTTTGCTCATACCGCGGCTATCAGATACCCTCTTGATAAAGGTTTCATAGCCTTCCTCTACTTTTCTCTGCATAATTGCCCTTTCACCCTCTGTGATTTTTCGGGTAGGGGTGAGGAAGTCTGAATATTGGCCGGTCTTGACCACATCTGTAGTGATCCCCAGTTTATTGTTTAATAAGCCTTGGGCATTGAACCATAATCCAAATATGCCTATGGAGCCGGTAATGGTATTGGGTTGAGCTACGATCGTGTCTGCCGGAACAGCTATATAATACCCGCCTGAGGCAGCCAGATTGGACATGGAAGCGATCAAAGGTTTTTCTTTTTGGGCTTCCGAAAGCTCTCTCCAGATCACTTCAGAGGCCAAAATGGAACCTCCGGGAGAATTGATCCTCATTACAATGGCTTTAACGTCCTTGTTCTTTCTTGCCTTACGGATCTCTTTTAAAAAATATTCTGAACTGATCTCCTCTTCAGACTGACCGCTGATGATATTCCCATCAGCCACTACCACGGCAATCCGGTTTCTGGAAAGCCTGTTTTTGGATGTGGCCGTTTTATTGATGCGGGTGATGTTGATACTTTTTATGTCATCATCTTCTTCCAAACCCAATTTTTCCCTTAAACGGTCTTTGACCTGATCGTCATACCATAAATTGTCTATCAGACCATGATCTAAGGCGTCTTGGCTTGTACGGATCAACATTTGATCGTTGATGTTCTTCAATTCACTTGCCGGGATATCCCTGCTCTCTGAAATGGATTCAACCATGACCTCGTTCATTTCCGTTAAAAATTCGGCTGTTTGAATCCTGTTTTCCTCACTCATTTTGTCCAAGATAAAAGGTTCAATCGCACTCTTAAATTCCCCCACTCTGAAGATTACAGGCTCTACCTCTATTTTTTCCAAAAGGCCCTTGACAAAAACGGCTTCTGAAGCAAACCCATTGAATTCAAGTTCTCCTAACGGGTTCATGTAAATCTCGTCGGCAACTGAACACAGGAAATAACCGGCTTCTGTATAGTACTCTGAATAGGAAACAATAAATTTCCCGGCCTCCTGAAAGCGTTTAAGAGCTGAACGTATTTCCACGATATGGGACTGACCGGCAAGGACAGTTCCGCTTTCAAGATAGATGCCTTTGATGTTGTCATTATCTTTGGCAGTATCAATTGCTTTTAATATCTGATTCAATCCCACAGAGGAAATGCCCGCGAATGAAGAAATCGACGAAAAATCGAGGTCATCGTCCGGGGTGCGCTCCACTACATTGACATTGTTCAGTTTGAGGTGCAGCACGGTGTTTTCGCTGATTTTTATTTTGTCATCGGCAGATCCTATGGCAATAAGGCCTGCTATGAAGAAAAAAGCCAGGACCCAGAATATCAACAGTCCTACGATAACAGCCAAAACATTGCTTAAAAATTTCATAATTTTGCTTCGTTAAGTTAAGTTTTCAAAATTAAATCATTTTTTACAAAGCTGCTTGATTTGAATAAAATATATGTGTTAAAATGGACCGAGTTGTTTTAGGAATAGGAGGAAATCTGGGTGACAGGGAAGCCTTGCTGAAGGATGCTGTAAGACACCTGGAATCAAAAATGAGGATTGTCAAGAAATCGTCCATCTATGAAACGGCGGCCTGGGGAGGGAATTCCTCCTTGCCTTATCTTAACCAGGTAGTGGTGATGGAAACGGGGATGTCCCCTGAAGAAGTCCTGGATTTCGTGCAGGAGGTTGAGCAGCAGCATGGTAGGGTCAGGAACGAAAGATGGGGAGACCGGACGATGGATATTGATATCCTTTATTTTGGTAAACAGATCATTCATACAGACCGGCTCCAAGTTCCCCACCCCCGGTTGCCTCACAGAAATTTTGTTTTAAAGCCTTTGGCCGAAGTATTGCCGGATTTTTTGCATCCCAAAAACGGCTTGAGCCAAAAGGAACTTTTAGAGCGGTGTGGAGATACATTAAGCGTCAGGCTTTGGCCGGGCACCTAATGTTGTCTGAAAAAAACAATCGAAGTTTACAGTCCGGAGACTTCTGCTTCTTTGTGGATTTTTTTGACAAGCCCTTGCAGCACCTTGCCTGGGCCGCATTCGATGAATGACACAGCTCCGTCCGCTACCATATTTTGGACAGATTGGGTCCACTTTACCGGAGCAGTCAGTTGGGCGATCAGGTTCTTTTTTATAATCGGGACATCTGTGATGGCAGTTGTGCTGACATTTTGATAGATAGGGCAAATCGGATCCTGAAAAACCGTCTCCTCTATCGCCCTTTGCAGCTTGACCCTGGCAGGCTCCATCAAAGGAGAGTGGAACGCCCCCCCTACAGGAAGAGGGAGTGCCCTTTTTGCCCCTGCTTCTTTCATTTTTTCACAGGCTATTTGTATGCCCCTTAGCGATCCTGAAATCACCAATTGACCCGGACAGTTGTAATTGGCAGGTACTACTACTTCATCATGGATGGCAGCACATATTTCTTCCACGACTTCATCAGCTAAGCCAAGGATAGCAGCCATGGTGGATGGATTGATTTCGCAGGCTTCCTGCATGGCCAAAGCTCTTTGGTGGACCAGTTTAAGGCCATCCTCAAAGGACAACACTTTATTGGCCACCAAGGCAGAAAATTCACCCAGAGAATGTCCGGCCACCATGTCCGGATTGAACCCCGGATCCGTGGCGGCGGCAACCACGGCGTGTAGAAATACGGCAGGTTGGGTTACATTGGTCTGTTTCAAAGCCTCTTCAGTGCCTTCAAACATGACCTTTTTGATATCAAAACCAAGCACATCGTTGGCCCTATCAAACATTTTTTTGGCAGCTTCCCTGGATTCGTACAAGTCTTTTCCCATTCCTGGAAACTGGGCCCCCTGACCCGGAAATATGTATGCAATCATAAAAATACGCTTTCTTTAAAATTAATGTGCATTTTGATTTTGTGCACAAATTTACTTAAAAAAACGACACTTGACCCAAAATGATCCTATGCATTATGACGGGGACTGTCAAAAAACTCCACCACACCGGTCTCCACATCATATATTCCGCCTGCCAATAAGATTTTTCCCTCTTTTTCAAAATTCGAAATGATTTCACTCCTGTCCCTGATTTCATCAAGGGCATGATGGACATTCAGGAGAGCTACTTTTTCTACAAATTCGCTGTTTGATCCGTCTCTCTTCTCCACGACCGTAGTCTCTTTTTCGATCGCGGGCTTGAGTTTATGCATCAGGGCCGTAATGTTGCCATCCTTCACTTTGTTACAGGCACTGGTGACCGCACCGCATTTGGTATGTCCCAACACCAAAACCAGTTTGGAACCGGCATATTTGATAGCATATTCCATGCTGCCTAAAATATCTTCATTGACGACATTGCCGGCAACCCTTGCACTGAAAATATCGCCCAAGCCCTGGTCAAATATCAGTTCCGCTGAGGTTCTGGAGTCAATACAGCTTAATATTACAGCAAATGGCCATTGACCTTCTGAGGTTTCATTTACCATTTGAAGTAAATTTCTGTTTGCCCTGAGGTTGTTAAGGAATCGCTGGTTCCCTTCTTTTAAAAAATCCAGCGCATCTTGGGGGGTTAAGCTTTCTTGGGTTCTTCTGGTGTGTGCTTTCATATGATTATAATTTTTTCTCAATAGGCCATATGGAATCTCGCATGTCTTATAATCATCCCTCTGTGTGTCGCTTGCGTCATGCTCGATTTCATCACAGTATAATTTTGAATTTAAGGCACAAACGAACGTACATCTTTAGCTTTTATTTCCAATAAAAGAGCAAGACTTTTCACCGTACATATCGTAAGTTGGTTGGCATATATGACTGGTGTATATAGAAATTTCTTTACGCAGGGAACAAGACACATGTTGCTGTTTTTGATATAAATTATTATTTAATTATCTGAACGGTTCCCTTGATGTTTTTTTCCCTCAGGTTTTCGTCAAGCACGTTGAACAGTACGGTGGCGGAATAGAAATAGGTTCCGGCGGGGAGCTCCTTCCCGCTGCTGTCCCTTCCGTCCCAGTTGATGTAGATGTTGTTTTCCGGTGCCCGGGCGCTGTTGTAGCTGTAGACGAGTGTGCCCCACCTGTTGTAGATTTTGATTTCGACGGCTTCGACGAACCTTGGGCACCTGGGGTAGGGGTTGTCATAGGCCTGGAAGGTGTCGTTGGCGTTGTCGCCGTTGGGGGTGAAGACGTTGGGCAGCTCGTAGTTGGGGCAGTTGTCCACGCAGACGGTGTTGCTGGGGCCGCTTTCGTTTCCCGAGCGGTCCACCGCCGTGATGTAATAGCAGCCCTTGAGCTGGCTGAGCCCCTCTATCCGGGCACTGTTGCTGATCACCGAGACGGTGCGGACGAGCTCAAAGGAGCCTTCCTGCCCCGTTTCGGAGAAATAGATCCTGTAGCCGTTGAGTTCGGAATCGCATTCCCCGCTGAAGTCGGGCTCCCAGCTCAGGTCATGGTAAAACTCGCTGAAGTTGCAGGGTTTGTCGGACAGGTACTCCTGGCAGTCGGGCCCTTCATAGGCGAGCACCGGGGGACAGGGCAGCCTGTCGTCATCGGGCCTGGCGCAGACGATCTGTGATTTGTTGGCCAGCGGGTATTCCAGGAAGTCCAGGTTGTAGCTGCCGTTTGTCACCACATAGTAGCAGTATTCTTTTTCGGTGTCCAGGGGCACGCCGTTGTGGCTGCCGTCGTCCAGGTAGATGAATCCTTCTGAGGTGACGTCGACTTCGGCTATCAGGGTAAAATTCTCTGTGTCCTCGGCGTCCGGGTCGGTCCTGTTTCTGAAGACCAGGTGCGGGAACTGCTCTACGGAGTTGTTCCAGGGGACGTTGAAGTCCCACTCCAGTTCGATGGCCTCGTTGATGATGGTGGGTTCCAGCCTCACGGCGGAGGCCAGGCTGGAGGTGTCCACTTTTTCCCCTTCGGAGATGAGGACCACTTCATAACTGTAAACGAGGTTTTCGGTGTTGAGCCCCGTGTCGGTGAACACCGTATCGGAGGTGGTGGTCAGGGAAGTCTGGTTCTGCGAGCCGGTGAAGCCCTCGCTTCTGACCAGTTCGTACTGATAGGGTCCGGGGTAGAGCTCGCTGTCTATATCATAGGGGGGCGTCCAGCGGACGAGGATCTCCCCGTTTTGACTGTCTGTTTCCTCAACGCTCACATTGGTGATGAGGGGGACGTCGACGTCCACGGTGATGCAGATTTCTTCGGACACATAGCTTTCGCCGCTTCTGGGGGAGGGGAATGCGGCGACCAGCCTGTAGCAGTAGGTGTTGCCCGGGCTCAGGCCCTCCCCGCCGTTGTCGTCGGTAAAGCTGAAGGTGTCCATGTCGGCGGTGCCGACCAGTTCATAGCCGGGGCGGATGCCGGTTTCACAGGAGTCCGGTTCGTAGGGGTCGCTGTTGATGCGCCGCCATACCTGCATGGCCTCGGCGGAGGAGCCGCAGGCATAGGGGTCCCATTCTATGTTGGCGGACCTGCCTGGTTGCTGTTCCGCCCCCACTGGCACCGGGGGCGGCCCCACCACGGTGATGTTCCAGGTTTTTATATCCACGAGGGCGGGCCCGGAGGAGGGCTGGTCCCTGATGCGGACCCTGACCTGGTAGGTCCTTGCCCTGACGTGGTTGCAGACGGTCTGCCAGGCGAAATTGACGATCCCGGGAGAGGCCTGGTAGGTGGACTCGGGGCTGTAGGTGGCCGGGGAGGTGGTGATCTCTATGGGGTCGCCGAAGACCTCGATCATGATGGGGTCCCCGTCGGGGTCCATTCCCTGGAATATTTCCTCTATCCTGGTTCCGGCCTCCACGCAGATATCATCGGGCATGATGAGTTCGGGACGCCTGTTGTCGGTGTTCTCGATGATGATCTGCATGTCCCTGAGGACATAGCCTATGCGGACCCATTCCCCGTCTATGCGCCGCCATTCCTCGATGCGGAAGGCGACGTTGTACTGTCCGGCAAGGCCCGGGGCATCCCAGATGAGATCCCCTGTGACGGGGTCAAGCTCGAGGATGGGGGGCGTGGAGCCGTCCTGCCTGGAGAAGCTGAACTCCCCGGAAGAAGGATCCCTGTAGTTGTTGACCTCCCTCTGGAAGGCCTGCTTGGGCACGTCCATGACATAGGCCAGGCTGTCCCCGTCGGGATCGTAGGCACCCGGGTTATGGATATAGGTCTGGTTCACCGCGCCGTTGTCCACCGGGGCTATGGTGAGGACGGGGGAGTTGTTGACTCCGAAAAAGGGGTCGATGCGGATCATGGTCTCGATGTAGAAGGGGGTGTCCACGGACTGGTCCATGTTGAGCGTGCCGGCGTTCCTGTTGAATTCCATGAAGCGTATGGTGTAATTGCCCGGGCCCTGGTAGGTATGGGTGATGACAAAAACGTTCTTTTGGATGTTGTTCCCCAGGCTTTCGGTTTCCGTAAAATCGCTTTCGGTTTCCAGGGTTTCCACCCTGCCGTCACCGAATTGGATCTCTCCCGGACCAAATTCAACCACAGACCGGGTGTCGGTGTATCCCACCACGGTGATGCGGTAGGTCAGGGTCTGGACGGATATTCTTTCGGCGATGATTTCACCTGCACGGATATGGGTGGCCCAACCATTGATACTGTATAAAAAAAAGAGAAAAAAGACTCCCAATAAGCTTTTACATCTCATCTGAACGATCATTTTTCATTTCACCATTTATGAAGTTTCCCCCACAGAAAATTTTAAGATCTTTTCTGCTTCAAGGTATGATTTTTTAGTATCAAAACCATCCAGTATAGCAGCCAAGTGGCTGCAAATTAACAAGAAAAAGCCGGAAAGCCGTTACAGGCATTCCGGCGGATATTATTATTTAATTATCTGCATGGTTCCCTTGATGTTTTTTTCCCTCAGGTTTTCGTCAAGCACGTTGAACAGTACGGTGGCGGAATAGAAATAGGTTCCGGCGGGGAGCTCCTTCCCGCTGCTGTCCCTTCCGTCCCAGTTGATGTAGATGTTGTTTTCCGGTGCCCGGGTGCTGTTGTAGCTGTATACCAGCGTGCCCCACCTGTTGTAGATTTTGATTTCGACGGCTTCGACGAACCTTGGGCACCTGGGGTAGGGGTTGTCATAGGCCTGGAAGGTGTCGTTGGCGTTGTCGCCGTTGGGGGTGAAGACGTTGGGCAGCTCGTAGTTGGGGCAGTTGTCCACGCAGACGGTGTTGCTGGGGCCGCTTTCGTTTCCCGAGCGGTCCACCGCCGTGATGTAATAGCAGCCCTTGAGCTGGCTGAGCCCCTCTATCCGGGCACTGTTGCTGATCACCGAGACGGTGCGGACGAGCTCAAAGGAGCCTTCCTGCCCCGTTTCGGAGAAATAGATCCTGTAGCCGTTGAGTTCGGAATCGCATTCCCCGCTGAAGTCGGGCTCCCAGCTCAGGTCATGGTAAAACTCGCTGAAGTTGCAGGGTTTGTCGGACAGGTACTCCTGGCAGTCGGGCCCTTCATAGGCGAGCACCGGGGGACAGGGCAGCCTGTCGTCATCGGGCCTGGCGCAGACGATCTGTGATTTGTTGGCCAGCGGGTATTCCAGGAAGTCCAGGTTGTAGCTGCCGTTTGTCACCACATAGTAGCAGTATTCTTTTTCGGTGTCCAGGGGCACGCCGTTGTGGCTGCCGTCGTCCAGGTAGATGAATCCTTCTGAGGTGACGTCGACTTCGGCTATCAGGGTAAAATTCTCTGTGTCCTCGGCGTCCGGGTCGGTCCTGTTTCTGAAGACCAGGTGCGGGAACTGCTCTACGGAGTTGTTCCAGGGGACGTTGAAGTCCCACTCCAGTTCGATGGCCTCGTTGATGATGGTGGGTTCCAGCCTCACGGCGGAGGCCAGGCTGGAGGTGTCCACTTTTTCCCCTTCGGAGATGAGGACCACTTCATAACTGTAAACGAGGTTTTCGGTGTTGAGCCCCGTGTCGGTGAACACCGTATCGGAGGTGGTGGTCAGGGAAGTCTGGTTCTGCGAGCCGGTGAAGCCCTCGCTTCTGACCAGTTCGTACTGATAGGGTCCGGGGTAGAGCTCGCTGTCTATATCATAGGGGGGCGTCCAGCGGACGAGGATCTCCCCGTTTTGACTGTCTGTTTCCTCAACGCTCACATTGGTGATGAGGGGGACGTCGACGTCCACGGTGATGCAGATTTCTTCGGACACATAGCTTTCGCCGCTTCTGGGGGAGGGGAATGCGGCGACCAGCCTGTAGCAGTAGGTGTTGCCCGGGCTCAGGCCCTCCCCGCCGTTGTCGTCGGTAAAGCTGAAGGTGTCCATGTCGGCGGTGCCGACCAGTTCATAGCCGGGGCGGATGCCGGTTTCACAGGAGTCCGGTTCGTAGGGGTCGCTGTTGATGCGCCGCCATACCTGCATGGCCTCGGCGGAGGAGCCGCAGGCATAGGGGTCCCATTCTATGTTGGCGGACCTGCCTGGTTGCTGTTCCGCCCCCACTGGCACCGGGGGCGGCCCCACCACGGTGATGTTCCAGGTTTTTATATCCACGAGGGCGGGCCCGGAGGAGGGCTGGTCCCTGATGCGGACCCTGACCTGGTAGGTCCTTGCCCTGACGTGGTTGCAGACGGTCTGCCAGGCGAAATTGACGATCCCGGGAGAGGCCTGGTAGGTGGACTCGGGGCTGTAGGTGGCCGGGGAGGTGGTGATCTCTATGGGGTCGCCGAAGACCTCGATCATGATGGGGTCCCCGTCGGGGTCCATTCCCTGGAATATTTCCTCTATCCTGGTTCCGGCCTCCACGCAGATATCATCGGGCATGATGAGTTCGGGACGCCTGTTGTCGGTGTTCTCGATGATGATCTGCATGTCCCTGAGGACATAGCCTATGCGGACCCATTCCCCGTCTATGCGCCGCCATTCCTCGATGCGGAAGGCGACGTTATACTGTCCGGCAAGGCCCGGGGCATCCCAGATGAGATCCCCTGTGACGGGGTCAAGCTCGAGGATGGGGGGCGTGGAGCCGTCCTGCCTGGAGAAGCTGAACTCCCCGGAAGAAGGATCCCTGTAGTTGTTGACCTCCCTCTGGAAGGCCTGCTTGGGCACGTCCATGACATAGGCCAGGCTGTCCCCGTCGGGGTCGTAGGCACCCGGGTTATGGATATAGGTCTGGTTCACCGCGCCGTTGTCCACCGGGGCTATGGTGAGGACGGGGGAGTTGTTGACCCCGAAAAAGGGGTCGATGCGGATCATGGTCTCGATGTAGAAGGGGGTGTCCACGGACTGGTCCATGTTGAGCGTGCCGGCGTTCCTGTTGAATTCCATGAAGCGTATGGTGTAATTGCCCGGGCCCTGGTAGGTATGGGTGATGACAAAAACGTTTTTTTCAATGTTGTTGCCCAGTACTTCTGTCACCGTAAAATCGCTTTCGGTTTCCAGGGTTTCCTCCCTGCCGTCACCGAATTCGATCCTTCCCGGTCCAAATCTGACAGTAGACCGGGTGTCGGTATACCCCACCACGGTGATGCGGTAGGTCAGGGTCTGGACGGATATTCTTTCGGCGATGATTTCACCCGCACGGATATGGGTGGCCCAAGATGTGGAGACAGAAAATACAAGCAGTATTTTAATCCCTAAAAGTAAATATACGTATTTCATCTGTTTAAAATTTGTTTTTCAATGGCCGTCCATAACTTGTCCCCGCACCTCAGGTCGGGATAGCTTGTCCCGAATTTGATTCAGGAGAACCAAGCCTATTATATTCATCCTACTGTGTGTCGTTTTCGTCATCCTCGGTTTCATATATCATAAATTTCCGGGCAAAATCCGAACCTATCGATTCCCGGCACACTCCCACATGCATAATCTGCTTTTCTGTAACTTGCCATTTTTGAGTATATACTCCAGGAATGTATTACTGCCATCTCATTCGACACGGAACAAATGTAAATAATAACCAAGTCCCCCTTAAATTTTCAATAAAACCTCTGGGCCATCATGTTGAACCCTATCCTAACCGATACATTCAAAACGTGTTTGTATTTTTAATGGTTACCCTAAATTAAATGTTTATCCCTGATTTTTTCATCTTTACCTATACATATTATTATCGACTGAATCAAAAGGTTGCCCTTCAAAACTCCTTTTTTATAAAAAATCCGAAAACGGCGATTTCATTTCTCTGATTATCAGCATCTTGTTTCAAGAGCATTATTATAACTGTATTCTTCATTATTTATTGTCCAAATTTAAACCTGGCGCCTGAACATAAATTTTGGATTTCCATTAATTCTCAACTACAAAAAATGAAGATGGTTATGGCACTGTGTGGCAGGTCAGAATTTATCCCAAATTCAGCAGCTATTTAGAACCTTTCAAAATAAGATGATTGATTGTTTGCTATTGATTCCAAATGTAAATTTGGCGCCAAAGTAAAAAACGTAAATTCTGTATTAACACAAAACCTTATGAGTTGGGTATCTAAAACCTTAAATAGTACACTGGGCAGAAAATTATTAATGTCCCTCACTGGATTATTTCTAATACTTTTCTTAATCGGCCACGTATTGGGAAACCTATTGCTTTTTAAAGGTGACGGTGGCCGGGCTTTCAATGAATATGCTGATTTCATGACGACCAACCAGGTGGTACAGATCCTCTCCATTATTACTTATGTATCTGTAATACTCCATGTAGTATATTCGATTATTCTTACTTCTTATAATAAGAAAGCCAGGCCGGTTCCTTACGCTGTAAACAATCCCGGGGCAAACAGTTCCTGGAACTCCAGAAACATGGGTATTCTGGGAACCCTCATCCTTATTTTCCTGGTGGTGCATCTTCAGGGTTTTTGGTATCAGATGCATTGGGGGGATATGCCTAGGGTGACCTACGACTCCGGAGAATACAAAGATCTCTACCGTGTGGTTAATTTTGCATTTCAAGCGGAATGGTTGGTGGCTCTGTATGTGATCTCTATGGTATTTTTAGGGTTTCACCTGGCTCATGGGTTTAACAGCGCTTTTCAAAGCCTGGGCCTTAACCATAAAAAATATACCCCCTTCATACAATTTCTAGGTAAAGCATTTGCCATTGTGGTACCCGCACTGTTTGCAAGTATGCCTTTGTATATTTATTTCTCATGATTGAAGTAATTGATTGATATGATACTAGATTCAAAAATACCTTCCGGCCCATTGGCCGAAAAATGGACAAAACATAAATTCAACATCAAACTGGTCAATCCAGCCAATAAGAGAAAATACGATATCATAGTAGTGGGGACAGGACTGGCAGGTGCTTCTGCCGCGGCTTCATTGGCAGAATTAGGGTACAATGTCAAAGCGTTCTGTTTTCAGGACAGTCCCCGGCGCGCGCATTCCATTGCAGCACAGGGAGGAATCAATGCTGCCAAAAATTACCAAAATGACGGTGATTCTATTTTCAGGCTTTTTTACGATACCATAAAAGGGGGAGATTACAGAAGCAGGGAAGGAAATGTTTACCGATTGGCTGAGGTTTCCGTGAATATCATTGACCAGTGCGTGGCACAAGGGGTACCCTTTGCAAGAGAATATGGAGGTTTGCTTGCCAACAGGTCGTTTGGCGGCGCCCAGGTATCACGTACTTTTTATGCCCGGGGACAGACCGGCCAACAGCTGCTTTTAGGAGCCTATTCAGCCCTCAGCAGGCAGGTCGCCAACGGGAAAGTTAAACTTTACCCAAGAACAGAAATGATGGACGTGGTAAACGTCGATGGTAAAGCGAGAGGGATTGTAACAAGAAACCTGATTACCGGCGCCATTGAATCCCACAGCGCCCATGCAGTATTGTTGTGCACGGGAGGGTATGGCAACGTATTTTTCTTGTCCACAAATGCTATGGGCTCGAATGTGACCGCGGCTTGGCGGGCGCACAAGAAAGGTGCTTTTTTCAGCAACCCCTGTTATACCCAAATCCACCCGACCTGTATCCCGGTATCCGGAGACCATCAGTCCAAGCTGACTTTGATGTCGGAATCTTTAAGAAATGATGGAAGGGTATGGGTGCCGAAAACCAAGGAAATCGCGGAAAAGCTCAGGAAAAAGGAGATCAAGCCCCAGGATATCAAGGAAGAGGACAGAGATTATTATCTGGAAACAAAATATCCCTCATTTGGTAACCTTGTGCCCCGGGATGTGGCCTCCAGAAATGCCAAATATGTATGTGATGAAGGCCGGGGAGTCAATGAAACCGGTGAGGCGGTTTTTCTCGATTTCAGGGATGCCATCATCAGGGACGGTGAGGATTTAGTCAGAAGCAAATATGGCAACCTCTTCGATATGTATGAAAAAATTACCGGGGAAAACCCATACAAAACCCCAATGATGATATACCCTGCGGTCCATTACACCATGGGAGGGCTGTGGGTGGACTACAATCTGATGACCACCGTGCCGGGCCTTTATGCCCTTGGCGAGGCTAATTTCTCGGATCACGGCGCCAACAGATTGGGGGCTTCCGCCTTGATGCAGGGACTGGCTGACGGTTATTTTGTCATTCCCTACACGATAGGGGATTATTTGGCCACAATGCCTTATGAGAAGATCTCTGTGGACCATCCTGAGTTTAAGAAAAGTGAAGCCGAGGTAGAGGAAAGGATTCAAAAACTGATATCCATTAATGGCACTAAGACAGTGGATTACTATCATAAAAAGCTGGGAAAGATCATGTGGAACTACTGTGGTATGGCAAGAAATGCATCGGGTCTGTCGAAAGCCAAATCGATGATAAAGGAACTGAGGGAAGAATTCTGGTCAAATGTGAAAGTGCTGGGAACGGGGGATGAACTGAATCTCTCACTGGAAAAGGCTCACCGGGTAGCTGATTTCCTGGAATTGGGGGAACTGATGGTGGATGATGCCCTGCACAGAGAAGAGTCTTGCGGGGGGCATTTCAGAGAAGAATACCAGACCGCAGAAGGTGAAGCGTTGCGGGATGATGAAAACTTTGCCTATGTGGGGACATGGGAATATCAGGGTGAGGAAAAACCCGAACAGCTTCATAAAGAGGAACTGGTATTTGAAAACGTGAAGTTGACCCAAAGAAGTTACAAATAATCAACAATTAAAATTCATAAAACATATGAATCTTACATTAAAAGTTTGGAGACAAAGAAACCATTCTGACAAAGGTGGTTTTAAAGAATATAGTTTATCAGGTATATCCTCAGACATGTCTTTTCTGGAAATGCTGGATGTACTTAATGAAGAGCTCGCGGAGAAAGGAGAAGATCCCGTCCATTTTGACCATGATTGCAGGGAAGGCATCTGCGGGACCTGCTCGCTTTATATCAATGGCCAGCCCCATGGTCCTCATCAGACCACTACCTGTCAGCTGCATATGCGGTCGTTTAAAGACGGGGACACCATTACCATTGAACCGTGGAGAGCAAAGGCCTTTCCGGTTATCAAAGACCTTGTTGTAGACAGAGGGGCCTTTGATCGGATCATCCAGGCCGGTGGCTACGTGTCCGTCAATACGGGGGGTGTACCTGATGCCAATGAAATCCCTATTCCCAAGATCATTGCTGATGAAGCGTTTGATTCGGCTACCTGTATAGGATGCGGGGCCTGTGTGGCAGCCTGCAAAAATGCCTCCGCCATGCTGTTTGTTGCAGCGAAAATCTCGCAATTGTCATTATTGCCCCAAGGCAAGGTGGAAAGGAAAGAGCGGGCTGAGAAAATGATTGAACAAATGGATGAAGAAGGATTTGGTGCATGCACAAATACGGGGGCCTGTTCCGCTGAATGCCCCAAAGAGATCAAACTCAGTAACATTGCCCGAATGAACAGGGAATTCTTTAAGGCCTCTCTTACCAGTGAGAATGTATGAGGAGCTGACCAAGGAGAAAATAATTGAAAGGACCGGGAGACCGGTCTTTTTTGTTGGTATTATTTCAATATTAAAATATTCTATTCTAATGATTTGGTAGGATATTCGGCAAATATTAGCATAACTGTTCATTAGTTATATTTTGGGGTTCTGAAATCGGCTGTTGAACATAAAAACAGATGAATGGCTATTATAGATCTTGTCATTTTTGCGGTATACATGGTATTGATGTTGGGAGTAGGGTTCTACTTTATGAAGATGAACACCGGCCAGGATGACTATTATGTAGGAGGAAGAAATATAGGGAGCTGGCATATTGGCTTATCGGTGGTTGCCACAGATGTGGGAGGAGGTTTTTCTGTAGGATTGGGGGGATTGGGTTTTTTGATGGGGTTATCCGGAAGCTGGATGCTCTTTACCGGTCTATTGGGTGCATGGATGGCAGCTGTATTCCTAATCCCGAAAGTACGGTCGAATCCCGTATTTGAGAAATTTTATACCCTTCCTCAAATATTCCAGCACCTGTTTGACAGAAAAGTGGGGGTTTTGGCAGCCATCATTTGTTTTGTAGGTTACCTGGGGTTTACTTCTTCCCAGTTGCTGGCGGGGGCAAAACTTGCGTCAGGCACCTTTAAGGCGCTGGACCTGGAGGTGGCTTTGTGTATTATGGGGCTGATTGCCGTAGTATACACGGTTTTGGGCGGGTTGAAGGCCGTGATTTATACAGATACCATCCAATGGATAATCTTGCTATTGGGTTTTATATTTATAGGATTGCCGGTCTCTTATTTTCACGTGGGCGGATGGCAGGCCATTAAACAAACATTGCCTTTTGAATATTTCAGCTTGACCAATTTAAAGTGGCAGGACTTAGCCAATTGGATGATCACCATTCTGCCGATTTGGTTTGTGGGAATGACCCTGTATCAGCGGATATTTGCCAGCAGGGATGTGAAGTCCGCCAAGAAGGCATGGTATATTGCGGGTTTTTTTGAATGGCCGGTTATGGCATTTATGGGGGTTTCATTAGGTTTGCTGGCCAAAGTGGCCTTCGATCAGGGTTTGATCGCTGTGAGCCGGGAAAACCTTGATCCGGAAATGGGCCTGCCCATATTGTTGAGCACGGTATTACCTCCGGGGATTATGGGGTTAATGATGTCCGCCTATTTTTCGGCGGTTTTGTCCACGGCGGATTCCTGCTTGATGGCCGCATCAGGGAACCTTACCACCGACCTTTTTGGGAAGTGGCTGAAGCAGAAAAAAGATACTTATGCCATGCGGCTAAGTCAGTTTTTTACACTGCTGATAGGGACAGTCGCCCTTATCATAGCTTTGCAGATGACCAATGTATTGGAATTAATGCTTTATTCTTATGCATTCATGGTTTCGGGCCTTTTGGTTCCCATTGTCGCAGGCTTGTTTTGGCACATGCGGTCTGCCAAAGCGGCAGGCGCTTCCATGATTTTGGGAGGTGGAACCACGGCAGGGCTGTCATTATGGGGGCAGCCGCTTCCCTTAGGACTGGACCCGAATTTTTTTGGTTTATTGTTGTCTTTAGCAGTGTTTTTGCTTATATATAGGTTAGAAAAATAATATTTTCAGAATAATTAAAAACAAATAGTTAATAAATGACCAAGATAGAAACGCTTTCTGCCATAGATAATGCCACCTATTTACAAAAACTTGAAATCGCGGATTTTCTCTTTGAGCACTTAGACCAGTATGGTGATCCTCACGAAGATATCATGCGATGTTTGGATTATGCATTGGACCAAGCGGTAGACAAGGGGGGCTTTACAGTGATGGCGCGGGAAAACGGCAAAATCGTTGGCGTGGTAGTCATGAACAGGACAGGAATGGCTGGATATATTCCGGAGAATATATTGGTGTATATAGCTGTTGATGCTTCGCAAAGGGGAAAAGGATTAGGAAAGAAACTGATGTCAACCGCCATAAAAATGGCCCACGGAGACATCGCGTTGCATGTGGAACCTGATAATCCCGCGAGAAAGCTCTACGAGAAACTGGGCTTTACCAATAAATATTTGGAAATGAGGCTAAAAAAATGATATGGCATTTCTAAACCTTTACAGAAATAAACTTAGAGACAATTTTGAATTCCTTAGGGGGAAATTCCGGGAGCACGAAGTGGCTTGGGGAGTCGTGTCAAAGATGCTGTGTGGAAACCGGAGCTATATCAAGGAACTTATTGATATGGGAGCTGATGAGATCCACGATTCCAGAATAAGTAACCTGGCCAAGGTAAAGGAAACCAATCCAAATGTGCAGACTGTGTACATCAAGCCGCCTTCCAAGAGGAACCTTTCTGATATGGTTAAATATGCCGATGTAAGTCTGAACAGTGAGCTCAATACCATCCGGTGGATAAGTGAAGAAGCCGTTAGACAGAACAAAAAGCATAAAATCATCATCATGGTAGAAACCGGTGATTTGCGGGAAGGCGTGATGGGTGACCATCTGATCGATTTCTATTCCAAAATATTCGAACTTCCGAATTTGGAAATCATCGGGTTAGGCACAAACCTCAATTGTCTCAATGGGGTGATGCCTTCTGCCGACAAACTCATACAGCTTTCACTCTATAAGCAGATAATCGAACTCAAATTCAACAAAAAGATTCCATGGGTCTCGGCGGGGACTTCGGTTACCATCCCGTTGATGTTACACAAGCAGCTTCCTAAAGGAGTCAACCATTTTAGAGTGGGTGAAACCCTTTATTTTGGCGTGGATCTTTTCGAGGAAAAAACCATCGAAGGCATGCATGGAAATGTCTTTGAACTTTTTGCGGAAATCATTGAAATGCAGGAAAAACCTTTGCTGCCAATGGGTAACCTTTCATCCAATCCACAGGGTGAAGTGGCATCAATCGATGAATCTTTGTATGGAAAATCATCTTTTAGGGCCAT
Source organism: Negadavirga shengliensis (assembly GCF_042652345.1). Classification (NCBI taxonomy): domain Bacteria; kingdom Pseudomonadati; phylum Bacteroidota; class Cytophagia; order Cytophagales; family Cyclobacteriaceae; genus Negadavirga; species Negadavirga shengliensis. Next base: position 218,676 of record NZ_JBHSJJ010000003.1, read on the forward strand.
ACTGGATATCGGACTGCTGGATGTTGACCCCAAATACCTCATCGCTGAAGAGGGTGAGTTTGAGATCCTGGGAGCAAGTTCAGACATGCTTATTCTTAACTTGGGTGAAAATCCTAAAAAATATAAAGTCGGGGATCTGATAAAGTTCAATCTGAAATATATGGGAGCCCTTGCGGTCTTGAACTCCAGCTATATCGAAAAAAGAGTAGTTTAACTTTTTATGGACTGTAAGTTGCTGTCATAAAGGATTTTGCCTCTGGTCCACTCCACCCGGATTACTTTGGCATAAAATTGGATTGTATACAGTCCATCTGAAACCAACTTATAAACTATCATGAAAAAATTAATGTTTTTGACGGTCCTGGCGTTTTGTTTGGCCAAAGAGGCCCATTCTCAGCAAAGAACACCGGCAAGTGAACAAAATGCGAGTTTTGGTATCCGGGGTGGTGTTAACTTCTTCAATTGGGGTGGCGCTGATGTAAACAGCAATGATTACACCAACCGGGCAGGTTTTCATGCAGGTATATATGGAAACATGTTCGTGACTGATGGTTTCGCCATAGAACCCGGGGCTTATTATTCGGTAAAAGGAACACAAAATGATGATTTTGTAAATTCAAGGGCGGTGTTGAATTATATTGATGTGCCTATTCTTTTAAGGTTTTACGCCACAGATGGGCTCAATTTCTTCGCCGGGCCACAAGGCTCTATCCTTCTTGGATCCACCTTTGAGATGGATGCATTGGGTAATACTTATGGTTGGGATACCGAGTCGATCAATGATCTGGATGCAGGGTTGGTGTTCGGCTTGGGTTACAATCTTCCGGTAGGGCTCAACCTACAGGCAAGTTATGACCTGGGGCTTACTCCGGTTTTTAAAGATTCTGATGCGGACGTATTCAATAGGGGATTTAAGCTTTCGGTAGGAATCAGCTTTTAAAAATCAAGGACATTTTGTTTGTCAGGAAATCCCTGCTAAATATAAAGCGGGGATTTTTTTACCCTCAGGGAACAGAAGCAGTAGATGATTGTCCTGTCTAAGAAAATCACTCATGCCGTATGGCTTCAATTTGTTCAAGGGAATATTGTGGGGTGCCTCCGTCAAAGGTAGCCACCAATGCCCCGAGCGCACAGGCAAAATCCAGGGTTTTTTCAGGTGTTTCTTTTTCCAGGTATTTGTTGACAAAGCCTGCCAAAAACGCATCGCCCGAACCCACTGTATCCCTTACTTCTACAGGATAGCCCGGATGGCGGATGATTTCCCCATCTTGATAAATAACCGCTCCTTTCGCACCCAATGTGACACAGATAAGCTGCAGATCAAACATCTCGGTCAGTTTTTCCAGCGTAGCATCCATTTTATTCGAGAGGGCATAATAATCGGCCAGAATCACGAGTTCGTCCTCATTTATTTTTAGAATATCCGCCCTTTGGAGTAGAACTTCCAGTACCCCCGGCTTATAAAACGGCGGTCTGAGGTTAATATCGAACACCTTTAAAGTGTCCGTCTGGAGCAGACGGTAGAGCGTATTTCTGCTTTCTTCATTCCTGGCGGCCAAGCTGCCATATATGAAGGCTTCTGCCATTTGTATTTCTCTGACAAGGGACGATGTCCATTCTATATGATCCCAGGCAGCAGGACTGACTATTTCGTATTTTATGTTTTCTTTGTCACTGTCATCCACTATCACGCTGCCTGTTGGGAAATTCAGGTCAGTTTGGATTTGTCCTTCATGAAGGCCATATTTTTTTATGAATGAAAGCAGTTTTCTCCCTAACTTGTCAGTTCCTATCCTTGAAACCATCGTTACATCGTACCCCAGATGCTGGAGGTGCAGCGCAACATTCATAGGAGCCCCTCCGGCTATTTTTTGTTTAGGGAAGATATCCCAGAGCATTTCACCAAAACAAACGATCTTTTTATCCATGCGTAACGTTCAGGTCTTGTTGAATTTCTTCAAGTGATCTTCCTTTTGTTTCAGGCATTTTGGTGGATACCCAAATCAACTGGAGTACCATCATAAAAGCAAAGAAGCCGAATATGATGACAGGACCCAGCCAGTTGGCAAAGAAGGGGAACACATTCGCAATAACGGCTGCGAGTATCCAATGTGTAAAACATCCGATTGATTGTCCATATGCCCTCAATTCGTTGGGAAATACTTCTGAGATAAACACCCATATCACAGCGCCTTGGCCCACGGCATGGGAAGCGATAAAGGTGAAAACGAATATCGGTAACAAACTTATACTTATCTGCCCGGCTGAAAAAGAATAGGCAATCAATACCAAAGAAATGATATAACCTACCGAACCGATGTACATTAATTTTTTCCTGCCTATCCTGTCTATAAGATAGAGGCCAATCATGGTCGCGAGCAAGTTGATCGCACCTATCCCTACTGTGGACAACAGGGCTCCTTCTGCACTGATCCCCGCCATTTCAAACACCCTAGGGGCGAAATAAATTATGGCGTTGATGCCGGAGAGTTGGTTAAACAGGGCTATCATAATGGCAAGGAGGGTGACATGGAGATAAGCTGGTTTGAAAAGCACGCCGAAACCCACATGGTTGCGGATGAGCTTCTTTTCTTCAAGGGCCAACCGTATTGCCTCCTGTGCTCCTTCCGGGTCGGTCTTGCTTAGTATCCTTTCAGCCTCTTCGAAGTTATCATGCTTGGCTATAAGCCAACGCGGACTTTTGGGTACTTTCAGGACCAGGAGCGTGTAAATCAATGCAGGAATGGCTTCTACGCCTAACATCCACCGCCAACTGTCCACCGCAACAGCAGTGTCAATAAGGTAGTTGGAAAAATAAGCCACCAAAATGCCAAACACCAGGTTAAATTGAAAGAGAGCAACGAGTTGCCCCCGGTTTTTGGCCGGAGATATTTCACTGATATACATAGGCGCCACTACCGATGAGGCGCCTACTCCCAATCCCCCGATGAAACGGAACACCATAAAGGAATAAACTTCGGGCGCTACTGCGGAACCCAAAGCAGACACGAAATAAAGAATGCCTATCCAAATCAAGGAAACCTTACGGCCGTATCTATCGGCAGGAATTCCACCAAATAATGCACCTATGACAGTTCCGTAGAGAGCAATAGCAACAGCCAAACCGTGACTCCAGTCACTGAGACCCCATACCAGCTGTATATGCCGCTCTGCCCCCGAGATCACCGCCGTGTCGAACCCAAAAAGAAATCCCCCCAAAGCTGCTACCACAGAGAGGAATAACACATACCTGTTTATATTCATAAAATTCGCATTGTACAGAAAGTTTTAAATCTAATCAGATATGGTCTTTAAAAAAAATCTATTCAGAAATAAATAACCCATTCACGATAGGTTTGAACGGACCGGTCGTCTTCATGAGAGAAGTCTATATATATATATATATATATATGTCACGTTACTGGTCCAAAAAAATCCGGTAATAAAACTGGAACTGCATCAACATGTCAGGCTTCAATATTTTCTGCTTTCGATCATTCCCCTCCATCTGTGCACCCAGACTGACTATCAGTGTTGATTCCAATCCGATTTCAGCGTTCGATTGCAGTTCCTTGTATATTCCGATCCGATAGGGGACGTAAAGTCCTGTATCGGAAGCCGGATAGGTCTCGGTGCGTCTGTTTGGGTCATCAAGGATGAGCCTTTCATCTGTTCTTTTAGAATGAAAAACACCCAGTCCCAGACCTGTATATACTTTGATCAAAGATGGCAGATAACCGCTTTGGTTGGGATTGATTTGATATACAGGCATAATGTCCCCATAAAACATATTTCCCCTGAATGCATGAGGTAAATTAGCCGCGGCAATTCTATTGATAACATTATCACTGTAAAAATCCCCGCTGCTGATCATTTGCCAGCCAAGGGTGGCCTTTACATCAAAAAAGGTATGTACCTTTTTATTGTAATCCACCGTGAGCACCGGCAGTACTTTGAACAAAAATTTTCTATGCTCCCCTGTATTGTCCCCGTATATTTTAGCAGGTCCTATCCCTACTCCCAATCTGTCTGTTCTATCATCTTGACCCTTGGCGGTGTAAAAAAAGCCAACAAAAACAATTAGAAAAATTGTTCTGATTCTCATAGTACATTTTAAATTTCCAGTGCAATTTAACAAAAACAGACTCAATTAATAAAAATAAATGTATTTTGACATATAAAAAACGAATTTCTGAACAAATGGTGTTTATTAGCAAAAATTACTTGCCTTAGACAGGCGCGTTTGATTTTCAGTGGTTAAAAACAAACCCGGGATTTAATCATGAGTTGACCCGCTTTTTTTGTCCTTATAATCAACCCTTGGAATATTAAGGCTTGTATTATACACAAAAAATATTAAAATTATAGGTTTGTAGGACTGCGGGGGTAGGGATTAAAAAATGAGTTGAAAGATTGTCGTGTGAAATTTATTAGTTCTATTTTGAGGATATTTCGATGGAATGAAGTTAATTTGTGTTTATATAAACTACAAAAAACAGGTTTTTTTTCAATTTAGAGCAGAAAGATAAAATTTGGAACTTGAATTGATCTTTTAGAATTGTGGGAATGAAAATGAAAGTACTTTTAATTAACAACTATTCAATGGAGAACGCTTATGATTTGTGGGCAAAAGGTGTAAGCGGAAGCCATCACGTATGGGGAAAGGTTGAACTGGACAGAAACGGAAAAGTCGAGATGATAATTTTCCCCCATGAGCGGTATAAGTTTTTGAACAGGATAGGGAAGTGGTTTGGAATAGGCCACTTGGATCAACAGCTCAGGATTTTGTTTAACCTCAGGAAGTTTGATGTCCTATATTCGCCTTATTCCATGGCCAATACAAAGCTCTTACTTTTGTTGAAATGGGTGGGTTTATTTAAAAAACCTATCGTGGTGACCATCCATCAGCCGTTTTGGAGAGCTAAAGATTCCAATAAACTCCTAAGGTTTTTTTCCCGACAGTTCATTCTGCAATACGAAGCATGCATATTCTTGAGTGAAAGCTTGTTAAGCAAAACCATAGAAACACTTAGGCTTCCAGAACAGCATCAAAAAGACCGGTTTTCGACCACTCAATGGGGACCTGACATGGATTTTTTTGATAAATACTGCCGGCAGGCGGTTCCGTTTGATGCCTGCGATTATTTTATAAGTGCAGGACATACCGCTAGGGATTTCGAAACTTTAATTGAAGCCTTTAGGGGGTTGGATTACAAGTTGAAAATTTTCTGTACGCCAAAAAGCATTCCTAACGTGAAGGACCTTCCTGATAACGTCGACTTGAACTGGGAGGCGACTTTTTATGATCTGGTGGCCTGGTACAAGAAAGCTATTGCCGTCCTGATACCCTTAAAATACCCGCAAAAAAATGAAGGGTGCCAAGGGATGACCAGTTTGCAGGATGTGGTTACGTTTGGTAAACCTGTCATCATGACAAAAAACCCTACTTTGAACCTGGATGTGGAGAAGGAAGGATTTGGGTTTTATGTAGACATGTATGACGTGGAAGGGTGGAGGGAAAAGGTGACTTTATTACACAACGATGAAGAGCTATGGAATAAAATGAGTGGAAAATCCAGCTATGTGTTTAAACACAAATTCAATTCCAGAATTTTTTCTGACCATTTGGAAAGTGTGTTGGAAAAGGTCTATCATGAATCAGGTGCGGCGAATAAAAACAGAAAGAAAAGGGAGAGGACCATGGCAGATCTTTAAGGGACGGCTATCGACAACAATTAATTGTCAAATACTTATATTTATTTTTCTGTGAATTATTTTAGTTTTGAACTTAATGGATAATTTAAACTATTTGGAAGCATGAAGGCAGTGATATTAGCAGGGGGGTATGGTACAAGGATCAGCGAGGAAAGTATGGTAAGACCTAAACCCATGGTAGAGATTGGTTACCGCCCGATACTTTGGCATATCATGAAGTCATATTCATTTTATGGGATCAATGATTTCATCATATGCTGTGGATATAAGGGATACATGATCAAGGAATACTTTGCCAATTATTTTCTTTTGAACTCTGATGTTACTTTTGATTTGAGACGAAACGAAATGCAAATTCACAACAGTGACTCGGAACCTTGGAAAGTAACGCTGGTAGACACGGGTCTCAGTACGATGACTGGCGGTAGATTAAAGAGGGTAAAAGACTATGTGGGCAATGAAACCTTTTGCATGACTTATGGAGACGGCGTTTCTGATGTGAATATCCGTGGTTCTATAGAATTTCATAAAAAAGAGGGGTGTCTGGCTACCCTTACCGCAGTTAAGCAGCCAGGAAGATTTGGCGCGTTTGTATTGTCCTCTCAAAGCAGCAGGGTGAGCAATTTTAGAGAAAAGCCTGACGGAGATGGAAATGAAGGGGCAATGATCAACGGAGGTTTTTTTGTTTTAGAACCGGGAGTCTTTGACTTGATTGAGGGAGATTCTTCGGTATGGGAACGGGACCCAATGGAAACTTTGGCCCAATCCAACAACCTCGCAGCGTATGTTCACCACGGTTTTTGGCAAGCTATGGATTCGTTGAGGGATAAAAATTACCTCGAAGAGCTTTGGATTGAAAACAAGGCTCCCTGGAAGGTCTGGTAATTATCGTTTGTTTTATATTAGAAATAGAAAGTATATGAAAATCCTTGTCACCGGGAATATGGGCTATATAGGTCCGGTTCTGGTAAAACATCTGAAGAAGAACTATCCGGAAATAGGGATTGTCGGTTATGATATCGGCTATTTTGCAAATTGTCTTACCGATGCAGGTGTGCTGCCGGAAGTATATGTGGATACCCAGGTTTTTGGTGATATACGCCATTTCCCGGAGCATTTGCTGCAGGGGATTGATGTGGTGGTAAACCTAGCCGCAATTTCCAATGACCCTATGGGTAAAAAGTTTGAGGAAATCACCATGGATATCAACCACAGGGCCGGAATTAAGTTAGCTAAAATGGCAAAGAAGGCCGGTGTCACCCATTTTGTGTTTGCCTCAAGCTGCAGCATGTATGGCGCTGCCGATGATTTTCCAAAAACGGAAACGTCTGAACTCAATCCTTTGACAGCTTACGCAAAATCAAAAGTTTATTCTGAAAATGACCTTATGCCATTAGCGGATGAAAATTTTGTGGTAACCTGTTTACGATTTGGAACAGCCTGTGGATTTAGTCCCAGATTAAGATTAGACTTGGTACTCAATGACTTTGTTGCGGGGGCAATTGTCCTGAAGGAGATCTCTATTCTTAGTAATGGGACACCCTGGAGGCCGATGATCAACATTAAAGACATGGCCAGGGCCATCGAATGGGCTGCTTTTAGAAAAGCTGATAACGGCGGATCTTTTCTTGCCGTGAATACAGGTACAAACGGATGGAACAATCAGGTCAAAACCATTGCGGAGGCAGTGGGAAGAGCCATTCCCGGCACTAAAATCTCAATCAACAGGAATGCCCCTGTAGATAAAAGGTCATTCAAGGTAAATTTTGATCTGTTTAAAAAACTGGCTCCTGATCATCAACCCAATTATGATTTAGAGGATACAGTGGAAGACCTTAAAACAGGTATTATAGCCATGGGATTAAAGGACCCCGCGTTCAGGGAATCGCAGCTTATCAGATTAAAAGTTCTTAACCGACTCCAAGAAAACCATTTACTGAATGAGAAGCTGGAATGGAGTACTTTATAACCCTCTTCTTTTAAAACTTATAGAACTTAAAAATGAAAAGCCTTGGAGATAGACTGGATTGCGCGGTCTATGTCCCAAGGTCTTTTCATAAACGGAGCCATCCGGTTATCAATCCATCCGGATAATATCTGCACCCAGCGCGTTGAGGCGCTGGTCTATGAATTGATATCCGCGGTCAATTTGTTCCACATTATCGATTACGGAAGTGCCTTCTGCCGACAGTGCGGCGATTAACAAGGCTACACCGGCCCTGATATCCGGGGACGTCATTCTGATGCCCTTAAGGGGGTATTTCCGGTCCAGTCCTATTACGGTAGCACGATGAGGATCACATAAAATGATTTGAGCCCCCATATCGATCAGCTTATCCACAAAGAACAACCGGCTTTCAAACATTTTTTGATGGACCAGCACCGTGCCTTTGGCTTGAGTGGCAGTGACCAGAACGATGCTGAGGAGATCCGGAGTAAATCCCGGCCAGATAGCGTCAGCAATGGTTAAAATAGAGCCATCGATAAAGGTTTCTATTTCATAATGTTTTTGGGATGGGACATAGATATCGTCACCTCTGATCTCAAGCTTTATCCCCATTCGTTTAAAAGTATCGGGAATTACCCCCAACTTGTTTACCTGGGCATTTTTTATGGTGATTTCCGACTGGGTCATTGCCGCCAAGCCTATAAAAGAGCCGATTTCAATCATATCCGGCAGCAAGGTGTGCTCTGTGCCTTTGAGGGCCTTTACGCCTTCTATCTCTAGCAGATTGGATCCGATGCCGGCAATCCTTCCCCCCATTCGGTTGATCATCAGACAAAGCTGTTGGATATATGGTTCACAGGCTGCGTTATAGATGACGGTTTTGCCTTTTGCAAAGACTGAAGCCATGATGATGTTCGCAGTACCGGTTACCGAAGCCTCGTCGAGCAACATATAACATCCCGTAAGATCGCTTCCATCTATATGATAAATTTCTTTCCGATAGTCATAGTGAAAAGTGGCTCCAAGTTTCTGGAAACCCAAAAAATGGGTATCCATTCTTCTTCTGCCTATTTTGTCTCCCCCTGGTTTGGAAATCCGGCCTTTTCCAAATCTGGACAGTAAAGGCCCCAAAATCATCACAGAACCTCTCAAAGCAGAAGCTTTCTTCAAAAAATCAATGGTTTCAAGGTACTTTAAGTTCACTGCTGAAGCATTGAAACGGTAACTCTCAGGCCCGGTTTTCTCCACGGCTACTCCCATGTCGGATAAGAGCTCAATGAGTTTGTTCACATCCCGGATATTGGGGATTTTATGGATATGCACATCTTCCGACGTTAACAATACCGCACAGAGAATCTGCAGTGCTTCATTTTTTGCACCTTGGGGGACGATTTCGCCTTTCAGCCTGATTCCCCCTCTTACACGAAATGAAGCCATTAATTTCTCCTTTTTTTATTGCTCGATCCGTTGCCTCTTCTTTTGTTGCTTCCGCTGTAGTTTCGTCTGCTGGAAGTATGGTTATTTTCGGAAGCGGCGGAAGTGTTGGTTTTAAAATCCCTTCTCATGCTTGTCTCAAAAAGTCCGTTTTCTTTGACTTTCTCTAAATCGATATGAAGTTTTCCTTTCGACAACGTCTTGATGTCTTCTATGATAATGGAATCATCAAAATTTTCCCGGTTCCAGGTAGAGTGAAAGCTTCGCATCAACTGGCCTATATATATCAGAGCTGTTTCCTGTTCATCATCATCTTCGATTTCGATGGCCCTTTCGATGAGTTTTTCGATGTTTCGGCCGTAATGTTTGAATCTTACTTCACCCTCCGGGTATCCTATCATCTGCGGCCTCTTACCCAACAGCTCTTTTTGTGGCATAGGAAAAGGACCGTCTACCTTCAATTCAAAATCCGACATGATGTAAAGATCATCCCATAGTTTTTGATCACTTTCGGTTTTTAACTGGGGATTGAGCTGTTTCATCAGGTCTACCAAGGCATAGGCATATTCTGTTCTCTTTTCGTCATCAGGAACGGTCTTGATATAATCGACCAGTTTCTGGATGTTTTTTCCGTACTCTTTCAAAATAACTTTGTTTTTAGGCTGTCCATTATCTGTCATGATACCCGCTTTTTAAGTTTCCTGATCTCTTTCAATATACTAAAAAATCATCAATTTCAGGTTTTAATAAAGGCCGTATCTTAAATATTTCTAATCAATCCAATATCCGGAGTTTTGCAAAACTAAGTAATAATGTTTTTTCTCCAAAATTGTCAAAATGTATATGGGCTTTCTTATTGGTGCCTTCAGTTTCTATTCCCGTCACTTTCCCAAATCCGAATTTCGGGTGCTCAATTTTCATGCCTTTCTGAAGGTTGTTGGTATTGGAAGGCTTGAAATCGGGGCTAGGGGTATGGACTTTTGCGGTTGTACTGCTTCTCAAGGCAGGTTTTTTCTTCAACCCAATAAATCCGTTGTTTCCTTCACTAAGGGACTCCCTGAAACTGCTGGAAACGTTGCTGCCGGTTCTTTTATTTACCTTTATATAACTAGGGTCTATTTCTTCCAAAAACCGGCTGGGTTCGCAGTTTAATAACCGACCGTACCTGTACCGCGTTAGTGCATAGCTCAGGTAAAGTTTTTCCATGGCCCTTGTACAGGCCACATAGAACAACCTCCTTTCCTCCTCAAGATCTTCTCTGCTTTGCATCATCATTTGAGAGGGGAACAGATCTTCTTCCATTCCCACTACAAACACATGCCGGAACTCCAACCCTTTTGAGGAATGTATGGTCATTAAGGTCACCGCATCGTTGGTATCTTTATTTTGATCCTCGTCAGTCAACAAAGCAATTTCCTGTAGAAAGGCGCCTAAGCTCTTGTCTTCATTTTCCGGATTGTCCACGTATTCCTTGATGGCATTCAGAAGTTCCTGAACGTTTTCGTAGCGGTTCAGACCTTCTATGGTTTTGTCTTCATATAATTCTCTGAGTAACCCGGACTGTTTCGCTATGGATGACGCGGCTTCAAAAGCATCCTTCCTTTCAGTTTCAATTTTAAAACTTCTGATCATCGTGCAAAAGTCTTCCACTGAATTGGCGGCCCGGCCACTTAAAAAACTGCTGCTGTTATTGATCACCTCCCATAACGGGATATCATGTTCATAAGCTGCTACCATCACCTTCTCCACGGTGTTGTTGCCTATGCCCCTTTTGGGATAATTGATGATTCTTTTAAATGCTTCCTCATCTTCTTCATTAACCACATACCGGAGATAAGCCATAAGGTCTTTTATTTCCTTTCTCTGGTAGAAAGAAAGGCCGCCGACAATTCTGTAGGTGATATTCAGCTTTCTCAAAGCCTCCTCCATGGCCCTGGATTGAGAGTTGGTTCTATACAGAATCGCAAAATCACTGTTGTGGAGCTGTTTGTTGTTTTTTTGTTCAAAGATAGTAGTGGCTACCATCCGGCCTTCTTCATTATCCGAGGAGGCCTTCATCAGTTCAATGAGATCACCTGACTCATTGTGGGTCCATACATTTTTTTTTAGCTGGGATTTGTTTTTTTCAATAATGGAATTGGCCGTGTTTACAATATTTTTGGTAGAACGGTAGTTTTGTTCCAGTTTTACCACAAACAGATCGGGATAGTCTTTTTCAAAGTTCAGGATGTTTTGGATGTTGGCACCTCTGAACGCGTAGATGCTCTGGGCATCATCTCCTACTACACAGATATTTTGATGGACGGCGGCGATTTTTTTGGTGATCAGGTATTGTGACAGGTTGGTGTCCTGGAACTCATCCACCATGACGTATTTGAAGCGCTGTTGGTATTTATTTAAGGCATCAGGATGATCTCTGAAAAGGATGTTGGTATTAAAAAGAAGATCATCAAAGTCCATGGCGGAAGACCGGAAAAGTCTGCTCTGATAGGTTTTGTAGATCTGCCCCATCTTCGGTTTCATCGCTGCTTCATCGTCAGCCAGGATATAGGGGTCATTAACATATTGTTCCCATGAGATCAGCCTGTTCTTTGCCCCGGAGATCCTGGAAAGCACCGTGTTGGGTTTGTATACCTTATCGTCCAGTTTAAGTTCCTTGACAATCGACCTGATCAGTGATTTACTGTCATCCGTGTCGTAAATGGTAAAGTTGGAAGGATAGCCGAGTTTGTGGGCTTCCACCCTAAGGATTTTCGCAAAAACGGAATGGAATGTACCCATCCAGGTATTTCTGGCCTCCAGCCCGATGAGTTTTTCAATCCGTTGCTTCATTTCATTGGCCGCCTTATTGGTAAAGGTCAGGGACAAAATATGGAATGGATCCACCCCTTTTGCCTGAATTAAATGGGCGATTCTATAGGTCAAAACCCTGGTCTTTCCAGAGCCAGCTCCGGCAATGATCATCAAAGGGCCTTGCGTTCTCTCTACAGCCTCTCTTTGGGGTGGGTTAAGACTTGAAAGATATTCCAACATTTTCTACTCCGGTTTTAGCCTGACGAGGTACATTTTCTCACAGGCCCTCAAAGTTACTATTTCCCTTTTAATTTTGGGGAATCATCTCTTTAAATTAAAAGTAAGCAAGTGATGCCCGTTTAACCTGTCAGAATTGATGGAGGCTTATGAACAACACTTTCTGATGAATATAGTAAAAAAATTGCCGGTTATATCTGGGTGTGGGACTTTCAGCGGCCATAATTCCATTGATTTTGCAAAAAGAATGTTATTTTTGATAAATAATATAGAATTTTAAAAAAAATTATGACCTGTAAGTGCTTGTATGATGAAATATAGTAATCATGGTAAAAAAGCACTATTTGTCTTAATAGTCTGTCGCTTAGGGGTATTACAAACGGTGTGAAGGAAGAATGCATAAAATATTGATTATCGATGACGAACTTTCAGTTTGTCAGATGTTGGAGAAGTTTTTGAAAAAGAAGGGATACCACGCAAAGTCCACCACTTCCGGGAAACAGGGGATCAAAATGCTCAAGATGGAGTTCTTTGACCTGGTGTTATGTGATTACCGGTTGGATGATATAGACGGGAGAACGCTCTATCCAGAACTTAGGAATGCAAACCCTGAGATGGTCGTGATTTTTATTACCGGCTATACCAATCTGAAAGTGGCCATAGAACTCATAAAAGAGGGGGTGTACCAATATCTGGAAAAGCCGTTGCGGCCTGATGAACTTTTGGAGACTCTGGAATCTGCCTTGAAACTGAAAAAAAGAAATAAATCATATCCGAACAGGCATGAAACTTCATCTGTGCCCAATCAGGATTTCATTATAGGGAAGAGCAGTTCCTCCCGGGAGTTGGTCAAAACGGTGGATTTGGTCGGGCCTACAGACTATTCCGTGGTAATTGAGGGAGAGACGGGTACCGGCAAGGAATCGCTCGCGCAGCTGCTCCATGAAAAGAGTGCGCGTAAAGACGGTCCCTTTATTCCGATCGATTGTGGGAGCCTTTCTAAAGAAATTGCCGCAAGCGAACTTTTCGGTCACGAAAAAGGAGCATATACCGGGGCTTATTCAGATAAAACCGGGGCTTTTGAACTCGCAAAAGGAGGGACCGTTTTTCTGGATGAAATTGGCAATCTTTCTATGGACATCCAAGTAATGCTGTTAAGAGCGCTTCAGGAGAAAGTCGTCAGAAAGTTGGGGAGTTTAAAACCCAGAAAAATCGATGTGAGGATAATCGCCGCTACGAATGAAAATCTAAGAGATAAAGTAAGAAATGGAAGTTTTCGGGAAGACCTGTATTACCGGATAAATGAATTCAATATAACGGTGCCTCCCCTAAGGGAAAGAAGAGGCGATATGTCGCTGCTTATAAACCATTTTATTACAAAGACGGCAGAAGAGCTGGGCAAACCCGTACCTTCTTTAAGTGATGAAGTGCTCGAAGTGTTTAACAGGTATTCGTGGCCGGGAAATATCCGGGAATTGAAAAATGTCATCAGGAGGACCTGCTTGCTGTCCATTGGTTCTGAAACAATCACCTCTAAGGTACTTCCCCGTCATCTAATGGAGGAGAATAGGGGTGGTGGCGAAACCAAAAACTTTTATGTAGGTGCTGCAAAAGACACGCACAAAGAAGTTCTGCTGGCCGAAAACCATACTGATCTCAGGAAAACAGCCCACATGGCTGAAGCCAATCACATATTGAAAGTGTTGAAGGAAGTTGGCAACAACAAAACCAAAGCAGCCAAGCTATTGAACATAGACAGAAAAACCCTTTACCAGAAGTTGAAATTGTATCAGTTGGAGACGTGAAGTTTAATCCAGGCCGTCTCTGTCAAAATATAAGGTGAAAGTAGTCCCTACATGTTTTTCACTTTCTATATGGAAGCCTATCCGGTGTTCAAACAGGATTTGCTTGCTGGTATAAAGCCCCAGGCCGTTTCCGCCGTTTTTGGTGGTAAAGTAGGGTTTGAATACGTTTTTGGCTTCCTCCTTACCAATGCCTTCTCCATTGTCCGAGATCCTGATAATGGATTTGTGCTTAGCCATTTGGGAACTGATCCAAATGATGCCGTTGGCCCTTTTTATGGATTCGATGGCGTTGCCGATGATATTGTTCAATGCCAGCAACACTTTGCCCTTATCCATTGGGAAAAGGAATTTCTCGGGCATCAGGTCTTTGGTAAGCGTTATTCCGAGCAATTTGATTTTTTCCTGGTTGCTTCCGATGGCTTCCTCCAATACCTCATTGACATCCCATTCCTTTAAGTCCAGGGAAAAAACCTGGTCCTGTTGCAACAGGGACTGGATCATGGTATCCATTTTCTGGTTGTTTTGTTGGATAAAATCGGTGATTTTATGGATTTCCCCATCGTTCTCCTTTAGCTCATGAATCGCCAGCCAGATGTTGTTGGAAAGATTCTTCATTTCATGTACGAACAGGCGCATCATGTTTTTCGTATACAGTAATTGGTTTTGTTTTAGCTTGGCCTCAGTTTCTTTTTTGATTTCCGTGATGTTTTGTGCCACTAATAAATACAAATCCGCTTTATCATCTATACGGTCGCCGCTGACCATTACATAGAAAGGTTTGCCTTTTTGGGTTTTAAATGTGTACTCCCAGTTTAGAATATGCCACCTTTTACATAGCTCGTTGATGAATTCTTCCCCTTCTTTTTTATTATAAAAAAGTGCCGTGATGGACATGCTTATCATTTCAGCTTTGGTGTAGCCAAGGTTGTTGGCAGCTGTCTCATTGACATCGATGATGTGATAATCGCAATCAACAAGGATCATCAGTTCACGCGATTTCAAAAAAGCCTTAACATAGACGGCAGGGTCAAGCATGCTAAATAACAATTGGTTCTTAATATCCTTATATCACAAACCGTGCGCAAAGTTACGAATTAAAATAAAAAATTGTGGTGGGTAATAATTTTAGGATGATATAGTGGAATATAGTTTTGTAATCTTTATAAATGGATGTCTTTTTTGCTTACCGTGGACGATGAAAATAAATGAAAATATTGTGGCTTTATTTTATTTATAAATATATTTGTAAATAGATAAAAATGAAATATAATATTCTTATTATAATTTATATATTAAAAATTATTAAATAATATAGTTGTATATACTAGAATAATGATTATATTTAAAGAATTGTTACTAATGCCAGATACTGACAGCCATGATAAGAAAATTATCACACCCCAATCCGAATCTGTCCGGTGGGAAAAAGGAATTCGAGTTTTTACATGCGGACCGGCGCTGCTTAAAAATGAATGAAAAAAAATTGGAATATCCCTCAAAAGATAAGACGGAAGGGGAGAACGCTCAAGATGCGATTCTACTCACTTCCTGAAATAATAAAATATTGTGAGTGATGATGCCCCATTATATCGGTTAGCGGATAACATCGTACTTGGTCCTGGATATTTCTATAAAAGCCAACCTAGAGCCTTTATTTTTGACAGGGGTTGGCTGGGAGCGGGCTTTCCATTTGTCAGGTTATGGGAAAGCCAGGTTGCCGGCAAAAAATGCTAAAAAGGAATATCTGTGCCATAGGGCAAAAGGACTTATTGAGGTAGTTCCGATGATCATGTCTAAACCGATTGGGGCGCCATCACTTTATGTTTTCTTCCATCTGTTATGGGACCAGAGATAAATCGAGGGCTCCTGCCTTATATTCTCTTCCGTATATTTTATAAACTGATGCGTGATGGAATGAGCCGGGGTTCCGGCATAAGGTGGTTCGGATATAAGTACGTATCGGAAAACATAATATCCCCTTTTGGGTTTTCTGACCTGACCGTAAACTACGGCATGGCCGAATTTTTTGGCAAGCCTTTCCGCACCTTCAAAAAATACCGTTTCACGGTTCATGAATTTTGCCCCATACCGAATCTCAGATTGGTTGGGTCGCTGGTCCGCAGCCAATACGATTAACCTGTTCTTATCCCTGTTTTTGAGATAATTTCTTTGAAACCCATACCTTTCAGTGAGATCTCCTCCCATTCTCCCCCTTATTTTTTTCATCAATTTGTCAAAGAAGGGATTATTGACCTTCAGGTACACGGTTTCGGATCGCTGTTGGGTAAACCTGCTGATGGCCAATTGATGTCCTTCCCAGTTAAAAAGGTGGGCGCTGAGACCGATTACGGTTTCTCCATTATCCAGTCTTTTCAATACCATTTCGGGGTTTTCGATCACAAATCTTTTGGTCAGTTCTTTGCGGGATATGGTGAGGAGCTTGATGGTTTCGGCGAAGGAATCTGTGAAGTTTCTGTAAAACGCTTTCTCTATGGCTAACCGCTCTTCCTGGGTTTTCTCCGGAAAAGCATGCAGGAGGTTTTCCGCGACAATTTTTTTTCTATAACCCAATATATAATAGGCGACAACGAACATGATATCTGAAAAAAAATAGAGAATACCCAGAGGCAGCAAAGAAATTATCCGGACAAATAACATGGTATTAAAGTAATCTAACGGCGCTTTTAGTGTCAACAAGGAGCCAAAGAAAGGAAAAAATGGTGACTTTCTTTCGTAAAATTAGTTATAAATGACGCCAATTTGTAATTTTAGGGCCTATGTCTGAAGTACAGAAAAAAAAATATTCCGAGAAAGATAAAAACAGCATTTTTGACAATGAGTTTATGCCCCACATAGACTCGATGTACAATTTTGCTTTCAGGCTTACATTTGATGAAGATGATGCCAAAGATTTGGTTCAGGATACCTATCTGAAGGCATACCGGTTCATAAATTCTTTTGAAAAGGGCACTAATGCCAAGGCATGGTTGTTCAGGATATTGAAAAACTCTTTTATCAACGAATACCGGAAAAAGAGCAAGCAGCCCTCAAAGGTAGATTATCAGGAGGTTGAAACTTATTATAACTCAGATAATGTTGATTATAGTATGACATCCGATTTGAGGGTGGATGCTGTGAAGGACATGCTCGGAGATGAGATCTCCAATGCGCTGAACAGCCTGGCTGTGGATTTTCGTACGGTGATTATTCTTTGCGATTTAGAAGGGTTCACTTATGAAGAAATGGCTAAGATTTTAGATATACCGATCGGTACAGTTAGATCTAGATTGCATAGGGCCAGAAACCTGCTGAAGGACAAACTGAGGTCTTATGCGCAAAATATGGGATACGATACAGACGAAGAATAATATTTGAAATGAAGTAAAATTTAAGATGGAGAAGAATTTGGACAATTCCATAAAGAGAAAACTGAATTGCAGTGACGCCAGCAAGTGTTTTGAATTGCTGGAAAGCATTTTGGACGGTGAAGAAACCTCGGAATCAAAAGAAATCCTGAACGACAAACTTGCCAAATGTCAGCCCTGTTTTGAACATTACCATTTGGAAAAAGTTATCAGGGAGTTGCTCAAAACCAAGTGTACCAAGCAATTGGTTCCTGCAGAATTGGCTGACAACATCCGTCAAAAAATTCAGGAAATTAAATAGCAGGGTTAATGGCCAACGGCAAAGCGATTATTTTCTCAGCTCCTTCGGGTTCTGGAAAAACAACCATTGTAAAACATTTGATTGAAAAGATACCCAATTTAGGTTTTTCGATTTCTGCCTGTACCAGGGACAAAAGGGGCAGGGCGGAGCAAAACGGGAAGGACTATTATTTTTTGACTCCTGAAGAATTTAAAAGGAAAATTGATCAGGATGAATTCATAGAGTGGGAGGAGGTATACGAGGGCAATTTTTATGGAACACTCAAAGAAGAAATTGAAAGAATCTGGAACCAAGGCAAGCATGTTATTTTTGATGTGGATGTTAAAGGCGGGCTGAACCTGAAAAAGTATTTCGGCGATAAGGCACTGGCCGTTTTTGTTAAAGTCCCGTCCATGGAAGATCTGGCGGTCCGGCTCAGGGATCGGGGGACCGAAACCGAAGACAGTTTGTCCAGAAGAATTTACAAGGCGAAATTTGAAATGACTTTTGAAAACAAGTTTGATGTCACGCTCATCAACCGGGATTTAAACCAGTCATTCGACGAAGCGGAGCAACTGGTGACGGGTTTTATTAATAAGTAGCATTTTGAAAATAGGATTGTTTTTCGGTTCATTTAATCCCATTCATATAGGGCATTTGATCATTGCGGATATTATGCAGGACCAGACAGACCTGGACGAAGTATGGTTTGTCGTTTCTCCCCAAAACCCGTTGAAGTCCAGCAAGTCCTTGTTGCATGAGTTTGACAGGCTGAGAATGGTGGAACTGGCCACGGCGGATCATTACAAATTCCGGGTGGTTGATGTGGAATTCCACATGCCCCGGCCCAGTTACACCGTGGATACTTTGGCCTATCTTTCCGACCGATATCCTCAATATGATTTTAAACTTATCCTCGGAGGCGATAACCTCAACCATTTTCATAAATGGAAAAACAGCACAGAAATCCTGGCCCACTATGGGTTATACGTATATCCACGGCCAGGCAACAATAAAGTCATTGAAAATGAAAACATTAAATATATAGACTCTCCCCTGTTGGACATTTCCGCTACTTTTATCAGGAACACCATAAAAAAAGGAGGCTCTGTAAAATACCTCCTGCATCCTGATGTGGTGGATTATATCCGTGATAAAAAACTCTATGAGTGAAGGGGGACACACAAGATGTCCTTTTTTGTTTTATTCTTTCGAAGCAGTCAATCTATCCTTTCTGGTGACCAGCCGTTGACTGATATGGTCCGCGACCATTTTCCCCTGCTCCACGCCATTTTCAATAGCGGGCATATAGTGAATACCTCCATAAAACCGGCTGATGGCAGCTTCATCAGCGGCTTCTTTAAAAGAATTGAAGCTTCTCGCCGCTAAGCCGTATTTGACTTCCGTGGAATCCAGAAAAGGAAACGGCTCACCCAGTAACCTGGTCAATGCATGGGAGGCAGCGGTGGAAATCACACTGTGTCCGCTTGTATATTCCGGAAAGGGCGGGGTCTGAAGGAGGGGGAGCCAATCTTCATCCAAATAGAGGTTGATATAGGTTTCCGGTCTGATAAGGATACTCCTGTATTTTTCGTCCCAACAAGCAATAAAGCCGTCGAACAAGTGGATGGAAGTTACCGCCAAGGTCTCAGAGGTAGCTTTCCAATCCAAACCGGCAGCTTTTGAAGCGATACAGGCGATGCCGACCCAATGTCCACCGGGGGTGATTTTTTTCTCGGCATACATAACATGTCCCTTTACATTCATTTTGTAAGGGTTACAGTCCCAGAAATAAGCGATGTCTTTTTGTTCCTTGGTTAGATTTATACCCGCATCCATCACTTCTTTGGCTTCTCTAAAAAATTCACTTTCCGGAATGATTTCAAAAGGGGTCGGGAGTGCAGGGAGATATTGATTGGCAGAATCCAGGGCGAACGGTCTGATCCTGTTCCAATGCGGTTCAATACCTTCCATGTATGCCGGCGGTGTGGGCTTCCATGTCCCGGGATCATTTTTAATGGTGTATTTTTCAAAGGACCTGCTTTGGTGGTAATTGTCTTTGCCCGCATACTTTAGAATATGCTCAGCCACAATTTCTCCCAAAGCAATTGAATTTTGAAATAGCGTTTTGGGCATGCCTTCATCCTTTAGCTTCTTATAGGTAGCCTCTCTGTGGGCGATCATTTCCTGTTCCGAAAAAACCAGTTGTGTGGCTACCTTGTAAAATGCAGCCAAAGCGGCCAAAGAATAGGAACATTCTTCACAGGCATCAAAATCGGCGGGTTCGGATCCGTTCAACTGTCCCATCAGCGAGACATATCGGTCATCGCCCGCCAATACAGCAACCTCATAAGCTGCTATAGCAGGATAGGCGTAAATCCGGCTTGCTACCGGCGGTGAAAAGATATCATGGACGATAACGTCTGTAAGCTTTTCATTGGCCTGAACCAATAAATCACCGGATTCCAACAGCTCTTTGTAACCGTCCCGCTCAGTACAACTGAACAACAGCACGGCCAATATCCAACTCATAAACTTTATCCTCATCATATTGACAATGGGTTAAGCATTCATTCAAGGGTAAAATTATAATATTTGCGAACTTTTACGAATGATTTATATCATATTTTATCATTTCCATATAGTTCATTCAAATGTTCTACATGTGGCTGATTTTGCTATGGATGAATAAACAGGGTAAAAGCTGTCTATTCCTTATCTGCGGCCATGATCATTTTTTCACGGTCTTTTAAACTTGCTTTGTATTTGTTCACAATCCAGTTGCCCACTTGCCTTCCTTGTTGTTGCCCGTTGACAATGGCATCCATATAATGAATCCCGCCATATAGCCGGGAAATGCTGGCTTCCTCAGCCGCCTGGTGAAAGGATTGAAAATCACGGGTGCCTAATCCATACTTTTCCTCAACCGTATCGGTGTAAGGAAAATCATCTCCAAAGAAATGGGTGAGAATGACCGCTGTCGTGGTGGATATGGTAGAATGGCCGCTCAGGTATTCCGGGAAGGGAGGGGTTTGCAGCATGGGCTGGTAATGCGGATCAAGATATTTTCTGATAGCCGTTTCAGGTCTGATCCTATGGCTTCTGTATTTTTCATCCCAACAGCTTATAAAGCCATCCATCAACCCGACGGCCACCCAGGTGTGTACTTCCATGGCCTCAGCAAAGCTTAATCCGGCTTGCAGACAGGCTATACCGGTTATCCCCATCCAATGCCCCCCTGGAGATATCTGTTTGATTCCCACCATTAAGTGGCCGGTTTCTTCCAGGGCAAAAGGATTACAATCCCAGAATGCCGCGATTTCTCTGTTCTCCCCGCTAAGGTCCACTTCATAAACTTCTTTCATCATTTCGTAAAACCCCGAGCCTTCCGCCGTGGAAAAGCCGATCGGCGGAGCCGGCTTGAACTGATCGGCCTTTTCCAATAAAAATGGTCTCACGGTATTGAAATAAGGCTCAACGGGAGTAAAGTATCCGGGAGGGGTGGGATACCAGCTTCCTTCCTGCTCAGAAGGGGTATACCTTGGATAATTGCTGATTTCTCTGTATTTGTCCTCTTGGGCATACGCCAATATTTTTTTACTGATGTATTTGGCATACGCTTCGGAATCATTCAGGACAGGGGCGGAAAAGCCTTCCTTTTTCCAGGAATCCAGAAGTTCTTTCTTAAAGTCAAGTAGCAGTTTGCCGGAAGGTTGCATGGCTGCAGCCGTTTCCACCATGGCAAGCAGAGCTGTCAACTGTACGTGGTAGTCATGATATTCTTTGGGATGATCTATATCAGGGTAATCATTCAATACGCCGAGCATCGATGCAAATTTTTGATCATGATGTGATATCACTTCATACCCTGCAAGGCAGGCATAAGCATAAAACCGGGCAGCAAGGGGAGGATTGGTGATGTCATGGACCATGACATCCGTCATTTTTTCAGTGATTGAACCTATCCTATCGGTCTGCGGCTCATTTGCTTCTTTCAACCGGTTTTCACAGGACAGGAGCAACAAGAGCCCGCTTATATACAAGCATATTTTTTTTCTCATCTTCACGCTATGCACCTCATCAAATACCTTTAATCAGTAAGTAAAATAACAACATAAACCTTTATTTTTCAAGACGATAAGCCCTTATTCCGTGTTGGTTGATGCCAAATAAAAGGGTATTTTCCGTTTTGACGATACTTCTGACATCCCCCTTGATGTCGAATCCTGAAATCCGTTGAGGCACATAAGTAAATTCTCCGTTTCCGTCACCTTTAAGTAAAATTCCCGGATTGGCATCATATTTTCCGAAACGCAGCCTTGCCTTTTCAATGTTTCCTCCTAAAATAAGGTCTTCATGGCCATCCTTGTCTACATCCACAGAAGTGATGGCAAAGACGGGAGAGGATTGCGCCATTAATGGAAGTTTTTTTGGAGCCAGCCGTTCCCCATCATTTAAGAAAAGCGCGGTTTCAAGAAAATCCGCCTGCATATGGCCGACACCTGCCAGTTCTTCTGCCGTGAAAATGTCCTCCAGTTTGGCTTCAGCATAATCAGCATAATTTGTGAAGCGGTTTCTCATGATTGAAATTTGCTCAAGAAGCTCATCTCTCGTTACATAAGGATAACTTTGTCCCTGAATATAGAAACTCAAAATGGGATCAACGGCTCCGTTATCATCAAAATCCTTAAAATGCATTTCGGCCGGCTCTTCCCTGCTGGCTTTCACCTGCGTATTCAGACCGTGGTTTCCAATTACCAGGTCCGGTTTGCCATTACCGGTGAGGTCACGGGCCAGAAGGGTGTTCCACCAGCCATAATAAAGCCTGTCAAAATAGTTGGCGGTGTGGTTAACCAGCTTCCCCTCTTCCCTTCCAAAGACCGTCACGGGCATCCATTCCCCCACCACAATGAGTTCTTTTTTGCCATCGCCATCAAGGTCAGCCCATTCCGCATCTGTTACCAGACCCATTCGGTTTATTTCAGCTGCCCATTCAGAGGTGTAGTCACTGAAACCACCATTACCGTTGTTGATCAGGACATAGCTTTTTGGGATTTCCGGATATCTGCCCGGAACCACTCTGCTTCCCACAAACAAATCAGGAAAGCCATCCCCGTTTATATCTTCTGCTTTCACCACACTGCTGCTGGTCAGCATTTTTGGAAGGCGGTTCTCTGCCTTCAGAAAATGGCCGTTTCCATTGTTCAAATAGATGCGATCCTGTAGCAGTGCATCTTCTGGCCGGAAGTTTCCATAACCGCCGCTGCATACGTAAAGGTCAAGTTCCCCGTTTCCGGTCAGATCTATAAACAAGGCATCGGTGTCTTCGTGATCCTTGTCTTTCTCAAGTTCATCCCCCGGCAGGAGGCGGTAGGTGCCGGAACCCTCTTTTACGAAAATTTTGCCTGACTCTCCCGCGTTACCTCCCACAAAAATATATTCCTGCCCATTCGCACCAACTCCGGATTTTTTCAGTACCGGGCCTGAGAAAGAGAGGGGATTGACCAGGAGGGGCTGCCTTTTGAAGTCATTGATATTCCTTTCCTGTGGCTGATGGAAAATGGGCGACGTAGTCTCTGTAAAATAGGTAATGGAGGGTTCTGGTTTTTGTCCCCTTTTGAGGGCATCTTTTTCAAAAAACTCCAAAGTCTGGTTTGCTGCTACATCATACCTGACCTCACCCATTCCCCCCGGCCACGTCACGACCACGGAATCGCACTTTTCATATTCGCCAAGCCCAAAATGAAGGATAGGCGAGACACTGGATTGATAGCCCCGGGCCGGCATCTGTTCCAGATATTGAACCTTTCCATTATGGTACAGGCTTATTTTGGAGCCAACGCCATAGCGGTTCCCGTTGCTGCCTTGTAGTTTGATTTTCAGATAGGATCTTTTAGAAAGGCTGTCGGTATTGTTTTGGTAGATGAATGCCGGATGGTTGATGTTATTGACCACCAGATCCAGGTCCCCATCGTTATCCAGGTCGGCATAAGCCGCCCCGTTACTGTTGGCGACTTGGTGAAGCCCCCATGTTTCCGTCGTATTTTCGAAGTGGAGGGTTTCCTTGTTTTGGTACATATAGTTCACCACATTGGAGGCAGGCATTTGATATACCAACTTCAATACGTTTTCCCTTCTTAAACCATTTTGATTGTTTTTAAGGTAGTCGGCCATGTATTTCAGAAAATCCATATTGGTGTAATCCCTGTAATAACCATTGGTCACAAACAGGTCTTTCCAGCCATCATTGTCAAAATCTGCAAGAAGCGCAGCCCAACTCCAGTCGGTATTGGATATACCTGCCAACTGTCCCACTTCGCTGAAAGTACCGTTACCATGATTCACATGAAGCATATTTCTCATGTACTGATAATGGAACCCCACCTTGAGATTGAACTCGAATTTTTCATAGTTATCGGGAGCCATCAGTAATTTCTGTCTTTTATTGTCTTCAGGAAGCATATCCAGCGTGAAAATATCCGGAAAACCGTCATTGTTGATGTCGGCAATGTCATTACCCATGGAAAAGTAGGAGATATGCCCCAGGCTTTCTTTGATTTTGTCTGTGAAAGTTCCGTCTCCGTTGTTGATATAGAGGTAGTCTGGGACGGTATAATCATTGCAGATGTAAATGTCCAGCCAGCCATCCCCGTTGATATCGGCGATGCCTGCCCCCAGACCATAGGAAAGGGCGGAATTTAATATACCCGCCTCCTGGGTGATTTCCACAAACCTGTCCCCGTCATTTCTAAATAACTGGGGTCCTGCCGGATCCGGATGTTTGAGTATTTCTGCAGTATTGGATTCATCCAATACCGGCAAGGATTTGGGGTTATGGTTCAACAGAAAAAGATCCAGGTCACCATCATTGTCATAATCAAAAAAAGTGGCCTGTGTACTGGTGGCGGAACTGGCTATTCCGTATTTTTCGGCTTCTTCCCTGAATACCGGAATGCCCTGTTCATTGGGCCCTTGATTGATAAACAACTGGTTTCTCCTTTTATCCGGTGGCAGGCTTCCTGAATAACACACATAAATATCAAGTAATCCATCGCCGTTTACATCTGCCATGGAGACGCCTGTTTTCCAGGGGCCGGGCCTTCCTGCTACGCCTGCAACAGCGGTAACGTCTTCAAATTCCATGTTTCCCTTGTTCATGTACAGCCGGTTGTCGACCATATTTCCTGAAAAATAGACATCGTCCAACCCGTCACCGTTGAGATCGCCGATCGCCACGCCACCACCGTTATAAAAGTACTCATACATAAGGATGTTGGTATTCAATCCTTCAGTCAATGTGTTTTCAAAGGCAATACCGGTTTGGGCAGGAGTAAGGAGTGTGAATTGCTTCAATTCGAGGTTTTGTGCCCCTTGTTGGTCTTGCTGGCAACTTGAAACGGATAATAACAGAATTAATGGAATGATTAAGCGGAAGTAAAAGCACATGACTAGGGTAGAATAATGGTTCAAATATATAAATATTTCATGAAGTTAGGGTAATACCTTTCAAAATTCGATAATATGGAAGTGATTGTGTATTAGGTTGTTGGATTTAATAAAGGTTTCTTAGGGGGAAATGCTGTGCAAGATCATAAAAAAAGAGGCTCCAAAATGGAAGCCCCTTTATAGTCAATTAGGATTACAATCGCGTCAGTAGCCTGGGTTTTGGATCAGGCTTCGGTTTCTTTGCATTTCATCAAAATGTATAGGCATCCAGTACATCTTGTCCAACCACAACCTGTTTTCTTTTCCGGGATCGATATCGATTACCTCATAAGAATAATTATAATATTCGGGATCGTATCGATAGACAGACAGTTCCATTCCAGGTTTAAGGGTACCTACAATGCTGATACCATTAGGTTGGCGACCCAAAGTTTGAGGCGCTATCATCCAACGTCTGGCATCATAGTATCTTTGTTCCTCATGAACCATCTCTTTTCTTTTCTCATTGATGTAGATATTTTTCAAGTCTTCCCCGGAAGCGGTGACTGCAGGCAGGCCCGCCCGGAACCTGATTTTGTTCAACCATGTTCTTGCTTCCGCATCTTCTTGCAGTTCGATACAGGCTTCTACATAGTTGAAAATTACTTCGGTAAAGCGAATGTGGGGCCAGGGAATCTCCTGCCACGTATTCTGGTCCACAAAGTTCGGATCAGGTTCAATGAATTTTCTGATATAATAGCCGGTGTAGCTACCATTCCAGTCTTCAATAACGCTGTTTCTGGTATCCAAACCAAAATGCGTGACTTTTTGTCCCTGAGAATTTACTACTTCGTAGGTGCCGGTTTGGATTTGACCCAATGGATCCCTTGCCTGATTGGCGGTAGAACGGGGTTTCCACGGAGCTCCCTCATAAAGGAAGGTAGCATAAAACCTTGCTTCTCTATCATGGTAAGGGAAACTTGCATGCTGGTTGTCGTTCCAATCAAAATCTGAACCATCCATCATGGCGTAGTCATCGATCAGCAGTTGGATGGGGGTGTTTCCCGCCCAATTGTTATAGCCATTGGGGCCATTATGCAAGCCATGCCTACCACCGGTTTCCGGTTTCTGGGACAGGAAATACCTTCCAAAGATCATTTCATTTTCCCCGCCGTTTCGGGAGAGGGAATTGTTCATATAGATGGTGATAGCGTCTTCATGAGCTACGGGCTCAGTGTGATGAAGTTCATTGCCATCCGCTATATCCAATACCGCTTTGGCTGCAGCTTTGGCCCTCTGCCATCTTTCTGCCCTGTTGCCGGAGGTATACCCTATAAGCTCCTTGTTCTCGTACGAGGAGATAACGCTTGATTTGGAAGAGGCAGTTGGCATGTCATGCAAGTCGCTGGCAGCGTAAATCAAGACCCTTGATTTTAAGGCCAAGGCAGCCACTTTGTTGGCCCTGCCTCTGACCAGATTGTGACCATCCAGTAGTTGAGCGGCATTGTCCAAATCACTGATGATGAAGTTTACGCATTCCTCAAAAGTATTTCTCGGAAGCTCATAGGTTTCCTCATCCAAAGTATAAGGCCTGTCAGCGATAGGAATGGCTCCGAAATTCCTCAGCAATTGATGGTGGAAGTAAGCCCTCATAAAAGTGGCTTCCCCAAGCAATCTGTCAACGATTCCTCCATCATTTGGAATCTGGGGATCGCTCAGGTTCTCTATGGCAATATTACAGGCCCGCAGGCTGTTGTACATATTTGGCCAGTTCCTGGTGCCATCCAACCAGCCAGGGTTTTGGGGATTGGATCTTGCTTCAGTTACCGTGTTGATGTTCCTTCCAGGGTGGGTGAAGATGGCTTCATCAGTAAGGGAAGCGAGGGCCTGCTCACTGAAACCTCCTTGACCTAAACCTGAATACAAATCCGTCACGAAAGCCTCGGCCAGACCCGCATCGGTCCAAACCGCAGCTTCTGACACTTCTCCTAGTGGCTGGGTATTCAGGAACTCTTCATTACAGGATGTATGGAGAAGAGTAGCTGCCAATCCTACCCATAAATATTTTATTCTATTCATTTCTTTAAATTTAATATTTTGGGAATTAGAATGTTACGGATAAGCCGGCATTGATAATCCTTGCTTGGGGATAATATTGTCCGGTTGCGTTATCTGATTCGGGGTCGTATACTTTTAGTTTGTCCCAAGTCAGCAAATTCAGACCATTGGCATAGAAACGCAGATTACTGATGCCGAATCTCTCACCGAATTGTGCGGGCACAGTATAACCGATTTCAAGGTTCTTTAACCGGATATAATCCGAGCTTCTGTACCAGAAATCATTTCCTGAGGAGAAGTACTGGTCACTTCTGTTGGCAATTCGTGGGTACTCATTGCTAGGATTGTCCACGGTCCACCTGTTTTCATAAAATTCCAACAAGTAGTTACCGATGTTCCCTGATTCTCCCAAGCTGACGAGAGCAATGGCACCGGCAGCTCCCTGAAACAGGACACTAAGGTCAAAATTCCTGAACGTTGCATTCATATTTACACCACCCTGAAATCTTGGGATGTTGTTTCTGTCAAGTCTTACCCTATCCAGTGGAGTAATAGCGCCATCACCGTCATAGTCCTTGAATCGCATATCACCAGGCCGCAGCTGGTTGGTAATGGCGGAGTAATCCAGTGTTTCGGCATCAATTTCCTCCTGCGTCGCAAATACGCCATCGTACAGGTAAACGGGCGCAGGGGTGTTCATTGGCTTTCCTGTAGATCTTTGCCAGTCGGGTGCTCCCGGAGGCTCATCCCAGTAAAGGATTTTGTTATAAGCATAACCACCATTGGCACTGATGCTGTAGGTAAGATCGCCTTTTTGGCCTCTATAACCTATATTGAAGTCAAAGCCTCTGTTATCCACTTCACCGATGTTTTCAGCGGGAAGCAGGGAAGCGAGCCCGCTGGATTGGGGCACGGAGGCATTTTTTCTCCAGAGAATGTTGGTCCGCTTGTTATAAAAGTAGTCGAGTTCGAAGAAGATCTGTCCTTGCAGCAATTGCCCCTCTATACCGATGTTAGCATTGTTTGCCACCTCCCAGGTAATCGCATTGTTTGGAACCCGGGTTTCGTAAAGTGTCTTGGCTTCCACATTTTCCAGAATATGGCTTCTGAAACCATAGGTGGACATGAACTGGTATTCTTGGAGCGTGTTATCATAGAAAATCTGGTCATTACCCATCTGTCCCCAAGACCCTCTTATTTTAAAGAAATCCATTGCAGGAACGGCATTTTTCCAGAAATTTTCTTCTGACACTACCCATCCTCCCATCACACCAGGGAAGAAACCGAACCGGGTCTGTTCAGGAAAAATGTAAGAACCGTCGTATCTCCATAGAAATTCCAACAAGTATTTTTCCTGATAATTATAAGCTACCCTACCGAAGTAATTCAACCTCGCTCTTTCAAAAGCTCCGCCGCCATTGTCTTTTTCGGCATCGCCACCGGCAAACATCTGGTCGATGGCCGGAGAGATAAAGAATCTTCTATAAGCAAAGAAGTCATCTCCATCCACGGTTTCTTTGTTTACACCGGCGAGTGCGCTGAAGCCATGATCACCAAACTGCTTGTCATAGGTGAAGATACCCCCCAGCAGGATGTTGAGCTGGTTGATGTTGGTTTGTCGAAGCCGGGGTTCAGCAGGTCCTCTCTCACTGGGGACCAATACCGGAGTCACCCCATCCGCTTCAAAGCCACTTCCTCTTTGGTACAAAATCCACGGTGTTTCCCATCTTTTCAGGAACCTGCTCAGTTTATCTACCGAAGCTGTACCTTGGAATTTCAAACCCTCCACTCCGGGGATTTTGATGTTAAGCGCACCATTGGTCTGGAAATAATCCCTGGTGTCCCTGTCATAGCCTGTGGCATTGGTAGTAATCACGACAGGGTTTTCACCGTTTTCGATATCCGGTCCCGGTCTCCCGTCAGGCCAGAAAGCCGGTTCGTGGGGTTTTCCCCTCATCTGCATCCTGAAGATGGCTCCAGCACCTCGGGTAGGAAAGAACCTGTATTCCTGTCTGGCAAGGACGCCCAACTGTAAATCAACGTATTCGTTGATTTTGGCATCCAGATTCAGCCTCATATCATACTGCTTGTATCCAGTAGCCGAATTTCTATAATAGGCATCCTGGTTTTGGTAACCTAATGATGCGAGGTATCTGATGTTTTCTCCACCACCGTTTAGTTGCAGGTTATGCCGGGATTGTGGAGACCAAGGCTTAAGGGTTTCCCTGAACCAATCTGTGTTGGGATAATTCCAGGGGTCTGTTCCCGCGCGGTGCATAGCCAACGCCTCAGGGCTGAAGGGAGCTGTACGCTCTTGTCCGTTAGGCCTGATATAACTACCAGTCTCTCTAAAGGCACTGGTAGCAGATGCCCATTCTCCTACGGGCAGTTCATACACACTCAGGTCATTTAGCATTTCACCGTATTGTGCGGCATTGGCCATCTTAGGAATTACTGTAGGTTGAGCAAAACCCTGGTTGAACTGATAGGTGAGTTCAGGCTTGCCGGTCTTTCCTCTTTTAGTGGTCACCAGAATAACGCCATTTGCAGCTCTGGCACCATAAATAGCGGCAGACGCATCCTTCAGGACGGATATGGTTTCGATGTCGTTGGGGTTAAGCCTTTCAATACCACCTGCCCTGGCCGGAATACCGTCGATTACGATAAGGGCATCATTGTTTCCCAATGTATTGGAACCCCTGATCCTGATGCCGGATCCGTCGTAACCCGGCTCGCCGCTTCTGTTTACGGCAATCACCCCTGCCATCCTTCCTGCAATGGAGTTTGTCAGGTTCATGGCAGGTGACTTTACCAATTCCCCGCCACTGACTGTGGCTACGGAACCGGTAATGGTTTCCTTTCTCTGTTCACCGTAACCTACCACAATCACTTCGCTGAGAGATTGCATGTCAGGAGCGAGGGTAACATCAATGTTGGTCTGGTTTCCGATTTCCTGCTCCATAGGAACAAACCCGACAAATGAAAACACAAGGGTTTCATCCCCGGCCTGCAGGGCTACTTTATAATTCCCATCAATGTCCGTCACTCCCCCGCGGGTGGTTCCTTTCACCAGGACAGAAACTCCTGGAAGCGGCATGTTGTCCTCACCGGAAATAACGGTACCCGTTACTTCCCGGGACTGGGCATGTAATGTCAGGCTGGAGGCCAGAAGTAAGGCCATACCCAACAAAAACAATTTTGTTTTGGGTAAATAATTGTGCATGCTTTTTTGATTAGGTTATTGATTAGTTTATGTTATTGTAAAAACAACACTTTAAAATTGTCGCATAATTTTCTTTTATGCAACAAAAAAATCCACATCTACCCAAGTCGATATGAAATAGTAATTGTATTATACACTATAATAGAGGGTTAATTATTAAAAAAACTTGATTTTAAATAACATAGATTTAATTAAATCGATATTTTTTTAATTAATCATTAATCAAAAATATTTGTTGTTTTGACAGTTTTATGTACTTCTTAATCTTTAGTTTAAAGGTTTTTCCAGCGATAGCCAATCAAATTAAAAACATAATTTAGATTTATTGGGGAGTGGGCATTGAAAAAAAGGAGCAAGTCGATGGGTAAGGGAGAGAAATGCTTATTTTAGAAGTGCGGTTTTCCCAATGCCATAATTGTTGCGTATATTTGGGCCGTAAGGTTTAATAAAGGAAAGAATGGTCAGCTTTTAGCTGTCTGTTCTTTATTTATTTTGACCTCATGGTTCCACAGGGATACAAGCATCCGCAAAACAATTTTCTAATAGAAAGGAAAAGGACCCCTCAATAGATAACTCACGTTTATTTAGGCAATCTGTGGTTGCCTAGAAACAGACCGCATGCTTTCACAATTTGCCAAAAATGTATTTTCATTTTATTATTGACAGAAATATTGTTTGATCGTCCAAAGTGTGCCACCCGGTCCAGCCGACGATTTTAAGCTTGGTGTCAGATGAGACGCTTGTCTGCAGGCAAATGGCCTTTGTCAAAAGCGGGCAGCCTCGATATTTTTCTACCGTTCCGATGTGGCGTTATTGTCTGTTATTTCGTATAGAAAAAAATATATTACTGTTTATTTATTTAAAATAACAAAGTATACCTTAGGTGATGTTGTCTGTTTGCCTATTTTGTTCATTTTTTGTAGTACAAATGTTCAAAGAAAGCATTGATATGAAAAACGGATCAAGCTCCAGGTTTGGACGGATGTGTTTGGCAGCGGTGATTTTCTCCTTGTTAGCAACGGGGTGTGCTGAAAATGACTTAGCTCCGAGTCATCCTGTAGAAGTTCGGTTCCAATTGCTCAATTCTGCCGGTGAACCTACTACGTCCTTTCACGAGGGTGAAGATATTGTCTTTGAGTATCGGATGCTAAACAAGAGTGATGAAGCTGTGTTTTGGTTTATGGAACCAGAAAATTATCAAGATCTTTTTACCGTGTTAAGTATAGCGGCTGGCCGCAGTAAAATGATAGGGACTCCTCACGATAATCTGAAAATTTATGTCAATGGAGTGCAAATGCAGAGGGGTAGTAAGCTTGAATCACATGCAGAAGTAGTAATCAGAATGACTTGGAAAGGTGACTGGGATGAGGCGATATTCTTTGGCACTCCGCTTGGTGAACCACATGAAGGGCATTTCACATGAAGGGCATTTCATAAGACCTTTTGAGTACAAAGGGAATGAAAGCCTGTCAGAAGGTAAATATGTTGTGGCGTTTGAACAAATATTGAAGTTTGTCGATCTGGGGAATTTACCTGTTAAGGAAAGCGTGTTCTTTGAAGTTTTTTGAGGGATTCCTGGCCTATGGTTAATACAAGATCCCCTACTACATCTAATCCAAAGAAAACAGGGAAAATTATCTCCCTGTTTTCCCGAAATAAAAATTTTGATTTATACTTTGAGGATTTCCTCTTCTTTTTTGTCAAATAAGCCGTCTATCTTGGCGGCATATTGGTCGGTGTATTTTTGTACCGTATCCTCCGCCCTTTTTATTTCATCTTCAGACGCGCCTTCCTTTTGAAGTTTCTTTAAGGCATCATTGGTGTCTTTCCTCACTGTTCTGATGCTTATTTTGCCATTTTCACATTCGGTTTTCACCTGTTTCACCAGGTTTTTTCTTCGCTCTTCCGTAAGGGGAGGAATGGTGAGCATGACCATTTCGCCATTGTTTTGAGGGGTAAGTCCCAAATCCGAGTTGATAATGGCTTTCTCGATTTCCGGGATAAGGTTTTTCTCCCAGGGTTTTATGGCCAGCGTCCTTGCATCCGGAGTGGTGATTGAAGATACCTGCTGTATAGGGGTGGGGGCTCCGTAGTAGGAGACCAAAATCCCGTCCAAAAAATTGGGCATTGCTTTCCCTGCCCTGATTTTCACCAATTCTGACGCGGTGTGGTCTACGGCCTTTTGCATCAGCGATTTGGCTTCGTCTAGATATAACTGAATTTCTTCCATGATATTTTCATTTTATTTTGAAGTGATCAACGTGCCAACCTCGTTGCCTTGAACCAGGTTTACCAGATTGCTTGTTTTGTTCATATCGAAAACAATGATGGGAAGGTTGTTTTCCTGACATAATGTAAAGGCGGTCATGTCCATTACGTTCAGGTTTTTTTCATAGACTTCCTGAAAAGTAATGGTAGAATATTTTTTGGCAAACTTGTCCTTCTCCGGATCGGCTGTGTAGACCCCATCTACTCGGGTTCCCTTCAGCACAACTTCCGCTTCTATTTCAATGGCCCTCAGGCTTGCAGTAGAATCGGTAGTAAAATAGGGATTGCCGATCCCTGCTCCGAATATAACAATTCTTCCCTTTTCGAGATGCCTGATGGCCCTTCTTCTGATGAAAGGCTCGCATACGCTTTCCACTTTTATGCCGGACATCAATCTCGTATACATGCCGTTTTGTTCGAGCGAGCTTTGAAGGGCCATGGCATTGATAAGTGTAGCCAGCATACCCATATAGTCTCCCTGGACCCTGTCAATACCCACTTTTCCGGCCTGGACACCTCTAAAAATGTTTCCACCTCCTATGACTATGGCAATCTCCACTCCAAGATCATGTACATTTTTAATTTCAGTGGCATATTCCTGCAATCTTTTGGAATCTATGCCGTAACTGTTTTCACCCATTAACGCTTCACCGCTGAGTTTTAGGAGGATTCTTTTGTATTTCATTTGTATAAATTTATCGCAATCATTCAGGTTGAATCGCCTGGCTCTTCTCCATCTGTTCGTGATACACCGGCGCCCAGGTTCTACTTAAAAACCCGACAAATATAAATCCTTGTTTTTAGAATATTAAATGTATTGATTAAAATTGAACCAATACCTGGTTTTTTTCTACGCCGTTTCCCTGACTGACATTCACTTTTTGGATGATACCGGAGCGAGGGGATTTCAAGGCATTTTCCATTTTCATGGCTTCCAAAACCAACAATACATCATTTTTTTTGACCTTGTCTCCGGCTTTTACTTTGACGTCCAGGATCAAGCCTGGCATGGGAGCCCGTACTTCCCGGATGTTCTCACCTCCCGGTTTTTCCAACCCCAACTTCTCCATCAACTGTTCTTGCTCACCTTTGATTTCCATTTCACAAAGTTTATGGTCAAGTTTAACAACAAGCTTGGAGGGAAGTTCGTGGGAGATGATCTCAAGCGTATACACTTTGCGGCGGGTAATGATCAAATAGGTGCGGGAGCCCGTTTTTTTAAACTCATAGCCAG
The DNA here is from genome assembly GCF_042652345.1 of Negadavirga shengliensis. Classification (NCBI taxonomy): domain Bacteria; kingdom Pseudomonadati; phylum Bacteroidota; class Cytophagia; order Cytophagales; family Cyclobacteriaceae; genus Negadavirga; species Negadavirga shengliensis. The sequence continues at coordinate 252,461 of NZ_JBHSJJ010000003.1, forward strand.
CTTTTTTTCCGTTTATCCAACATCCGCTGTCCACGAGTTCAACTTTATAAGATCTTTTGTTAAGGTTAACTACATACATTTCTTTACTTTTGCGTTCAAAACAGTATGACAATATAAAGAACCTACCGCAACAAAGTGGTACGAAAATGAAGATAATCAAAAACCTGGTTAATTTTTTGGATTAATCAGGCTTAAACTTGAAATAGTATGCCGTCTTTCCGATTTAAAGTCTGTCATTTCTTTTTACTCCTGATAATAGGGGTCTTCTCCTGTAAATCCACAGAAGTGGCCACGGAAGAAGCAGGACAACCGATAGACACGCCGATTGAATCACCAACGGATACCGTTATTTTTCCAAAACAGGACACCTTAAGGAGATATAAAGAAGCTCTTATCAAAGAATACAGAAGTAGCCGTGAAAGAAATTTTGATCTTTTGCATACCAGTTTGGATTTGCGGTTTGATTATGGAAATCAGTTTGTTTTAGGCAAGGCCATGCTGAAGCTCAAGCCGTATTTTTATGAACAGGAATTACTGGTTCTGGATGCAAAGGACTTTGATATACATGAGGTTTGGTTGGAGGACCAAAAGGAAAGCGTGCCCCTGGCGTTTAATTATGATCAGAAACAAATCAAAATATTTTTGCCGAACGCCTTCACAAGGGAAGATTCCCTTGAAATAGGAGTGAGGTATACTGCAAAGCCAGAAGAAGGAAAAAGGGAGGGCAGCCGTGCCCTCACGGATACCAAGGGGCTTTATTTTATCAACCCCGACGGATCTGATCCCCATAAACCCGTGCAAATCTGGACACAGGGAGAGACCGAACACAGTTCAAAATGGTTTCCCACAATCGATAGCCCCAATGAAAGGCAAACCCAGGAAATAAAATTGACTGTGGATGAACGTTTTCTGACGCTCAGCAACGGGCAGCTTATCAATAAAACGCTTAATGAGGATGGTACGAGAACCGACCACTGGTACATGGACTTGCCGCACGCACCCTATTTGGCCGCCATCGTCGTAGGTGAGTTTGAACAGCTAACCGACAGTTGGAATGGCTTGGAGGTGAACTACTATGTGGAAAGCAAGTATAAGGAGGGCGCATCAAAGGTCTTTCAGCATACACCCGAGATGATAGGTTTTTTTTCCGATTTGCTGGGAGTACCCTTTCCCTGGCAGAAATATGACCAGGTAGTGGTCAGGGATTTTGTGTCGGGGGCAATGGAAAACACCACGGTGTCCATTTTTATGGATGCCCTCAACCTCAACGAAAGGGAGGGTGTGGACAGTGAATGGGATTATATCATTGCCCATGAATTGTTTCACCAGTGGTTTGGAAATTATGTGACGGCCGAATCCTGGTCCAATTTGCCATTGAATGAGTCGTTTGCAGATTATTCCGAATACTTGTGGTTTGAACATAAAGAAGGGAGGGATCAGGCGGATATGCATCATTTTAATGCCATGGAGCAATACCTCAATGAGGCCAGGGAAAAACAGGAGAACCTGATCCGGTATTATTATCAGGATGCTGAGGATATGTTTGACAGCCATTCCTACGCCAAAGGGGGCAGGGTACTGCACATGCTGAGGCAATATCTCGGAGATGATGCCTTTTTTGCTTCGCTTAATCATTACCTCACCGAAAATGCGTTTTCCAGCGTGGAAATCCATGACCTACGGCGGGCTTTTGAGGAAGTTAGCGGGAAGGACCTTAACTGGTTTTTTAACCAGTGGTTTTTGGATTCCGGGCATCCTTTTTTAGAGATTAAAATGGACAACAGTATTCCGGAGAATGTCGTATTGACCCTGCGCCAAAAGCAGGATCTTACCGAAACCCCGCTTTACCGGATTCCATTTACCGTAAGCATTTATAAAGGGTCAGAGAAAACCGAGAAGGTTTTTCTGATGGAAGAGGGGGTTCAGCAATTTGCTCTTGAAAACGGAGCGGACACTGATTTAATTATTGTGGATGAACACATGACACTTTTAGGAGAAAGAGAGAGTTACAGGGGCGTTGATTACCTGACCAAGCAATGGCAAATTTCCCGCTCAGGATTGGCGCGGGTGGAGGCACTTGATAGCCTTACCAATACTTTCAGTGACCGGGCTGATTTGGGGCCCATATTGACAGCATCCCTGACTGACCCGTTTCATGTGGTCAGGGAGCTGGCCTTGCACCGGATGCCTTCTTTACTGGGGAAAAATAACCTGGATCCGGACACGGAAGAAAAAATATTTGATCTTGCAGAAAATGACCCCAAAAATGCCGTTAGGGCGGCTGCAATTGAAGCGCTTGGTTTTTTTGAACCGTCCAAATACGAGGGATTGTTTTTGAGGCTGATCAACGATCCCTCGTATTATGTAGCCGGGGCAGCCCTTACTGCTTTTATGGATCTTGATGGAAACCAGGAAAGGAAGAAGGAAGTTTTTACCAGGCTCGAGGAAGAAAACAACATCAGGATAATTGCACCTTTAGCCGATTACTTGACTTCCAGTAAGGCATCGGGGTACTCTGACTGGTTTCATCGGAAACTGGCTGGTCTTACAGGCGAGTCACTCTATTATTTCATGGGATACTATGGGGATTATTTCGCAAGTGTGGAAGGGACAGACAGGGATAAAGCGATAGAAATGATGTATGGTTTGGCAAGCAGTCACCAGGCCAATTATGTACGGCTCTCTGCGTTCCAGGCTCTTTTTGGATTTATAGAAGAAGAGGAGGTCCTGCACAAAGCCATTTCCCTCTATGAAAAGGAAACCGATACTTTGGTTAAAAGGTATCAGATGTTTTATCTGGAACCCTACATGGATGAAAATTAACCACCTGAATAATAGGAGTATGTTTTTCGGGGTCCAAAAAAACAAAACATTTTTTTTAGAATATTTTGAATGTTTACCAAAAGGGTATAATTTTGCCATCCGTTAAGACACTAATGGGGTATCTTGTGAAAGTTCTGAAGTGGACTTTCCGTGATTTTGAAAGATTTGGGGGAATACCAAAGCGGCCAACTGGGACGGACTGTAAATCCGTTGACTTATGTCTTCACAGGTTCGAATCCTGTTTCCCCCACCGTAGTTTCTGTGAAAAGACGTCAGGGGGCATTTTTCTTCTGGTGAATGGAGGCGGGAAGCATTTGGGTATAAAAAAACAGCAATACAATTTCAAATATATTGGAACCCAAATGGAAAATATAAAAAAATCTGTATTTTTGGATACTCTATTGGGTTACGGATACAGAGAGAAAGTGACACATTAAGAAGTTAGACAGGCAGGGTTATCCCTGAGGATACGGCAGGATGAGTCGGCCTGATGGTAAAAATAGCAATAAGCGGGAGTAGCTCAGTTGGTAGAGCGGCAGCCTTCCAAGCTGCAGGTCGCGGGTTCGAGCCTCGTCTCCCGCTCTATGCTTTTATATAAAGCATATACTGGATGTCAAAAGCCGACGTAGCTCAGGGGTAGAGTGCTTCCTTGGTAAGGAAGAGGTCACGGGTTCAAATCCCGTCGTTGGCTCTGAACATTTAATTTAATTAAAACGAAATTTAATCTTTAACTAAACAGAGGATTTTCACGCATGGCAAAAGCAACCTTTGACCGTTCCAAACCACACGTAAACATAGGTACGATTGGTCACGTCGATCATGGTAAGACTACTTTGACTGCTGCCATTACCACTGTACTGGCCAGAAAGGGTCTTTCTGAATTAAGAGACTTCGCTTCCATCGACAACGCTCCGGAAGAAAAAGAAAGAGGTATTACGATCAACACCTCGCATGTTGAGTATCAAACTGAATCAAGACACTATGCGCACGTTGACTGTCCGGGTCACGCTGACTATGTAAAGAACATGGTTACAGGTGCTGCCCAGATGGACGGTGCAATTCTTGTAGTTGCTGCCACAGACGGACCAATGCCTCAGACTAGAGAGCACATCCTGCTTGCCCGTCAGGTAGGTGTTCCTGCCCTTGTGGTATTCATGAACAAGGTGGACTTGGTTGACGATCCTGAACTGCTTGAACTTGTGGAAATGGAAGTAAGAGAACTGCTTTCCTTCTATGAGTTTGATGGTGATAATATACCCGTGATCGCTGGTTCTGCCCTTGGTGCACTGAACGGTGAAGAGAAATGGGAAAACACGGTAATGGAGTTGATGGATGCTGTTGATCAGCATATCCCGCTTCCCGAAAGAGCTATTGACAAGGACTTCTTAATGCCTGTTGAAGATGTGTTCTCTATAACCGGTCGTGGTACTGTTGCCACTGGCAGGATTGAAAGAGGAGTGATTAACTCCGGAGAGGCAGTGGATATCATCGGGATGGGTGCTGAAGGCCTTAAGTCTACCGTTACCGGTGTTGAGATGTTCCGTAAGATTTTGGACAGAGGTGAAGCCGGTGACAACGTAGGTCTGTTGCTTAGAGGCATCGAAAAATCCCAAATCAGAAGAGGGATGATCATCTGTAAGCCCGGTTCTGTAACCCCTCATGCTCACTTTAAAGCCGAAGTTTACGTGCTTTCAAAAGAAGAAGGTGGTCGTCATACCCCGTTTTTCAACAAGTACCGTCCCCAGTTTTACTTGAGAACTACAGACGTTACGGGAGAGATCAAGCTTCCTGAAAATGTGGAAATGGTTATGCCTGGTGATAACATCACCATTGAAGTAACCCTGATTAACCCAGTTGCTCTTGAAAAAGGACTTAGGTTTGCTATCCGTGAAGGTGGCAGAACAGTAGGTGCTGGTCAGGTAACTGAAATTCTTGATTAATCATTCAAATTGAATACAATAACAAATGCGGTTCTGAAACTATTCGGGATCGCATTTGTTTCTTTGGACTTAATTTGCTACTTTTGCGTTCCCATTAAGAGGGGTGCTGAGCTTACGGGCGTAGTTCAATGGCAGAATAGCGGTCTCCAAAACCGTTGATGGGAGTTCGAATCTCTCCGCCCGTGCTATTGAGATAAGCGTATAACCATAACGGATGGCCGTCCACAACATAATGCAGAGTTTAGTGGGGTTTATCTGGGAGACATTAAAATTGGTTCACATGAATGTTAAGAATTTTGTAGTAGAATCCATTGATGAGATGAAGAACAAGGTCACGTGGCCTAAATATTCGTCTCTCCAGAACAGCGCTGTATTGGTGCTGGTGGCTTCGTTGATTTTCGCATTGGTTATCGGGCTGATAGACCTGACCTTCGAAAATATTATGACATGGTTTTATGATTTATTTTAATTGAATATAGAATTACGACGGGATGGCAGATCACAAATGGTACGTACTCAGGGTAGTGGCAGGTCAGGAAAAAAAGGCCAAGACTTATTTGGACAATGAGATAGCCCGCCAGAAGCTTGAGGAATTTATTCCTGAAGTATTGATACCTTCTGAGAAAGTATATGAGATGCGCAACGGAAAGAAACGCGTCAGGGAAAGGAATTTCTTTCCCGGCTATGTTTTGGTCAATGCGGATCTCAGCCATGGAGAAGCCAACCACGTGATAACAAGTATACCCGGCGTGATCGGTTTTTTAGGGTCAAACCAAGGGGGGGCTTCCAAAACCCCCGAACCATTACGACAGTCAGAAGTCAACCGGATTTTAGGCCGGGTGGAAGAGATTGACGAGTTTGCCGAAAAACTGGACACACCATTTATAGTCGGAGAGACCGTGAAGGTAATGGACGGTCCCTTCAGTGGATTCTCGGGTGTGATAGAGGAAGTGTTCGAAGACAAGAAGAAACTTAATGTTATGGTTAAGATATTCGGTCGGAATACTCCTGTTGAATTAAACTTTATACAAGTAGAAAAACAAGATTAGGAAATGGCTAAAGAAATCTCTGGTTATCTGAAATTACAGGTAAAGGGTGGCCAGGCTAACCCATCTCCTCCGGTTGGTCCTGCCCTTGGATCTAAGGGTCTGAACATTATGGAGTTCTGCAAGCAGTTCAACGCCAGGACTCAGGATAAAATGGGCCAGGTTCTTCCTGTACTTATCACGATTTATTCGGATAAGTCATTTGATTTTGTGGTCAAAACCCCCCCGGCAGCGAATATGCTTTTGGAGGCGGCCAAAATCAAAAGCGGGTCTGCAGAACCCAACAGGAAAAAAGTTGGCTCGGTGTCCTGGGATCAGGTGAAAGAAATCGCAGAAGTGAAAATGCCCGATCTTAATGCTTTTGAAGTGGAATCGGCTATGCGTATGATAGCAGGTACTGCCAGAAGTATGGGAATAACAGTTTCAGGAAAAGCTCCTTGGGAGGAATAATAACAAAATAATGGCTAAGTTAACAAAAAAGCAAAAAGAAGCTCTTTCTAAATACAATCCTAGCCAACCGTATTCCTTGGCTGAGGCTTCTTCAATTGTTAAGGATATCACTACTACCAAATTTGATTCTTCGGTTGACCTGGATATCCGTTTAGGCGTGGATCCGCGTAAAGCTGACCAAATGGTCAGAGGCGTGGTCGCATTGCCTCACGGAACGGGCAAAGAAGTCAAAGTACTGGTACTGTGCAGCCCTGATAAAGAGGAAGAGGCCAAAGAAGCAGGTGCAGATTATGTTGGCCTGGATGACTATATTGCCAAGATTGAAGGTGGATGGACCGATGTAGATGTAATCATCACCACCCCCAACGTGATGGCAAAAGTAGGTAGATTGGGCAGGGTGCTGGGACCCAGAGGGTTGATGCCCAACCCAAAGTCCGGTACGGTAACCCTTGATGTGGGAAAAGCAGTAAAAGAAGTAAAAGCCGGTAAAATTGACTTCAAAGTAGATAAGTTCGGTATCATCCACGCCAGTATCGGTAAAGTTTCCTTCAGCCCTGAGAAGATTCAGGAAAATGCGCAGGAGCTGATACTTACTATCTCAAAGCTGAAACCGGCGGCCGCAAAGGGCACCTATTTCAGAAGTATTCATTTATCCAGTACAATGTCACCGGGTATCGTCATCGATAAAGGGAGTATTCAAGGTATATAATTATGACTAGAGAAGATAAAAGGAACATAATTGAAGATCTTACCGAGAAACTGAAAGCTACTCCGCATTTTTATATCACAGATGCATCGGGTTTCAGTGTTGCGCAGGTAAATAGCTTCAGAAGAATGTGTTTCGAGAAAGGTATTGAGTATAAAGTGTATAAAAACACGCTCATCAAAAAAGCGCTCGAAAATCTAGAGGCGGATTATACGGATTTCTCCGACCAGACTTTAAAGGGGTTTTCGGGGATATTGTTTTCTCTTGAAACAGGAAACCTTCCTGCCAAGCTTCTGATCGACTTCCGAAAAAAACTGGGAGCAAAGGAAAAAAGGCCTGTTTTCAAAGGAGCTTCTATAGACGGAGACCAGTTTTTGGGTGAAAATAACCTGGAAATGCTCTCCAAACTGAAATCCAAGGAGGAACTTGTAGGCGAGGTAATCTCTTTGCTGCAGTCTCCGGCTACCAATGTGATTTCAGCGCTTCAAAGCGGGAAACATATTTTGGCAGGGTTGGTAAAAACTTTGTCGGAAAAAGAATCTTAATCAATTAAATCAATTAGTAAAAAACAATCAATTTAAATATTATTACGATGGCAGATCTTAAAGCATTCGCTGAGCAGTTAGTTAACTTGACTGTTAAAGAGGTAAACGAGTTGGCCGCAATTTTGAAGGATGAATATGGTATCGAACCTGCCGCTGCTGCCGCTACTGTAGTAGCTGGAGGCGGTGCCGCCGGCGAAGGTGCTGCTGAAGAAGAAAAGTCTTCTTTTGACGTTATCTTGAAAGCTGCAGGCGGACAGAAATTGGCAGTGGTTAAACTTGTTAAAGAATTGACAGGTTTGGGCCTTAAAGAAGCAAAAGAAGTGGTAGACGGCGCTCCTAAAGCAATCAAAGAAGGCGTAAGCAAAGAAGAAGCTGACGCGCTCAAAAAACAACTCGAAGAAGCCGGAGCTGAAGTTGAGCTTAAATAACATTGAATAACCATTCCTCTTGGGACTGGTTTATCAGAGAACAGACCTGACTTCTCAGTCAGGTCTTTTCCTGTTTATGGACAATAAGAAAATTGCACTTTTTTAAGTGTAAATTATCTTATATTAATAAAAACTTTCACTAAAATTATATACTGCCTTGGCTATCCAGAATCAAACCGAAAGGAAAAGTTTCTCATCCATTAAGGTAGTCAAAGACTATCCGGATTTCTTAGATATTCAACTCCAATCTTTTAAAGATTTCTTCCAGTTGGATACTCCTGCAGAGAGAAGAAGGCAGGATGGTCTGTTCAAGGTGTTTTCAGAAAATTTCCCTATCAGTGACTCCAGGGAAAACTTCACCCTTGAATTTATCGACTATACCGTAGATCCTCCAAAATACAACGTTTCTGAATGTATCGATCGGGGTCTTACCTATTCAGTGCCCCTTAAAGCAAAGTTGAGACTCCTCTGTTCCGACGAAGACAATGAGGATTTCGAAACCATAGAACAGGAGGTCTTTTTGGGTAACCTGCCATACATGACCGAAAAGGGGTCTTTTGTGATCAATGGCGCAGAAAGGGTCATCGTTTCCCAGCTGCACAGATCACCGGGAGTATTTTTTGCCCAAAGTAAACATACCAACGGAACCAAACTTTATTCAGCCAGAATCATTCCTTTTAAAGGATCCTGGATAGAGTTTGCGACGGACATCAATAATGTCATGTACGCTTATATCGACCGGAAGAAGAAATTTCCGGTGACTACCCTGCTGCGAGCCATCGGATATGGTTCCGATAAAGAAATCCTGGATCTCTTTGGTCTTTCCGAAGAAGTTGAAGCCCATAAGTCCACCCTTAAAAAAGTGACGGGACGTAAACTGGCTGCCCGTGTTCTGAGGACCTGGGTGGAGGATTTCGTGGATGAGGATACAGGTGAAGTGGTTTCTATTGATAGGAACGAAGTTTTGTTGGAAAGGGACAGTATCCTTACAGATGAGGATATAGAGTTGATATTGGATTCCGGGACCAAGAGCATTATTCTACACAGGGAAGATGTAAACATTGCGGATTATTCCATTATTTATAACACCCTGCAAAAGGATAATTCCAACTCGGAAAAAGAAGCGGTTGAGGTGATTTATCGCCAGCTGAGGAATACCGAAGCGCCCGATGAAGCCACAGCCCGTGAAGTGATCCATGGTCTGTTTTTTTCGGATAAGCGGTATGACCTGGGAGAAGTAGGCCGATATAGGATCAATAAAAAACTTGGTCTGGATATCGATCCGGATAAGATCGTGTTGACGACGGAAGACATCATCTCCATCGTGAAATACCTGATCGGTTTGATCAACTCTAAAGCTGTTGTCGATGATATAGACCACCTCAGCAACAGGAGGGTACGGACCGTGGGCGAACAGCTCTACAGCCAATTTGGCGTAGGCCTGGCCAGAATGGCGAGAACCATCCGGGAAAGAATGAATGTAAGGGACAACGAGGATTTTAAACCCGTTGACTTGATCAACGCCAGGACGCTGTCTTCTGTGATCAATTCCTTTTTTGGAACAAACCAGCTTTCCCAATTCATGGATCAAACCAACCCATTGGCGGAACTGACCCATAAAAGAAGATTATCCGCATTGGGACCAGGTGGGCTTTCCAGAGAAAGAGCCGGTTTTGAAGTAAGGGACGTCCATTACACCCACTATGGTAGGTTATGTACCATTGAGACACCGGAGGGGCCTAATATCGGGCTGATTTCTTCCCTCTGTGTACACGCGAAGGTAAACAGCATGGGCTTCCTTGAGACCCCTTACCGTAAGGTGAAAGAAGGTAAAGTAAGTATGAATGCCGAAGACATCGTCTTTTTGACAGCTGAAGAAGAGGATGACAACAATATCGCTCAGGCGAACGCTCCTTTGAACGAAGATGGCAACTTTGTAAATGATAGAGTAAAAGCCAGGTTTGAAGGGGACTTTCCTGTATTGGAGCCGAGCGAGATTACTTATATGGACGTGGCGCCAAACCAGATTGTATCTGTGGCGGCATCCCTGATTCCGTTTCTTGAGCATGATGACGCCAACAGGGCCTTGATGGGTTCCAACATGCAGCGCCAGGCGGTGCCTTTGCTTAAAGCCGAAGCCCCTGTGGTGGGCACGGGTCTCGAAGGCAAAGCAGCCATCGATTCCAGGGCTTTGATCCTGGCGGAAGCCGATGGTGTGGTGGATTATGTGGATGCCAAAAAGATCGTGATCAAATATGATCTGTCGGAAGATGAACTGCTCGTCAACTTCAGCGATGAATATAAGGTCTACGAGCTTACCAAGTTCAGAAGAACAAACCAGGATACTACCATAAACCTTAGCCCCATTGTACTGAAAGGTCAAAAAGTGGTAAAGGGACAGGTTTTAGTTGAAGGATATTCCACCAATAAAGGCGAGTTGGCACTGGGCAAAAACCTTCTTGTGGCCTACATGCCTTGGCAAGGTTATAACTTTGAAGATGCCATCGTTATCTCTGAAAGGGTTGTCCGTGAAGATATATTCACTTCAATTCATATTGAGGAGTTTCAGCTTGAGGTTAGGGACACGAAGAGGGGAGAAGAGGAACTTACCTCGGAGATCCCCAATGTTTCTGAAGAAGCGGTCAAAAACCTTGATGAAAACGGCATCATCCGTATAGGTTCTGAGATCAAGGAAGGGGATATCATCATCGGCAAAATCACGCCAAAAGGTGAAACGGACCCGACTCCCGAAGAAAAGCTCTTAAGGGCTATTTTTGGGGACAAAGCAGGCGATGTGAAGGATGCCTCTCTCAAAGCTTCTCCTTCTTTGAACGGTGTGGTCATAGAGACAAAGCTCTTTTCCAGACCTAAAAAAGACAAGGATCTAAGGGCAAAAGCCAAGAATGAGGTAGAGAAACTGAAGCAGCAATACAGCAGGGATCTCTTGGCAGTAAGGGCTAAGATGATCAAAAAGCTGGTTCTCCTGCTCGATGGTAAGACATCTAACGGAGTAAGGCACAAGTTCGGAGACGAAATCATCAGTAAAGGCGTGAAGTTCAACGCCCAGAATATTGAGCACAATCTGTTTCCTGCCAAGAACCCTTATAGGGATGAAAGCAACTATAATGTAGCGGAAGAGGTTAACTTGATTTCTGATATCATCCTGGATGATTGGACAGATGATGCCCATACCAACGATCTCATTCAGAAACTTGTGAAAAATTATACCAATACCAGAAACGAGATCTCAGGTATATTCAAACGCGACAAATTCACCTTGGAAGTAGGCGATGAACTTCCTGCAGGCATTGTTCAGCTGGCCAAGGTTTATGTAGCCAAGAAACGCAAGCTGAAAGTAGGTGATAAAATGGCGGGTAGACACGGAAACAAAGGTATCGTTGCCAAAATTGTCCGGGATGAGGATATGCCTTTCCTGGAAGATGGCACTCCTATGGATATTGTGCTTAACCCACTGGGCGTACCGTCAAGGATGAACATAGGTCAGATCTTTGAAACTGTCTTGGCCTGGGCCGGAAAAAGACTCGGTAAGCGATATGCCACGCCAATTTTTGACGGTGCCACCACAGAAGAGGTGGCAGCTGAGCTTGACAAAGCCGGCCTTCCTTCATTCGGTAGAACGTATCTGTTTGATGGTCTCACCGGTAAGCAATTCGACCAGCCTGTCACCGTCGGGATTGCCTATATGCTTAAATTAGGTCACCTGGTAGACGACAAGATGCACGCAAGGTCCATAGGCCCATACTCGCTTATTACGCAGCAGCCATTAGGCGGCAAGGCTCAGTTCGGTGGGCAGCGTTTCGGAGAGATGGAAGTTTGGGCACTGGAGGCCTTCGGCGCTTCTCACGTACTTCAGGAAATCCTCACCGTAAAATCTGATGACGTAATTGGTAGGGCTAAAGCCTATGAAGCGATCGTTAAGGGAGAAAATCTGCCCAAGGCAAACATACCTGAATCCTTTAACGTGCTTGTGCATGAGTTGAGAGGTCTTGCTTTGGAAATCACTCTTGACTAACTTAGAAACAAACAGGCCTCTTGGCCTTCATATACATTTAAAATACTATGGCGTTCAGAAAAAATAAAAAACTAAACAACGACTTTTCCAGAGTCACCATTAGTTTGGCCTCACCGGAATCCATATTGGATAGTTCGCACGGTGAAGTTACACAGCCGGAAACCATAAACTACAGGACTTACAAGCCGGAAATGGGAGGTTTGTTCTGCGAGAGGATCTTCGGCCCTGTGAAAGACTGGGAATGTCATTGTGGTAAGTATAAGCGCATTAGATATAAAGGAATTATCTGTGACAGATGCGGTGTGGAGGTAACCGAGAAAAAAGTGCGTCGGGAAAGAATGGGCCACATAGAATTGGTGGTTCCTGTAGCGCACATCTGGTACTTCAAATCGCTTCCCAATAAAATCGGTTACTTGCTGGGCTTGCCCACCAAGAAGCTGGATCAGATAGTGTATTACGAAAGATATGTAGTCATCCAGTCCGGAATCAAAGCCGATGATGGTTTGCAGTACCTGGATTTTCTCACGGAAGATGAGTATTTGGACATTATGGACAAACTTCCCAAGGAAAACCAAATGCTGGATGATGATGATCCCAATAAATTCATCGCAAAAATGGGTGCTGAGGCACTGGAAATGTTGTTGGCCAGACTGGATCTTGATGACCTGTCCTACAGTTTAAGACACCAGGCCGCTACTGACACGTCCCAACAGCGGAAGGCGGAAGCGTTGAAACGGCTCAAAGTCGTGGAAGCTTTCAGGGATGCCAGAACCCGGATAGAGAATCGTCCCGAGTGGATGATTGTGAGAATGGTACCTGTTATTCCGCCCGAACTTCGCCCTTTGGTGCCATTGGATGGGGGCAGATTTGCTACTTCTGACCTGAATGACCTTTATAGAAGGGTGATCATCAGAAACAACCGTCTGAAAAGACTGATTGATATCAAGGCGCCTGAAGTAATTCTTCGGAATGAGAAAAGGATGCTTCAGGAGGCTGTGGATTCTCTGTTCGACAACTCCAGGAAAGTCAATGCTGTCCGTTCCGATGGCAACAGAGCCCTTAAATCCCTTTCTGACATGCTTAAAGGGAAGCAAGGTAGGTTCAGACAAAACCTTCTTGGAAAAAGGGTGGATTATTCCGGCAGGTCTGTGATCGTGGTGGGCCCCGAACTTAAACTCCATGAGTGTGGATTGCCTAAAAACATGGCTGCGGAACTTTTCAAGCCTTTTATCATCAGAAAACTGATAGAAAGAGGCATTGTCAAAACCGTAAAATCAGCCAAAAAGATTGTGGACAGGAAGGATCCTGTGGTTTGGGACATTTTGGAAAACGTCCTTAAAGGGCACCCTGTCCTTTTGAACAGGGCTCCAACATTGCACAGACTGGGGATTCAGGCGTTTCAACCCAAGTTGATAGAAGGAAAAGCCATCCAGCTGCATCCACTGGTATGTACCGCCTTCAACGCGGACTTTGACGGTGACCAGATGGCCGTACACGTTCCATTGGGACACGAGGCTATTTTGGAAGCTTCCACGTTGATGCTCTCTTCGCACAATATCCTCAATCCGGCCAATGGCGCTCCTATTACGGTGCCTTCTCAGGACATGGTTTTGGGATTGTATTATGTGACGAAAGGGATGAAATCATCCGAAACCCATAAAGTGCTGGGTGAAGGCATGACTTTTTATGGGGAGGAAGAGGTTTTGATCGCCTTAAATGAAGGGACCATTTCAAAACATGCCCATATTAAATGTAAAGTAACCATCAGAGACGAGAATGGTGAACTGGTCGAACAGGTAGTGGACACAGTGGCTGGGAGATTGATATTTAACCAGTATGTTCCTGAAGAGGTAGGTTACGTCAACGAACTGCTTACCAAGAAGAAGCTTCAGCAAATCATTGCGGAAGTCGTGAAAATCTGTGGGATTGCCAGATCAGCACATTTCCTGGATGATATCAAGGAACTGGGCTTCCAGATGGCCTATCAAGGAGGTCTTTCCATGGGATTGGATGACGTGATTATTCCTGAGGAAAAAGAGTCACTCATTGACAAGGCAAAGACTGAGGTGGACCAGGTGTGGAATAACTACCTTATGGGTCTGATCACAGACAATGAGAGGTATAACCAGGTAATTGATATCTGGACGAGGACCAATTCTAACCTGACAAACATACTGATGCGTCAGATGGAAGAGGACAACCAGGGATTCAATGCCATATATATGATGATGCACTCCGGTGCCAGGGGGTCAAGAGAACAAATTCGCCAGTTGGGCGGAATGAGGGGGCTTATGGCCAAGCCTCAGAAAAACCTTCAGGGATCAGTTGGTGAAATCATTGAAAACCCCATCCTTTCTAACTTTAAAGAGGGATTGGATGTATTGGAATACTTTATTTCCACCCACGGAGCCAGAAAAGGTCTTGCCGATACCGCATTGAAAACAGCTGATGCGGGGTATTTGACCAGAAGACTGGTGGATGTGGCTCAGGACATGATCGTTTCCGAGGAGGATTGTGGCACTCTGAGAGGATTGGTGGTCCAGGCGCTTAAAGACAATGATGAAATAGTAGAACCTTTGTCAGAGCGGATTCTTGGCCGTATCGCGGTGCATGATGTGATTGACCCCATATCGGATGAAGTACTGGTCGAATCCGGCGAGGAGATCACCGATGTGCTTGCCAAAAGGATCGATGAATCTGCTGTGGAAGAAGTAGAGATCAGATCTGTTCTGACCTGTGAGACCCGAAGAGGTGTTTGTTCCAAATGTTATGGACGTAACCTTGCCACGGGCAAGTTGGTGCAGGTCGGTGAATCGGTAGGTGTCATTGCAGCACAGTCTATCGGTGAACCCGGTACGCAACTTACCCTAAGGACATTCCACGTTGGCGGAACAGCTTCCAACATTTCCGTGGAAGCGAGCATCAATTCCAAGTTCGAGGGTATTGTTGAATTTGATGAAGAACTTCGATGGATCAAAACCACCAATAAGGATGGGGAGGAAGTGTCCATCGTAATGGGGCGTTCCGGCGAGATCAAAATCAATGATGTCAAATCAGGCAAGACGCTGGTTTCCAACCACGTGCCTTACGGAGCTGTGCTGAATGTAACCGATGGACAGAAAATCGCCAAAGGAGAATCGCTATGTACTTGGGACCCTTATAATGCAGTTATCCTTTCGGAATTTGACGGAACCGTCGATTTTGAATCGATCATTGAAGGAGTTACCTACAAGGAAGTGGCTGACGACCAGACCGGCTACAGGGAGAAGGTAATTATCGATACCAAAGACAAAACCAAAAACCCCGCTGTAGTTGTCAAACATGGGGATGAGTCAAAAGCCTATAATATTCCTGTAGGAGCCCACTTGTCCGTAGAAAAAGGGGATAAAGTGAAGGCGGGCCAGATTTTGGTCAAAATCCCACGTTCCGTAGGTAAGACAAGAGACATTACCGGTGGTCTGCCACGGGTTACAGAGCTATTTGAGGCCCGTAATCCTTCCAATCCGGCGGTGGTTTCGGAGATTGATGGGGTAGTGATTTACGGAGGCATAAAAAGAGGCAACCGTGAAATCTTCATTGAATCAAAAGACGGCGTGAAGAAGAGGTACATGGTATCCTTGTCCAAGCATATTTTGGTTCAGGAAAATGACTTCATCAGGGCTGGCGAACCCTTATCAGACGGGGCAATCACTCCAAATGATATCCTTTCCATCAAGGGACCGACCGCGGTACAGGAGTACCTGGTAAATGAGATACAAGAGGTTTACCGCCTCCAAGGTGTGAAGATCAATGATAAGCACATCGAGGTAATTGTCAGCCAGATGATGCAGAAAGTGGAGATACTTGATGCGGGTGACACCGGTTTCCTCCAAAATCAAATCGTAGACAAATGGGCTTTCAGGGAAGAGAACGATATGATCCTTGACAAGAAAGTAGTGATGGACGCGGGGGATTCAGCTACTTTGAAACCTGGAATGATCATTACTGCAAGAAGACTCAGGGATGAAAACTCCAGCCTGAAGCGTAGAGATCTCAAGGTAGTTCAGGTTAGGGATGCCCAGCCGGCTGTCTCCCAACCCACGCTACAGGGGATCACAGCATCTTCTTTGGGTACAGAAAGCTTTATTTCGGCGGCATCGTTCCAGGAAACCACTAAGGTTTTGAGTGAAGCGGCTATCAGAGGTAAGCGTGATGAGTTGTTGGGGTTGAAGGAAAATGTGATTGTGGGGCATCTTATCCCCGCAGGTACTGGCCAGAGACACTTCAATAAACTTATCATAGGCTCTAAGGAAGAATATGAAAGGCTGACCGCTGAAAGAGAAGGAAGCGTTAAAAAAGTACGTGAAGCCATCAAATAATATTTGAACCGTATGATCAAAAAGGTCTGTTGAAAAACAGACCTTTTTTTATCAAAAAAAACCGAGCTTATGGAAGACGACAAAAAAAATGAAAACCCGAAACAGCAGATAAATGTCGAATTGACCGATGAGATTGCGGAAGGCATCTATTCCAACCTGGCTATGATAGCCCATTCCCATTCGGAATTTGTGGTGGATTTTATAAGGTTGATGCCCGGCATCCCCAAAGCAAAAGTCAAAGCCAGGATTATCATGACACCCGATCATGCAAAACGGTTATTGGGGGCGTTGAAGGATAATATTGAAAAGTACGAACAGGCTTTTGGTAAAATTGAGAGCGGGCATGAGCCACCGCAGTTTCCGGTGAATTTCGGGGGGACTTTGGGAGAAGCCTGATGCTTTGCAAGACAAGGGACTGAAAAGAAAAAAGCAGTTAGTGCTGTTGTAAGGAAACAGACGGTTCTACGGTATGAAAATATAACCCCTTAATTTTGTTTGTTTTATTGATTTGTTTACCTTTGCAGTCCAAAAATTATAAGTTTTAAGGGAGAATAATAAATTTATCTAATTAATGCCTACTATACAACAGCTAGTAAGAAAAGGTAGAACCACCCTTGAGACCAAGTCGAAATCCAGAGCGCTGGATGCTTGTCCTCAGAGAAGGGGTGTGTGCACCAGGGTGTACACGACTACACCTAAGAAGCCTAATTCCGCGATGCGGAAGGTGGCCAGGGTCAGATTGACCAATGGAAAAGAGGTGAATGCATATATTCCGGGGGAAGGCCACAATCTTCAGGAGCACTCCATCGTCCTTATCAGAGGCGGTAGGGTGAAGGATCTTCCCGGTGTAAGGTACCACATCATCAGAGGTGCATTGGATACCGCCGGTGTGAAAGACCGTAAGCAGGGCCGTTCCAAGTATGGGGCAAAGCGTCCAAAAGCGGCTAAAAAATAATCCGATTTAATTTATAAAATACAATGAGAAAAGCGAAACCAAAAAAGAGGTATATTCTACCTGACCCCAAATTCAATGACACGTTGGTAACCAGATTTGTCAATTGTCTGATGGTGGATGGTAAGAAAAGTATTGCTTACCGGATTTTCTACGATGCAGTCGAAAAAGTAGAAGAAAAGGTAGGTGAGAATGGTCTTGAGGTTTGGAAAAAAGCGCTTAACAATATAACTCCAGCTGTAGAGGTGAAGAGTCGTAGAGTTGGGGGAGCTACATTCCAGGTACCTATGGAAGTCAGGCCAGAAAGAAAAATTTCCCTCGGTATCAAATGGATGATCACGTATGCCAGAAAAAGAGGGGAAAAAACCATGATGGACAGGCTGGCAGGTGAAATCATCTCCGCATCCAAAGGAGAAGGTGCGGCAGTTAAGAAAAAAGATGATACACACCGAATGGCAGAAGCCAATAAAGCATTCTCGCATTTTAGATTTTAATATATAATGGCTAGAGATTTAAGATTCACAAGGAACATAGGTATAGCAGCTCACATCGATGCTGGAAAAACAACGACTACTGAACGTATCCTTTTTTATTCCGGTGTAAGCCACAAAATCGGTGAGGTACATGACGGTGCTGCCACGATGGATTGGATGGAGCAGGAACAGGAGAGGGGTATTACCATTACTTCAGCCGCAACTACCGTTTTTTGGAATTACAGAGACAATAAGTACCAAATCAACATCATTGATACCCCGGGACACGTGGATTTTACTGTGGAAGTAAACCGTTCGTTGAGGGTATTGGATGGTTTGGTTTTTCTTTTCAGTGCCGTGGACGGCGTGGAGCCACAATCCGAAACCAACTGGAGACTGGCCGACAATTATAAAGTGGCCCGGATCGGATTCGTGAACAAAATGGACCGTGCAGGTGCCAACTTCCTTGAAGTTTGTAAGCAGGTAAAAGAAATGCTGGGAAGCCGTGCAGTTCCGTTACAGCTTCCAATAGGGGCAGAAGACAAGTTCAGAGGGGTTGTTGATCTTATCAACAACCGGGGCATCATCTGGAACGAAGAAGATATGGGGATGACTTTCGAAGTTGTTCCTATTCCGGAGGATATGGTAGAAGAAGCAGCTCAGTATAGAGAAAATCTGCTCGAAGCCGTGGCCGAGTATGATGAGTCCCTGATGGAGAAATTTTTCGATGATCCCGACTCCATCACAGAAGAGGAGATCCTTTCTGCTTTGAGGCAAGCCACAATAGACTTGAAAATTGTCCCAATGGTCTGCGGATCTTCATTCAAAAACAAAGGGGTTCAGACGATGCTTGACCTGGTGATGGAGCTGTTGCCGTCACCTTTGGACAAGGACGATATTATAGGCCATGCTTTGGATTCAGAGGAAGAAGTAGCGGTTTCGCCCAGTGAGGATGAGCCTTTCACCGGTTTGGCCTTCAAGATTGCTACTGACCCATTTGTGGGAAGACTTTGTTTTGTAAGGGCATATTCCGGCATATTGGATTCAGGTTCTTATGTATTTAACAGCCGTTCTGGAAATAAAGAGCGTATTTCCAGGGTGTTCCAGATGCATGCTAACAAACAGAACCAAATCCCAAGGTTGGTTGCCGGGGATATCGGTGCTGTAGTTGGTTTTAAAGACATTAAAACCGGGGACACACTATGTGATGAAAAGCGTAAAGTTGTCCTTGAGTCCATGATATTCCCTGAGCCGGTTATCGGTTATGCCATTGAACCCAAAAAGCAGGCTGATGTGGATAAGCTGGGAATGGCCATCTCCAAACTTGTAGAGGAAGATCCCACGCTTCAGGTGAATACGGACCATGAAACGGGACAGACCATCCTTAGAGGTATGGGTGAACTTCACCTGGACATCATAATAGACCGTCTTAAGAGGGAATTCAAGGTTGAAATCAACCAGGGAGCGCCACAGGTGGCTTACAAAGAGGCCTTGTTTGGTTCAGTAGAACACAAAGAGGTTTACAAGAAGCAAACAGGTGGTAAAGGTAAGTTTGCCGATATCGTTTTTGAGCTTGGTCCGAGAGATCCGGATCCTGAAACCGGTGAGGTCAAAGGAGGGCTGGAATTTGTAAACGGCATTGTGGGAGGCGTTATTCCCAAAGAGTTTATCCCGGCGATTCAAAAAGGCTTTGCCGAATCCATGAAAAACGGGCCGCTCGCCGGCTATCCGATCGAGTCAATGAAGGTAAGACTTTTCCATGGATCATTTCACGACGTCGACTCCGACTCACTTTCGTTCGAGATGGCGGCCAGATTAGGTTTTAAGGAAGCTGCCAAAAAATGTAAGCCGCAGTTGCTTGAGCCTATTATGTCAGTGGAAGTAGTTAGTCCGGATGAGTATACCGGTCCCATCACCGGAGATCTCAACAGAAGGAGAGGATTGATGAAGGGGATGGATACCAAAGGAACCTCTGCCGTGATCAAGGCTGCAGTTCCGTTGTCCGAATTGTTCGGTTATGTCACTGACTTGAGGACAATTTCTTCAGGCAGGGCGACCGCTTCCTTGACGTTCTCGCATTATGAACCGGTTCCTTCCAATATTGCTGAAGGGATCATTGTCCAAGTAAAAGGAGAGAAGGCTTAAATCAATCGAAAATGAATCAGAAAATAAGAATAAAACTTAAGTCGTATGATCACAGCCTGGTGGATAAGTCATCAGAGAAGATCGTAAAAGCTGTAAAATCCACCGGAGCGGTGGTAGTTGGGCCCATCCCTCTTCCTACCAAAAAGGAGAAATTCACGGTTCTGAGGTCTCCCCATGTCAACAAAAAATCCAGGGAGCAATTTCAGCTTTGTACTTACAAAAGATTGGTGGACATATATTCCAACAGTTCTAAAACAGTAGATGCATTGATGAAGATCGAACTTCCAAGTGGGGTTGATGTAGAGATCAAGGTTTGACAGGAACTGTTTTATACCAATAGAAAAAGACCAAAGGCCTGCACCGGAGATGGGGTGTAGGTCTTTGTTTATAAAATGATCATTTAAATAATAAGGAAGTGCGGTTGGTAGATTTGGAAATGCTAATTGTTTGAAAATATTCAGGTTGTAATTTGTAAGCTGAATATAAATTACTAACTTTGCAGTCCTTTAAAAAGGCACAAGTGTGTAAACGCTTGTGTTTCATCGTTTATTATATATCAGAAGATGTCTGGAATAATAGGTAGAAAAGTAGGAATGACTAGCATTTTTAGTGCCGATGGGCGGAATGTCGCATGCACGTTAATAGAGGCTGGTCCTTGCGTAGTGACGCAAGTAAAAAATTTAGAATCAGACGGGTACAACGCTGTTCAGTTGGCTTATGGTGAGCGTAAGGAAAAGAATACGCCCAAACCATTGATCGGTCACTTCAAGAAGGCCGGCACAACGCCAAAACAGAAAGTTGTTGAATTCAGGGACTTTAGGGTCGAATTCGAGGGTCAGGTGGATATGGGTAAGTCCGTAAAAGCTGACGAGGTATTTGTCGAAGGTGACTTTGTAGATGCTATAGGCACTTCCAAAGGTAAAGGATTCCAAGGTGTGGTAAAAAGACATGGCTTTGGCGGTGTAGGTGGGCAGACCCACGGACAGCACAACAGGCAGCGCCACCCAGGTTCGATTGGTGCCTGTTCTTGGCCCTCAAGGGTATTTAAAGGGATGAGGATGGCCGGTAGGACCGGAGGAAACAGGGTTAAGATACTTAACCTTAAGGTACTTAAAATTTATCCTGAGAAGAATTTGCTGCTGGTCAGCGGATCTATACCTGGGGCTAAAAATTCTTTTGTGATTCTAGAGAAGTAAAGAAATGGAATTAGCGATATTAAAACATAACGGTGAGGATACCGGCAGGACGATCAGCCTCTCTGATGAAATATTCGCCATTGAGCCGAATGATCATGCTATTTACCTGGACGTAAAGCAATACATGGCCAACAGAAGGCAGGGTACGCACAAGTCCAAAGAGAGGGCCGAAATTTCCGGATCTACAAAGAAGATCAAAAAGCAGAAAGGAACGGGCGGCGCCAGAGCAGGATCCATCAAATCACCAGTATTCAGAGGAGGAGGAAGGGTTTTTGGCCCTCAGCCCCGGGATTATTCTTTCAAACTGAACAAGAAACTGAAGCAGTTGGCAAGAAAGTCCGCACTGGCGTACAAAGCCAAGGAAAACGGTCTGGTGGTATTGGAGGACTTGTCTTTTGATGCACCCAAAACCAAAAGCTATTTGAATCTTTTGTCCAGTCTTTCTCTGACAGACAAAAAAACTTTGCTGCTGCTTCCGGAGGGTAATAAGAATGTTTACCTGTCCGGCAGAAACGTACCGAAAACCAGAGTGATGGTGGTCAATGATGTCAACACCTATGAGTTGTTGAACGCGGATAACCTGGTGCTTTGTGAAGGTGCGGTCAGTAAATTAGAAAACCTTTTATCGAAGTAAAATCATGGAAATACTTAAAAGACCCTTGATTACGGAAAAGATCTCGGCCATGAATGAGCGGGGAGTGTACGGGTTTATTGTGGAAAAAACCGCCAAGAAGCCGCAGATCAAAAAAGCCGTGGAAAAGATGTATGGTGTGAAAGTGGTCGACGTGAGGACAATGCGCTATGCAGGCAAGAAAAAGACCAGATATACCAAGTCTAAGATTGTTTCCGGATACACCAACACCTTTAAAAAAGCGATTGTACAGGTTGCCGAAGGTGAAATCATTGATTTTTACGGAGAAATTTAATTGAATCAGAATCATGGCAGTTAAAAAATTAAAACCTGTAACCCCCGGGACGAGATTCAGAGTGGCTCCATCATTTGATGAGATCACCAAATCAAAGCCTGAAAAGAGCCTTTTGGCTCCCTTGAAAAAATCAGGGGGAAGGAATCATTCTGGAAAAATGACCGCCAGATATATCGGCGGTGGACATAAAAGGAGACTCAGGATCATCGACTTCAAAAGGGACAAGGAAAATGTTCCTGCAGTTGTCAAAAGTATTGAATATGATCCCAACAGAACGGCAAGGATAGCCCTGCTGTATTACGTAGATGGGGCCAAAGCTTATATTCTTGCTCCCGAGGGTTTGGAAGTGGGACAGAAAATTGTCTCCGGCGAGGGCGTGAGTCCTGAACTGGGCAATGCGCTTCCCTTGAAAAACATCCCTCTTGGTACCATTGTGCACAACATCGAACTGAAGCCGGGAAAAGGCGGTGCCTTGGCCAGAAGTGCGGGTGGATATGCCCAGATTCTGGCCCGTGAGGGAAAATATGTAACCATAAAACTTCCTTCCGGTGAAATGAGAATGGTATTGGGTACTTGTAGGGCTACGATTGGCACGGTTTCCAACGGTGACCATATGAACGTGGTGCTGGGCAAAGCCGGTAGAAACAGGTGGTTGGGCCGTAGGCCCAGGACCCGTGGTGTGGCCATGAACCCCGTCGATCACCCAATGGGTGGTGGTGAAGGAAGGTCGTCCGGTGGACATCCCAGATCCAGAACGGGTCTGCTTGCCAAAGGTAAAAAGACCAGGTCACGCAAGAAGTACTCCAATAAATATATTATTAGCAGAAGATCTAAATAAATATGGCACGTTCATTAAAAAAAGGTCCTTATATAGAGCATCATTTGGTAAAAAAGGTGGATGCAATGAACGAATCCGGCAAAAAGTCGGTGATCAAAACCTGGTCAAGAAGATCTATGATCTCTCCGGATTTTGTTGGACATACCTTTGCTGTGCATAACGGTAACAAATTCATCCCCGTATTTGTGACAGACAATATGGTAGGCCACAAGCTCGGCGAATTTGCTCCTACCAGGAATTTCCGTGGTCACATTGCCAAGAAAGATAAAGGAAAGAGATAATCATGGAAGCAGTAGCAAGATTAAAAAATGTTCCCACCTCTCCCAGGAAGATGCGCCTTGTTGCAGATTTGGTTAGAGGCAAGAAAGTAGGACAGGCGTTGAGTATCCTTAAATTTACACCTAACCATGGCGCTATCAGGCTGGAGAAACTGTTGCTTTCGGCCATAGCCAACTGGCAGGCCAAGAATCCGGATGAGAAACTGGAGGATGCTGAACTGTATATAAAAACCATCTATGTAGATGGCGGTAGGATGTTGAAAAGGCTGAGACCTGCCCCACAGGGAAGAGCCCATAGAGTCCGCAAAAGATCAAATCATGTAACTTTAATTGTAGATTCACTTAACGGTGAGGTTACCGCTGATGTTGTAGAATCAAATGAAAACGAAAGTTAAAATATGGGACAGAAAGTTAACCCAATTGGTTTAAGACTTGGTATCATTAAGGGTTGGGACTCTAACTGGTATGGTGGCCGCGACTTTGCAGATAAGCTGTATGAAGACCAGAATATCAGAAAGTATGTCTACGCTAGGATACCTAAAGGAGGTATCTCCAAAGTAATTATCGAGCGTACCTTGAAGAGGATTACGCTCACCATTCAAACCGCCCGTCCCGGAGTTGTGATAGGAAAAGGCGGTTCTGAAGTGGATAAGCTGAAAGAAGAGCTTAAAAAGCTTACCAATAAGGATGTCCAGATCAATATTTTTGAAATCAAGCGTCCGGAACTTGATGCGAAATTGGTAGGGGAATCGATTGCCCAGCAACTTGAAGCGAGGATTTCTTTTAGGAGGGCGATGAAGCAGGCGATCGCTGCGACCATGAGGGTCGGTGCAGAAGGGATCAAGATCAAGCTTTCCGGTAGACTTGGCGGTGCCGAAATGGCGCGTTCTGAAATGTACAAAGAGGGCAGAATTCCTTTGCATACTATCAGAGCCGATGTGGATTATGCAGTTTCTGAAGCCCATACAGTATATGGTATCATAGGTATCAAAGTGTGGATCTTCAAAGGTGAAGTATATGGTAAGAGAGACCTTTCTCCAAATGCGGGCGTAGCCAGTGAGTCAAAAGGCGGTGCACCGGCAGGCAGCAGAAGAAGAAGGGAAGGCGGCGGGCCGAAAAGAAGAAAAAGAAATAACTAATCACCCTTAACTGAGCGATCATGTTACAGCCAAGAAGAACGAAATATAGAAAAATGCATAAAGGGAGGGTTAAAGGTATTGCACAGAGAGGGCATACCCTGGCCTTTGGTAACTTCGGTATCAAGTCCCTTGAGCCTGGATGGATAACTTCAAGACAAATAGAGGCTGCCCGTATTGCCATGACGAGAGCAATGAAGAGGGAAGGCCAGGTTTGGATCAGAATATTTCCCGACAAACCCATCACCAAAAAGCCGGCTGAGGTGAGGATGGGTAAAGGTAAAGGAGCTCCTGAATACTGGGTTGCTGTGATCAAGCCAGGAACCATCCTTTTTGAAGCTACTGGTGTAAGCCTTGAGGTGGCACAGGAAGCCCTGCGTCTTGCCCAGCAAAAACTACCTGTAAGTACAAAATTTGTCGTACGTAGAGATTACGTTGGATCATAATCGAGATGAAAAATTCTGAAATAAATGCTCTTACAGAGAGCGAAATCGTTGAGCGCATAGCTGCGGAGCAGGAGAATCTGACAAAATTACGTTTTGCTCATGCCATTTCTCCCATAGAGAATCCGAATAAAATAAGGGAAACAAGGCGTTTGGTGGCAAGGTTAAAGACTTTTTTAAGGGCCAAACAACTAGCTAAATAAGAAATAAGATGGCTACTACAGAAAGAAATCTTCGTAAAGAACGAATAGGCAAGGTGGTGAGCAACAAAATGGACAAGTCCATCACGGTGGCAGTGGAGAGGCGGGTAAAACATCCTATCTACGGAAAGTTTGTTGCGAAAACTACCAAATTTATGGCTCATGACGAAAACAATGAATGCAACCCAGGAGATCTGGTGAGAATCAGTGAAACGCGTCCGCTGAGTAAGAGAAAACGTTGGAGATTGGTTGAAATAATAGAAAGGGCTATATAATCATGATACAGCAAGAATCAAGATTGAGTGTGGCGGACAATTCAGGCGCCAAGGAAGTGCTGGTTATCCGGGTATTGGGCGGAACCAGAAGAAGATATGCCTCCATTGGAGATAAAGTCGTCGTGACTGTTAAATCAGCCCTTTCATCCAGCAATATGAAAAAAGGTACCGTGACCAAAGCGGTGATAGTGAGGACCAAAAAAGAGGTCAGAAGAAAAGACGGGTCCTATATCCGTTTCGAAGATAATGCTGCCGTGCTATTGAATAACAATGACGAACCCAGAGGTACCCGTATTTTTGGCCCCGTTGCCAGGGAACTCAGGGAAAAGCAGTTTATGAAAATTGTATCGTTAGCCCCAGAAGTATTGTAATCATGGAGAGAAAGTTTAATAAGCAGCCAAAGCTGCACATCAGGACCGGTGATACCGTTTTGGTGATTTCCGGTGATGATAAAGGCAAGAAAGGTAAGATCCTTTCGGTGGACCTTAAGAAGAGAAGAGCCATAGTGGAAGGTTTGAATATGGTCACAAAACATATAAAACCGACCGCCAATTCTCCCCAAGGTGGCATTGAGAAAAAAGAGGCTCCTATCCATGTCAGTAACCTGATGTTGGTGGATCCAAAGTCTGGCGAGGCTACCCGTGTCGGTAGAAAAAAAGACGATAACGGCAAATTAGTGAGGTATTCAAAGAAAACTGGGGAGGTGATCAATGGCTAAACCTAGATTGAAAGAAAAATTTGTGAGCGATATTTCTCCCGAATTGAAGGAGAAATTTCAGTATAAAACCATCATGCAGGTACCCAAACTGGCTAAAATAGTCATCAACAAAGGTATCGGCGCGGCAGTGGCCGACAAAAAATTGGTAGACCAAGGTGTGGAAGAACTTTCTTTGATCACTGGTCAAAGAGCCGTGGCTACGAAAGCCAAAAATTCGATTTCCAACTTCAAACTCAGGGAGGGCATGCCTATCGGAGCTAAAGTCACCCTTAGAGGAGATCGCATGTACGAATTTTTGGATAGGCTTGTCAGCATAGCCCTGCCAAGGGTAAGGGATTTTAAAGGAATCTCTGAGAAAGGTTTTGATGGAAGGGGAAATTATACTTTGGGTGTTACCGAGCAGATTATATTTCCCGAAATCAGCATAGAAAAGGTAAACAGGATATCCGGGATGGATATCACCTTGGTGACGACTGCCGGAACAGATGAAGAGGCCTACGCGTTGCTAAAAGCCTTAGGTATGCCTTTTGTAAATAAACACAAAGACAATTAATTATGGCAAGAGAATCTATAAAAGCCCGTGAGAGAAAAAGAGAGCGTATGGTAGCGAAATATGCCAAGAAAAGGGCAGAGCTCAAAGCCGCCGGAGATTACGAGGCCCTGGATAAGTTACCCAAGAACGCCTCGCCGGTAAGGCTCCACAACAGATGTAAACTCACTGGCCGCCCAAAAGGATATATGAGGAAATTCGGTATCAACCGGGTAACCTTTAGGGAAATGGCTTCAGCAGGTAAGATTCCGGGTATAACCAAGTCAAGTTGGTAAAAATCATATAATAGTTTTTGTTCTAAATAATCATTGTGTAACTTTGCAGGCCCATTTGGGCTTTGCAGTTAGACTAACATAAATATGACTGATCCAATAGCTGATTATCTGACCAGGTTAAGGAATGCGATCAAGGCGTCCCACCGGATAGTAGAGATACCTGCTTCTAACGTGAAAAAGGAAATCACGAAAGTTCTTTTTGACAAGGGTTATATCCAGAATTACAAATTTGTTGAAGACGGACCTCAGGGCACCATAAAGATCGCCCTGAAATACAACCCCCAAACCAAAGAGAATGCCATTGTAAACCTTACCCGCATTAGCAAGCCAGGTTTAAGGAAATATGTAAATAAGGAGTCCCTTCCCAGGGTTATTAACGGATTAGGCATTGCCATTCTGTCGACCTCCAGGGGAATAATGACCGACAAAGAAGCCCGTACCGAAGGTATAGGTGGAGAAGTGCTTTGTTACGTATATTAAGTAATAGATATGTCTAGAATAGGTAAAAAACCGATAAATATACCTGCGGGTGTGACTGTAGACGTTTCTGATTTCAATCAGGTAACTGTTAAAGGTCCCAAAGGTACGCTGAAACAGGATGTCAATCCTGACATCTCTGTGGAGGTCAAGGATAATCAGGTGGTTTTGGACAGACCTACTGATGCCAAAAGACACAAATCCCTTCATGGCCTTTACAGGGCTTTAGTCAACAATATGGTTGTGGGGGTGAGTGAGGGATATAAGAAAGAACTCGAATTGGTGGGGGTTGGTTACAAGGCCAGCAACCAGGGTCAAGTATTGGAACTGGCGCTGGGATACTCTCACAATATCTTTTTTGCCATTCCGGAGGAAATTTCAATCAAAACAGAAACCCCTAAAGGGAAAAACCCTTTGGTGACTTTGGAAGGCATTGATAAGGAACTTATCGGACAGGTGGCTGCAAAAATCAAGTCGCTCAGAAAAGTTGAACCGTTCAAAGGAAAAGGTGTCAGGTTTGTAGGAGAGCAGGTTAGAAGAAAAGCTGGTAAAACTGCTGCTAAAAAATAATTAGAAGATGGCTTTTAATAAGAATTCAAGAAGATTGCGAATCAAAAAAGGTATCAGGAGAAAGATTTCCGGTACGGATTCCAGACCCAGATTGTCGGTGTTCAAAAGCAACACTGGAATATATGCGCAGCTAGTCAATGATTTGAAAGGTCATACCTTGGCCTCAGCCTCTTCAAAAGAACTTGGCGTAAAGAACAACATCAACGTGTCTGTCTCCAAAGAAGTAGGTAAAAAACTGGCAGAGAAAGCCGTTGCTGGCGGGATCAGCGAGGTGGTTTTTGATAGAAGCGGATACCTTTACCACGGAAATGTAAAAGCTTTGGCCGATGGAGCCAGAGAAGGAGGCCTTAAATTTTAATGATATTATGTCCCAAGTAAGAAAAAAACCCATTAGGGCTACAGATACTGAATTAAAGGAAAAAGTCGTAGCGATCAACCGTGTAGCAAAGGTTGTAAAAGGTGGTAGAAGATTTTCTTTCTCTGCAATCGTGGTTGTTGGAGATGGTAACGGAATAGTAGGTTATGGGTTGGGAAAAGCCAACGAAGTGACAGACGCCATTACCAAAGGTATTGAAGACGCGAAAAAGAACCTGATCAAAGTGCCGCTGTTTAAGGGAACCATTCCCCACGATCAGATCGGCAAATACGGAGGTGGACTTGTTCTGATCAAACCTGCCGCCCCTGGTACCGGTGTGCTTGCAGGCGGAGCGATGCGGGCCGTATTGGAAAGTGCCGGCTACACGGATATCCTGGCAAAATCCAAAGGGTCTTCTAACCCTCATAATGTGGTAAAAGCTACCATTGAAGCATTGGTTCAACTGAGAGATGCTTTGGCTGTTTCTCAGCAGAGAAGGGTCAAATTGTCAAAAGTGTTTAATGGTTAAGGATATGGCTAAGGTAAGAATCACTCAGATAAGAAGTACAATCAAGCGGCCCAAAAACCAAAAAGCCAACATCAAGGCATTGGGTTTGGGAAAGATCAATAGGACTGTTGAGGTGGAAAAAACACCGGTAATAGAAGGAATGATCCGAAAAGTTAGCCATCTTGTTCATATAGAAGAAGTTCAATAATTGTCATTCCTGTTGGCTTTTAAACGGTTGTGAACTTCTCCTTAAAAAATTTACTTTAAATGAAACTACATACATTAAAACCAGCCGAAGGTTCTGTTAAAGGCAGAAAAAGGATCGGCAGAGGCCAGGGATCTGGTCGTGGCGGTACTTCCACCAGAGGACATAAAGGTGCGAAGTCAAGGTCTGGATATTCGGCCAAATTGGGTTTCGAAGGTGGGCAGATGCCTCTCCAAAGGCGGATTCCTAAATTTGGTTTCAAAAATAGAAACCGGGTTGAATACAAACCTGTGAATTTGGCAGCCCTTCAGGAATTGGCTGACAAACTCGGAACAGACACCATTGATTTTGAGACATTGGTGAAAAACGGCATAGTTTCCAAAAAAGATCTTGTAAAAGTCCTAGGAACAGGCGAACTTACCTCAAAAATCAGTGTAAGTGCCCACGGTTTCTCTGCTTCCGCTGTTGCGGCCATAGAAAAAAACGGAGGAACTGTTAATAAGATTTAATCAATGAAAAAGTTCATTACAACAGTTAAGAATATCTTTTCCATAGAAGATCTAAGGATCCGTATTCTGAATACACTGGGTTTACTGGTGGTATTTAGGATAGGGTCTTTTATCGTTCTCCCTGGGGTTGACCCAAGTCGTCTTGGAGAGGCTGCTTCTGGAATATTTGGTTTGATAGACACTTTCCTGGGAGGTTCTTTTAGTAGGGCTTCCATTTTTGGTCTGGGGATCATGCCTTATATTTCCGCCTCTATCGTCTTGCAGTTGTTAACTGTTGGTGTTCCGTATTTTCAAAAACTCCA
Source organism: Negadavirga shengliensis (assembly GCF_042652345.1). NCBI lineage: Bacteria > Pseudomonadati > Bacteroidota > Cytophagia > Cytophagales > Cyclobacteriaceae > Negadavirga > Negadavirga shengliensis. The sequence goes on from NZ_JBHSJJ010000003.1 coordinate 282,121, forward strand.
AAAAGAAGGTGAATCCGGAAGGAAAAGGATCAACCAGATTACAAGGGTCCTTACCATATTGATCACCCTTGCCCAGGGTATCGGCTACATTACCGCAACCATCCCTGATGAGGCCGTGGTGGTGAACAAGACCCTGTTCATGGCAAGTTCTTTGGTGTTGCTCACCTCGGGGACCATGTTTTGTATGTGGATCGGTGAAAAGATCACGGAAAAAGGCATAGGAAACGGTATTTCCATGCTGATCATGATCGGTATCATTTCAGCCTTGCCTGGAGCGATCATAGCAGAAAGCCTTTCAAAAGGCGGGGGAGGGATCCTGCTGCTTATCATTGAAGCCGTTATCTTGTTTTTTGTAGTGGTGGGCGTGGTTGCGTTGACAGAAGCTACAAGAAGAATTCCAGTACAATATGCAAAACAGGTCGTAGGAGGGAAAGTTTACGGAGGTCAGCGGCAGTATATACCTATCAAGGTAAATGCTTCCGGAGTGATGCCGATTATCTTTGCGCAATCGTTGATGTTTTTGCCGGCATTGATTGCGCAGATTTGGGCAGATACCAGTGACATTGCGTCGTATATAGGGACAACCTTTTCAGACTTTACGTCATGGCAGTACAATCTGGTGTTTGCGATAATGATCATCCTGTTTACCTTTTTCTATACCGCGATTACGGTAAATCCGGAGCAGATCGCTGAGGATATGAAACGGAATGGCGGGTTTGTGCCGGGAATCAAGCCTGGTGCCCCCACAGCGGATTTCATTGATAACATCATTTCCAGGATCACTTTACCAGGGTCTTTCTTGTTGGCGATTGTGGCCATCCTGCCTGCATTTGCCATCATTGCGGGTGTAAGTGGGGAGTTTGCCCAATTCTATGGAGGTACATCCCTTCTGATTATGGTAGGGGTTATATTGGATACATTAAGACAAATAGAAAGTTATTTGTTGATGCGTCATTATGAAGGCATGATGAAGAGCGGCAACATGAAAAACGACCCTTCCAGTTACGCGGTGGCTTAAATATGATACACTATAAGACGCGGGAAGAGGTTGAAATAATAAAAGAAAGTGCGCTGATCCTTGGAAAGGCGCATGGAGAAGTAGCAAAATATGTAAAAGAAGGGGTAAAGACCTCTTTTTTGGATAAAATTGCCGAGGAATATATCAGGGACAGCGGGGGCGTTCCGTCCTTCAAAGGTTACAATGGATTTCCCTACGCGCTCTGTATTTCTGTGAACGAAGTAGTGGTTCATGGATTCCCCGGCGAGTATGTTTTGAAAGATGGCGATATAATCTCAATAGATTGTGGAGTCTTTCACCAAGGTTATCATAGCGATTCCGCGTATTCTTACCCTGTTGGTGAAGTTTCCCCAGAAGTAGTGGCCCTCTTGAAAGCGACCAAGGAATCCCTTTATTTGGGTATTGAAAATGCAATATTCGAAAATAGAGTGGGGGATATCGGCAATGCGATCCAAAAGTATGTTGAAGCACAAGGGTACACTGTAGTGAGGGAACTGGTGGGCCATGGGGTAGGCAAAAGTCTGCACGAAGCTCCCGAAGTGCCCAACTATGGAAAAAGAGGCAGCGGACCGCTTCTGAAAGAGGGGTTGGTGATCGCCATTGAGCCCATGGTTAACTTGGGTACCCGGAATGTGGTGCAGGAAAGAGATGGCTGGACCATCAGAACGGCTGACAGGAAGCCATCCGCGCATTATGAGCATACCGTTGCGATATTCAAAGACAAAACCGAAGTCTTAACGACACATCGTTATATAGAAGAAAATTTTAAATCCTAAATATGGCTAAACAGGCATCTATAGAGCAAGATGGTACCATCATCGAAGCATTGTCCAATGCAATGTTTAAGGTGGAGCTGGAAAACGGGCATCAGCTGATTGCCCATATTTCCGGTAAGATGCGTATGAATTATATTAAGATTTTGCCAGGAGATAAAGTTAAATTGGAGATGTCTCCGTATGACCTCTCTAAGGGCAGGATAGTATATAGATATAAGTAAAACCGGGAACCGTTTAGGTCTGGGTTTTACCGAATTAATGAATAACGCGATATTGACATGAAAGTTAAAGCATCAATTAAAAAAAGAAGTGCTGATTGTAAAGTAATCCGGAGAAAAGGAAAGCTTTATGTGATCAACAAAAAGAATCCTAAGTTTAAACAAAGACAAGGTTAATTACTATGGCTAGAATTGCAGGTGTTGACATTCCCGACAACAAACGTGGTGAGATAGGCCTTACCTACATTTTTGGTATAGGCAGAAGCTCTGCCAGGGCCATCCTCGAGAAAGCAGGAATTTCTTATGACAAAAAAGCAGGAGAATGGGATGACGATGAATCTACTGCTATCAGGAATATTATTGCTGAGGAATTTAAAACAGAAGGTGTTTTGAAATCTGAAATACAGCTTAGTATTAAAAGGCTGATGGACATCGGATGTTACAGAGGCTTGAGACACAGAAAAGGACTTCCTGTTAGGGGACAGAAAACAAAGAACAACGCCAGAACCAGAAAAGGCAAGCGTAAAACTGTTGCTAACAAAAAGAAGGCAACTAAATAAATCCTGACATAGAATATGGCTCAGAAAAGAAACGAAAAAGCAAAAGGAAAAAAGAGGGTTGTTAAGGTGGAAGCAGTGGGCCAGGCCCATATCAAAGCGTCCTTTAACAACATCATCATATCCATTACCAATAACTCCGGCCAGGTTATTTCTTGGGCTTCTGCCGGTAAAATGGGTTTTAGAGGATCAAAAAAGAACACGCCTTATGCGGCACAAATGGCTGCCCAGAATTGCGGCCAGATGGCTTATGACCTTGGACTCAGGAAGATTGAAGTTTTTGTAAAGGGGCCCGGTGCCGGAAGGGAATCGGCCATCAGGACGCTGCAGAATGTTGGCTTGGATGTAACTACGATCATTGATGTGACGCCACTTCCCCATAACGGATGCCGCCCACCAAAACGTAGAAGAGTTTAATTTAAAGAGAATATAAAGCATGGCTAGATATAAAGGTCCAAAAGCAAAGATTGCCAGGAAATTCGGCGAGCCTATTGACGGGCAAAGCAAAGTTCTTCAAAAGAAAAACTATCCTCCCGGCATGCACGGCAGGGGCAGGAGAAAGAAGCAGTCGGAATATGCCATCCAATTGATGGAAAAGCAGAAGGCAAAATACATCTACGGCATTCTGGAAAGACAATTTGCCAGAATGTTTGACATTGCATCCAGAAAAAAAGGTGTTACAGGGGAGAATTTACTGCAGTTATTGGAGGCCCGTCTGGACAACACGGTGTACAGACTTGGGATTGCACCTACCCGTAGAGGCGCCAGGCAATTGGTTTCCCATAAGCACATCCTTGTGAATGGTGAAGTGGTGAATATCCCATCTTACCTTTTGAAACCCGGCGACGTGGTGTCTGTAAGGGAAAGATCAAAATCCCTGGAAGCGATTACAGAAAGCCTGAGAGGCCGGGGAGGCAGCAGGTTCTCATGGCTTGAGTGGGACAACGGATCTCTCAGCGGTAAGTTTGTCAGTATCCCTGTCAGAGAGGATATTCCTGAAAACATCAAAGAGCAGCTGATTGTTGAACTCTACTCTAAATAATAATTAACTTTCCGACTAAAAAGAACTATCGATATGTCCATATTAGCATTTCAAATGCCCGAAAAAGTGGTGATGGAAAAAGCCGATGACTTTCATGGCTTGTTTACCTTTAAACCACTTGAAAAAGGATACGGGGTTACTATTGGTAATGCGCTGAGAAGAATTCTTTTGTCTTCTTTGGAGGGTTATGCGATCACTTCAGTGAAGCTTCCCGGGGTGGTACATGAATTTTCCAGCATCGAAGGTGTGGTAGAAGACGTTACTGATGTTATCCTGAACTTAAAGCAAGTAAGATTCAAGAAAATCCATGATGCCATCGACAATAAGATTACTGTAGAGGTAAAGAATCAGGATGTTTTCACTGCCGGAGATATTGCCAAATTCACTTCATCCTTTGAGGTATTGAATCCTGACTTGGTCATATGCCACCTGGATGAATCCAGAAGCTTGGAAATAGAACTGACAGTTGATAAAGGCAGAGGGTATCTACCTGCTGAGGAGTCCAAACCAAAAGAACAGATATATGGGGTAATTCCCATTGACGCCATTTTCACGCCTATCAAAAATGTAAAATACAGGGTGGAAAACACCAGGGTGGAACAGAAGACTGACTTTGAACAGTTGATCATGGAAGTGTCTACAGACGGCTCTATCCATCCGGAAAAAGCCCTCCAGGAATCCGCCAAGATCCTGATCCAGCATTTTATGCTGTTTTCAGATCAGACCATGGTCATCGATGCCCCAGGCAGTGGAGCCATTGAGCCGATAGATGAGGAATACCTGCATATGAGAAAGCTTTTGAAGACTTCTCTCAGCGACCTTGATCTTTCAGTAAGGGCTTACAACTGTCTGAAAGCTGCCGATGTCAAAACATTGGGAGATCTTGCCAGGTTGGAAATTTCGGATATGATGAAATTCAGAAACTTCGGTAAAAAATCCTTGGCTGAATTGGAGCAGCTGATCCAGGAAAAGGGACTTACTTTTGGAATGGATCTTTCTAAGTATAAACTTGATGAAGAATAATTAAAAATGAGACACGGTAAAAAATTTAACCATCTTGGTAGAACCGCCTCACACAGGAAGGCCATGCTTTCCAATATGGCTAAGTCGCTTTTGGAGCATAAACGCATCAGCACCACCGTCGCCAAAGCAAAAGAGCTGAGGAAATATGTGGAGCCCTTGATTACGAGAGCCAAAGAGGATACTACGCATAACAGAAGGGTTGTCTTTTCGTATTTGAAACACAAGGAGGCCATTAAAACCCTTTTCGGTGAAGTGGTGGAAAAAGTAGGCAACCGTCCCGGAGGATATACCAGAATCATCAAAACAGGATTCAGGTTGGGCGACAATGCGGAAATGTGTATCATCGAGTTGGTGGATTTCAATGAATTGATGCTTAAGGAAGCTCAGCCTGCCAAAAAAGCGGGCAGAAGAAGAAGCAGAAGGGGTGCCGGTAAAGCCGGAGCCGCCAGCTCATCAGCTCAGGAGGAGAATGTGGCCGATGAGGTGGCTGATTCGAAGGAAGAGAAAGGTGAGAAAGACAAAGCTGCTGCTCCTGAAGCTGCTGCCAAGACTGACAAAAGTTCTAAAAAAGAAGACTCAGAAGCTTCTGAAACTGCCAATGATGATAAGAAAGCAGAATAATCTATGCTTGAACATTAATATAATTAAGGGGATTGGACTTTGGTTCAATCCCTTTTTTTATATCCTTTCTGCTTTTTTGCTGTCATCTACTTAGAAAATTCTTAAATTTGCCTATCAAAAATAAAAATGAATAAGAAAAAAGCAACCCTTCTTTTGGCCGATGGCACCGTTTTTACCGGAAGCTTAGTAGGTAATCATGGGACCAACGGCGGAGAAATATGTTTTAACACCGGAATGACCGGCTATCAGGAAATTTACACCGACCCTTCCTATACCGGACAGATCATCGTCAATACCACGCCCCATATCGGTAACTACGGGGTGATCGATGAAGAAGCGGAATCCGAGCATCCCCTGATTGCCGGTATTGTGGTGAATGACTTTTCCCAGGTATATAGCCGCCTCGATGCCAAACAATCCTTGCAGGAATATCTTGAATTTCACGGTATAACCGGGATAGCGGATGTGGATACCAGAAAGCTGGTGCGCCATATCCGGTCCAAAGGAGCCATGAATGCCATCATAAGCTCCGATATCGAAGATTTGGAGGAGCTCAAAAAAGAATTGGCGAAAGTTCCTGATATGGATGGCCTGGAGCTTTCCTCCCATGTGTCCACCAAGGAAAGTTATTACTTTGGTAGTGAAGATGCTCCGATCAAAGTGGCTTGCCTGGATTATGGAATCAAGAAAAACATACTGAGATGTCTTTCAGAAAGAGGGATTTACTGTAAAGTCTTTCCGGCGAAAACCTCTCTGGCTGAAATGGAGGCATGGGGTCCTCACGCTTACTTTTTGTCCAACGGTCCGGGGGATCCCGCCGTGATGGAATATGCCGTGGAGACGACCAGGGAGATTTTAGCCTTGGACAAGCCCCTTTTTGGGATATGCCTCGGGCATCAGATTTTGGCACGGGCCTGTAACGTGTCCACCTACAAAATGCACCATGGGCATCGGGGATTGAACCACCCCATTAAAAATTTACTCAGCGGTAAAAGCGAAATCACCTCACAAAATCACGGGTTTGTAGTCAATAAAGAGGATATCGAAAACAATCCGGAACTCGAAGTGACCCACGTTCATCTCAATGACGGGACTGTGGCAGGTATCCGGTTGAAAAACAAGCCCGCATTTTCAGTACAGTACCATCCGGAAAGCTCTCCCGGCCCGCATGATTCAAGGTACTTATTTGACCAGTTCATTTCTTTCATTCAGAATTAAATCATAAACCTATTTATTGTTATGACATTGATACAATCTATTCACGCTAGACAGATTTTAGATTCCAGAGGCAACCCTACCGTGGAGGTGGACGTGGTTACTGACAATGGGGCATTTGGTAGGGCCGCGGTACCTAGCGGCGCTTCTACGGGTGTCCACGAAGCAGTAGAGCTCAGGGATGAGGACAAAAACGTATATATGGGCAAAGGCGTGCGGAAAGCGGTAGCCAATGTAAATGATGTGATTGCCCCTGAATTGGTAGGTTTTGATGTTTTTGAACAGAACCAGATCGACCAGCTCATGATCAGTCTGGATGGCACAAAAAACAAATCCAAGTTGGGAGCCAATGCCATTTTGGGTGTTTCTCTTGCCGTGGCCAAAGCCGCCGCTATGGAAGCCGGACAGCCTCTGTATAGATATATCGGAGGGGTTAACGCCAACACACTTCCTGTGCCCATGATGAACATCCTCAATGGTGGGTCACATGCTGACAATGCCATCGATTTTCAGGAATTCATGGTGATGCCTGCGGGAGCCGAATCTTTCTCAGAATCTTTAAGAATGGGAACACAGATTTTTCACCATCTTAAATCTGTCTTGAAATCCAAAGGCTTATCCACCAATGTAGGTGATGAAGGAGGTTTTGCCCCTAACTTGAGGTCAAACGTAGAAGCCATAGAAGTAGTGCTACAGGCTATAGAAAAAGCGGGTTTCAAACCTGGTGAAGATGTATTCATTGCCATGGATGCGGCTTCTTCTGAGTTTTATGACGAAGAAAGGGGGTTATACGTTTTCAAGAAATCCACCGGTGATGAACTGACTTCTGAGCAAATGGCGGATTACTGGAAAGATTGGGTAAGCAAATATCCTATCAAGTCCATAGAGGATGGCATGCACGAGGATGATTGGAAAGGATGGAAGCTGATGACGGAATCAGTTGGAGACAAAATCCAGATCGTTGGGGATGACCTGTTTGTAACGAATGTAGAAAGGTTGCAGAAAGGTATCGATGAGAACATTGCCAATGCCCTTTTGGTAAAAGTAAACCAAATAGGCTCCTTGACCGAAACCATCAACGCGGTGGACCTGTGTCATAGGAACAGGTACAAGTCCGTGATGTCTCACCGGTCAGGTGAAACCGAAGATGCTACCATTGCTGATTTGGCGGTCGCCCTGAATACCGGGCAAATCAAGACAGGCTCTGCCTCCCGCTCAGACAGGATGGCGAAATACAACCAGCTTTTGAGAATCGAAGAGCAATTAGGGGATTCAGCTTATTTCCCGGGTTTGAAATTTTAAAGGCCAATAAGTGTCATTAAGCCATGAAAAGCAGCCTCAGGGCTGCTTTTCCGGTTTTTGAAGGCAAACCGATTTGATGTTTACCGGAACCTGATCCAAGGCAGTGTGTAAATCATCATCGTTTTCATACCTACGATGTGGAATGTTTCTGTACTCAACGCCAACGGTTAATGACGGACCTTCAAAAACCCACGGTTCGAGTACATATTTTCCGTTGGATTTTGACAAATAGGAACGTTTTCTGTTCATAACCGTCTCCAAAAGCTTCTTGGTCCCATCGGACGGCAACGCATTTTGGCAGATAGTTAAAGAAAGTTCATCACTCCATTTTAGAATACGATAATAATTTTCCGCCTCTTTTTCACCGATTGATAGTCGCCGGAGAAATTTTTTTTGTCTGTCCTTCTGTTCCGCTATAAATTTTCGGGCGTTGATTTGATCGACATTTTTATATAATTCTTCCAAATGTTTGGAAATCAGCAAAGCTATCCAAGTGGATTTACAGGCAGCGGTATGTGATATCCGGACAACCTGGTCACTGTCGAACGCAAACTCTTTATAAGATTTTGGGTAGCCTTTTCCATTGATATGGAAATTTCCTGACCAACCCATTCTGCCGTCATCGTGATCGGCTATCGCCACCAAAGTTTCCAGCCAGAATTTATCCCTTGGCCAGACGGAGGGTTTCAGATGATGGGCAAGGTTGGCCGCCATTAAACCATGTGCCCGTTGAAAGATGATTTCAAAGTGGCTTTCCAGATCATTTACTATCATAAAGAATATATTTGCCAAGCAGGATCAAAAAGTTTACCAGGATTTCGGTCCGGTCAACTGGCATATGGGTTCTCGCTATTTTGGAAGAAGACAACTTAGGTCCGATGTCTTGCGTTTGTAGATAAATAAAGGTGCTTTATGGAGCAGGCGGATATGGAAGAAAGCCCCTCGCAACCTGATTTTTTTGATACTTGCTTCATTTCATCTAAATCTTGATATGAATTTATATATTTGTAAAAAACGCATGGGTTATGGCAAAATACCTGAAATACACCAAAAACTTCTACTTTATTTTTACCGTTTTATTTATTGCGTGGATGGTTTTTATGGACACCAATGATATCGTAAGTCATTTTACGCTTAGGGCAAAACTTAAGGATTTGGAAAAACAGAAGGAGTTTTACTTGGAACGAAAGGAAAAAATCCAGGAGGAAAGGGAAGAGCTGATGAGTAATTATGAGCTGCTTGAAAAATTTGCCCGGGAAAGGTATTTGATGAAAAGAAAAACAGAGGACCTGTATGTTATTGTGGAAAAATAAAAACCCGTTTCCCCCAGCTTTTTTATTGTCGCTATTCCTTATAGCAGCAGGCTTAAATGACCTCTATGCCCAGCGGGAAATATACCTTGAAGATCACCCGCCTTTAAAGGAAAGGATGTATTTTGGAGGAAACCTGAGTCTCCAATTTGGTACCCTTACGTTTATAGACGTTTCCCCTTTGGCAGGGGTCATGGTCACCGAAAAGTACTCTGCAGGAGTCGGGGCTACCTACCAGTATTTCAATAACCGGTTTTATCGGAATGCAGCTGCTCATGTCTATGGGGGGAGAATATTCAACCGCTACAATGTTTTGCCACGCATTTTTGCCCATGCCGAATATGAAGTATTGAATGTGGAGGTCGCCAATGAAGTTCCCAATTCCAGTGAGGTGATTTTCACCAGGGATTGGGTCCCTGGATTATTGATGGGGGCAGGATATTTTACGCCTTTTGGAAATAGGGGAGGTATGAATTTCATGCTGCTCTACAACCTTACCTATGATAATCTTAGGTCGCCTTATAATGAACCTTATGTGATAAGAGTGGGTTTTGTATTTTAAAGCAACGATCATGGCTTCATTTATAGACCGACTGCATCAAGCCCACAATTCTTGTCCCGAATGTCCCTCCCCTAAAATTATCAGAAGATTTTTTGAGGATATCCTGGGGGTTTTGTTTCCCGAACATACCAATGAAATTCTCAGAGAAAGGGGCAGTCTTGAAATGAAGCTGTTTGACCTTCAGGTTCAGTTGAAAAAAATACTTCTTAACCACAATAACCTTCATGGAGGTGACGGAGAGAAACTGGGAGCGGCTTTTTTTGAACAGTTGGAGGATATCTACCAACTTCTTCAGGAAGATTTGGATGCCATGTATGCAGGCGACCCAGCTGCCAAGTCCAAGACAGAAATCATCCGCTGCTATCCCGGTTTTTATGCCGTTTCTGCTTACAGGATTGCCCATTTGTTATATGTACTGGGCGTATCACTTATACCGAGGATGATTACCGAGTACGCCCATAGCAAAACAGGCGTGGACATTCATCCGGGCGCTACTATAGGGAGGTATTTCTGTATTGATCATGGTACGGGTATCGTAATAGGTGAAACTACCCAAGTGGGGGATCACGTGAAGCTGTATCAGGGCGTGACCCTGGGAGCCTTGAGTGTGAATAAAGAAGATGCGGACAAGAAAAGACATCCTACCATTGAAGACCATGTGGTGATATATGCAGGGGCCACTATATTGGGCGGGGACACGGTGATAGGAAGAGAAAGTGTCGTAGGAGGAAACGTGTGGCTAACGAAAAGTATCCCACCCAAAAGTAAAATTTATTACCAAACAAAAATATACGACGGATCATCTAATCTGACCGATTTTTATGTGTTGAAAAACGATGCATGAGTGTCAGGTTGTTGTCTTGATATCCATTTACAATCCCAACATAGATGAAGTTATTTGAACTGATCGGCAATACGCCATTGATTGAGTTAGTACATATTCCTACAAATCCCAAAGTAAAAATTTTTTGTAAGCTGGAAGGACAGAATCCCGGTGGCTCTGTAAAGGACAGGGCTGCCTATAACATGATCCGGGCAGCAATTGAAAGAGGCGAAATCCGAAGAGGATCCAGGCTGGTAGAGGCGACCAGCGGCAATACAGGTATAGCCTTGGCCATGGTGGCCAATTTGTTGGGGGTGGAAATGACGCTCGTGATGCCGGACAGCTCAACCAAAGAGAGGGTGCTGTCTATGGAAGCATATGGTGCAAAAGTCATCCTTACTCCAGCCGAGAGAACCATAGAGTATTCCAGGACAGTAGCAGAAGAAATGGCCGAAAATGAAGGCTATTATATGCTTAACCAGTTTGCCAACCCCGACAACTATTGGGCCCATTACCACACCACTGGTCCTGAAATTTACAAAGATACACAAGGGAGAATTACCCACTTTGTTTCCGCTATGGGTACCACGGGTACGATCATGGGCGTTTCACGGTACCTGAAGGAAAAGAATCCGGCCATACGCATCGTGGGCACCCAACCTACTGACGGTTCAAGTATTCCGGGCATCAGAAGGTGGTCACCGGAGTTTCTTCCTAAAATTTACGATCCGGCCCGGGTGGATGAGGTACTGGATGTGAGTGAGGAGCAGGCGACCCTGATGACCCGCCGGATGGCAAAGGAAGAGGGGATACTGGCAGGCATGAGCAGTGGAGGGGCATTGCACGCTGCCCTCGAACTTTCGAAAACACTGGAAGAGGGCCTGATCGTCTGCGTCACCTGTGATAGGGGAGACCGCTATTTGAGTTTGGACCTGTTTGGTTGATGTCCCTGATTTTAGATTGGGTGTTGAGATCCCTCTGAAAAGAGGAAATCCGCGATCATCAGAAGAGAAAAATCCTAATTTGGGCTTCGTCTCCTTAATCCAAAAGCCTTGATTTTGGAACTCAGTGTAGATGGAGGGATACCTAAGAGCGACGCGGCGCCGTTTTTCCCTGATATTTTCCATGCGGTTTGTTCCAATGCGTTGAGCAGGTTTTTCCGTTCCAATGCTTCGAGTTGATGAGCCGTTAGGATTTTTTGGTCACTGATAATCATCCCATGTTCATTTTCGGGACTTACATTCAGCGATTCAGAGGGGATAAACCTTTCCAGTTGGAGGTTTTCATCCTTTGCCAAAATAACAGCTCTTTCTATCACATGCTGAAGTTCACGGATATTTCCCGGCCACTGGTAGGATAAAAGGAGTGCTATGGAACCGGCGTTGAGAGGAAGTATTTTTTTTCCGGTTTGCCTGCTGAATTTTTTTATGAATAAATCCGCTAGAAGTACGACATCCCCTTCTCTTTCCCGCAGTGAGGGCAGGTGTATGGGAATGACATTCAGGCGGTAATATAAATCCTCTCTAAAAGTACCTGCTTTGACCATTTCGTGTAGGTTTCGATTGGTGGCAGCGATCACCCTTACATCCACTTTTACCGTCCGGTTACCGCCCAAGGTCTCAAATTCTCCCTCTTGCAATACCCGCAGGAGCTTTGGCTGCATATCTAAGGGAAGCTCACCCACCTCATCGAGGAACAAAGTGCCTCCGTCTGCCAAAGAAAACCGGCCCTCTCTCCTTTGCAGCGCACCCGTAAAAGCACCTTTTTCATGTCCGAAAAATTCGCTTTCAATCAAATTGGAAGGAATGGCGGCGCAATTAACAATGATCAGAGGTTTATGGCTCCTCAGGCTTCTTTCATGGATGTTTCTTGCAAACACTTCTTTTCCCGTACCTGATTCACCTAATAAAAGCACGGTGCTGTTGCTTTTAGCCACATGCTGAATGTCCTCCAGTACCTTTCGCAGCGCACTGCATTCGCCCAAGATGGGCGTTGAATTTTTGTCCCCAAGGCCTAGATGGGAAGCATCATCTTCCAGAATTCTGATACGTTGTTCTGCTCGTCTCAGTTCTTTTAGGTTTCTCAATAGCAACGTGTGGTAAAGCTCATGTGACACCTGATACCGGCAGATAGATGCCCCCACGGGAACGATATCCCCATTTTTGTTGAAAACCTGCAATTCTTTATTTGACCCCGTTTCAACCGTGCCTTCTGGTTGGGTTCTGGACGCTTTTAGGACCCCTCTCAAATAGGCAGCGCTGTCTTCTTCAAACAGGCTATAAACCAAACTGCCTGACAGTTCACTTTCTTTTAGGCCAAAAAGTATGGAAGCGGCCGGATTGGTCAATGATACAAAGCCTAAACTGTCGATTTCCAAAATGGCATCATTCATATTTTCAATGAGAGCAGATAGATGCTTTTTTTTCTCAAACAATGCTTCGTTCGCTTTAAGTCTCAGCAACTCTGCATTGGCTCGCTGGGCAAAAAGACTGAAAACGGCCTCTTGCTCTTCAGAGGGGTGTAGTGGGGCATCATGAATAATGGCCAGGTGACCCAGAACATCGCCGTCTTCACCAAAAAGCGGCTGTCCCATATAGCTGACCGCATTTAGAGGCTCCAGGTCAGGGTCGTCAGGAAACAATTCAATCACCCTTTCCGCAACCAAAAAACAAGCCTTATCCGTGATCACCCTTTCGCAAGGTGTATTTGTCAAACTGTACTCATAGTGATTTACATAACCCCCATTGAACCAGAAAGCAAATGACCTGAGTGTTTGTTCTTTCGGCAGCAGTTCTGTGACCCAAGCCCCCTTTACCTCCAAGGCTTCCGAAAGATGCCTTACCAATACTTTAAAATAATCCCGGCCAAACTTGGTATGGGTATGCTCCACAATAAACCTTACCAAGCGGTTAATGTCGTCAGTTTGGGTTTTTGTAACCATCGTTGGAAGATCCTAGCAAAGAGGTGTTAAAGGATTTATTTTAAATTCTGATAATGAGGGGTTTGGTATGTAATTTAGTTGAAATATTTGAAATTGCAATCGGGGTTTGAAGAATTACCAGCTGACCCCGAGTTTTTTCCCCAGCGCTTTAAGGTCCTCTACCACCGGGGCCAGTATTGGAATGCCGTTTAACTTTCTTTCCGATTCAAGTTCGCGTTCGGGGTCACCTGGAATAAGCACCTTATCCTGCCCGGGAACTGGCTGGGCAGAGCGGAATCTTCTTATCCAGTTATCCATATGCGACTTGAATTCATCTGCCGGTCGAAATGCATCCATTCTCATGGCTCCGAAGAAATGTCCCAGACCTTCTCCTACCGGATTGGGGTCCGGTTCCAGAAATGCCACAAAAGGAGGGACCCAGGGACCATAGTTAGCACCTGAGAATACCGCCGAAAATATATCCACTATGGCTCCTAAGCCATAACCTTTATGAGACCCGTGCTCGCGGTCACCTCCCAAGGGCAACAAAGCGCCGCCTTCCTTTACGCCATACGGGTTGTTTGTGGGTTGTCCGTCCTTATCCTGTATCCAGCCTAACGGAGCTTCCATTCCCTTTCTTTGCAGGATCTCCAATTTGCCGTTAGCTGCGGTGGTGGTTGCCATGTCCAGAACGAACGGCGGCTCTTTATCAGCCGGAATGGCTACTGCAATGGGGTTGGTTCCCAATAAACGTTCTTTTGAAAAAGTGGGGCTGACCAGGGGGCTCGCATTGGTCAGGGAGATGCCTACCATATCATGCTGAAGGGCCTGCATGGCATGGATGCCTGCAATACCGTAATGGTTGCTGTTTTTTACAGAAACCCAGCCGGTTCCCGCTGTTTTGGCTTTGGTGATCGCCACGTTCATGGCGTGGGGGGCCACCACAAGGCCCAAGCCACCGTCTCCGTCCACTACCGCCGTGCTGGGGCTTTCATGGACGATCCGGATGCTGGGGGTGGGGTTGATCCGCTTTGCTTCCCACAGGCGTACATAACCGGATAGCCGGGCCACGCCGTGAGAGTCCACGCCCCGAAGGTCAGCCGAAAGCAATACTTTTGTGGCCACTTCTGCATCGTTTTCCGGGCAGCCGATTTTCAGCAATATGTTTTTGGTAAAATTTTCTAAGTGCTCAAGAGGGAAATTCATTTGAGTAAGTTTTGGCATTAAAAATCATAATGCCGCAAAATTGCAAAAAAGAAACGCAAGAAACAGGATTAAATGTTCAAAAAATAAGGTATGGTCAAACAGAGATATTTACCCCGGATACCACTTTTTCCATCAGTTCGGCAATCACACCTTCTTTCAAAGAATAAGTGGAGCAAATCAATGTGGGCGTTTCGACATATTTTAGTATATACTGAATCAGACAGGATGCCACCACAATCATGTCTACCCGCATGGGGATCATTCCAGGGATTTTTAATCTTTCCTGCTTGTTCAACCGGATCAGTTTATCGGCAATGGATTGAAAGTTTTGAATAGGAAGGAAATGACTTTGGATGTCGCGCGATCTTTCCAGCTGGAGTGAAGCAAGGTACATATCCGTAAGCGTATCAAAAGTGCCTGAAGCACCTATCAACCGGGTCGGAGAATATTTTTTTATGGCGTTAAAAAGGGAGGTAAGTTCGCTTTCCAGATAACTGTATAGTTTATCCACTTCTTCTTCCAAAATGGGGTCATGGTAATGAAACCTATCCAACATGCGCTGCCCCCCGATTTCGAAACTTTTTTTCCAGAAAATGGTTTCCTCATTCCCTATAATAAATTCCACTGAGCCGCCGCCGATGTCCATCATCAATGAGGTGTTTTGGTCGAGGCTACTGCTTAGGCGGATTCCTTTATATATCAATTCCGCTTCCCTTTCACCATCTATGATGTTGACCTTGAAGCCGGTTAGTTGGAGAATTTTATCAGTGAAGTCGTTGGCGTTTTTTGCATTCCTCACTGCACTGGTAGCAAAAGTGAAAACCTGGTCGATTTTTTCCCCTTTGATCAGATTTTGAAAATGGGTTAAGGTATGTAAGGCCCGTTTCTGGGCATTCGGCAACAGGACATTTTGGTTGATACCCCCTTCTCCAATCCTTACAGCGATTTTCTCCTTATAGAGGATTTCAAACTGATTATCACCCATTTGTACCAATAACAGATGAAAAGTATTGGTGCCCATGTCTATTACTGCTGCCTTTTTTTTCATTCTACCGGCTTTTTTTATGGTTTTGCGAATATATAAAGTTTATTTAAAATGAAAACCTTTAAATATTTATATATTCATAAAAATAATTTCAATTACAGGGGGATAACCAACTAAGTTTGTTCTCAACAAGCCTGATATTTTCCATTTTAGCCCTGTTTTTCTCCTGAAAATTGAATGATCTCTTATATAATGCGCTTCCTTCTTTTCTGATAAGAAACTCGTTCCTATCTTTGGTTAAAGCCAAATAAACCACCATGCAAGAACCACATAATACGCTGGATAAATCCCAGGAAAAAATTGAGGAACTCAGAAAGAAGAACGCGGAAGCATTAAAAGGAGGAGGAGAACAGCGTATTGCCTCCCAGCATAAAAAAGGGAAACTTACGGCCAGGGAAAGGCTTTCGCTGTTACTGGATGAGGGTTCTTTTCAGGAATTGGACCGGTTCGTGGTGCATAGAAGCAAGCAATTTGGTATTGATAAGGAGAAATACCCCGGAGATGGGGTGGTGACGGGTTATGGAGCCATTGGAGGACGGTTGGTTTACGTGTTTTCCCAGGATTTCACCGTATTTGGCGGTTCTCTTTCTGAAACCCACGCCGAGAAAATCTGTAAAATCATGGATATGGCCATGAAAAATGGCGCACCGGTGATAGGGCTGAATGATTCAGGCGGAGCCCGGATACAGGAAGGGGTAAATTCGCTCGGAGGATATGCCGATATATTTTACAGAAATACCCTGGCTTCAGGTGTAATTCCTCAGATATCGGCGGTGATGGGTCCCTGCGCGGGTGGGGCGGTTTATTCCCCTGCCATCACCGACTTTATTTTTATGGTGAAGAAAACGTCCTATATGTTCGTTACCGGTCCCAATGTGGTCAAGACCGTCACCCATGAAAATGTAAGTGCCGAGGATCTTGGAGGAGCAACTGCTCACAGCAGCAAGAGCGGCGTGGCCCACTTTGCCTGTGGGAATGAAGTGGATTGTTTAGACCGTATCAAAAAACTGTTGAGTTACATACCTCAGAACTGTGAGGAGGGTCCTCCCCTGGTAGAATATGAGGTTAGGGATGAAAAACGGCCGGGTTTGGATAACATTATTCCATCTCATCCTAACCAGCCGTATGACATGCGGGAAGTAATAGAGGAAATTACCGATACCCACAGCTTCTTAGAAGTGCACCAGGATTTTGCCGAAAACATCGTGGTGGGCTTTGCCCGATTGGCGGGAAAGTCTGTCGGCATAGTTGGAAACCAGCCGGCATCATTGGCAGGGGTGTTGGACATAAATTCCTCCACCAAAGCCGCCAGATTTGTGCGGTTCTGCGATTGTTTTAACATTCCCCTGCTGGTACTGGTGGATGTGCCGGGGTTTCTGCCAGGCACGGATCAGGAATGGAACGGCATCATTACCAACGGAGCCAAATTGCTTTATGCCTTTTCCGAAGCCACCGTGCCACGCATCACCGTGATCACGAGGAAAGCCTATGGAGGCGCCTATGACGTGATGAACTCGAAACATATAGGGGCGGATCTTAATTTTGCCTGGCCCAGTGCCGAGATCGCCGTGATGGGGCCAAAAGGGGCCGCTGAAATCATATTCAAAAAAGAAATTGCTGCCTCCGATAACCCTGAAGCCAAGTTGGAGGAGAAAGTGGCAGATTATAGCGAGCAATTTGCAAATCCCTATACCGCTGCTGAGCGGGGCTTTATAGATGAAGTCATCATGCCCCATGAGACCAGGGAAAAACTGATCAGAGGCTTTGACATGTTGGAAAACAAAGTGGATAAGCTGCCCCGAAAGAAACATGGAAATATGCCTTTATAGCGAAAATCTAAGCCCAGAAAGAGAGCATCTTTTTCAAATAATCTGGCCATAATTTGATGAGACCTGTTAAAGTTTTAATCTTGGTAAACTACATTTGCTCTTAGGTTGCTACCCGAAATCCCAATAAACAACAGCGTGGAGCGATGGAACATTTATCATTAACCCTTATAAAATGCAACAAAACGAGAAATTCCTTTACCAATACCTTAACAATGCATCGCCTACGGGCTTTGAAGCTTCCGGACAGCAGATATGGCTTGACTATATCAAGCCCTTTGTAGATGACTATTTTACAGATGCCTATGGGACCGCGGTTGGCGTGATCAATCCCAAGGCTGACTTCAAAGTAGTGATCGAAGCACATGCAGATGAAATCAGCTGGTTTGTCAATTATATCACACCTGAGGGCTATATCTATGTGATCCGCAATGGAGGCTCGGATCATATGATAGCCCCTTCCATGCGGGTGAATATCCACACAGACGATAAAATCATCAACGGTGTGTTTGGCTGGCCTGCCATCCATGTGCGGGACAAATCCAAGGAGGAACCCCCTAAAGTCGAAAATATCTTTATTGATGTAGGAGCCCGCTCTAAGGAGGAAGTGGAAAAAATGGGGATCCATGTGGGCTGTGTGGTGACTTTTAAGGACGAGCTTACCGATTTAAACGGCAAGTTTTATTCTGGAAGGGCCTTGGACAACCGCATAGGCGGATATATGATAGCGGAAGTGGCCAGAAAGATTAAGGAGGAAAACGCCGGTTTGCCTTTCGGGCTTTATATCGTGAATGCGGTCCAGGAAGAAATAGGATTGAGAGGAGCCGAGATGATCGCCGCCAATATCAAACCCAATGTGGCCCTGATCACAGATGTATGTCATGATACCACCGCTCCCATGTACAACAAAATCACCAGTGGTGATTATACCGCCGGCAACGGCCCGGTACTGACCTGTGGGGCTGCGGTGCATAAAAAACTCCTCGATCTGGTTATTGCCTCTGCCCAAAAGAGGGACATTCCTTTTCAAAGGTCCGCTTCGTCCAGAAGCACAGGTACAGACACAGATGCTTTTGCTTATTCCAATGGTGGCGTGCCGTCCGCTTTGATTTCATTACCTTTAAAATATATGCATACTACAGTTGAAACTGCCAGCAAAAAAGATATAGAAAATGTAATTTCTTTGATGAAAGGGTTTTTGGAGGATTTTGACAAAGACTTTGACTTCAGGTATGTAAAGTGAAAGCACCGGTTTGTTCCTTTAACTTTCCGTTTGCATTGAACCTTCCATCATAAGCCCTATGATTTATATTGACCAGCTTCAACGCCCTGTTCATTTACCGGCTACACCCAAACGGATTGTCTCATTGGTACCCTCTTTGACAGAGCTGCTGGTTGACCTTGGGTTGGAGGAGGCGTTGGTAGGGGTAACCAAATTCTGTGTGCATCCGGCTCCTATCAGAAAGGCTAAGGTCATCATAGGGGGCACAAAGAATTTCCATTTTGACCGCATCAGGGAATTGAAACCTGACCTTATTATTGGTAACAAAGAGGAAAATTATCTGGAAGGTATAGAAGCATTGGAGAAGGATTTTCCGGTTTGGGTATCGGATGTTAAAAGTCTGGAAGAGGCTTTGGAGATGATTGAAGGTATTGGAGAGGTGACGGGTAGGGATGCAGAGGCCGGTGAAGTAACGGCAAAGGTACGGGATTGCATGAAAAGGGAGTTGCCCTTTAAAGGGACCGCTGTCTATTTGATCTGGAAGGATCCGCTTATGACTGTAGGGAGGGACACCTTTGTCAACGAAATGATGCAACGCGCAGGCTACAAAAACCTTATCTCAGAAAACCGTTATCCGGAAATTTCAGAAAGGGATTTGGTTTTCCTTCACCCCGAATACCTGTTGCTTAGTTCTGAACCCTTTCCTTTTGCTGAAAAACACCGTACTTATTTTCAGAAGTTGCTTCCAGAAACCAGAGTTTTGATGGTGGACGGGGAAATGTTTTCCTGGTTTGGCAGTAGGATACTGAAAGCTTTTTCCTATTTTCAAACACTTGTAAAATAACTATCTTAGGCACTTTATTTTAAATCTGGATATGAAATCGAACATGACGCAAGCGTCACACAGAGGGATGCCCCGATAGCCCCGATAGCTATCGGGGGGGGAATCATGCGAGATTTCCCGAAACAAGTTCGGGGCAGGCTATGTGGCCGTTAAAAAAACAATTATAAACACATGAAAGTTTTTATCAATAAAATTATACCGGACATCGGTTATCGCATGTTGGAAGAAGCCGGCGTGGAATATACCGTTTGGAAGGAAAAACCTGTTTTGGACAGGGAGCAGGCTATCCATTTCTGCAAAGGCCACGACGCATTCCTCAGTGCGGGCCAGCCTGGGATGGATGCTGACTTTTTTAGGCAGTGCAGCCACCTGAAAGCGGTGGCCTTGCATTCGGTTGGATTTGATGGTATTGACATTCAGGGGGCGACAGAATATGGCATTCCTATCGGGAATACTCCCCACGTTTTGAACAAGGCGACGGCAGAGACGGCTTTGCTCCTGATGCTCACCGTGGCGAGAAAAGCTCTTTTTCTCCACAACAAAATCAAAAAAGGAGGATGGGGAATCAGTCAGCCCACCCAGGATTTGGGATTCGACCTGGCCGGAAAAACGTTGGGAATAGTAGGATTGGGTAGAATAGGCGCGGAGTTGGCGAGAATGTGTACCGTCTCCTGGAACATGAAAATCCTGTACCATAACAGAAGGCGCAATGAAGAGGCGGAAAAAGAATTCGGGGCGGTAAAAGTTTCGATGGATGACCTGCTTGCCCAAAGTGACGTGGTATCGGTCCACACCGCTTTGACGGCTGAAACCAAAGGAATGTTCGGATACGAGGAGTT
Source organism: Negadavirga shengliensis (assembly GCF_042652345.1). Lineage (NCBI taxonomy): Bacteria > Pseudomonadati > Bacteroidota > Cytophagia > Cytophagales > Cyclobacteriaceae > Negadavirga > Negadavirga shengliensis. Next base: position 302,490 of record NZ_JBHSJJ010000003.1, read on the forward strand.
CAAAAAGATGAAGCCCTCCTCCATCTTTATCAATACCGCCCGTGGAGGGATCCATAAAGAAGATGAGCTTATTCGTGCGCTGGATGAAAAGCTGATATGGGGAGTTGGATTGGATGTCACCAATCCTGAGCCCATGAAAGCCGATAACCCTCTGCTTGAAATGGAGAACGCGGTGGTTTTTCCCCATATTGGATCTGCCACTAAGGAGACCCGGGACGAGATGACCCGATGTGCGGTAGAGAATATCCTCGCCGGACTGAGGGGGGAGAGGTTGCCTTACCCAGTCAACCCGGAGGTGTATGGGAAATAAAAGGATTTCAGAAAAATTGTTTGATTAACCCAATACCTGTATATGGAACCTAACACCAGTCCCATAAGAGTGCTGTTGATGAATTCTTATTCTTTCGAAAAAATACACGATAACTGGAAGAAAGGTATCAACCCCTCCCATTATCTGATGGGTAAAGTGGAGCTGGAGAAAAAAGGGGATTTTATAATCGACATCCATCAACACCAGAAGTTTTCATGGCTCAATAAATTGGGGAGGGTGTTTAAAATCCAGCTTTTGGACCAGCAGGTCAGGGCACTTTTTAAACTCAGAAAATATGATATATTGTACCTTCCTTATCCCTTTGCAAACAGCCGGTTAATTACCCTGTTAAAATGGGCCAAGCTGATCCGGATCCCCATTGTCATATTGGTTCATCAGAATAGTCTATATGGTTTAAAAGAGGATAGCCTGTTCAAGAAAATATCGCTTAAAAGGATGGCTCAGTTCGATGCTTTTGCCTTTTTCAGCAAAGCGTTGATGGAAAGGCTGAAAGGTGAATTCGGATGGTCAGAGGAGGAGTACAAAAGGAAGTTTTTTCATATTCACTGGGGGCCTGACAGCGAATTTTATAAAAAAATAAAACCAGCTGCACCGGAAGGGGAGAAGCCTTTTGCGGTTTGTGCAGGGACCATGGACAGGGACTATAACATGCTTTTTGATGCATTTAGGGATTTGAACTACGACCTCAAGGTTTTCTGCACACCGACAACTATTCCTCAGTATACAGATATTCCATCAAATATTTCCATTGACACTTCATGGGTTCCCTATACCCAGTTACTTGAAGCTTATAAAAGGGCCAGCTTTATCATTATACCTTTATATGAGAGCATCAAAAATAAAGGACATACCTATGGCTTGACCGTTTTGCTGGATGCGATAGCTGTCGGAAAACCTGTGATCATGACCTATCATCCGTATATCGATATTGATATTGAAAGAGAAAACATCGGCGTTTGGGTTAGAAAAAATGACGTGGAAGGATGGAAAGTCAAATTGAAGGAACTGATTGCCATGGAAGAGGAAAGGGAGCAGATGGGGACCAATGCCAAAAATCTCCACCTAAACAAAGTCAATATCGACCGTTTTGCTGACGAGATGGAAAAGATTTTCAAAAGCGTATTGGCCAGGGAAGGCGAAGTTTGATTTCCCAAACCGATCATAACCCTCACTTCTTTATCAGCCGAAGGTGTGTTTGCCACCGGTTGCCCTTTACCAGGCGCAACACATACACCCCTGTGGGCAGATTTCCCAGATCGATGGCTGAGTGGGTATCCGAAATGACAAAACTGTCCATCTGCTTTCCAGAAAGGGCAATGACGTCAGCTTGGACATTGGTCATAGGTACCTCCAAATAAAGCCATCTTTCTACCGGATTGGGATATGTCTTTACAGTTTGCTTATCGGTTAATTCAGGAATAGAGGCTATTAAAAAATTCAATTGCTCAAGTTTAAAGGAGTCGAGCCGAATGTTGGTGGCTTTACTTCCCAAATCCAACACCATTCTCGCGGCCGGGTCATCGGCATCGTTCATATTGAAAACATAGGCATATTCCCTTTCTTCAGGTTGGATGACAAAATCCCGATAACCTGTATAGGCGTTGAACGGCGAGGAGGCCTTTCCCAAATAATGGGTAACGGGTAGCGGTTCTTCTGAGCGAGCTACAAAAGAGGCCCTGTAAATTTTCCCCATTTCCAAGGAAAAGTCTCCCCTGGCCAATTGCACATACCAGTTTTCGTGGCCAGGTTGGCTGATTTCCAATTTCAGGCCGCCATCCTCCCGCGAAAGTGTGGCTTGTGTTCCTTGTTGGAGAAAAAGGCTCCATCCATCATTTGAACCACTAAAATTGCTTTCATAGATGATCTGAGGATAGGCCTCTCTTGGCTCTCCCAATGAGGCATGTAACAATGCCTCCACCAGTGGCTCCCGGTAACTGTCGGACTCTGGATCATAGATGCCAAATCCAGCACACCATTCCCAATAGGCCCAGCTGAATCCCAATGACTCAAAGTACCGTGCCACAAAACCGGTCCACAGTCTTCTGGACTCCATGTCGGCCTGGCTATAGGCCCCAAATTCCCCCATGTGAATGGGAATATTTCGTTCGTTCGAGAAATTGACCACCGCCTCCATTTCTTGCATCACGGTTTTCCTTTCATATTCCAAGTCATACCAGCGTGTCCCTAGCCAGGCCTGGGACTGCTCACCCACCCACTCGGCGCCCTGATGGGTAAAAGGAAAAGGATTGTAATAATGGACTGTAACGATAATATGATCGTCTTCAGGCGGGTCCAGATAAAAAATCCCACCGATCCCTCCGAAATCAGCTGTGCCCATCAAAACCGCGCGCGTGGGATTTGTTTTCCGGATTTCAGCCAACGCATCCGCAAAAAACACATTCCATGAGTCAGGCGTGAGTTGACCGTGGGGTTCATTCATCACCTCAAAAAGCAAGGTTTCCGGATATTCCTTAAAGTAATCGGAAATTTGCTCCCATTGGGCCAAAAACCGGTCTTTATGAGCATTGGGCTGCTGAAACAGTTCATCGTGGTGGTGCATGTTGATAATGACCATCAGGCCTTCTGCCAGGGCCAGGGCCACCACCTCTTGTATCCGCTGCAGAAAATCAGGATGTATCGTATAAGGCGGCGTCATCTGGGTCCGGACGGGGGTATCCCACCTGATCGGTATGCGCACATGGTCAAAACCAAGGTCTGCTATCATGGCAAAGTAATCCTCCCGAAAGGGATTCCCCCATTCCTCTTCCGAAGGGGCCTCAAACATATTACCCATGTTTATCCCTTTTCCCAATTTTTGATTGATTTCCGCGACGCTGACGGTTTGCCCCATCAAAGCCTGGGAAAGGAAAAGGAAAAAAAGGACCAACTTTTTCATAGGGGAATTTAATAAATAAAAAGAAAATAAGGTTTTCCTGTCTGGGACATGAAAGGGGAATTGCCAGACTCAAGGCGTTATTTTGGCAAATGCCTGATTTATGGGGGTTTGACCGTCTGTTTCGGCCCTGTTTTTTGCACGTTAATCAAAATATCGGGCATAATTCCAATAAAAAGCCAAAAGGTAAACGCAATTTTTTTTATATTGTCCGAATGATTTGCTTAATCAAATGAGAAAAATATTTACAAACATCTAAACCCAATTTCAATGAACGAAAACATTAACAAGAGCGCTCTTTTTAACGGGAGCTGTTTTGCTCTGATTACCACCGCCTTCACCTTTGCGATTAGGGCTGGTATTTTGCCGCAACTCGGCCAGGAATTTGGCCTGAGCGGTGAACAGCTGGGATTCATCAACTCCATGTGGTTTTTAGGATTTCCCATTTCCATGATACTGGGAGGATTGGTTTACCATTCTTTTGGTCCTGCCAATATCATGAGAGTGGCGTTCGTGGCCCATACTTTGGGAATCGTTCTTACAATTTATGCCGGCGGATACGCCATGCTGTTAATCTCCACACTTTTTATAGGATTTGGTAACGGCTGTACCGAAGCCGCCTGTAACCCTATGATTGCGGACATGTACTCCGGTGTAAAAATGAACAAGATGCTCAACAGGTTCCATATGTGGTTCCCTGGAGGGATACTTTTAGGAGCGTTGATTTCCAAATTTATGACAGACGCGGGAGGATTTTTGGCCAGCTGGCAGACACAAATGTGGATTCTGATGATTCCAACCATCATTTATGCCGTCCTGTTTTATGGCAAGGCGTTCCCGAAACCAAAAGTGGAAGGGGTGACTTCCCTCAAGGAAAACTTCAAAGCAATGGTCAGCCCGGTCTTTATTTTCTTGTTTTGCTGCATGGCCCTTACCGCGATTACTGAATTTGGTCCCCAACAGTGGGTGAATATCGTATTGAGCAGAAGCGGTGCTGATGCCATGTTGATTTTGGCCTTGACCACCGGTGTGATGGCCGTTGGCCGGTTCTTTGCCGGTCCTATTGTAAAGGCATTGGGACAAACAGGTGTTTTATTATCCGGCGCCATCTTTGCTTCAATCGGTATTTATTTGTTCAGTGTGGTGACAGGTCCGGTTGCCTACCTGGCGGCTATCATTTTTGCCATGGGCGTTTGCTATTTCTGGCCGGTCATGGTGGGTGCAACCGCTCAGCGTGTTCCCCTTAGCGGCGCTTTGGGCATGTCCATTATCGGAGGTATCGGTATGTTCTCCACCGCCATTTTCCAACCCGTGATCGGAAGATGGATTGATGTGGCGACGGAAGAAAACATGGCGGCCGGCCTCTCCGGAGATACTTTGGAACTGGCCGCAGGTCAAGATACTTTGGCCAAAATGGTGATGTTTCCCGGTATCCTGATTGTTTTGTTTGTGGTCTTCTTCTTTTGGCAGAAGAATGTAACCACAACCAAGCACGTTCCGGCGGAACCTGTTTAATAAATTGTAAAAATGTTTTAAATAGTAAAGGGCAGTTGAAACCAACTGCCCTTTATTCTGCCTAACTCTGGAAAACCGTACAGTATCTTGTGAAACCTCATTGGTATCCTTCAATCCAAAGGAATTAGTTTACCGTATTTTTTTAGCCAGTCTTCGAATGACAAAAGATCAGGATTGAGTTGTTTTGCAAACGCCAGATCGCGGGATTTTATAAACCAATCATCAAAATCCCGGTAAAACTGGAACATGTTGCCCAAATCATCGGCCCCGGGGAAATTAAAGCTTCTAAAGGTAGCCGGAGATACATTGTTAAAATGAATTTCTTTTCCCAAGATCTTGGACATGGCGGCAGCCATCTCTTCCCCGGTAAGTGCTTCCCCGGCAATACCTATTGTTTTGCCTATCAATGCATTCCCTTGCTTAAAAATCCCATAGGCACATTTGCCTATATCTTCCGCAGCGATCCCACAGAGCTTCTTGTCGTCTATTGGAAAGGTGAGGTACAGGTTTCCATCTGGGCCTTTTTGGGGACCACTGCCAAAATAGATAAAGTTGTCCCAATAGAAAGTGGTTCTCAGAAATGTCGTCGGTACTTTTAAGTTGGTAAAAAACTGGTCTCCCTCGCCCTTGACATCAAAATGGGGAACTTTGTACTTGTCCTGTAAAGTAGGCATCCGGTCATCGTCAAGGGGAATCCATTTCCTGCTGTCTTCAAGGGTTGACCAGATGGCATGTCTTATTCCGGTTTCACTGGCGGCTTCCGCCATATTTTTTATATGGCCCAATTCTTTCTCAGGAGAAAAATGCTCCCAATAGAAAGTGACAAAGTAAGCACCATATGCACCTTCCAATGCTTTTTTAATACTATTGATATCATCGACATCCGCCTTTACAATCTCCGCACCTTTTTGTGCCAATTCACGCGATTTTTCCGATTGCGGGTCCCTTGTTACAGCCCGGACCTCAAATTCACTGCGGGGGTCATCAAGCATAGCTTTAGCCAAACCTCCTCCCTGTGAACCTGTAGCACCGAAAATGACAATAATTTTTTTATTTGACATGGGTTTGATGGTTAGTTGGGTTAAGTGTTTAAATTACAAAAAAGCAGATACAAACAACTGCTTAATAGACTTATAACGGAAAAAATGTTTTTTCGTTACCCATAAAATCGGTCAGGGTGTGATGATGATATAATCTGCCAGACTTTTGTACTTTCCCCAATCTGGATCATCAAAATCTTCTGCTGAAAAACAACTGATGGTGAGCAGTTTGGGTGGTTTTTTTTGATTCAGAAGCCGGTGTACTGTACCAAGTCTTTCGTCACTGTGAAACCTTCCTGTAATATGAAAAATTTTATCCTTTCGGTCACTTCTCCAGTTATTATACAGGCTTTCTGCCATGGTTTCATCCCGGAGCAATTGGGCATAAAACATATTCGGCCCCATGTGGTGGGCGTGTTCTCCCATGGCATCAGAAAATTTTTTCTTATAGGCAGTATCGTCGATGTCCAAATTGATAAAATTGACATATTTTTTGGCATGCTTGCTTAATGAGTGAAGTGCTTCCGGGCCCTCACGGTTGACCAGGTTCACATACCTCCCAGGGGCATTGGCGGCGATGACCGGTTGCTGATGGTCCTTGGCACGGTTAACCATAGGAGAATAACTTTCTTTGTAATTATTCCATGCCCGGGCCTCTTCTATCAGTTTGGCTTCCGTGATGATGCCAGTTAAGTATTCATCCAGCACAAGTTGGACGTCTCTTTCAAACATTTCCATACTCAGGGTCACCTGTGGGTATTTTTCCAAAAGCATCTTGTACAGGGTATCCTGAATGTAATGACCCGTTGTATTGTCGTGTTCTTCGCCAAAGAACAAAATAGAAATACCGTCCATCCGGTCAACGATCTCCTGGAGGGCAGTCTCTTTTTCAGTATCCGGGTTATAAACTTTATAAGGTGGAGTGCTTTTGTTTTGCGCAGCGGTATGATAGTGGACCGTCAAAAAAAATACCATCCAAAAACTAAACAGGGGGAGAAAACCCCGGCTTTGTTTCGAACAGGCCGAGGGGATGTTTTCTTTCAAAACGGTCATTTTTTATTTTTCGGAAAGGGGCAATGTCTACACCCACTGCCGCAGCAGGTACCTCGCATCAAATGATAGGCTGCTGTGAATACCATATAAGGCCCTTCGAAGTAGTAATGTACGCCTTCTTTCAAGTGTTTGGGGTCTGGGAAAGATTTGTTTTTGGGCATTTAAAAGCTATTTTACCTGATAATCCAGTTTTATGGTGATCGAAGCGGTTTTCGCTTTGGATGACGTGTTGAAGGTCCCTCCCCAGGAATAATCCTCGCCTGAATTTTGGCCGGTGATCTGGAATATGCCCAGGTTGGCATTTAGCAATGATCCCAGTTTGGTACCTGAGTTTTCCGCGATTTTTTCGGCCCTTAGCCTGGCATCCTCTGTGGCCTTGGATATCAATTCTATTTTCAAATCAGCCAACTGGGTATAATAATATCGTGGAGGCTGGGAATAAAACTGGATTTCTTTGTTCAGCAGCTCCGTGATTTCCCTGGCCATCTTTTCCACTTTTTTCACTTCATTGGATTCTATTTGAATGGTTTGGCTAAGCGTGTATCCAAGAAATGTTTCTCCCATATAACGGCCATCGGCTGTATATTCGGATCTGGTGTTTTGTCTTGTTTGTACCGCGTTGAACACTACTTCTCCGGGGTCGATGCCCTTGGATTGAAGGTAGGCGGTGGCTGCCTTTCTATCGCTCTCTAAACCTTCGTAAGCTTCTTTTAGTGTATAGGCCTGTTTCTCAAAAAAGCCTTCCCACACGATCAGATCCGAAACAAAATCTGTTTCCCCGAGTCCCGTGACCGAGATCTTTTGTTCGGTGCGGCTTCTTTTCCAATAAGCATTGCCGAGGATAAGGGAGGCTAAAATAATTGCCACTGAAAACACGATGGATGGGAGGTGTTGTTTCATAAAATGGTTATAAGGGATAGTTCGATATAAAATTCACGAAATTTACGCTTTTCTTAAAGTCAACACGGTTATTTCCGGCCAGATTCCTACTCTTCCGGAAAAGGCGTGAAAGCCGAAACCTCTGTTTACATATAAGTACCTGCCGGCTTCTTTGGCCAGGCCTGCCCAGTTGGGATAACGGTATTGGGCGGGGCTCCATTTTATTACCGGTGTCTCGATCCCGAATTGCATGCCATGGGTATGCCCGCTCAGTGTTAAGTGTATTTTTTTGGGATGTTTTTTGACCTTTTCATCCCAATGGGAAGGATCGTGGGAAAGCAGGATTTTGAATTCATCATTTTCCACTCCTTGTAGGGCTTTTTCCAGATCACCTTTGGCATGGAAGCCCACACCCCAGTTCTCCACGCCTATCAAACGGATTTTTTGGCCGTCTTTTTCGACGACTGTACTTTCATCCAGCAGTAACTGATATCCCAGGCGTTGGTGCTGTTGTTTTAATTTATTGAAATTGGCCTCCTTGGCTTCTTTGTTTGGCCATGAAATGTAATCGCCATAGTCGTGGTTTCCGAGGATGGAAAATTGACCAAACTTGGCTTGGATCTTAGATAATCTATCCAGGAAGGGATCTACCTCCTCTGCCTTGTGGTTTACTAAATCACCAGTAAACACAAACAGGTCAGCATTTTGATTTTTGGCCAAGTCTATCCCTCTTTGCACCGCCTCAAAGTCCGTAAAACTTCCGGCATGAATATCCGATAGCTGGGTGATCGTAAACCCATCGAAAGCCTCCGGCAAGTCCTCAAAGTACAGCGTTTCCCTGATGACCCTAAAATGGTATTTGCCTTTGAAAATCCCATATACAAAACCGGCAAAAGGTATAGCTGCTATTCCCAGAGCTACCTGGCTGACAAACTTCCTTCTGCCGGGGATCATGGACAGATTTTCCGAAGTCTTGGCGTGGAAGGAGTGGAAATAATTGTACACCGTTTCAATTCCTCTGAAAATGTCCTCCCCTAATAAAAACAGCACGATCGTTAACTGTGTAACGGTGACGGTCAGAAACAGGTTGAGACGCTGTTGAGAACCGGGGGAAATCCGGCCTTCCCTGATGATGGTAAGAAATGTAAGCATCACCCAGATACTGATGCCGCTCATGGTCAGCCAATAGGCTAAAACCGCCCACCAACGCTGGTTACTGGAGAGCTGCGCGAGAAGGGTCTTCACACCTTGGTATACGTACCAGTTTAAAAACAGCAAAAGAAGAAATAAGACAAGAAGAAAAACAAAAGTTCCCAATTTGTTCATTGTTTATCGATACTACCTGCTATTTAATCGCAAAATTTTGGAAAAGGTTCTCAAATGTGAAAAAACCGGAGATTAAAGTCTGCTTATTTCCACCTGAGTTGTCAGTTGTGCTTTTTCCAAATCTTTGCCGCCATAAGATCCATGCACGGGTAAGGTGCGGGAGGGATGGTAGCTGGAGGCCAGGGGGATATAATGTTCATCCGTAAATAGACCCAAATTGGGATCAAGGCCTGTCCAGCCTGCTCCTGGAAGGTAGACTTCCACCCAGGCATGCAGCTCATGTCCGGCTTCCAATTCCGGGTTAAAAGCATAACCACTTACAAATCTTGCGGCCAATCCCAGGCTCCGCAACATATGAATAAACATCCAGGAAAGGTCCCTGCATGACCCTTGCTGCTTCAGGAAAGTGCTTGCCGGTTCCCAAAGGCTTTCCTCTTCCCGGATAATATGCTCCCAATCACTGTATATGGCTGTCGTGAGGGTATTGAGAAAGGTAATGGGGTCGGGGTTTTGCAACAATGATCTGGCATATTCTGACAAAGCAGATTCATCATCCGCATGAAGGTAAGGCCTCAGCAAGTGGGAATCTTCTGCCTGATAGCAGAAAGGGAGGGCGTTACTTCGGTCAATATGCGCCAGAAACCAAGGGTCAACCAAGAATAAAAACGGGTTGAAGGAAGAGGTTGTTAGTTCAATATCAACATGGATAAGTAGCCGGTCAGTAAAACCGGTAAACCAAGCCTGCCAGTAAGGGTTGTCTTCCACATCATACCTTTCGTTTAGTCCTGCAGGCTCAGGTGAGAAATTGACTTGATATTTTTCAATATGTACATAATTCCGTTGCAGTGGTTTCAAAAAAATGTGATGCGGGTTTAAAACAACATTTTTATTGTATAGATATCTGGTCTCATGTTCGATTCTTAACCGCATATTTTTGTAGTTTCTTCAAACTAAAAAGCAACCCTTTATTCTTTGCTTTCCATTTCTGCTTGTCGAAATGCTTTTCTTAAAATATCTGTAGGGAGTCTGTTGATGGCATCTTTCAGACATTCATCCCAAAATTCAGAAAGATGGCTCAGTTCACGTTGTTCGAACCGGTTTTCAATGATATGATAAGAGTTGTTTTCCAAAATAACCGTATCTATCGGATAATCGACATCATTAGAACTGATCCGTGTGGCATCAAAAGCCAGAAAAGCAGTTTTCAGAGCAAAATCCAAAGGTTCGTCATACTTCAATGATCTGCGTAAAACAGGATTTCCAAACCCTGTATTTCCGATAATGACAAAAGGGGTGCCTTGTCGGATTTCTATCCAGTTGCCCTGAGGATACAGCAGGTAGAGTTTTGGTTCCTTGTCTTCCTCTAACTGGCCGCCAATAATGGAAGATAAGTTGAAGGAAAGCCCGGATTCTTCGAGGGAAGCCTTGTCCTCACTGGCAACCCTTTTAACCTGGTCTGCAAAACCGTTGACAGCCTTATATAATTTATCAAAAGAGGCATCTTCCTTTTCAATTACCTCACCAAAATAAGTGATGGCTTTATCCCTTACAGACCTTAAACCTGAAGTCATGATAAAAAAGGAATGGTTTTTCCGGTTTACCGTGTACAGTTTTTTTGAAGTGGTCGTTTCGTTGCCAGAGGTGATTCTTGTGTCAGCCAGCCCCACGATACCAAATTTCGTTTTGATTCCTATACAAAATGTCATTCCTGTTCCATTATTTGGCTTACAAAGTTATCCCTTATCTGGAAATAATTGTTGTTGATCTCATTCGAAATATGGTTTATTTTAATGAGAAGTTTTTCAAGGTATTCATGCAAGCCACCGGAAATCACGTCGTTGATATCATCAAACTCCAGCTTTGATCTTAACTCGCCCATGGATTTTTCCGCGGAATTGGAAAAGCCGGAGCCGTTGGATCCTGAGATTTTATAGAGGCATTGTTCGGCTTCTTTGAGGCAGAAAAACACAGACCTCGGAAAATATTTATTAAGGACCAGAAATTCAACTACCATGGAAGGGTCGATATTCCCATAGAGTCTTCTGTAGGTATTAAACCCGGTTACGGATTTTAGAAGTGCCATCCAATGCAGAAAATCCAAAGGCGAGCCGATTTCCTGTGGCGAAGGAAGTAGGATATGATATTTTACATCCAATATCCTAGAGGTTTTGTCAGCCCGTTCCAGAAATTGCCCCAGCTGTCTGAAATACCAGCCTTCAGTTCTGGCTACCGTATTGTCTGCAAGCCCATACAGCAGCAGGATCTGGCATTTGACACTTTCAAAAAATGCTCTGGGATCGGTTTTGGTCCACTCTTTTTTTTCCGCTCCTCTTTTTACAAAATGGTAGGTTTCATTGAGTTTTTCCCATGTTTCTTTGGTGAGATTCTCCCGGATGATCCGGGCATTTTCGCGGGCATGCGTTATGGATGAAATAATTGAATTCGGATTTTCCAGATCAAACGCCAAAAAGTGGATCACTTCTTTCATTTCATCAAACCGGTCATGGTGTCTGGAGCGGTAAAGCTCTCCGTCCCCTGTGGCTGTAATGAGCGGCTCCCATTGTTCTTTCAGATCACTGGGCAGGTCCAACATCAAATTGAAATTGACATCGATAAACCTGGCGTAATTTTCTGCCCTTTCAAGGTATCTTCCTAGCCAATAGATGGAATTTGCAACTCTGCTTAACATTTTTTCAGGCATTAATCGTAGTACAATACCCAAGTGTCTTTGCTCCCCCCTCCCTGTGAGCTGTTGACCACGAGGGATCCCTTGGTAAGCGCCACCCGGGTGAGGGCTCCCGGTATCACTTCAATTTCTTTTCCATAAAGAACATAGGGGCGCAAATCGACATGACGGCCTTCAATGCTTCGGTTATCAATGATTGTCGGAACAGTGGAAAGGGACAAGGTGGGTTGTGCGATATAATTGGTTGGGTTTTCCCTTACAAGTTGACGGAACTTTTCATGCTCCGTCTTGGAAGCTTTTGGGCCTATCAGCATGCCATAGCCTCCGGCGGCGTTGGTTTCTTTTACCACCAGTTCTTCGATATGCTCCAGCACAAACTTTCTGTCATCTTCTTCCCTGCACAGATAAGTAGGGACATTGGATAAAATGGGGTCCTCGTTCAAATAATACTTGATGATTTTGGGGACATAGGCATACACGGCTTTGTCATCAGCCACACCGGTGCCGGGAGCATTTGCCAACGCAATATTGCCGGCCTTGTATGCTTTGAAGAGGCCGGGAACACCGAGAAGGGATGAGGGGTTGAAAACCTGAGGATCCATAAAGGTGTCGTCTATCCGTCTATAAAGCACATCTATTTGTTTCAATCCTTTGGTGGTCTGCATAAAAACCCGGTTGTTTTTTACCAGCAGGTCCATGCCTGTTACCAGTTCCACCCCCATTTGCTGGGCAAGATAGGAATGTTCAAAATAAGCGGAGTTATAGACACCGGGGGTGAGGACCCCGATCACGGGATTGGGTTTGTCGGAAAGATGCTCAAGCATGTTAAGTAACCTGGCAGAATAATCCGAAACAGGTCTGACACCCAATTTTTTGAATAAGTCCGGGAATGCTCTTTTAATGATCTCCCTGCTTTCTAACATATAGGAGACCCCGGAAGGGCAGCGGAGGTTGTCCTCCAGAATATAAAAATCTCCATTCTGGTTTCTGACAAGGTCTGTGCCGGTGATGTGACACCAAATGTTTTTGGGAGGGGTGAGGCCGATACATGGTTTCAGATAGTCTTTACTGGATAATATAAGATCTGCTGGAATGATTTTATCTTTTAAAATCTTCCTGTCATTATATACATCCTGAAGAAACAGGTTCAAAGCATAAATACGTTGTTTTAAACCACGTTCAAGTTGCATCCATTCTTTGGAAGGGATAATCCTGGGGATAATGTCCAGATGGAGTATTTTTTCCTGTCCCTGCTTGTCGTGGTAAACATTGAAGGTCATCCCCATGGCCATCTGTGCCTTGTCGGTAGAAAACTGTAGGCGGTTTAACCTTTTAGGCGAAGTGGCTTTTATGAAATCAGCAAAAGGTCTATAGTGCTCGCGAGGCACACCATTTCTATCAAACATCTCATCATAAAACTGACTCTGGCCATTATCGATGATTTTCATAGCAGATATTTTCAGACGTTATTTTCTGACAGCAGACATATAAAGCATTCTTTTCAAAGAATACATCTGATTATTGTGGGTTTGCAGATGCCAGAAACCATCTCCCTCAAAGCAATGGATTCCGTTGACTCAAAAGATGTGTTAATAATTTAAGTAATTGAATCCATAAATACAATAACAGGCTAAAATAAATACATTTTGACCTGTTAATTGTATAGTATAACAATACGGAGTCGAAAGGGGTTATAATGGTTTTTTTCAAAACAATTCATGCTGTTTTTTTGCCAAATCCAACAAGAAAGCATATTCCAAAGCCAGTTCCTTCAGGGCTTTGTACCTCCCCGAAGCTCCGCCATGTCCGGCACCCATATTGGTGTACAATAAAAGGAGGTTTTGGTTTGTACGGTAATCTCTGAGTTTGGCGACCCATTTGGTGGGTTCCCAGAACTGGACCTGGCTGTCGTGGAGGCCTGAAGTGACCAAAAGGTGGGGATAGCTTTTCCTGCCAACATTGTCATAGGGGGAATAGGAAAGCATATAATCATAATAAGTTTTATGTTTGGGATTTCCCCATTCATCAAACTCACTTGTCGTCAACGGGATGCTTTCATCTAACATGGTAGTGACCACATCCACGAAAGGCACTGCTGCGACTACCCCATAAAATAAATCAGGCCTCATATTGATCACTGCCCCCATTAATAGCCCTCCCGCGCTGCCTCCCATGGCAAATATTTTTTGGGGAGCGGTATAAGCTTCCTTTATCAAATACTCCGCACAGGCAATAAAATCCAGAAAAGTATTTTTCTTTTTGAGCATCTTTCCATACTCGTACCACAAACGGCCCATTTCCTGCCCCCCTCGTACATGGGCGATGGCAAAGACAAAACCTCTATCCAACAGGCTTAGTCTGTGGGAACTGAAAGTAGGTTCGGTGCTGAATCCATACGAGCCATAAGCATATAGCAACAGTGGATTTCCTCCGGTTTTGCTAAACAGTTCTTTTTTATACACAAGGGAAATAGGAATTTCGGTCCCATCTTCTGACTTCGCCCATAGCCTCTCTGTCTGGTATAGTTCGGGATCATACCCGCCTACAACTTCCTGCCGTTTCATCAAGGACTTCTCTTTGGTGTCCATATGATAGTCATAAATAGAACTCGGGGTGGTCAGGGAATTGTAACCGAATCTCAATATATCGGTATAAAACTCCGGGTTATGGCTTAACCATACGGTGTAGGCAGGTTCGTCCATACTGATGACATGTTTTTTTTGGCCATCCCATGATCTGATTTCCAGTCTGCTTAATCCGTTGAACCGCTCATTGATGACCAAATGATGCTGAAATACTTCAAATTCCTCCAGCAAAACATGTTCACGGTGTGGGATGATTTCTTCCCAATTTTCTATTTTGGTTTGTTCAAGTGGGCATTTGACCAATTTGAAGTTTTTGGCCCCATCGGCATTTGTAAGGATAATGAAGCTTTCTCCATCATGTTCCACCTCATATTCTAAATCCCGCTGCCGCTCTTGTAAAATGACCGGGTTTAGATAGGGAGTGTTGGCTGGCAAAAAACGGTATTCGGTAGACAGGGTATGTTTTGAGATCAAAAAAATGAAGTCTCTGGATTTTGATTTTTTTAAGGACAGATGAAAAGTAGGGTCTGTTTCTTCGTATATCAGTTCATCATCTTGTTGGTTGTCACCCAGTTTGTGACGAAATATTTTATTAGGCCTTAAAGTAACGGGGTCTTGTTGGGTATAGAACAGGGTGTTGTTGTCATTGGCCCAGACGCAGTTCCCGGTTACCTTGGTGAGCCTGTCGTCAAGAGGTTTGCCGGTTTCAAGGTCTTTGAAAAATATAGTATAAATTCTTCTGCCGATATGGTCCTCAGAGTAAGCCAATATTTGTCCATTTTCTGAAACTTTTAGCACATTCACATCAGTATATTCCTGTCCCTCGGCCAATTGATTCACATCAAGTAGGGTGTTTTCCTGTTCAGATAGATTTCCCTTCTTTCTACAGTATATAGGAAACTCCTTTTTCGGCTCAAACTTATGGTAATAAAAGTATCCATTTAAAAAATAAGGGACACTTACATCGTCCTCTTTAATCCGCCCTTTCATTTCCTCGAACAATTTTTGCTGCAGAGCCTCCGTGTGCCGCATGCATAAGGCCAAGTATTCATTTTCCCGGTTCAGGTATTGAATGGTTTCCGGATTATCCCGATCGCCCATCCAATGGTAATCATCTATACGGGTGTGATTATGATGGGTGATTTTTACAGGGGCTTTTTTGGCAATTGGCTCTTCAGTCATAGGGTTTTTAGGGTAAAATGTGAAAATTAATATCCGCCTTCTACTAAAACAATGAAATTATTTCCATTTATTCTTATATTGTTAGGGATATTGTTTAGAAACTTAAACTGTTAATACGGATTTTCATCAACAAAATTATGGGATTAATAAAAGAATTCAAGGATTTTGCTGTGCGGGGCAACATGGTTGATCTCGCGGTTGCGGTGATCATAGGAGGTGCATTTGGAAACATTGTATCTTCTCTTGTGAATGATATCATTATGCCGCCTATCGGTCTTTTGGTTGGAGGTGTGGATTTTAAGGATTTGATGGTGGTATTAAAGGAAGCATATGTGGACCCCTCTGGCCAGGAAATAAATGCTGTTACTCTTAATTATGGCAATTTTATCCAGTTTCTGGTTGATTTTACCATCATTGCTTTTGCCGTATTTATGATCGTCAAACTCATCAATAACCTGAAAAGAAAAGAGGAAGCTGCAAAAACCCCGCCACCCCCTACCGTCAACAAACAGGAGGTTTTATTGGAGGAAATTCGTGATTTACTTAAACAGCAGGGGGGGACGCCTTGATGTGACGAAGTTGAGAAGTTGCACATGTTGTTTTCACGTATTTATAGTTGATTTTAGCGGTTGTCCCGCAATACGGCGGGACAGGCATGGAGCCTCACATACCCCCCCCGATAGCTATCGGGGCTATCGGGGCATCCCATGGTGTGACGTTTTCGTCATGCCCGCTTTCATCTGTTAAACTGATACCTTACCTGTAAAGTGGTTTCAGTTTGTTTGTTTCCCATGATTTCCTGAAGGCCGGAGCCTATAATGCTTCTATCGGTATATAGCGTTCTGGCCCATCTTCCCCAGAGGGTGATTTGTGGACTGGCTTTCCATTGGGCCAAAAAGTAATATCGCATGCCCTGACCATAATAGCTTGGAATGGAAAAAGTCCACAGCACGTTTTTTTCGTATACATACTGTCTGTTCTCAAAATCATCCGTATCAAAAAACGCAATTCTTCCCCCGGCCTTCCAGGAACCCTTGGACCCGTTCAGGTCCTGTACGATGGCGTAACCTTTGGACGAATGGCCATTTAATCGGTATTGGCTGAATTGTACCCGCGATTTGAATTGCCATGCTGCGGTGAATTTGTAGTCAAGGTTCATGACATAATTTCTTCTTCTGCCCGGCGCCAAGTGGTATTGGGGCTGGGTTTGTTCGGAAGAGGAGATGTTCCTGCTTTTTATTTCCTCCCTTAATTGTATAAACAGGTTCAGGTTCCGGTCTGGCTTGTAGTTGAACCGCGTAAGCCATTCATGACCTGTTGACGGGGCATAAGCCCTGAATCTCATCCAAGGGAATTTAAAGTGGTCGTAATAAGCACTCCAGCTTAACTTCCTGCTGGGTTTGAAATTCAATCCGAGATATACACCCTCCTCATTGATGGGCCGGCTGTTTTCAGAAAAAGCGTTTCCATAAAACGAATGGAAATCCCTGTCAAACGTTCTCCATAAAAAAGAGAAGTCAAATAAACGGTTGAGACTGCTCATCAGCCCGATGACAGCACCACTTCCTCCGCTGGCGGAGACAGCGGCCTCCCCAAAGAAAAAGTGGTTTTGGTAATTATAGGAATAGTAGACGCTGTGTATATGGTTTTCTCTTCCCCTGAACTCAAAACCATTATAAATACGTTCCTGCGGGATCAAAGGCTGGCTGAACTTGGTGTACAAGCTGTTGATTCCCAATTGAAACTGTTTGATTTTGTTGTTGTAGTGGATGTTTCCACCTATATTCAGCTCCCTTGCCTGAGCTTTGTTGCCTATTTCATGAGCAGTTCGGTGAAGGCCCGAGCGAAGTAAGGAACTGAAAAACTCATCTGCCCTGTCCAGGCTATCCTGTTGGACCTGTATGTTGGCATCCCTGGGAGCATTGGAATACAAGCCTGTAATTTCCAGACCACGCCACTGATAAGTGGCGGCTGCTCCCCGAAAAAAACCGGATTCCAATACAGAGGTATACGGCCTTATCCCGAGGCTGCTGCGTCTCACGGTGCTGATGGTTTCGGCCCCTTTTCCTACCGAAAATCCGGCACCGAAGACGATTCCCTGGCCATATTGGACCTGGTAATCTCCTACCGTGAGGGTTTTCCACCGGTTTTTATCGTACAGGGTGAGGTGATATGAAAGGAAATTGAAACCATACCGGTTGGTTTTTGGATCCCATGTGAAGACCTCCCCTGGGTCTTTGTCCACGGTAAATCCCAAACTGAAATCCCTGGCATGCTGTATCCTGAAGCGGGCGTAAATATCATTGGGATCCCCCAGATAACGACTGCTTAGGTTGCCGTTAGACAAAGTGTCAGGAGGCGTAAAACCTTTTCTGGGCTCCAATACCCTTCTGTGCCTGAACAACAGATAGGCGTCTTTTTCATTGGTTATTCTTTGAACAAGCTTTTTGTTGAAAGCTTGCTGATGAACAGGGAGGCTTACAAAGGGAAGGACCTTGTGAATGGTGTTGAGATCCCATTCGGGGATAGCCTGTAACTCATGCAGGGATTCAAAGGGCCCGTATTTTTCTCTGTATTGAAGGAATTCTGTAATTTGGAGGGGATTCAGGGTATACAGTGATTTTAATTCCTCAGCATTTGCAACATGAAGGTTAATGGGGTTTAAATGAAGTTGCAAAAGTGTTTCGTACAAATCTTCATAGCTGATATCCTCTTCCTGGAAGCTGAACAGGTCTTCGATAAATGCCTCAATATCTATTTCCTGTTTTGATTCCTGCCGACCTATCAACGGGAAAGTGAGCGCGAGGGCTAGGGTTAATGACAATGCGGTTTTCAATTTTCTGAAAGGAGATAATTAAAAGAAAAGTGATGGGTGAAGCCCAAAGTAAAATGTCTGCTCAGAGCATAGTCAAATTGATATTTTTGGGGTTTGAAACCAATACCGAAAAAAAGATGGTTGGGCTGGGTATTGATACCTGTTCTTGTCCATAAGGCTTTGTGGACATTATATTCGATGCCGGTTTTGAACTGCGCCGGTAATAGAATTTCCTTTTCAGACTCAACATTGACCATCAGATTTTCTGAGGGTCTATAAGAAATACCGGTTTTTATGACAGTAGGTAAATAATCGGAAGTAATCTTACTGAGTCTGGACCGGGAAAAGTTATAGACATGGGCGCCAAAAAAGAAATGGGGTCCCAACTGCGCCGTGCCGCCCAATTCCAGTACAGGGGCAGCTTGCCGCCCATATCCTTCTATATTGGTCTGGAAATAATTGATTTTTAAACCCAGGCTGGCAATTCCCATTTTGTTGGAAATGCCCATTCCGATATTCTGCTGATTGAATAGTTCACCCCCATACGTGGAGAGACCAATCCCGAAGGCTACCGATTCCCTGAAAGGAGCGGTGATTCCCGCCACGAGTGTGGTGAGTTCGTCCAATCCCATCCGGTGGTCATATCCGGCGATCACCTGGGTCTGATGAGGCGCCATGCCAAGCGCTCCGATGTTGTTGAATACGGCCCAGGCATCAGAAATGGTAACATGGGCATGACCCATGCCGGTACTGCGTGCGCCTTTTGGAAGCGAGACAGTGCCGTTTTGCCCCAAAGCGGGGGCCAGGATATACGGACACTGTAATAATAATAGAAAAAAGCACCGTTTCATTTTTAAAAAAGTTAAATGAAAAAAAGAATGATTGACCAATATAGCCAAAAAACATATAACTAAAAAACAAAACTAAAATATTATAGTGGGGCTCTTACATTGATAAAGAAATTTCCTCCTCCTGTATTGTTTAGGGAATATTCGAATCTGAAGACGGTATCGTACAATGCGACAAGATCTAAGCCCAAACCATATCCCGCCAGGTACTTGTTGGTCAGAAAGGCGTTTTCCGGTAGCCGGTTATTGTCAATGACAAAGCCATGGTCAAAATTGGCACTTATATAGGCCCTGATAGGAAAAATGGAAAATTCTTCGAGTGGCATGATGTCCGACAGGTCGAAGGCAATATTCAGCAATTCATAACGCAGACTGTTCTTGTGGGCCAACAGCTGTTGTCCCTCTATGACGTTGATTTCGTATCCACGGATAAAATCCGGTTTATAGCCTATGCCCCGCACCAGGGTATAAGGTTGCCGGCCACTGAAAAAAGCGGAACCGGATATACCGGTGGCCGCATGAAATTTATTGTTCAGCCGGGTGTATTTACTGGCAATGACCGAAAATTCTGCCTCGTCGAAATTGTCTCCGGTGAAGAAACCATATTTTGTCAATCCAAGATTCAGGAGCGTGCCATCTGTGGCGTATGCTACGTTGTCCCTGTTGTCATGCCTATAATTGTAAGAAGCATAAAAATACTTTAGACGGGTGTCACCGTGAGGGAAAAAGTTCGGGTTTTGTGCCAATACATCTTCATGGACCCGGGTATTGTGAAAACCAACGGTAACAAAGTGAAAATTGTAAAAGCTGCCTCTAAAAGTATAGGTTAAGGCCGCATTGATGGTTTTGCGCAGTATTTCCTCATCTTCGTTGGTGAAAAACACCTGCTTATTGGAGACTGATCTTACCGCGACGGTTTTATTGGTGAAATACGTGAATTTTGCTGAAAGACCGTGCAATTGGTTTTTGTCTATATAAGGAATGCTATAATTAAGATCAAGGGCTTGGGTAAAACCCAGTTGGCCGATTACCCTCAGTTTTTCATTTCTTCCTCCCACATTGTTATGATCAAGTTTTATCCCATAATTCACCCTGGAGAAATCCCTGCCTTGATTGATCCACCATTCCGAAAAATTCCTGTCTGCAAGATTAAAGATAATACTTGGAAGAATGTACCATCTTTCCTTGACCGAAACAAGTATTTCTACCTGCTCATCAGCAATAAAGAGGGGCGTGACATCCACCGTGGTGAAAAGCTGGAGATTGTAGATCTTTTTTTGGTCTGCGATAACGAGTTCCACAAATTCCTGCCAATCATAGGTGAGGCCTTGCATGAGGTCCATTTCACGCAGGATGATGTTCCTTCTGGTTTTCTCATTGCCCACGATAAAAATATTATTCACGGTGACTTTTTCGGGAGCAACGGTTTCTTCAGAAGTTGGGGAGGGTTCATCCTGGGAAATGCCGTTATGGATTCCCGCAAATAAAAAAATATTGAGGGAAAAGGTGATTAAAAGTAATGGGTGAATTTTAAAATTCAAGCTGGTTGTCGTTTTTGTGTTTTCTTAATTGAGAACTTAATTACCTTTATTTTTCTTATATATACAAATACGGAAAAGTTGAGACAAATAATCAAACAAATTGCCATATTTCCCATATTGGTATATCAATATGCTATTTCCCCCCTTTTTCCCCGATCCTGCAGATACCACCCCACCTGTAGCCAGTACATGAAAGAGGCCATCATCAAACATGGGATCTTCAAAGGGGGATGGATGGGTATTAAAAGGATAGCCAGGTGCCACCCTTGGGGTGGCCATGGTCATGATCCGGTACCTTAATTATTATTCTCCCTACGCAAGAAAGGGGTTTTTATTGTTTCTTTTTCCTTAAAGCGTATATGATAAGTGCCAGACCTCCTATTACCAACGGGATGCTTAATGCCTGTCCCATATTAAATGTCAGATTTTTTTCAAATTCTACCTGGTTTTCTTTGAAGAATTCCCAAAAGAACCTCATACCAAAAACAGAAATCAAAAATAAACCCAGATACAATCCTTCCGGAATACGGTTTTTGTATTTTCTCCATCCTAAAAAAAGAAAAATAAAAATCAGAAAATAGGAGAGGGATTCGTAAATCTGCGTGGGATATTTGGTAATGCCAAAAGTTTTAATGACAGCCATATAATGGTCACCCCGGTCCTGAAGATCAAAGTTCAGCGGGCTGTTAGGGTCCTCATCAAGATATTTCCGGGAACTTTGGAAGCGTGTCAGCACATACTTCACATCTTTCTCCAGAGCAGATTCCAGATCCCCGGGATCAAATGCCCCTTTGGATATCTGTATATCAAAGTTGACCGGCACCCTGCCGTTATCCTGCAGCTCCCCCTTTCTGTTATCAGGTTTATACGCGCGGATATGCTCAATCGGTAGTTTGAGGGTATACAGGATTTCTTCCGTTTCCCGGGCAAACACGAAACCACTGTCATTTCCGGTGGCTTTTCCTCCGATTTCGGAATTCATCAGGTTGCCAAACCGGATCAATGCCCCCGTAAGCGCTACCACAATGACGATCCGGTCCACTATCCACAGGTAACTTTGTCCAGGGGTTTTTCTGGCATACAGCCAAAGGGCGATCAATATAGCAATGGCTGCCCCGTGACTGGCCAGCCCGCCTTCCCATACTTTCAGTATGTCAATGGGATTGCTGAAATATTTGTCAGGTTCGTAAAAGAGCACATGGCCCAGGCGGGCTCCAATAATAGTGGCCAACACCATATATATGGTAAGTTTGTCCACCAGTCGCTCATCATGGCCTTCTTTTCTGAAAAAGTAAACCATAATCTGCTGGGAAATGATAAAACCCAATGCAAATAAAAGGCTATACCACCTTAACCTTTCAAATCCTGGAAAAACTGCCGGATCAGGGCTCCATACAACGTAATACAAAATCGAATTCATCACTTCTTGTTTTTTGGTAAAAATAAAGGATTATTCATCTAATTCTTCCAATTCCCTTAATTCTTCCTTATATCCTCCTGAGAGAATGGGGAAACGGCACCAGGTCTTGGGATCCACGTTGAACTCATCGAGGTGGAACGACGGGGCCAATCTTTCTCTTTTCCACTGATTTCTTGACCATAATCTGAAAAATTTGCTGATATAACCTTTCAGCACATCTCCAGGCAATGAAAGTTCATCCTTAAGGATGAGGTAAATATCAATAGGAGATCTTTTATCCCGAATGGCCAGTTTCTCAATTTCAAGAATTACCGGATAGGGCATAAGGTCATCTTCATCGGTCTGGTGCTTTTCCAATGGCCTGAGCTCCGCACTGGGTTGGAGCGAGTTGACGCCCTTGAGCCCGCGGTATCCCAATTTTTTTTCGGCCCATTTCAGCCATTGTATAATAAAATGTTTGTCCACAGCTGCAATAGGGGAGATGCTCCCGCTTGTGTCCCCATCCATGGTGGCATAACCTACGTCCCCTTCACTTCGGTTAGAGGTGCTCAACAGCAGGGCATTGTTGATATTGGCCAGCATCCAGATAATCGGGGAGCGGGCTCTCGCCTGTATGTTTTGCAAAGTGATGTCATCTGTTTTCCACGTCAGATCCCGTCCAATGGCCTGCTCTATTTTTTGGGTATAGGAGGTGACTTCATCATCTATCAGCCAGTGGTGGAATTTTGCCCCGATACTGTTGGCCAGCGTTTGGGCACTGATCAACGTATCATTTGAAGAATTTTTAGTTCCTTGATAAGCTGTGGTCAACAAGTGTCCGACAATGTCTTTGATGCTGGTCTTTGGGTCTATATCCTTTGAGCGGTGTATTTTTTCCAGAAAGACAGGAGTTCCCAACTCTTCCACACCCCTTCTTACCATTTCAGCCACCAATACCGCTATGGTGGAAGAGTCAGCCCCTCCGCTTAGGGAGAGCACAAAGCCTTTACTCCTGCTCTTTCTCAGGTAATCAAACAGCGCCAGACTTGCTGCCTGGGTGAACTCTTCTTTTTTGGAATGTTTGGCACGCAGTGCCGTGGCTTGGGGAGCGTTTTTTTCAAGATCATAACGGATCAGCTGGTAACTTTTAAAAGACAGCAGTGGGGTTTTTACCAAAAGTTTTCCATATTGCGCCAGAATAGCTTCTCCATCGAAGATCATTCTGCCGCTTTCGTTGCCAAGAAGATTGATATAAAAATAAGCGGCATCAAGAATCCTGGAACTGCCCTTTATCAGATCCTCTCTTATTTTGCTCTTTCCCATGGCAAAATGACTTGCACTGGGATTAAAGATCAAATCCACTTTTTTTTCCTTTAGCCGGAATCCGGGTCTCTTTTCTCCCTGCCAGGCGTCCTCACAGATTTCAAAACCATAGCGGAATTCCTTTTTGTGAAAAATAAGATCTCCAAAAGGAATTTCCTGACCAAAGAAATCAAAACTGATTATTTCGCCGGCCTTCCAAGGCGTAAACCACCTGAATTCATAATGTACCCCGTCATAAGCCAAAAACTGTTTGGGGACAAAACCGAGGATTTTACCATCCTCTATCACGGCGGTGCAGTTGTAAACGCTAGACTGGAGCCTGACAGGCAGGCCGAGGCAGACGGTAATCCCTTGGCTAAAGGGCAAAGTCTTTTGCAAATAGACAAGGGCTTTTCGCGGGTACCAATAACTCAGGAACAAATCCTCGCTTCCATAACCCGTAATGCTCAGTTCCGGAAAGCATAGAATTTCTACTTGTGCTTCTTTGGCTTCCTGAATGGCACTGACAATGTTATTGAAGTTGCCTTCCCAATCCAATGGGGTTTGGTTGACCGCGGCACCGGCTATTTTTAAAACTGACATAATTTGGAAATTACACCTGTTGGTAAAAATTTTTGAAATCAATCCGGCCTAGAAGACCAACTGAAGCTTTTCGCAAGCCATTCTGGCAGCTTCCTGCTCAGCTTTCTTTTTGGTGGGCCCCTTTCCTTCTCCCACGGTTTCCCCATCGATGTTGAGTTCGATCACAAATTCCTTAAACCGTTGGCTACCACTGACTGATTTTAACACAAAATCAATTTCCTTGTTGTCCTTTTGGGACCACTCGATGATTTTGCTTTTGAAATTTGCCGTGGTTTTGATGATATCATCCAGGTCGAAGTAAGGGATGATCAGTCTTTTGTAAATGAATTTTTTACAAAAGCCGTATCCTCTGTCCAGATAGATGGCTCCTATCAAAGCTTCGAGCATGTCCCCGTACAAAGATTTAAAGGAGAACGGGATTTTACCCTCCATTTCTGCTTCCACGAGTTTGGGTAGCCCCATCTTCTGCCCCACGGCATTGAGCGCTTCCCGGTTCACAATCCTTGACCGGGTCTCGGTAAGAAAACCTTCGTCACGATAGGGGAATTTCATAAAGAGGTATTCGGCCACCACGGTGCCCAATACGGCATCCCCCAGATATTCCAGCCTTTCGTTACTGATTTTAATGCCTGATTTGGTTTCTTTGGCCACTGAGACATGTTTCAGGGCCAGTTTGTATAAGGATAAATTTAAAGGCTTGCTCCCCACTATCAGTTTGATAGAGGCAGCAAGCCTTTTTTCTTTTTGATTATAGGTTAGCTCCTGAAATCTGAGCAAACGAAGTATTTTCAAATTTATTCCCCGATTTTCCTGAAAATGATGGAACAGTTATGCCCGCCAAATCCAAATGTGTTACTTAAGGCCGCATTTACCTTCTTTTTTTGAGCTTTGTTAAATGTTAGGTTAAGTGCTGTATCCAGTTCTTCATCATCCGTAAAATGGTTGATGGTAGGGGGGATAAGGTCGTGATTCATGGCCAATATGGAAGCAATAGCCTCAATAGCACCCGCGGCCCCAAGCAAATGGCCCGTCATGGATTTTGTGCTACTGATATTCAGCTTGTAGGCATGTTCGCCGAATACTTGCTGTATGGCTTTTACCTCGCTGACATCCCCTAATGGTGTAGAAGTACCGTGCACATTGATATAGTCTATTTCTTCAGGTCTTATCCCGGCATCTTCCAGAGCAAAACGCATCACATTGGCTGCCCCCCTTCCCTCAGGATGCGGGGCTGTGATGTGATAAGCATCTCCGGTCATGCCTCCACCGATAAGCTCAGCGTATATCTTCGCTCCCCTGGCTTTTGCATGTTCATATTCTTCCAGGATGAGTGCTCCTGCCCCTTCTCCCAGCACAAAACCATCCCTGTCCTTGTCAAAGGGCCTTGAGGCGGTGTCCGGAGAATCGTTTCTTTGAGAAAGTGCTTTAAGCGCATTGAATCCCCCCACTCCGGCTTCTGTTACCGCCGCTTCGGAGCCACCGGAAATAAAAAGATCACACTTGCCGAGTCGAATATAATTGAATGCGTCGATAAGGGCGTTGGTAGCAGATGCACATGCAGAAACCGTGGCGAAATTCGGCCCCTGAAATCCGTACTTAATGGAAATGAAACCTGCTGCGATATCCGCAATCATCTTGGGGATGAAATAGGGATTGAACCTTGGGGTGCCATCACCGGTGGCAAAATCGGAAACTTCATCCTGAAAAGTTTTCAGGCCGCCTATTCCTGAGCCCCATATCACACCGGCTCTGGCGAGGTCTATGCTGTCCAGGTCAATGTCAGCATCTTTCATGGCCTCTTCCACAGCGATCATCGCATATTGTGTGTAGGGGTCAATCTTTCTGGCCTCTTTTCTGTCTATAAATTGCGAGATGTCGAGATTTTTAACTTCACATGCAAATTGCGTCTTGAAATTTGAGGCATCGAATCTGGTAATAGGCGCAGCACCGCTTACACCATTTGACAGCCCTTCCCAAAATTCGGGAATGGTGTTGCCAATTGGTGTAAGGGCACCTAAACCTGTTACTACAACTCTTCTTAAATTCATAAAATGATTTTAAGTAGTGGGTTATTTTACGTTAGCCTCCAAATAGCTAACCGCCTGACCTACTGTGCCTATTTGCTCAGCCTGGTCGTCCGGAATAGAAATGTTGAATTCTTTTTCGAATTCCATGATAAGCTCCACTGTATCTAGTGAGTCTGCTCCAAGGTCATTGGTGAAGCTCGCTTCAGGAGTAACTTCCGATTCTTCTACGCCCAACTTATCAACGATAATGGCTTTTACTTTTTGTGCAATTTCAGACATTTTGTGATCAGTTTAGTTTAAACACTCCGCAAAGAAAAATATTTAATACCTTAATGTCAAAAAAAATAGTAAACTAAATTAAGAACTTTCTTCTTGATATAGAAGTTGGAATAAAATTTTTAACTTTGTTTTTTTAAATTCTTCCTAAATGAAGAAAAGCAAACTCCTTGTTGAAACCTCGTTTGATTTTGATCTTTTAGGTCTTGTAGCTCCCATTAAGGACTATAAACTGGCTTGGCTGATCAATGATTCATTAAGGATTAAGCTAAAAAAAACGAAAGACTATCAAATGGAATTTACCAATCAGCCTGATCTGATTATTTCTCAATTTATTTTGGAAAAAGAGCACGGTTTTATCCAACTGCTGAGGAACAAGTCATATCCTGTGGTCGGTCATTCAAGATATCTCATACCGGAACTTAGGATCATGGATTACTTTTTAGTCTGTCAGGACTTTACATATGAAATGAATATTAATACGTATATTGACGGCCTTTCCAAAATAAGGCAAATCCAGAACGTAGTGAAAATAGACGTAAACAAATTAAAATCTAAGGATAACCTTTTAACTTATTAAAAAAACGCAAAGATGAGAGTACCTATTTTTAATAAAACCAAGATTTTGGCAACGGTGGGACCGGCGAGTAACAGCAAGGAAACGCTGATGGAGCTGGTGATGGCCGGAGCTGATATCTTCAGGTTGAACTTCTCCCATGGAGATCATGAAGTGCATGCCGGCGTAATCAAGACCATCCGTGAAATCAACAGTGAACTTAATCTTAATATAGGTATACTTCAGGACCTTCAGGGACCTAAAATCAGGGTTGGAGACGTGGAAAATAATGGTGTGCTGATAAAGCAGGGAGATCAGATCACCATCACTAATGATCCTGTAATGGGCACCTCCTCATTGGTAAGCACTGTCTATCAAAACCTGCCCAATGATGTCGTACAAGGTGATAGAATATTAATCGATGATGGTAACCTGGAATTGGTGGTGTTGAATACTGATGGGAAAAATGTAGTGTGTACGGTGGTCCACGGAGGTATTCTGAAATCAAGAAAAGGAATCAACCTGCCCAATACCAAGATCAGTGCGCCTTCCCTCACTGAAAAGGATATAGAAGATCTGGAATTTGGACTGGCCAATGATGTGGACTGGATAGCCCTGTCTTTTGTCAGGACTGCGGAAGACATTACAGACCTTCGTGAAAGAATATCCAAAGCAGGCAAGGACTGTAAAATTGTGGCCAAAATAGAAAAACCCGAAGCCCTGACCAATATAGATGAGATCATCGCGGCTACGGACTCCATTATGGTGGCAAGGGGGGATCTTGGTGTGGAAGTGCCTATGGAAATCGTGCCTCTTTGGCAGAAAAAGATGGTAGAGAAATGTAAACTTGCCTGCAAGCCGGTGATCATTGCCACCCAAATGATGGAAAGCATGATCGTTAACCCCAGGCCTACCAGGGCAGAAAGCAACGACGTGGCCAATGCCGTGCTGGACGGAGCGGACGCAGTCATGCTTTCGGCGGAAACAGCTTCCGGTAAATTCCCCATAGCGGCCGTTAAAGCCATGAGCAGCATTGTGGATTATATTGAAAAAAATGCCGAAATCTATCATAATCTATACAAAATCCCTGAAGACACCGACAGCTATCTTAGCAACAACATACTTTTAATGGCAAGCAGGCTGTCAAGGAATGTGAAAGCAAAGGCGATCGTTGGCATCACCACTTCTGGCTTTACGGCATTCAGGGTATCTTCCCACCGGCCTTCTGCCGGAATTTTTGTCTTTACAAGGAATAAAAAACTGATCACTCAACTGAGTTTGGTTTGGGGGGTCCGGGCTTATTATTATGATAAACAAACATCGACCGACGGGACATTCCAGGATATTCAGGATACGCTGAAAAAAGAAGGGCATGTGACAGAGGGGGACATCATCATCAATACCGCCAGCATGCCGCTGAAAGCAAAAGGTAAAACCAATATGATGAAGATACATGTGGTAGAATAAACACTGTAACTCCTCAAAAAAAGCCAAGTTCCTGTTGTTTTATCGGGGCTTGGCTTTTTTCATTTATCGCCCCCAGAAAACTTAAAGATAAATAGGATTGAGTGCGCTCTGCCTCCGGTTTAATTGCCGGTTTCATCGTGAGGGGATATCGGCCCCCTGGGTTTCACCATGATTACTTTTTCCTTATCCACCATCACGGCGCCCGGAGCCGAGCCTTTTACTTTTCTTACAAACTTACATGGGGTATAAATCACAGCGGATAGGCTTTCATTTCTGTTTTTGGAGTAATGGGCAGCAAGTTCGGCAGCTCTTTCAAGCACGTTTTTGGGAAGCTGCATGCCCGACTGGTACTTGATGATGACGTGGGATCCGGAGACATCTTTGGCGTGAAGCCAAAGGTCTTCCTTCCAGGCATATCTCCGAAGCATCTCATCATTGGCTTTGGCTGACTTTCCTACCAGGATCTCAAACCCTCCGTGCTCAAACCGCTTAAATGGAGTGGCTTCCTGGTCCTGCTTTTTGGAGGGTGTCAGACCTCTGTGTTGAATGAAGGCCTTTAAGGCTTTAAAATCGGCAATTGAGGTGACCTCCTCCAAATCCATCTCAAGCTGCGCCAACAACGCTTCTTTGACTTCCAGGTTTTTTCGAAGCTGGTCAAATTCGATTTTCCGGTTTTTGTTTTTACGGTAAAGGTTTTCAGCATGCTTTTGAGGTGTTAACCCTTTCTTAATATGTACTTCTATCTCTTCATTCCTATAGAAATCAAAAAGCTGCACAGATTCCTTCCCTTTGGGTATTTGGTGAAGGTTGGCCATGATAACGTCCGCTATCTGGCTGGGAGGCGCTTCATCTTCCATCGCCCGGAGCTTTTCCCTCGTTTTCTTGACATACGCTTCGGTTTTCCGCTTTTGGTCCAGCAGGTTTTTGATAATGCTCTCTTTTTTTCCCTCAAAAGCGTGGTAAACCACAGCGTACCGGTAGTACAGGTTGGCAGCTTCTATCGGATCGGTGGTGGAGGACAATGGGTTGTCACAGGGCAGTAAGGTGAGCAGATAACCGGATCCCTCGTTATACACGGAAAATAAGGGACTTTCCAGCATGTCCATTACCTGTTGCATCAGGCGGTACTTTCCCTCCAGGTCTGTTTCAAGGTATCCCGCTTTTTTTAACCATTCCCTGGGGAGTTTTCCCAGGGTCGGGAGGAATTTAGAAGCATTGCCATCCAGCTCTACAAACCTTTCTTTTGTAAGGTTCAGCGGGTTTTGGAGTTGTTGGATATGGAGGGTGTTGTCCTCCCGGAGTTCTTTTCTGAACAATGAAACCGGGGGCTGATCAATGTCATCATATAACAACACGTTGCTTCTGCTTCCGTGCATTTTGAACAGGAGCAAATGTCCGGAATCAAAACGGATGTAAAAGGCTCTCTCAAACTCCAGCAGGGTGATATGGGTGACCTTCAGGCCGACCAAGTCTTCAAAGAGGCTGATGTTGTTCTTTTTACTTCTCTTGAAGTCTTTGGGGAAACTAAGGCAGGTGTTGGAGGGAAGAAGGAGGGCCCTTATAAAAAAACTGCTTCCTTGATGATGAAATTCCAGGATGAGCTCTTCTTTGTTCTGGGAAAAACATTCGGAGACCACGGAGCCGGTGAGGCGCCGCTGTAGGGCGGGACATAAAAACCGAAAATAATGGTAGTTGAGATGCATATCATAGGGATATTTTCAGACCGTCATAAGCGAGCGCGACATTCCCGGGCAGGTTTTCCTCCACCTTTCGGTGTAGGCCTAGCCTATGGCTTACATGGGTAAAATAAGCCTGTTGCGGTTTGAGGAAATCAACCAAATCCAAAGCTTCCTGTAAGGTGAAATGGGAGATGTGCGGCTTGGTTTGAAGTGCATTGAGAACCAGTACTTTGGTCCCTTCCATTTTCTTAAGTTCTTCCTGTGGGATCTGGTTGGCGTCGGTAATATAGGTAAAGTCATGGATCCGGTATCCGAAGACGGGAAGTTTGTGGTGCATGACCCTGATGGGGGTAAACGGCACGCCTTTCACCTCAAAGGGACGGTTTTCGATTTCATTTATCACCACCCTTGGGATTCCCGGATACTTCTTTTCCACAAAAATATAGGAGAACTCCGCCATTAGCTGTTGGATAACCTGGGGAGTTCCATAAATGGGGATGTCTATCTGATGTTTAAAATTGAAGGGCCTGATGTCATCAAGACCGGCAGTATGGTCTTTGTGTTCATGGGTATACACCACAGCATCCAGTCGGGAAATGGATTCCCGCAGCATCTGGGATCTAAAATCCGGCCCCGTATCAATAACGATGCTTTTGCCTTCTGTCTCAATATGCAGAGAGCTCCTCAGTCTTTTGTCCCGGTAATCTAAGGAATTGCATACTTCACAGGAACATCCAATCACCGGTACACCTTGCGATGTTCCTGTTCCCAGAAATGTGATCTTCAAAGCTTAAGTTCGGTTTGTTTTAATTCTATCAGGAAATCCTGCTGCTTTTGGTTTTTAAAGTCCTTAGGGTTGAAGTCCAAAGCTTTCAAAATGTCCAACAGGGCATTTATTTTCCCTTCCAAAGTAAAATATTTATTGATAATGACAATTTTGGTTTCCTTAAGAACGCAGTAACCGGATTTGAAATTACCTTTTTCGTACCTCAGGTTATATTCAGAAGATGCAAAAATACTTTCCAGTTTATCAAGATAACCCTTGGTGTACTTAATCTGCATTTTACTTGAAAAGATGTTTTTTTACAGTTGACAGGAGTAAATCGTAATCCAGCGGCTTCTGTACGTAATCATTCAGTCCGGCTTTCTTAAAATCGTCCAAAGTATAGTTCTTGTAGTTCCCGGTAATGGCAATGATAGGTATACTGGATTTTTTTGGATCTGCCAGTGCCCTGACGGCTTTCGTACATTGTATCCCATCCATTACAGGCATGTTGATATCCATCAAAATCAAGTCATAATTTTCTTTTTCAAGTTTTTCCAACACCTGCTTACCGTTTTTTACAGCAGTAATCTGGAAATTTTCAAACATCAATACATTTTTAGTCAGATTGATGATGACTGAACTGTCTTCTGCTACCAATACTTTTTTGGGTTCATTCATGTTTTTCAAATATTTTCCTTTTATCAATCATTTCCTTAAAATTATCGAGGCTTTTTTCAAGCTTGTCTAAATCCTCATTTATATTATTAAAATTCGCATTTTTAATGTTCATTTCAAACTCGGCGACCATGTTGTACAAGCCGGTCAATCCCAGACTGCCCGAATTTCCCTTTAAAATATGCAGTTTTTCTCCAATTTCCCGAAAGTTTTTTAAATCTATCAGCATTTTTATTTCTTTCACCAGAATCTCCGCCTCCTCCCAAAAATCATTATATACGGATTTGATATTTTCAATGGTGTGGTATTTAAGGAGTTGGAGAACGATGGTCTCATCAAAATCGCCGTTTTTGTCTCCCGTCGGGGCAAGGTCTTTTTTCTTGCCGGTTTTATGTAAATGGTAGTAAATTGTCTCCAATAAATCTTTGGGTTTCACTGGCTTCGCAATGAAATCATCAAATCCCGTGGACAGAAAATACTCACGGTCCCCCTGGTCCGAATAAGCTGATATGGCTATAATGGGGATATTGGTGATTTCTTCTTCCCGGATGATTTTTAAAGTGGATATGCCGTCCAATCTCGGCATTTGAATATCCATCAATATGACATCGTATTTCTCTTCCCGAAGTTTTTCAATCGCTTCGATGCCATCAGCTGCGGTGTCGAAAAAATAATTGTGGCCGATAATGTTTTCGAAAACTTTTCTGTTCAGCGCATTATCGTCTACAATCAAGACTTTCTTGTTTTTCATCTTTGAAATTCATTATATTTCGAATCGGATACCTTTCTATTGTTCAGTTTTGACTACAAATCACAAAATTCTTTTGATTATAGCCGGGCCAACTGCTGTGGGCAAGACCGATTTGTGCATAAATTTAGCCAAAAGATTGAATACCCCTATTATTTCTGCTGATAGTAGACAATTTTTTAAGGAAATGAATATCGGTACAGCCAAGCCATCAGCTCATGACATGAAAAATGGACCTCATTTTTTTGTCAATTCCCATTCCATTCACGACGAATATGATGTGAGAAAGTTTGAGAAGGACGTAATGGAACTTCTTGGACAACTTTTTGAAAACCATGATGTGGTGATCATGACCGGTGGGTCCGGGCTTTATATCAATGCAGTGACCGAGGGGTTGGATGAAATGCCTGAGATAGACAAGGACGTAAGGATAATGCTCAACAAGCTATATAGGGAAGAGGGGCTAAAGGTTTTGCAGGCTAAATTGGCAGAAGTAGATCCGGATTATTATCAAATGGTGGACCTGAACAATCCGCAGCGTCTCATCCGCGCTTTGGAGGTTAGTTATGGAACGGGGCGGCCTTATAGCAGCTACCGGGTAAAAGTGAAAACAGAGAGGCCATTTCACGCGATAAAAATAGCCCTTTACCGGGACAGAAATGAGCTATACGACCGAATTGATGCCCGGATGGATGACATGATAAGCCAGGGGCTGTTTGAGGAAGCGGCTGCCCTTTATCCGTTCAGGCACCTGAATGCCTTACAAACGGTTGGATACAGGGAGATTTTTGATTATATGGACGGGCTGTATGACAGGGAAGAGGCAATAAGGCTTCTGAAAAGAAATTCCAGAAGGTATGCGAAAAGACAGATGACCTGGCTGAGAAAGGATGAGACGTATACTTGGTTCCATCCGGCAGAACAGGAAAGGATTTTTGATTTTATTGCCTGTCAAATGGCTTTATGACCCATGATTGACGCCACCATGGAATAGGGTTTTTTGGTGAGAAGGCTTTGGTATTGGTACAGGGCTTTTTTGCAAGCGACAAGTTTTGATTTTGCCAAAAGGGCCAATGATTCATGCTGATTGTCAAATTCAGGCAGTTTTTTGAGTCCATAATAATGCCTTTCAAAGTTTTCCAAATTTTTGTCTTCCGGTAGCATGCCGGGCGCATCCAGTTCTTTGTGCAACCGGGTTATGAGTCCGATAAACTCTTCGAGATCGGTTTGGAATTCTTTCTTTTTCTTTTGAAAACTTTGGTGGACTATAGCGATAAAGAGGAATACAAAAGCCCCAAGGGTAATAAATATCGGTATAAATCCCATTTTAGATACTGAGCATTTCCTGAAGTCTCAGGTATTCTTCACTCAAAGGTTTATCCTTGGTAATACAATCCTCAAAAGGCGTATACACTACCTTGTCGTTGATGATACCGGCCATGCAATTGGATTTGCCCTGAAGCAGACCTTCTACAGCTGCCATCCCGCTTCTGCTCCCCAAAATCCGGTCTTTGGCGGTAGGATTGCCTCCACGTTGGATATGGCCCAAGGTGGTAACCTTGAACTCCTTGTCCTCTTCTTTGAAGTGGGCCTTTACCTTATCCATGATGTGGGCGGCTCCTCCTTCTTCATCACCCTCGGCCACTACCACGATGCTGGAAGTCTTGGATTTTCTCAAACCTTTGAGTGATTTGACCACATCATCGATGGTGGTTTTGGTCTCCGGAACCATGACCAACTCCGCTCCGCCACCTATAGCACATTCAATGGCAATATAGCCACTGTCTCTGCCCATCACTTCGACAAAAAATATCCGGTCGTGAGCCGCAGCCGTGTCCCGGATTTTGTCAATGGCCTCAAGTGCCGTATTGACAGCGGTGTCAAATCCGATGGTATAGTCCGTCCCATAGATGTCGTTGTCTATGGTGCCTGGACAGCCCACGGTAGGAATGCCGAACTCTTCGAAGAAAATTTTTGCTCCTGTAAAGGTGCCGTCCCCTCCGATGGCTATCAAGCCCTCAATGCCATGGCTTTGGAGTTGCTCATATGCTTTTTTTCTTCCCTCCTTAGTCCTGAAGGCTTCACTTCTGGCGGACTTCAAAACGGTACCCCCTCTTTGAAGAATATTGCTGACGGAATGGGATTGCATTTTTCTGATATCCCCTCGGATCATGCCATCATAGCCGTACATGATGCTGTAAACTTCTAATTTATGATATAT
This sequence comes from Negadavirga shengliensis, assembly GCF_042652345.1. Lineage (NCBI taxonomy): Bacteria > Pseudomonadati > Bacteroidota > Cytophagia > Cytophagales > Cyclobacteriaceae > Negadavirga > Negadavirga shengliensis. The sequence continues at coordinate 336,903 of NZ_JBHSJJ010000003.1, forward strand.
GCCTGTCCGCACTACGGATCGTACACAAGCGTTCATGCCGGGAGAGTCGCCGCCGGAAGTAAATACCGCTATTTTTTTCATCTGTTTATAATTGGTTTTTCAATGGTCAGATAGCCTGCCCCGAACTTGTTTCGGGGGAATCTCGCATGATAGATAATCATCCCTCCGTGTGACGATCCCGTCATGCTCGATTTCATGAGGTTGATTTTTTAATGTCTAAAATTAATGAATTAACCGTAAGCTTTGGGGAAGATATAAGAAAAAATTGGATGGCGGTTACCGTCATCCAATTTATAAATTTAAGCGTTTTGCAATTTGCTCATCCTATTCCTTTCATTTTCATCCAAGTATATCTTTCGCATCCGGATGTTTTTTGGAGTGATCTCCAGGTATTCATCTTTCTGGATGTACTCCATAGATTCTTCAAGGGAGAATTTTTTAGCAGGTGCGATCTTGGTGTTATCGTCCGATCCGGAAGCCCTCATATTGGTGAGCTTTTTGCCCTTTTGCACATTGACCACGATATCATTATCCCTGTTGTGTTCACCGATCACCTGCCCTCCATACAATTCTACTCCCGGGTCCACAAAAAAGGTGCCCCTGTCCTGGAGTTTATCTATCGCGTAAGCGGTACAGGGTCCCCCCTCCATGGAAATGATGGAGCCGTTGATTCTGCCTGGGATGGCACCTTTGAAAGGTTCATAAGCCAAAAACCGATGGTTCATGATGGCCTCACCTTGGGTGGCGGTTAAGACGTTGTTTCTCAATCCGATCAATCCTCTGGAAGGAATCTTGAATTCCAAATGTTGCAGGTCTCCCTTGGGCTCCATCACCAGGAGTTCACCTTTTCTTTGGGTAGCAAGTTCGATGACTTTGCCCGCGGTTGTTTCAGGAACATCCACTACCAGGGTCTCTATCGGCTCGTGTTTGACACCGTCAATCTCCTTGTAGATCACCTGAGGTTGGCCGACTTGGAGTTCATAGCCTTCTCTCCTCATGGTTTCGATCAACACAGACAAGTGCAGGATGCCCCGGCCGTATACAATAAATTTGTCCTCATTGTCGGTAGGCTCTACCCGCAGGGCCAGGTTTTTCTCTGTCTCCTTTAACAATCTGTCCCTCAGGTGCCTGGAGGTTACGAACTTGCCTTCTTTACCGAAAAATGGAGAATTGTTGATGGTGAAGAGCATGTTCATGGTAGGTTCATCAATGGCGATCCTTGGCAGGGCTTCGGGATTTTCCAGGTCGGCAAGGGTGTCACCGATCTCAAAGTCCTCTATGCCCGTCACCGCACAAATATCACCCGCAAAAACCTCATTCACCTTGTTTTTGCCCAACCCCTCGAAAACATGCAGTTCTTTTACTCTCACCTTTTTGATGCTGCCATCGGCCTTGCACAGAGACAGCTGAACACCTTCCTTGATGGAGCCTCTTTTTACACGGCCGATAGCAATCCGGCCCACAAAATTGGAATAGTCCAAAGAAGTGATCTGCATCTGGAGGGTGCCTTCTTCGATTTTTGGTTCAGGGATATATTCCACAATGGCATCCAACAGCGGGAGAATGGAGTCGGTGGGGTTTTTCCAGTCCGGTCCCATCCAGTTGTTTTTTGCGGATCCATATAAAGTATGGAATTCCAGTTGCTCTTCCGTGGCATCCAGGTTGAACATCAGATCGAACACGGCTTCGTGCACCTCATCAGGCCTGCAATTTTCTTTATCTACCTTGTTGACCACCACGATGGGGGTAAGACCCAGTTCCAATGCTTTTCCCAACACAAACCTTGTCTGCGGCATCGGCCCTTCAAAGGCATCCACTAAAAGGATCACGCCGTCGGCCATTTTCAAAACCCGCTCCACTTCCCCACCGAAATCGGCGTGCCCGGGTGTGTCAATGATATTAATCTTTACGTCTTTGTATCTTACAGAAACATTCTTCGAAAGAATGGTGATGCCTCTTTCACGCTCCAGATCGTTGTTGTCCAGTATCAGCTCGTCAAACTGTTGGTTTTCCCTGAAGATTTTTGAAGCATGGATGATTTTGTCTACCAAGGTGGTTTTACCGTGATCGACGTGTGCGATGATCGCAATATTACGGATACTCTGCATGTGAAATTGAATTAAGGTGCAAAAGTACGAAGAATATCTCGAAAATGATTTTATAAATGCAAGGTTTAATATTTTGATAAAGCGTTTTAAAAAACCGCTTGGTGATTTAACCATCGGAGAATGGCTAAAAAGACCAATTGCAAACTGGGAACAGCCCTTTTGGGAGCATGGCAAGAGTTGAGCCAAAAAGCGATTTTCAGGTTAACCAACGGATTTATTATCCACGGATTCCATTGACCCTGCTACCGGTCCTCCATAGGACTTCCAAGCGAGGCCGGCGGGTCACGGGTGACAGGCAATTCATGAAATGGTCCAAGTCGCGGCTTTTTTTCAGATAATGTTTTCTACGACATTATACTCTAGGGCTGCAAGGAATTGATCCACTCCTTGATCAATTCCAATCCTTCCACGTGAACGGTACTTCTGCCGATTTCGGGCATGGCGACCCCCACTTCCGTGGATGCCATCCGGTAAACCATGATGGATTCATCGGCTTTTCCGGGGAAAATGCTAAATTTATGTGGCCCGGCACCGAAGCCTGCAGCCACCGGTGTTTTGAAGACCCCCAATTTGTTAGCATCCTTTTCTTCATAATTCAGGAAAAGACCGGAAGTACCGGCAGGGCCCTCTTCGCGGTGGCAAGGGGCACAGTTGATGTCCAAATAAGCCCTTGCCCGGTTATGCAAGAGTTGCCCTTCGTCCTCATAATCCACGACCGGAGCAAATTGAAGTTTCTCCTCCTCCCCGATATCCAGTATCCCTAACTCCTGCCATTTGGACAATTGGTTGACGGGGCCGTTCCCGTAATCCAGGGCATGGTCGAGGTACTTGGCTTTCAAACCGATGGGGACCAGCTTCTCATTTTCATTGTGGCAGCTCTTGCATTGGTTTTTATTGGGGACGATGTATTTGATGATTCGCTCTCTGCCGGTTTTATCGGTCCATTTCACTTCCATTTCTGCCCCCACCACTTTGTACGTGGCATCCGTCTGGTCTTCATTCCATATGTAGGGAAATGCTTCCCATAACCCGTTTCTTTTTATGATCAGTCTTGTTTCGAGGATTTTTCTTTTACCGTCAGGTTTTCTGAAATCTTCAGGATAGTAAAAGTTTTTTATCAGTACAGTATTGTCCGGGAACTCCAGCTTGCCCTCCATGTCCCCGGGGACTAGCCTGGAAGCGGCGTTTTCAGGCATCCAAATAAACCGGGCCTTATAAGCATAGTCGCTGAAAAGGGCCGAAGAGGGCGCGTATGGAACAACATTCCTCTTAGGATTCAGTTCACGCATATATTTATCGAAAAAACCGTACTCCGACAGGTGCCGGAATGGGACATCGCCAAGGTCCACCTTGTTGATGTCTGCTGCATAATCGGGTTCAGGAGTTTCAGTTGCATGGGAGTGCTGCCCTATGGCTATCTCACGATTTTTTTGTTTGCAGGCGCCTACGCCCAGCAAAACGGTTAAGATGACGATATAAAACCTGAATGTATCCATGCCTTAATTATTGTACGTGGAGATCGGATAAAACGATCTCCGACTTACAACTGAAAGGTGCATATTCCTTGAATGATTGGATGTTCTTTTCACCTTCTTCCAGATAAAACCTGGTGAAATGCAGGTTCTCTATTTCTGGTTCATCGATACAGATGTTCATGGGGTTTCCGGTGATGTCATCACCTTTTGCCGAATCAAAAAAGCCATCGTAGATGATGTCCTGGCTTTTGGCTTTTCCATGAGCCCCGTGCATGGATATCAGCTGTCCCAACTCTTTGGACAGGTCAGGTAGGGCCATGGGCCTTTTATACGTGTTGTTGTGAAGGTATATATTTGAGCTATAGGGGCTCCAGTTGGGAGCTTCGGCAGGGAAGCCAGTGATCTGGTAGCTGGCGATAGCAACGCCCACGGTCTTGTTATTGTGGATGGTGTTGTTATAAACTTCGACCTCTTTGGCGGCCAGGAGTATGACTCCTGATCCGGGAGGGATTAGGGCGACGGCATTGCCATTGGGACTTTCATGATCGGGCTGGGCGAAATTCGTATGGTTGTTATGGATGATTTTGTTATCATAGACTTTGGTGCCTTTGCCTTCACTTTTGGGTAGGCCAGGCAGGTTGAAGACAAGGATTCCCCCTGTGTTGTCCCTGACTGTATTGCCGAAGACTTCGGCATTGTCTGAGTTTTCGATTTCAATCCCGGCGACATTGCCGAAAGCCAATGAATTTTTCACAATGATGTTTTCAGATTGGCCCACATAAATACCGGCATCCCGGGAATGGGAGGCGATGCATTCATCTACCACGACATTTTTGCACTGGACCGGGTATATGGCATAGGTGCCGTTCTTTGACTTATCCCCATGGGTCCAGGTGACATTGATCTTTCTGAAAGTGATGCCATCGCAATGCTGGGATTTAATGCCATCCCCGGGAGCATCTTCTATGCTGAGGTTTTCAATCAATATATTTTCACCTACGAGTTTGACGCCTTCTCCTCCCGATGACAGGTTCTTAAAAGAAAGTACAGTTTCTTCTATTCCCGCCCCTTTGATGGTAACATTCTTTTTGTTGTCCAAGATCAACTGGGTTTTAAAAGCGTAAAACCCGCTGGGAATTTCGATCACATCTCCATCCTCTGCTAAAATAAAATCCTCAATGACCTTTTCAATTTCCTCTTGCCCAACTCTGGGAAGCTTGCTTGAGTCGAAGGTTCTCTCATTGCTCCTGCTACCGCATCCCAGCGGGATAATGATGAGTAGGATGAACTTCAATTTATATAAATATTTGGTTTTCATGAATAAAATGGGAACAGTTGTCTCTATTCAAATTTACTTTATATCTGTCAATTCTCTTTCATGGTCCCGCAAAAAAACTGCTCTATTTCCACTAATACTGCTTTTATATAATTAAGTTTTTAATTATATTTAACCTTATCCATCAATTGATTTAAAAACATGGAAAATTTCTTCAAATCAGTTCTCAGCGTCTGCCTTCTCCTGTCTATTATAGGCTGCTCGAAGTCCGGTTCCGAAGGCCACGAAAAAAAGCCACAGACATTTTATCTGGTTGTCAACGATTCCATTGAGGTACCCTACCTTGGCCTTGTGGACTTGATGGACGTGGATCCCCAGCAGGAATTGCTTCTCTTCCATGACATTCAGCAAGGCAGTATATTGCTCGCGGATTTCGCTGGGCAGCATCTTTTGAACCTCAAAAGACGGGGAGACAGCCCCCAAGACTACGGCAGGTTCTTATGGTCTCCGGCCCGCATCAGTCCGCAGGGGAAAATATATCTTACTTCCCATAGGGGATATTTTGAATACGATAGGAATGGGGAACTGGCAAAGCACACCCGGTTACAACAAGAAGTTTCCTTGTCAGGAAGGGCGGCTGCCGATCAGGAATTCCAGATATATAACGGACACTTCTACCAAAGCGGCATTTCCAGAAACGCGAGCTTCGGGACAAACCAAAAGGAATTCTACGACGAATTTCAACTCATGGTCAGGATCAATCCCGAAAATGGAGAATTGACCCGTTTCCTTCATCTCGAAGAAGCAAGTGTTCTAAAGAATGGTAGGGGACATGATATAGGTGACATGATACCTGTTTTTCAAATAGTGAACGACCACCTTTATGTAATCGTAGCCAAAGATCCTCACTTAAACATCTATCATCTGGATGATCCCGGGACATTGGTAAAAAGGGTGCCGCTGAATTACCGTGAATTTCAGATAGGCGAAGGCCAACCTTTAGAAACGGTAGATCCCCGAATGATCAGTCCCAGTATGACCATTGGCAAGACATATGCATTAAAAAATGTGGATGACTTCCTGCTGACCACTTATTTTCCGGGTATAGACCGGCAGGACCAGGAAATATATGAACAAATATTCTCTGGAGAAGAATACAGGGTATTTTTCGACCGTATGAGAAAAAAATACCCCTATCGGTTGCACATAACTGATCTCGATGGAAACAGGCTGGTGGACATGGAACTACCCGAAAAGCTGGATCAAAGGCAGTTTTTGGTAAGGGATGGCAAATTATGGTTTCTCTCCCGTTTCAACCAGGAAACGGAAGAGGATTTTGTTAAAGTATATCAGGTGGGTTTGGAAATAAAATGACTGTTAAGGCCTTATTCCCTCTCTCTGAGCTGCAATATAGTGCTTAAAACAAGGAATCCATGGAGGCGGTAACTCCTTATCCCATCCCACTTTATTTCACCCTAAATACGTTACTTCTGAAAATCACATGATCACCGGGCCATTGCAGATTGGTGCTGTTTTCCGCAGTGACGAAAATCTGGGTGGGCTTGAAACGGGTAGTGCTTTCAAAGCTTGCCCTGCTCCTGTTGGCCATCATGCCTCTATTGTTTCTCAATTCTCCGATGTTTCTGGTACCCTGACCCTCAGTCTCGATCCAAACCACATAATGTTTTTTTGCAGGTGTAAGCCTTTCGGGAAGCGCCATGCCACTGACCTCCAGCCTCACCCGGTATTCATCTTCGCTGGTTTTATTCACCCTGGCGCTGGGCTCTGCGGTAGGGATAACTGGGGAAACAGGAAAGGTGATTTTCTTGGAACAGCCATTTACGCCCAAAAATATGGACAGAACCAAAATCAATACAGCGGCTTTGCGGGTAGAAATCAATAGACTCATAATGATTGTTTTATATTAAAATTGATATAAAATATTAAAATAAACTAATTTTTACAAAATTACTACATTGTTATGACAAATAAACCATATTGTACATCATTAGTTTATGTAAATTGGAATTTTTATACCTTAAATCCGCTTGCGGATTTAAGGATAATATTTTTATTTCTTTTTGTCATGTTAAAGTCTTTCTTTAATATCTGTTAAAAATGCCTCTAACGAAGCAAGGGTATACCCGACAGACTGATCAAGTTTTGCTGCCCAATGTTTGGCAATATCCGATTGATATTGAGCATTAATGTTTTCTTCAAGAACAATAAATATCCTTTCTTTTAATGGATTTGATTGATTAAGGTATTTTGCAGATGCTCTACCCAGAACCCGAGAAGCAACTTTTCTTTGACTTGGGTTTCCGTCATCCTCCAGCAATTCTGATAAATCACCATGTTCATCGATTATGAAATCACTCATTAACCAGTAGTATTCATCAATAATCAGTAAAATGTCCCCAAGATCATTTTCTCTTTTCTCTGAACGATCAGACCAAGCCACCATATTTCAGTAAAATCATACCTTCGAAGGATGGGATATTGACAAATTTTCCCTCGATTTGAACCGATTTAAGGTTATTTGACAAAATTGTACTCATTCCCAGCACATGAAAATCCACGTTTCTTTCATTAAAGTTTACAGTATGGTTTTGCTCAATCTTTCCATAAGGCAATATATCAATCGCTATATCAAACCCTTTGTGGTAATAGGCCCATGTATCCGTTACATTCCTAAATCCCTTTTCTTCCAAATCCCTCACCAGTCCTCTATAGTCTTCGAAAGAACTGATCATAATGGCAAAATCAATATCCTTGGTGCCTCGTGGCGGCTTAATTCCATTTTTGAGTAGCTCAAGTGAAATCGCAGTGGCACCCAATAGATAATAGGGGATTCCTCTTGCTTGGAATGTTTCATCAAGCAAATCAAAAACTTCTCTGAAATAGGGAATTCCCAGTTCTTTATAACTCTTGGAGGTATCTCTCATGGATCATTCGGGCTGTTTCGAGACTTCTTTTGTCTCCATTGATGATCAGGTCTGCATAGACCAAAGTCAGCACGGTTTTTCGGGATTTTTCCTTCTATATCCCACTGTCAGGGTTGATCTGTCATGAATTTCCAGGTAATCTCTCCGATAGTGTCCGGCTTTCCTTTTTCCGGCTTAGCTATTTTTCCGGTTAAATTTCCGTTACGGTCGGTTTCAACATTAATTTCCCTCCATGAAAAATCGCCCTTCTCGTAATCATAGGTAATGCCGTCATCATCGTAAAGATAAAATGTGCCCGCCTGGGTGCCGTAGTGTCTGATCTCCAGATCAGTTTTTTCATTCAGACCAGGCGCATGCAAGCGGGGTGCCATCATGGGAATAATTCCCCCATCACGAACGTACACCGGGATTTTGTCCAATGCTGCCTGGACCTCTATGACTTCCCCGTTGCCCACATACTGACCGTTATAAAAGTCGTACCAGTTTCCCTTGGGCAAAATGACTTTTCTGGATGTTTCCCCTGCGAAAACGGGGGCCACCAAAAGAAACGGACCGGCCATAAATTGGTCTTTCACTTCCTTCCGGACGGCTTCCTCATAAGGATTGGTTTCCAGGTCAGCGCTTCCGGCTTGGTTTTTTAAAGAAATGTCATTAAAACCTTCTTCAAGATTCATGGCCCTGAAGGGCGGGATGCCTTCAAAATGATACAAGGCAAAGCTTGTGTACCAATAGGGCATCATCCGCATGCGCAATGCAGCCATTTCTTTTACCTGTTGTTCCACTTCCGGGAAAGACCATGGTTTGGTACCGCTGGCCCAGGCATTGATCATGGCCATGGGGGAGAAAATCACTGTCTGCATGCGCCGAAGCCACTCTTCTGCTGTTTTAGAGGCCCGGGCCTCCGGGGTCCACAGCAGCCCTGAAAAACCGCTGTTGATCAATGCGGTGATGAAGTCGCGGTGATCGTAGTAGTCATTATATAGGACATAGGGAAAGGATGTCCCTCCTGCGTTGGAAGCCCTCACCAGACCATAGGTCCGGAGGTTCTTTTCTCTGAAAAGGGCTGTACTTTGTTTTTTTACAAACAAGCCATAAGCCTGTCGCATCTGTTCGGCACTTAAGCCTGAGGGAAAGCGTGCCACATCTGGCCAAAGCCACCTGTCATATCCGTCCACTTCATCGATCTTATAGCCGCTTACCCCTATGCCCACATGGTCATCCCGGAACGGCTGCCAGAAAATTTTCTGCGCCGCCGGTATGCTGAGATCCGGGACCACTCCCGCCCAAACGGTGTGGGAAGCGGTATAGGGTAAGATCTTTTGGTAAATTCCGGCATCAGGAGACACATACGGGTTAACCCAAAGATTGATCCGGACACCCTTTTCCAAAAGTTCCTTTGTAAACTGCAAAGGATCAGGGAACCTGCCCAGGTCCCATTCAAAGGTATTTGGGTAGGATTTACTTTGCCATCCGGGTTCGAGACCTATGAAGTCCAGAGGAAATCCCCGCTCTTCAAACGCGGCCACCTCGCTCAGAACATCCTCGCTGGTATAGAGCCTGTGGACCCTCTGGGTAAAACCCAATCCCCACCGGGGTGGCAACGGTCCTCCACCCTGAAAAAGGTTATAGCGTCTCACAGCTTCCAATGGCGTGGGACCTGCGAAGAGGTATATTTCCACCCCTTCAGCGGGAACCAGTATTTCAACAGCATCTGAATAGGGGCTGGAAGTCCAGTTTTCATCGGTATTCCGGTCCAGGGCTTCCGGGGCATCGGGACTGTCTTTGCGGGCTGAACTGCCGGCATACACATCAAGATAGCGTGCTGAATTGATCAATACGCCATAACCCAAAGAGGAAAGGTAAAAAGGCACAGGTGCATGAGTCCGCCCGTTGTCGCTGCCTCCATAATGGTCTACATGAAGTCTTTTGATGCTTCCCCTTTGGTACACCGTTTTAAAGTTCAGCCCGAAGCCAAAAAGCTGCTCTCCCCTTTCCAAGGGGAACCGCAGATAAGTCTTGCGGTCATTAAGTATGGCTACGATTTGTTCCTGATCAAGGGGGAAATTTACAGGAGTCATTTTTGCCAGTGCTCCGGATCTGGGCGTAACGTCAGCGGCCTTTAGTAGGTCAAATTCCTCAGGGGTTCCCACTGTGCCCTTCCAGATGCCCGGTTCAACCATTTCCCAGGTGATCTGCTGAGAGTGGCTATAAGTTGTCCAACAAAAAATACATACTAAAAGCAACAGTGGTCTTTTGCCCATTATAATACCATTTTGAATTTCGGATAAAGCTAATAAAATTGTATAATTAAACCGGCAAGCTTTTCTGTAATTGCAATGGATGGCATTTTCTCCGCCATGGCAGTATCATTTACTGAAGAAGGTTTCCACTAAATCAGGAATAGGATATGATACCGGTTTTCTTTTATTTGTTTTGGATATCGATGATGGCAAAATCAGACACAGTGAGGGATGTTTTTTGGGAAGAAAGGCAACTGACTTTTGGTTCCCAAAATCACGAGTTGGACCATAATGAAAATTTTTCCTTTGATGATGAATGGATAGTTTACGATACCCGACCGGATCCAGACGGTATCGCACAAAATGCGAAAATTGAAAAGGTACATGCCAAAACCGGGGAAACCCATGTAATCTATGAAGCGCCAACTCCTTCCGAATTTGGTCCGGGGATAGGTGCTGTGAGCTATCATCCCAGTGAATCTAAAGTTATATTTATCCACGGCTTACCCTACTCGGATGCATCCCGGCCTTACGCAGGCCACAGAAGGACCGGAGTCATTATCGATGAAAGCCGGCCGGATAAAGTCAGTTTTATGGATTCAAGAGACATTTATCCGCCTTTCACGTCTGGGGCACTGAGAGGTGGAACCCATCGTCATCAATGGAGCACTGATGGAGAATGGATAGGATTTACCTATAATGATGCGCTCATGGTGGATTTAGAAAGAAAAACCGGGAGAAAGCATGACCTGAGGACGGTAGGTGTGGCAAAAGAAAAAGGACCGGATGTGAGTATACAACCGGATGAGGAAGCGGAAAACATACAGGGGGAGTGGTTCTCAGCACTGGTGGTAAAAGTGGTGCCAGACCCTGTTCCGGGATCTGATGAAATCAGCAGGGCTTATGGCGACTGGTGGGTGGGAAACCATGGCTACCTCAAAGCACCTGGGAAACACCAGCGGGCCCGGGCCTATATGGGCGATCTGCTTACTTCGGAAGGAAAAGCCATAACCGAGGTATTTGTAGTGGATATTCCCGATGAGCTTCATCAGGAAGGGGATTCGGGACCCTTGGAGGGAACGGCGTCCACCATGCCCATGCCGCCCAAAGGAGCGGTCAGCAGGCGGCTTACTTATACAGAAAACAGGAGGTTTCCCGGCGTGGCCACCACACCCCGCCATTGGCTCAGTTCGGCCTCGGATGGCTCCTTTATCAGTTACCTGGCTAAGGATGACAATGGAACAGTTCAGGTATTTTTGATTTCGCCTCTGGGTGGAGAGCCTATTCAGGCAACTTTTCACTCCTTTCCGGTTCAGAGTATGGTTCGCTGGCATCCCCAAAACCCTGAGTTTACGTATGTGTGTGACAACAGTATCTTTATGGTATCTTTAGCCGGGGAGGATGAAATAAAGGGGCCGGTCAGGCTTACTGCGCGTTCAGATGAGCAGCCTTTTGCCCATTGCTTTTCGAGAAAAGGAGACAAGATAGCTTTTAACAGGTATGTGGAAAAGGAAGGGAAGCGGTTTATTCAGGTGTTTTTAGCGGAAAGCCCCTGAGGTGTTACTTCAGTTCATACCATTCAATGTCAGTAAGCGGAGCCCTCCGTCCCCTTTTTTTAGGGGCATAGTTTTGGGACAGATAATTCAGGATGATTTCTTCATTAGCTCCCAAATCCCAGAGATTTTGGGTTTCCTGCATCCAGCGGATCATCTTTTTCCAGCCGTCTCTGTCTGCCCGGTTTTGGGTGATCAGCATGGCCGAATGACAGGCGGTGCAGTTGGCTATGACGAGATGCAACCCTTCATCAGCCACCAGGCCCGTCTGAACATGGATACCATCTTCAATACGGTCTTCAATCTCATCCAAGGGTATAGGGGATTCCTGTTTTTCTTCTTTATAAAAAGAACTGAAATCAGGGTCTGTCTGAAGATAGATGACAAACCCGATAAGCGCCAATACCAAGACAACGAGCGCTATCAGGATTCCCCAGGAGGTTTTAAGGTTATTTCTTCGAAAAAAAGGCATACTCAAGTAACTTTGATGGCTATTCTATGACAGGCGTTGTTCACGTAACCTTTTGGATTCCAACTGGGGCTTAGCATAGGCTGGCTTACCCCGGTATTGTCTTTTGCCTTTGCCCATACCTCATAGTATCCTTTCTTTGGGAAGTTTATCTTGGCGCTGAACCGCTGCCAGGCATATTTATTTTTCCCTTTTTGCAGGGAACAAGGATGCCAGGTAGCACCGAAGTCGATGGAATATTCCATCATTTCAATATAATCTTCTCCGGTCCAGGCATGCCCACGGATATCCAATACCGTATTTTCCTTGATCATGGCGCCGCTTTTGGGATAGGTGATCAAGGATTTGACGGGCATTTTTTCTATCACACACATGCTTTCATTGGGGACTTCTGCTCCAGGTTCCACCGGATCGCAGGGAATGGAATAAGATGGGGGTGCCATTTTTTCTCCGTCATGGACCTTGTCCCGAACCGAAAGGGCTTTTAGCCATTTGCCCGAGACCGAGGCAGGGAAACCGGATGCAATCATTCTGAGTGGATACCCGTGCTCAAGGGGAATATCCTTGCCATTCATCTGAAATGCAATCAGTGTTTCATCCTCCATTGCCTTTGCTATGGGCACTCCCCTTGAGATGGATTCCTTGTTGGGATCCCGGCTTAGATGAGTATCTGTCGCATGATATCCTACATAGACAGCGTTGTTTTTGATTCCTACGTCATCCAAAATATCTCTCAGTCTCACACCCGTCCATTCAGCACAGGAAACGGCTCCCACCGTCCACTGGTTACCCTCCGCAGGGGGGTAAAACTCACTGCGGCCGTTCCCCCCGCATTCCAGCACCAGGTGATAGGTATGTTTAGGGAATTTGGTCTTCAATTCCTGAAGGGTGTAGGTTTTTTCCGCGGTAACGGACTCTCCCTTAACGGTCAGGGTCCATCCCTCCACATCTGTTTTTTCAGGTATGTGTCCGTTGTTCCGGATAAACATTTTGTCAGCAGGAGTGACATAGTCATCAAGGATGTGGGCCTGAGACTCCACATTCCAGGGCTGGTCGTTTAGAACGACCATGTCCTTGTGTTTTCCGAATAGCCGGTAGGGATCATTGACTTCCTGTAGGGCCAAGGGGATGTATCCTTTTGGCATTGCAAAAACCACTTCTGCGCCCAAAAGCGTGGCGAATGATCCCAAGGCTGTTTTTTTGAGAAATTTTCTTCTGGTTTGGAAAGGTTCTTTGGCCATAATTTTTACCGTAGTATAAAAGGCAAATTATGACATTTTGAAAAAAATACCAATTGAATTGCTATGGAGGGCTGCTTTGTGTGAGCTAAGTCACATTGAAATACTCGTTCAGAATCGCGGACATATCATCCCTTTCCTGTAAATCCTTCACGATCCTTCCCTTTTCAAGAAGAACTATCCGGTCACACAGCTCGGTGACATGGTTCAGGTCGTGGCTTGAAATAAGAAAGGTGACCAAATTGGTCTCCCTTTCATTAAGTATAAGTCTCTTAAGCCGGTTTTGGGAGCTTGGATCCAGATTTTCAAAAGGTTCGTCCAGCAGAACGGCTTCGGGATGTCCGAGCATGGCCGCCGCGATGCCTACTTTTTTGATGTTACCCTTGGACAGGTCCCTGATGTATTTGTTTTTGCCCAAAACCTCATCGTTGAAGAAATCCTTGAATTTTTCAAGATGAAGCATCAGGTCCTGTTCCGAAAGCCGGTAAATCTTTCTCAAGGCCGCAAAATATTCCTCCGGGGTAAGATAAGATAAAAGCATATGCTCGTCCAGAAAAGCCCCCACTTTGGTTTTCCATTGCTCTCCTTTGCTTACATCTTCCTCATCCACCAAGACCCTGCCTTTCGTCGCCCTCACTAAATCCAGCAGAATACGGAACATAGTGGTCTTTCCAGCTCCGTTGTTGCCCACAAGCCCGAAACATTGCGATTTAGGGATGGAAAGTTCGGGAATGTCCAAAGCCGTATTGTCCCGGTATTTCTTTTTCAGTTTTTCGATTCTTATCATAGTTCTTGCCGGAATGAAGATGATATTTCATACCTTTTTTTCGCCACTGCGGTTTGGATTCTTGTTAAAATAAGAGGAAACGCCAGAATACCGAAGAGGCCTGCAATACCCAGTGCCACCAACCCTGCATAGTCGCCGATCCATAGCGCAAATGGAAGAAATATCAAGTAGGGGCCCATTAGCAGTGGAATAATCATCAAAAACTGAGACATGCCCATACCTTCATAATTGAACATGGCGCCTTTATTAAGATCCATAGGCTTGGGTTTCCACAGTGAAAGATAAACGACCAGGTGCATGGTTACTCCCATATTAAACAAAAAAGTGGCGAGGTGTATCCACAAAATTTCCCATCCAAAATAAGCATACGGAAGAGAAAGCAAAAAACAAAGGCACGAAATACCCCCAAATATCAGGTATTTTCCCTTGACCAATGCTTTGAGGCCATTTCTTTGATAAATATAAAAATCAAATGCGGGAGAATTCCAACTCAGAAACAACTGCCCGTATTGTAACATGAAAATCCCGGTGATGAATGTGCCCACGAAAATAAAAATATAGCTGAAACCATGTTCGGAAAGGTAGAGGGGGTTGTTATAAAAGATCAGGCCATATAATAGGAAAATCAGACAGAACGTAAGGTAAGTCCGGCTTTTTTTATGCCTTAAGATCAGCTTCCACTCCAGATTGGCCATCTCTCCGGCCAACCCGAACTTGGAGAGAAAACCGAAGCTGTGATTGGCAAAACTTAAATTTTCCTCTTCACTTAACTCTTCCAAATAGGCGTTTTGCTTGTAAAAGGCAAAGCAGAGAAAGTAGCTGCAAACCAAAATGATAATTAGCAGAAAGATGGGAACAGGGCTTTCAAGGGCAAACGTAAAAACGGGTTCGAAAAACGCACCCAAATCATAATAACCATAGTAACTGGCTCCTATACTCAGCAATAATCCGGTAAAAACAAGAAGCATGGCCGGGATATTGTCTTCAAACCGCTGCTTGAACCATAGCATGAACCAATGTATTGACCAGCTTGTAAGCATGATTGATCCTAGCCAGATGTAAGCAGGGACAGGCCCGAACGTGTATTTGATTTCGGTCATAGCAAAGGGCCCGAACAATAGCAAGCCCACTATGGACAGGGGGGATATAAATGACCCCAGCAACAAAAAATGGATGATTCCCGATTTAGGAATGGGCAGGTGCAGGAAATTTTCGAGGGTGATGACCGGGAGCTGCTGTATGAAATAGCGGTATATCAGTTCCAGAAGAAAAAAATACAATAGACAACTGTTGATGAAAAAAACAGTGTCATCCTGTCCGAGGATATTTTTTACAATATGATTAAGGCTTAAACCAAATAAAAACAAGTAGCTCAGAAGCAAAAAAGCCAAAAAGAAAATGAAAATCCCAATGGTCAGACTTCTCGCAAATGATGTGGACCTGATCCTTTTTAACAATTCAAGTTTTATTAAAGTCGCGACCATTTTGGGTTTTGAATTAGATTTTTTTTGCCACAGAATGGGTATATTGATTGTCTAAAATAGAAAAAAAATCCCAACAGGTGTAAAAAATTTTATGTTAGGGCTTAAACGCCGATCTTTGGGAGGGAAAAACTGATGATTATGGATATTGACTTTGGGATTAAAAATCTGGAATTCAAGGATCTGGAAGTGGCCATGCGTTTAAAAGACGAAGAGGGCTGGAACCAAACGGTTGAGGATTGGAAATTATTTTATGAGCAGAACCCCCATCTGTGTTTGAAAGCAGAGGTGGATGGAGAGACAGTTGCCACCGTCACGGCTATCAACTACCAGAACCGGCTTTCGTGGATAGGAATGATGCTGGTCGATAAGCGCTACCGTGGCAGGGGGATCAGCCAATCCCTGATGGGGGCAATTATTGACCGGCTGCAGGATTGCAGCTCTGTCAAGTTGGATGCTACCCCCGCGGGTTTTCATGTGTATAAGAAACTGGGATTTGAGAAAGAATATTCCCTGAACAGAATGGTCAGGGTTGATCAGAGCAAGATGATTCCGGATGAAGCGATGGTCCACATGCGGCCTATTGAAGAAAAAGACATGACAACTATTTTAAAGCTCGATATCCCGGTTTTTGGAGCCGACCGGCAGGCTGTTCTGAGACATCTGCGCCGTACTTTTCCCGAAGGGGCGATGGGCATCTGGGAGGAAGAAGAATTGAAAGGTTTTCTGTTTTGCCGTAAAGGTTCCCGGTATATACAGCTAGGACCCATGGTGGCATATGAGGATGCGTTTGCCCTCCGCTTGTTAAAAAGCGCCATCCATAAGTTTTCTGGGGAAAGGCTCGTGTTGGACATTGCCATGGACAAAAAAAACCTGATTGAAGGGCTGAAGGAAGCGGGGTTTGAGGTACAGCGGGAACTGATCCGCATGTACCTAAAAAGCAATTTGTACAAAGGAGATCCTCATCGGTATTATCTCATCTGCGGTCCTGAACTTGGCTGAACTGGCATTTTGTTTAATCTTCTCTATTTTTGTAAAAAAATCCCTGAATTAATTAACTACAGAAATTTTGGTTGTTAAACAAATTCTGACGCTTCTTGCGTTTTTGGTGGTCTCCTTTTCAACACACGCCCAAATATTGAACATAGAAAGGCTCCGGATGGAGAAAGACACGGCAAAAACTTTTATGTTCAAGACTACTTTTGGCCTGAATATCTACAATAGAAGTGCTGCGGCAGATGCACCTGTCAACCTGTTTGGGTATAACCTGGACATCAACAGCATGTATTATCCAAAACGCCATGCTTATATTCTGGTATCCAAATTTGATTATCTGCGGATCAATGAGAGTGACTTTCTGAATTTTGGTTTTATCCACGGCAGGGCAAATTTCTTGCGGGAGAACAACATCAATTACGAAACTTATGTGCAATACTCATTTGATAATTTCCGGGGTCTTGATCCAAGATGGCTCGGGGGAGGATCTGTAAGGCTCAGGATGATCAAAAATGAAAAGGTAACCTTTATTTTGGGAGTTGGGGGATTTTATGAATGGGAACGGTGGTTTCATCCCTATACAGAAGAGTTTGTGGAGGTGGATTTTGTAAAAAGCTCCAATTACCTCTCCCTAAGGGCCACGCTCAACCAGTATGTGGACATCAATACCGTCAGCTATTATCAAACGGGATATGATGCGAGCATAAATGACTTTCGTCACCGGATCAGTACTTCGATCGTGCTGAATACCAAATTCACTGACAGGTTGTCGTTTACCAATTCCTTTGATCTGGGATATGAAGACAAGCCGATCGTACCGATTACCAATCTGATATTTTCATTCAAGACGGGGTTGTCATTGGATTTTTAAATGCTTTACGTGGAAGTTATTGAAAAAGTCATGTGTTTAAAATGTCAGGATTTGGAATCTTAAATTCGATTAATTTTATAACTTGCGGTGATGGAAAATTTTGTTGTTTCAGCCAGGAAATATAGACCTTCGGATTTCAAAAGTGTGGTGGGACAAAAGCACATTACGACCACACTGAAGAATGCCATAAAAAACAGCCACCTTGCACAGGCATTTTTGTTTTGTGGGCCAAGGGGGGTAGGGAAAACCACCTGTGCCCGGATTTTGGCTAAAACCATCAACTGTGAAAACCTGAAAGAAGAAGGCGAGGCCTGCAATCAATGTGATTCCTGCCTGGCTTTCAACAGCAACAGTTCTTTCAATGTCCATGAACTGGATGCCGCGTCCAACAATTCGGTGGATGATATACGGAGCCTGGTAGATCAGGTGAGGTATCCCCCCCAAAAAGGTAAATACAAGATATACATCATTGATGAGGTGCACATGCTCTCTAACCAGGCGTTCAATGCCTTTTTGAAAACCCTGGAAGAACCTCCCAAATACGCGATCTTCATCCTTGCCACCACCGAGAAACATAAGATTATCCCCACCATCCTTTCCAGATGTCAGATTTTTGATTTCAATAGGATACAGATCAAAGACATTGCAGATCACCTTGCTTATATTGCCCGTACCGAAGAAATCGATTATGAGGAGGAGGCTTTGAGGCTGATAGCTACCAAGGCAGATGGCGCTTTGCGGGATGCCTTATCCATATTTGATCTCATCGTGACTTTTTCGGCAGGCAAAAAGGTGACCTATCAGGAAACCATCAGCAATCTTCACATACTGGATTACGATTATTATTTTAAAGTGACCGAAGCGTTGTTGGACGAAAGTATTTCATCGGCCTTGCTGGTTTTTGATGAAATTCTAAAAAAGGGGTTTGACGGACATAATTTCCTGGTTGGGTTGAGCGAGCATTTCAGGGAACTGCTGGTTTGTAAAGATCCGGACATGGCCACACTCCTTCAGGTTTCAGAAACGGCAAGATCCAGGTACGTAGAGCAAGCGGGTAAAGCCTCAGTCTCCTTTTTGCTTTCGTCACTGAATATCTGTAACCAAGCTGACCTGAGCTATAAGAGCAGCAAAAACCAGCGGCTGCATGTAGAATTGGTGTTGATGAAGCTGGCCAAATTACCCCATGCCTTGTCGCTGGCTGCCGTTGCCGGGAATGGGGCAAAAAAAAAAGCCTAACGCCTGAACTGACGGATGATAACGCTCCCGTTCAAGGCCCTGCTGTGGGGGCTAAAGACATGGGTGCGGTCAAATCCGAGGTTAAAAAGACGCTGTCCATCCCCTCCAGTATCACGGCTGTAAGGAAACAAATGGCGGCCAAGCCCAAACTGACCGAGGAGGCCCTGCCGGAGGCTCCTGCGGAGGAAACTGAACCTATAAAGGAAAGCAAAACCCTTCCATTGACGGAAGATAGCCTGAAGAATGCTTTGGAAGAGGTGATACTTGCTTTTAAAGCAAATCACAAAAACCTTGAGGTTGCGGTTCTAAAACAGCCCTACGAAATCCATGAATCACAGGTTGTTTTTATCCTTAGCGGGGGACTTCAGGAGGATATTTTTATCAAAGTGAAGCCCGAGTTGACCGGGATGCTGCGGAAAAAACTTCAGCATGCAGCGTTGGAAGTGGCATTTGAAATCCGAGAGGAGGAAGTAGATCCTGCCAAAAACCTGTATACTTCGAGGGAGAAACTCACCTATTTACTGGATAAATCACCTGCGTTGAAAGAGCTCCAAAGAAGATTTGGTCTTGAAACCGATTTTTAAAAATCCACCCCGATACCAAAATTGATAAGGTTCTGTAACTGGATTGCTCTGGAGGAGGTGCCGTCATCCTGTTCTATGAATACGCTTTCGTCATAGATCATGACGGTCTCTATCCGGGTGGTAATATACCTGTTGACCTTCATACTGATCACGGAGTTGAAGTTGATCACCATATTTCCCAGTTTTTCATAGTTGGAGAAGATATTCAGGTCAGCTTTCCACCGTATATTTTCCATCAACTGTGTGTCAATGGATGAAGTCATCGACATCCCCGCTTCCGGCCGGACCTGTTCTCCGGGAATCACACCAAATGCCCCGGCCCGGCTCAGGGAGTCATCCAGCACGATGGTGAACCTTCCCGTAAAGGGAGAGACAATGGTGGAGAACCTGTTGCCATTGTATTCTTTCTGATAGTTCAGACCGGTAGAGGATTGGATATAACCCGGGCTCAGAAAATCTGATATTCGATTGCGGCTTTCCTGTTCCGCTCCTGCAGGTCTAAAATACCGGTAACCGTGCAAGAGTTGGGTTCTTGCATCTAACTGGGTAGAAAGGTAGATTTTGTCACTTAGCTGACGGCCGTATTTGCTGGTGAATATAAAGTTATCATTGGTTTTTCTGGTCGCAAAAGCCCTTCCCGTCTGCCGGTTAAGGCCATAATTGACCGTTAATTTGGTGTCCCAAATGATGTTGTCTTTTTTATAATTAGCAAACAGCTGTAAACCCGAATTGAGAGCAAAAGAACTGGCACCGCCCGCCGCCCAGTTACTGAGACTTACCTGCTGCAAGCCCAAATTGAAGTTACCACCGTGCCTCCAGTAGATTTCTTTGGATTTTGGTGTGAAGATCAGGGAGTCCCCAAGCATGATCAAGGTGTCCCCGCTGATAATCACCGTATCCGCTTTGCTAAGAATGTCAGTGTCCTGTGCTTTAACACCCTGAATTGCAAATAGCAAACAAAATAAAACGGCTAACCTTATGAAATGCATAAATCTGAAAGCTGGGGCTGGATAAAAAGCAAATATAAGTTGATTTTAAGAAATTCTTCGACTTATTTATGAATGATTAACTTCTGTCCGACTTTGATAATGTGATCATCCCCCAGATTGTTCCACGTTTTTAACTGGTCAATGGTAATACCGTGTTTTCTTGAAATCGCATAAAGGGTATCACCCGGCTGCACCAAATATTCTTCGCTGTTTTGCCGGGGAGGGGGCGATGCCGCCGGCCCGGAACTTTGGCTTCCGCTGTTGGTCGATGTGGTAACGGTTGGCGTTTTGTTTTCTGCCACCTCCCTGTTTTGCGGAGGAGCAGGGTTTTGAGCCATCGGCAGCTGTCTGGCCATGGGGATTTCTTCGTTTCTCTTGAGGTATCCCCTCAATTTCAACACCATACCCGGCTGAAGGTCTTTGTCTTTGTAAATCCGGTTTTTGGCCTTTAGCGAATGCAGCCTGATTCCGTATAGCTGTGAGATCTGCCAAAGGGTTTCACCCGGTTGAACGATATGTTCCTCCACTTCAGCCTTTGCCTTTTTTTTCTTTGTGTAGTAATACTGTCCGGCCTGAATCGGATCGGATTTTTTCAGGTCGTTTGCCTTTCTGATTCTTCTTTCGCTGACCCTTGCCTGGTTGGCCAGGTAAGTCTGGCTGCCGTCTTTAAGCGCCAAAATCCCTTTGATGTTGTTTACCCTTATCTCGTTGGGTTGCACCGCCTTGTTTTGGTTGCCGGTAACCCGCGGGAATCCCTGGGCGTTTCTCCGGGCAGGCTGGACACGGGCATCCGGAGTCGGGCTTTGGCTACTGGCAATCGCAGGCCGTACTGGAGCGATGTCTTTTAGGATGTAAGTAACCACGTAGGTTCGGTCTCCAGGTATTTGGCCGTTGGTCCATTTGTTATATTCTTTCAGATGGGATTCACTTACTCCCAGGGTTTTTGCTACAGCCGAAAGGGTTGTCGGCCCTTTGACCGGGTATTCATGTAAAAAATTTCCATTGCTCACAAGCCTGCCCGTCTGCCCGTCAAATGCGATTTTATGAGCGAGGAATTTCTTCAGGTACCAATGGCTGTTCCGGTCAATGTCCATGGTTCTTTTGCCCTTGAACTGGTCCTTGAAATATCCTCTGGCTCCACCCAGGCCCATCTGATAGGAGACCAGGGCACAGGCCCAATTGTCCAAGTGATTTTGATGTTTTTTCAGATATGCGGCGGCGCCTCTCGTAGAAGAAACGATATTTTTGCGTTCATCCACCTGATTGTCTACCCGCATAAAGACCTCTTCGGCAGTACCCTTCTTAAACTGCCAAAAACCCACGGCATTGGACGTGGATACCGCATCGGGGATAAGGCTGCTTTCCTGTATTACCAGGTATTTGAAATCCTCCGGCACACCTTGTTCTCTGAGTACCCTTTCCACAATGGGCATATAGAGATTTACCCGGTCAAGTTTTGTCTGGAAATAGGTGGCGTTTCTATAGAGTGCGTTCACATCCGCCTGGATTTCCCGCCTGGCCTGCTCATTGAGTCTTAAAGACATGTCGGCAAAATAGATTACCTGGGGTACCTGGGGTACCTGGCCCATCACCTGAATGTTTGTCAGAGTAAAGAATAAGAAAACAACAAAAATCTTTCTTTGCATAGATTACCAGCTTTTAAATTTTTTTGGCCATCATGATCCCATCCCTGATGGGCAATATAACATTTTCCACTCTAGGATCATTTAAAACTTTTTCATTGAAATCCAGGATAGCTTTGGTGTCCTTATCCAGTTTCTTCCGGTATTTTGCCAATACTTTCCCTGACCAAAGTATGTTATCAGCCAGAATGATGCCTCCATCATTCATTCTTTCAACGACCATATCGTAATATTCCGCATAATTGGTTTTGTCAGCATCGATAAAGACAAGGTCGAAATTCCCCTCAATTTCAGGGATCAATTCCAAGGCATTGCCTATGCGGTAATCAATACAGTCCTGAAGACCGGATTTCCGGAAAAAGCCGCTGACCATGTTTTCCAGTTCCTCATTGATGTCCAAGGTAACTATTTTCCCTCCTTTTCCCAGTCCCCGGGCCATGCAGATGGTTGCATAACCCGTGTAGGTGCCTATTTCAAGTGCCAGTTGGGGGCGGTGCAGTTTAGAGATCAGTTCCAAAAATTTGCCTTGGACCGGTCCGGAGAGCATGCGAGGCTTTAATACCTTCAAATGGGTTTGCCTGTTGATGTACGCCAGGATATCATCTTCCGGGCTGCTGTAGTCTACGCAGTATTGAAATAAGGCTTCGTCTATCATGTTATTTTGGCAGATAAGTCAGAAAACTGAAACGTTCCGCATCAAAGACCGATTGAGCCAGATCCTGCAGCTCGACGGCAGTAGTGCTTTTGATCGTGTCGAAAATGCTGTCCAGTGGCTCAATATAATCTTTATCCAAAAGGTTTTTGCCGTAGATCATCATCAATCCGGAATAATTCTCTTCAGCCATGGCCAGCTGGCCTATGGTCTGTTCTTTGGCCATGTGTAGTTGCAAAGTTCCCAAGGGCTTTTCCCTCAGCTTTTGTATCTCTTTTAATACGATTTTTCTTGCTCTGGGAGCAGTCTTCTCCTCTGTTCCATAGAAAATCCCTATAAATCCTGTGTCAGTAAAAGCCTGGTAAACCGACTCCACGCTGTACACCAGCCCATGCTTTTCCCTTAACGCAAGATTCAACCTTGAGTTCATGCTGGGACCTCCCAGTACATTGTTCAGAAGAAAAAGCTTGAACCGGTTGGCGTGATGTATGGACAAGGCAGGTTTGCCCATGGCACAATGTGCCTGGGTGATTTCTTTATATATGATGGCTGTTTTAGGTTGGTATGGCGTTATTTTGGAACGAACGTGATCACTCCTTTTGGATGGGATGCTTTCCAAAAAAGGGACGAGTTGTCTCAATATTTTAGTAAAGCTGATGTTACCTACTACCGAAAAGACAATCTTTGAGGTGTCCATTTTGGACGCAATGAAATCCAGGAAATCCTGCTGCTGAAAGCTGGAAACCGTTTTTTCCGTTCCCAAAATATTTCTGCCCAATGCATGATCCGGGAAAAGCAGTTCGTCAAACTCATCCTGGATAGCATCATCCGGGGAATCCCTGTACATGGCCATTTCTTCCAGAATAACCTGCCGCTCCTTTTCGATTTGTTTTTTTGGGAAAATGCTGTTGAAAGTGATGTCACACAGCAATTCGGTGGCTTTCTTCCAATGCTCTTTCAAGACCGTACTATGAAAGCAGATTTTTTCTTTGGTGGTATAGGCGTTCAGTTCCCCCCCGACGGAGTCCAGCCGGTTAAGAATGTGAAAGGCCTTTCTTTTTTTTGTTCCCTTGAAAGCCATGTGTTCCCAAAAGTGGGCCAAACCCTCCTGTTCGGGTTGCTCATCCCTGCTGCCAATATCCAGCACGAATCCGCAATGTACCATCCGTGTATGCGTGATTTCATGATGAACGATTCTGATCCCGTTGGTCAGTTCTTTTATCTGATAAGACATTTATCTATTTCTTCCCTTAAATTATTTACAAAAATAACAGACTTTATTGTGAATCAAGTGCCTAACCTGAAATAAGTCATCCGCGCTTATGATGTTGACGCCATGAACTTACCCATAAGAAGCCCTTGCCGGAGATGTATTCGGAGAAAGCTTTTTAGGAGGGTCATAATCCGCCGGTTAATTGTTACGTTTAGTGTAATAAAGCTTTAACTTTGTATTCTTTTAGATCAAAATATAGTTTTCTATGCGTTACCAACCCATTGATTCATCTTTTTATATCAATAACCGGAAAAAACTGAAGGACAAGCTGTCTTCTAAATCCATCGCGGTATTCCATTCCAATGACATCATGCCCACCAATGCGGATGGGACCATGCGTTTCCGGCAGAACAATGACCTCTTCTATCTCACCGGGATTGACCAGGAGGAAACCATATTGGTTGTTTGTCCGGATTTTCCGGACCCGGCTATGCAGGAGATTTTGTTTGTGAAAAAAACCAATGAGAAAATAGCTACTTGGGAAGGCCATAAGCTGACTCCTGAGGAAGCCACTGCACTGTCAGGGATCAAGAACGTCCAATGGGTGTCATCATTTGACGGCCTGTTCAATACCCTAATGGCTTTAAGCAAGCACGTGTTTCTCAATACCAATGAGCACCTCAGGGCTGATGTCAACGTAGAAACCAGGGATGCCAGGTTTATCAAGCACTGCAGGGAAAGATATCCCCTTCACCAGTACCATAGACTGGCTCCTGTCATGCACAAGCTCCGGTCCGTCAAAGACAAAAAGGAGATCAACCAGATGGCGTTTGCGTGTGGGATAACAGAAAAGGGATTCAGAAGGGTATTGTCTTTTGTTAAACCAGGCGTAAAAGAGTATGAAATTGAGGCGGAATTCATTCATGAATTCCTGCGGAATCAAAGCATGGGCTTTGCTTATCAGCCCATCATCGCTTCCGGCGCCAATGCCTGCGTGCTTCATTACATAGAAAACAATGCTACCTGTGAAAAAGGGGACCTGATTCTTTTTGATGTGGGTGCAGAATATGGGAATTATAACGCAGATATGAGCCGCACCATTCCGGTGAGCGGTAAGTTTACCAAAAGGCAGCGTAAAGTATATGATGCTGTTTTGCGGGTCCAGAGACAGGCCATCACCATGTTGCGGCCGGGTGTCAGCATACAGGAATATCATAAGGAAATAGGTTTGATCATGGAATCGGAATTGAAGAGCTTGGGACTGATCAATGATACGGACATCAGAAACCAGGATCCCAAATGGCCCGCCTTCAAAAAATATTTTATGCATGGTACGTCTCATCACCTGGGATTGGACGTGCATGATGTGGGCACCATGTATGAACCTATCCAGCCGGGAATGGTGTTTACGGTCGAGCCGGGGATTTATATCCGGGAAGAAAACATAGGCATTCGGCTTGAAAACAACATCGTCATTCAAGAAAAAGGCAATCTTGACCTGATGAAAAACATACCGATAGAGGCGGAGGAGATCGAGGAACTGATGAATTCAGATAAAAAATAAACCGGGATTTAAAAGACATGGACGGTTCAGGCTCATGTCGCTTATTAGGTAAACGGCATAAAATCCCCGTTCATAATTTTCGTTTGTACCTGCGCTTTTAGCAGGCCGGGTTGCCGTCCTTTTTCGGCGCAGTTATTGTGAAACTCCAGAGATTAACTTCTAAAATATGGGTTATACCTATTCCTTTCCCCGTCCTGCCTTGACCACTGATGCTGTGGTGGTATGTGAAGACGACCTGACTTTATTGCTCATTGAGCGGAAAGCTGATCCGTTTGAGGGGAAGTGGGCTTTGCCCGGGGGATTTGTGGAGGAAGATGAAGAACCCTTTGAGGCCTGCAAGAGGGAGCTTCGGGAAGAAACGCATCTGGAGATGGGGGATGTAACAGAACAGTTGGTGGGGGTATATGGGAAAAAAGACAGGGACCCACGGGGTTGGACCGTGTCCGTGGCCTATTTCTTTAAAGTCAGCAAAGAGCAAAAAACAAACGTAAAACCAGGATCTGACAGCCGGAATGCCGGATGGTTTCCCCTCGAAGACCTGCCTTCACTGGCCTTTGACCATAAGGAAATTATCGGGGATGGTAAAATGCTGTTATAAGCACCCGGATTGGCGTTGGTTGATGATAATCCTTCAGCATTCCACAGATCCCATGGATTAACACCGATGGGACCCGATGCGAAGAGAATACCAAAACCTGGCCATCAGCCAGGTTTTGGTATTCTATGCAAACAGGTGCATCGATTATCCGATGGACACCCTCTTGAATTCGGAGACAGTAAGTCCTTTGCTTACATCGTCCAGGTATTGGGCGATGGTCTTGCTGCTGTCTTTTACGAAAGCCTGGCTCAGCAAGGTATTGTCTTTATAAAACTTGTTCAATTTGCCTAAAGCAATTTTTTCCAGCATTTGCTCGGGCTTGCCTTCTTGCCTGGCCTGTTCCTTACCTACCTCTATCTCTCTTTCCACCACAGTGGCATCCACACCGTCTTTGTCCACGGCTACCGGATTCATGGCGGCAATCTGCATGGCCACGTCTTTTCCAGCTTCATCCACCTCAGCACCGTTTACGTTTTTAAGCGCCACCAACACGCCCAATTTCCCGTTGGAATGGATATAGGGAACAACCGCTTCGCCTTCTACTTGTTCGTAGTGGGAAACCTCTATTTTTTCACCTATTTTTCCGGTCATTTCTGTGATTTTCTCGCCGATGGTAATGCCTTCGAAAGGCAGGGCCAATATGGCTTCTACGGAAGCAGGTCTGTTTTCCACTGCTGCTTGAAGGATGGCATTGGCAAAGGAGACGAACTCCTCGTTTTTGGCCACGAAATCTGTCTCACAAGTCAAGGAAACAAGTGTACCTACCTTCCCGTCTGCACTTACATGGGTTACCACCACACCTTCTTTAGTTTCTCTGTCGGCTCTGGAAGCAGACACCTTTTGTCCTTTTTTTCTAAGGATGTCAATAGCTTTTTCAAAATCTCCTTCTGCTTCGGTAAGGGCTTTTTTACAGTCCATCATACCGGCTCCGGTCATTTGTCTCAGTTTGTTTACCTCTTGTGCAGTAATAGCCATTGTATTTCTTGTTTTATTAAAATTAAGGTTGATCTATTTTGACTGTAAAAAACAAAAAATTGAACACGTGGCACAGGCCCTGTGTTCAATTTTCCATTAATTATAATGTCATAGTGGATTATTCTTTTGTTTCAGCGTCGGCTGCTTTTTTAGCTTCTTCCTCTTCGGAAAGTTTGGCTTCGTCTTTGTCTTTTTTACGTTCAGCCAATCCTTCTTCGATGGCGGCACCGAAGGCCTTCACCAAAAGAGATATGGATTTATAAGCGTCATCATTGGCAGGGATGGGGAAATCCACCTCATTGGGATTGGAATTCGTATCCACCAATGCAAATACAGGGATACCTAATTTTTTGGCTTCAGAAAGTGCGATGTGTTCCCTTTTGATGTCCACAATGAAAAGGGCAGCAGGCAATCTGGTCAGATCCGAGATGCCACCCAGCACGGTTTCCAACTTCTCACGCTGTCTGCTGATCATGAGCCGCTCTTTTTTCGCCAGGTTCTTATAGGACTCATCCTTTACCAGCTTGTCGATAGAAGACATCTTCTTGAGCGATTTGCGGATGGTGGCAAAGTTAGTCATCATACCACCCAGCCATCTTTCGGTCACATAGGGCATTTTCAGCCTTTTGGCTTCTTCAGCCACCAAATCCTTGGCTTGTTTTTTAGTAGCCACAAACAAAATCTTTTTGCCTGAGCGTACTACCTGCTTGATTGCGTTGGATGCTTCTTCAAGGCAAACAAGCGTTTTATTCAGATCAATGATATGGATACCGTTTTTCTCCATGAAGATGTACGGCGCCATTCTGGGATCCCACTTTCTCGTTAAGTGTCCGAAGTGAACACCAGCATCCAGTAAGTCTTTATATTCTATATTGGCCATTTAATATATAATTGTTTTTATAATCAGTAAGTACTCCGGGATTAACGTTTGGAGAACTGGAATCTTCTTCGGGCTTTTCTGCGTCCCGCTTTCTTACGTTCCACCATTCTGGAATCACGGGTAAGGAATCCTTCTTTTTTCAGCGGACCCCTGAATTCACTGTTTACCTCACACAAGGCCCTGGAGATTGCCATTCGGATGGCCTCTGCCTGTCCTTTGATTCCCCCGCCGTCGACATTGATCTTGATGTCATAGGCGCCGTCCTCGTTGACAAGTACCAGGGGCTGCTTTACCACAATCTGGTGCAGGTCAAAAGGAAAATATGCGTCCAACGTCCTGTTGTTAACAGTGATGTTGCCGTTTCCTGCTTTAAGGTAAATCCTCGCCACAGATGTTTTTCTTCTTCCAATCGTGTTAATTACTTCCATTGACGGCTAGCATTAAAATTTTATTTCTTTTGGTTTCTGGGCACTATGGGGATGCTCCGAACCGGCATATACATACAGGTTGGTGTAAAGTTTTCTTCCCAGACGGGTCTTAGGCAACATGCCCTTTACTGCCTTTTCCACCAAGGTTCTTGGTGATTTCTCCATCAAAATTTTTGGAGTGGCGATCCGTTGACCTCCGGGGTAGCCAGTATGGCGGACATATACCTTCTGGTTCCATTTTCTCCCTGTCAGGCGGACTTTCTCTGCATTGATGACAATCACATTGTCTCCGCAGTCCACATGAGGGGTAAAGTTCGGCTTGTGCTTCCCTCTCAACATTTTCGCCACCTCACTGGCAAATCTGCCCAGTACCTGGGATTGGGCATCCACTATTACCCACTCCTTTTGTACAGTAGCGTCATTTGCCGATTTGGTCTTGTAGCTTAAAGTATCCACTGTGTAATTGTTTAATTATTAGCTTGTTAAATACATTTCACCCTCAAAAAGGGACACAAAGATAGAAGTAATAAAATTCATTTGCAAAAGAATTGGTAGTTTACTGCCTTATTTTCACCAGAATAAGCCACCCAACTGCCGCATTATTTCTTAAATCTTTTTTCTACCGGCCATTTCCATCTACCGGTCTCTCGCTTTTATTAGTATATCAGCTGTTTTTTTCCAGCTGTTTCACCAATACTTCAAAATCCTTTGGATAGGGGGCCTCTACCCGGATGGTGGCGCCATCCAATCCCTCAAAGACGATGGAGGAAGCATGTAAGGCGACCCTTTGCATGATCGGCTTTTCTTCAGAACCTTTTTTGAGGTTGAATTTTTTCTTTAAGGCGGACAGGTAGAGAGGCTTGCCGCCGTACAGCTCGTCTCCACAGATAGGCGCTCCCAAATAGGCCAAATGCACCCGTATCTGATGCAGCCTGCCGGTAATGGGTTTACAGGCAATCAGGCTATGGGTAAAATAGGTCTTTAATGTTTTGAAAAGCGTCTGGGCAGGTTTTCCGTTAATTGAAATTCTTGCTATCCCGTTTTTGCTGGCGGTGAGATTTCTGTCTACCTGCAATCCATCCCAATCATGGATGCCTTCTACTACCGCATGGTAGATTTTTTCTACTGTCCTGTTTTCAAACTGGAGGGCTATGTGCCTGTACGCTTCCGGATGCCTGGCAATGACCAGACAGCCTGACGTTTCCTTGTCAAGCCGATGGCACAGCTGTGCACCTTCCGTATAAAGTTTGGCCAGGTGCAGCATGTTTTCGGCCTCGTGTCTGTCGTCCAAAGAGGAAAGATAAGGAGGTTTGTTCACCACCATGTAGTCCTGGTTTTCAAACAGTATGAGGTCTTTGAAGTTTGCTTTTTTCATGCGGACGGTTTATCCTGACAAGGCTGCGAAATTACGCAAAATTGAAAAAGGATGGAAATTTTGGCGACAACTTCTTTACTATGGGGCAGAGAGGAGCGGATTTCAGGCCTTGTCAGGCACGCTGCCGGCGGGTTTTGCCAAAGGGAGGTCGAAACTGAAAATAGAACCTTTGCTGACAGCGGAGCTGACGGAAATTTTGCTTTTGTGTCCCTCCAAAATATGTTTGACAATGGCCAGGCCCAAGCCTGTTCCGCCCTTCTCCCTGGACCGGCTTTTCTCAACCCTGTAAAACCTTTCGAATATTCTTTTGAGATCTTCGGGCGGTATGCCCATCCCTTCGTCTTTCACTTTGATGGTCACGTGGTTTTTGTGGTTTTTTAAACTGATGTTTACCTCACCGCCTTCTTTATTGTATTTGATGGCATTGGAAACCAGATTTTGGAAAACCCTGTATATTTTGTCCCTATCGGCCAAGGTCCGGTAAGATTGGTCTTTTTGGTATTGGAAATTTATTTTTACACCTCTTTTTTGTGCCTTGTCTTCCAGTTGTTCCATCACTTCCATGATGGGTTCCTTCAGGTCGAAGGGGGCCATGGTGAAACGGATGACACCGCTTTCCATCTGGTTGAGAATGATCAGGTCCTGGACCAGTTTTTCCAGGTTGTTGAGGCTTTTTGCTGCTCTTTTGAGAAACTTATCCCTAACGGCATAATCCTCAATGGCCCCGTCCAACAGGGTATGTATGTAGCCCTGCGCCGCAAAAATGGGGGTCTTCAGTTCGTGGGAAATGTCCGCTATAAATTCCCGCCTAAAGGCTTCGTTTTTCTGAAGCACTTCTATTTCCCGGTTTTTTGCTTCGGCGTAGCTGTTGATGGTGTTTTGTATCTTTTTTAGGGGCGAGATGGAGGCTTTGGAGGACCTGCCGCCCCTGGGGGCGATGGTGGTGTCTTTTTTCTGGATTTTTTCCAGCATGGTGTAGATATTGCTGATTTCACGAAATACCAGAAACTCCAGGGAAAGGGTGATCAACAAGTAGGATATGGCAAAATTCAGTGCCCCAGAGACCACCAGCACCGTGGGGGAAGTCTCTTCCATGAGGGAGAGAAATGCCACCAACAAAACCGTGATCGCAGATGAAAGAATAAAGGCAATACCCCTTGAGGTGGTAAACATATGTACTAGTTCATGTCAAACTTGTATCCGACACCCTTGACGGTGGTAATGTAGTTTTCCCCGATTTTTTCCCTTATCTTCCTGATATGCACATCTACCGTTCTGGCCAGGACAAAAACGTCGGATCCCCAGATGTTTTTCAGGAGTTCATCCCGGCTGAAAACCATATTAGGGTTTTTGGCCAAAAAATACAACAATTCGAATTCTTTTTTCGGGAGGATGATCGTTTTCCCGTCCTGCGTGATCGTATAGCTGCTTCGGTCAATGACCAGATCCTTGATGGCAATTTTTGAAACCTCTTGTTCCTTTTTTATCTCCCTCCGGAAAAGGGCGCCGATTCTGCTGATGAGTGCTCTTGGTTTGATGGGTTTGTGGATGTAATCATCCGCTCCTACATCAAACGCAGCCACTTCAGAATACTCTTCAGCCCTGGCGGTAAGGAAAATAATAAAGGTATTCTGTAATTCGGGGATTTCCCGGAGCTGCCTACAGGTCTCCACACCGTCCTGATGCGGCATCATTATGTCAAGTAAAATGACATCCGGATTGAATTTGATCGCTTTTTTTACAGCTTTGATACCGTCATTTGCCGCCTCGACCTCATACCCTTCTTTTTCAAGGTTGTAGGTCAATATCTCCGTGATGTCCTGTTCGTCATCTACAACAAGTACCTTGGTCTTCTGCTTTTCGCTCATATTTGATGCTTCTCAACAACAATAAATCCAAAAATTATTACAAAGGTAATCAATCCTAAAAATAAATTGTATTTGTATGTGCTTTGATATGAATTTAAAGTATAAAATTTTGTTGAAACAGAAGTTCTGTTGAATTAATCATTAAACTACTGTTAATTAATTGTTGCGAAGCCCTTCTGCTTCCGTAATATCCATATCCAAGGCACCTACAAGAAGATGGGCTTTTATCTTTACAGGAATCCTGTTTTCATCATCCGTGATCCATATTTTTATGGGTTTTTTGCCACGAAACAATTTATTGCTTGGCATGATGGGAGAAAACACAAAAGTTTTAAAGTCTCCGATTTGCGTGGACAGTTTGTCTTTTCCTTCGTATATTAAGTTTAGGTTATGAATTTTTTTGTCAAAGAAACCCGGGATGGTAACGACATCCCCAGACTTCAAATTCCGAAGATCCATGGTCCGCAGATAATAATACCCGCTCACAACATCCTGTATATTGGAGGGGATATTGTATTCATGGATTTCTGTGACTTTTTCATTCTCACGGTCAAAGAGCCTGACATGTGCGGCCTTTTTCTGGTGGTCAAAATCAATGACCTCATGCTTCCGGTAGTTTCCCTCCTCGATGTGTCTATAGGAGCGATAAGGGATGATCCTGGCCGTGTCCACATAGCTGCCCCAGTTGTCCTTCACATAAAAGAGCTTGAATATGCTGAGGGTTCTGCCAAACACATCAATTTTATAGGTGGGCCGGCCATTGATGTGGTGGATTTCGTCGGAGATCATCATTTTGGCCTCCGCGGCACTGAAAAAAAGGTATTTTACCTTAAAAGTGAGTTCTTCTCCTTTGGAGAAGGCCTGGTTTTTCCTCATTGGCTGTGAGTCGGGTACAGCTAAGGACAGAAATGACAGCATAAATAGGGTTTTAATAAGGAGCGTCATGTGTTGTTCTCTCAGGTTATTGGCTCAACTGCTATACCAAATTGAATATCAATACCATATTGGTTTGACTTCCAAAGTTAGTATAACGGAATTGTAAAACAATGGTTATCCAATTGTTGGTAATGAGCTGATGAATGTTTACTTTCACATATCCATTTCAGATACTTTTATTTTTGAAGACTATTATGAGCGCGAATGATGAAAAATTAAAGGCCCTTCAGCTTACCATCGATAAGCTGGAAAAAACCTATGGGAAAGGTACCGTGATGAAGCTGAGTGACAATGTGGTGTTGGATATTCCCGCCATCTCAACGGGGTCGCTGGGGCTGGACATGGCCTTGGGGGTAGGAGGGATCCCCCGGGGCAGGATCATAGAAATATACGGACCTGAATCCTCCGGGAAAACCACGCTTTCCATGCATTGTATAGCAGAAGCCCAAAAAGCCGGCGGGTTAGCAGCCTTTATTGATGCAGAGCATGCTTTTGATAAATCCTATGCCGAGAAGCTGGGCATAGATACAGAGAATCTCCTGATATCCCAGCCGGATAACGGGGAGCAGGCCTTGGAAATAGCGGAACACCTCATCAGGTCAGGCGCTATAGATATCATCGTTATCGACTCTGTGGCGGCTTTGGTGCCCAAAGGGGAATTGGAAGGTGAGATGGGCGAGTCCAAAATGGGGCTGCAGGCCAGGCTGATGTCGCAGGCCTTGAGAAAACTGACAGGGGCCATCAATAAAACAGGATGTGCCTGTATCTTTATCAATCAGCTGAGGGATAAAATCGGTGTGATGTTCGGAAATCCCGAAACCACAACCGGCGGCAACGCTTTGAAATTTTATTCATCGGTGCGGTTGGATATAAGAAGAATCGGTCAGATCAAGGAGGGGGCAGACAATATTCTGGGGAACAGGACCAAGGTTAAAGTGGTGAAGAACAAAGTCTCTCCCCCATTTAAGGTGGTGGAATTCGATATCATGTATGGGGAAGGCATCTCTAAAGTAGGAGAAATCATCGATCTGGGAGTGGAATTTGATATTGTGAAAAAGGCTGGATCCTGGTTTTCTTATGAAGGCAATAAGCTGGGGCAAGGAAGAGATGCGGTAAAGGCTTTGCTCATGGATAACCCCGAATTGATGGAAGAGCTGGAATTGAAGATCAAAGAGAAGGCCGGTATTAAAATCAAAGAGGCCAGTGAGCCGAAAGCCTCTTGACAGGCTGCTCCATCAAGTAATAATAAAGTACGCTTTCATTATACCGGCTTTGCAACTATAGACTTCTGCAAAGCCGGTTTTTTTTGCACAGTCGTGATTTTAAGTGGAACGGATTGCTTCCACAGGGTCCAGCTTGGCCGCCAGGGTGGCCGGGACGATACCGGAAACAATTCCTATCACTGAAGAAAGCCCAAGGCCCAGCAGGATGTTTTTAAAACTTAATATGATTTCCAGGTTCCCCAGGGGAACATATGTTGCCGCATAGACGATCATAAGCCCGGCAAGGCCGCCAATAAGACTCAAAAAGGTGGCTTCAAAAAGAAACTGAAGCAGGATGAAATAGTTTTTAGCACCCAATGATTTTTGTATTCCGATGATGCTGGTCCGTTCCTTGACGGATACAAACATGATGTTGGCGATGCCAAAACCACCTATCAGTATGGAAAACCCGCCAATTACCCATCCCGCTATGGAGATCACTGCAAATATAGACCCCACCGCATTTTGAATGAACTCGGATTTGTTAAGGGCGAAGTTGTCTTCTTCTGTAGGTTTAAGGCCCCTTTTTGCCCTTAATAATCCCGCCATTTCATTTTCCAGCACGACAAGACCTGGATCATCGTCTTTTCCCTTGGCGGCTATAGTGGGTTCCACCCCGAATTGGCCTATATAAAAGATTTTGGAAAAAGCCCCGTATGGAATAAGTAAGGCTTCGTCTTTGGAGGGGGTATCAAACAAGCCTTCCCCTTCTTCTTCGAACACGCCGATGACGATGAATTTTAGGCCTTTGATTTTCAATTCTTTACCTAAGGGGTCCTGACCCGGGAACAGGGCCCTGGCCACTTTCACGCCGATGATGGTGACATTCCTTGCGGCTGTGATTTCCATTTCGGTAAAGAAGCGACCCTGTTCTATTGGCAATTCATATACATCTTTGTGATTGTAGATGACACCATCCAGGTAGGCCCGTTCGTAGGCATTGCTTCCCTGTTTTACCGTCGCTCTCGAAGAGGCGAATATGGTGATGGCCTCTGCATTTTTCAATCGCTCGTTTAAAAAGACAAATTCAGCATAATTGCCCGGCGGACGCCGGAAATATCTCCACCAGGGATATTCCTGATTACCCGAAGAAAAAGGGAAACGGTCCACCCTGATGACATTGTTGCCAAGGAAGGTGAGGCTGCCTTTGATGTTCCTTTCCAGTGAATCAACAAGGGTGAAAACGGCAATAATGGCAAAAATCCCCACCGTAACTCCCAGCAAAGAGAGAATGGTTCTGGTGAGGTTGGACTTCAGCGCCTGCATGGCGAAGCGGAAACTTTCCCAGATGAGCCTAAATACGATCAATTTTGGTATTATCTAAAAACAATTTGACAATATAAGTAGAATTAGGTATAATTCTTATTATCTTTGCATTTTTTACAAAGATTCTGTTTATCACGTAAAGAATTTATTCCTAAATAAATACGCATGAAGTTATCCGATTTCAAATTTGAAATTCCAAAGAAACTCATCTCCCTCTATCCGCCGGAAAACCGCGACGAATCCCGCTTGATGGTAGTTCACCGGGCTACCGGTGAAATTGAACACAAAGTATTCAAAGACATCATTGAGTACTTTGATGAAGGGGATGTGTTTGTTACCAATAATACGAAAGTTTTTCCTGCCCGGTTATATGGGAATAAGGAAAAAACAGGCGCAAAAATCGAGGTTTTTTTATTGAGGGAACTCAACCAGGATCTCAGACTTTGGGATGTGCTGGTGGATCCAGCCAGGAAAATAAGGGTCGGTAACAAGCTGTATTTTGGAGACAGTGATCTGGTAGCTGAAGTGATTGATAACACAACTTCCAGGGGTAGAACCATTCGGTTTCTTTTTGATGGCACCGATGAAGAGTTTTATAAAACCATTGATACCTTGGGCGAAACACCTCTTCTGAAAGAGTATATTGAGAGGGATGTGGAAGCCGCGGACAGAGAACGTTATCAGACGATCTTTGCAGAGCATGTGGGCGCCGTGGCTGCCCCTACAGCTGGCTTGCATTTCACCAAACACCTATTAAAACGGCTGGAAATAAAAGGGGTGGAAGTAAGCCCCATCACCCTGCACATTGGTCTGGGGACCTTCAGACAGGTGGATGTTGAAGACCTGACGAAACACAAAATGGATTCAGAAAATTACGATATACCCCAGCAAACGGTAAACCTTGTCAATGCGGCGTTGGATAACAAGAAAAGGGTCGTCGCAGTGGGAACCACTTCATTAAAGACCATTGAGTCCTCTGTGACCGCAAATGGCAGACTGAAAGCCAGCAGAGGGTGGACGGATAAGTTTATCATCCCACCCTATGAATTCAAAATTGCCAATGCGCTGGTTACCAACTTCCATTTACCCGAATCCACTTTGCTGATGACAGCTGCCGCTTTCGGGGGATATGATCTTATCATGAAAGCTTATAAAACAGCAATTAAAGAAAACTATAAGTTTTTTTCCTATGGCGACGCCATGCTGATCCTGTAGCTTGCCATTTGACCCGAGCAGAAATTTATTTGAACAACCCACGTGAAATCCGACGTGGGTTTTTTTACCTTTCAGGCTTCGATTTTTCTAAAAATCCTCCTCCTTATATTATTAAAATTTTTTATTTATTTGTATTAAATCTAAATAAAGGATAATTTTGGGTCGGGTAATCTCATTCAGTAGCCGTCCGTGCTATCCGGGATCAACCTATTTCATTAACATCAACCGTATACATGACCGCAGACCAGCTTCATTTGGACGAGGAAAAGATCATCGATTCAGTAAATGAATCCCCCATCTCCATCAATTTTTTGGAAATGGGAATATTGCCGGGTAAAACCATAAAACTCATCAGCAAAGCTCCGTTTTCTGGTCCCAAGGCATTCCTGATTGGGGGGAGTATCATCGCCCTGAGAAGAAGTGAAGCTGTTTTAATCCAATTGAAACTTTAAACGGATATGGACGTAGCCACGCTCACAGGAACTAAAACCGTTGCCATTATAGGGAACCCCAATGTGGGTAAATCCAGTGTTTTCAACCATCTGACGGGTCTGAACCAGAAAGTAGGCAACTACCCAGGGGTTACGGTAGATAAGATGATCGGTTCCCTTAAGGCCGGGGGCAGGGTCTATGAATTGGTGGATCTACCGGGGACTTATAGCCTGTATCCCAAATCCGAAGATGAGGTAATTGCCCATAGGGTATTGAATGGGGTAGGAGGTGAGCGACCTGATTTTGTATTGGTAATATTGGATGCCTGCAACCTTGAACGAAGTTTGCTGCTGGCCACGCAGGTGATTGATTTAGGACTTCCGGTGGCTCTGGCCATCAATATGAAGGATATGGCCCTTAAACGTGGTCTTACCATCAAGACATTTGAGCTGTACAAAAGCCTCGGTGTTCCGATTATCATGACCGATGCCCGGCACGCTGACGGCATGGATGCCATCAGAAACCTTATTGCCGGGGAGAAATTCGAATCCCCGAAACCTTTATTGGAAGCAGATTCATATGCACCTCAAGTGCTGCTGGATGAGGTGCTGTTTAAGTTTGGACTGACAACCCCTTATCAGGCATTTCAGCTATTGGTTTTTGGTGAACATGACAGCGCATTGTCCCTTGGCGACAAAAACTGGTTGAAGGAAAAATCGGAAGCCTATGGCTTTGACAAAAAGGGCGGACAGGTAAAGGAAACTGAAACCAGGTATAAGAAAATTAAAGAAATCTTGACTAAAGCTATCGCTCGGGAAGACGGCCCGGGCCGGGATATTACCTTATCTTTGGACACGGTTTTTTTGCACCGGGTATGGGGTTACCTGATTTTTCTGGCCATTATGTTGCTGGTCTTTCAAGCCATTTTTGCCTGGGCTGAGTACCCCATGGACCTGATAGATAGGAGTTTTACGGCATTTGGAAGCTGGGTTTATGATACCTTTCCCCCGGGGGTTTTTACCGATCTGTTGGCAGAAGGTATTATTCCGGGGATAGGAGGGATAGTAATATTTATTCCCCAAATCGCTTTGTTGTTTGGGTTTCTGGCTTTTTTGGAGGATACGGGGTATTTCTCTAGGGTGGTTTTTTTGATGGACAGGATGATGCGCCCCTTCGGACTGCATGGAAAGAGTATCGTTCCCCTGATTTCCGGTATGGCTTGCGCGATTCCCGGTATTATGGCTACCAGAAACATTAGCCATGCAAAAGAAAGGCTGATCACCATATTGGTCACTCCTTGGATGAGCTGTTCGGCCCGGTTGCCGGTATATATTATTTTGATTGGGCTAACGGTGCCCGATGAGCCTTTTCTGGGGATCAATCTTCAGGCCATTGCTTTATTGGCAATGTACCTGCTTGGGGCATCCTTTACCTTACTGGGGGCGTTGGTCCTGAAATATATACTGAAGACAAAAGAACTCAGCTATCTGATTGCCGATCTTCCTGTCTACCGTTTTCCCCGGTGGAAGACCGTCGTTCTCACCATGTTCAATAAATCCAGAATCTTTGTAGTGGAGGCGGGAAAGGTGATTTTGATGATATCCGTCGTGTTATGGGTATTGGCCAGTCATGGCCCTTCAGGTCAAATAGATGCATTGGAAGAAGAAAAAGCGGCCTTACAGGCGGAAGCTTCGAAGGAGGAAAGAGAGGAGATTGAAGAATTATACGCTTCGAGGGAACTCGAGGCCTCCTATATTGGGATTATGGGTAAAGGCATTGAGCCGATCATCCGTCCATTGGGTTATGATTGGAAAATCGGGATCGCCTTGTTGACTTCCTTTGCGGCCCGGGAGGTATTTGTGGCCACAATAGCCACCATTTATAGCATAGGGGGAGACGTAGAAAACGAAATGACCATTCGGGAAAAACTGGCGAGTGAGGTGCATCCGGATACCGGGGAAAAGGTTTTTGACAAAGCGACAGGCTTCTCACTTATGGTTTTTTATGCCTTTGCCATGCAATGCATGAGTACTTTGGCCGTAGTGTACAGGGAAACCAAAACCTGGAAATGGCCCCTGGTACAAACCGTCGCCATGACCGGCGTGGCTTATTTGGCAGCGTTCATTACTTATCAAATATTTTCATAGTTATGTGGCAGGATATCTTAGTATGGAGTTTGTTTCTCGGGGTCATAGGGCTTTGGATTTACCGTTTGGCAAATAAAAAACAGGCCAAGACCAAAACCACCTGTGGGTGCGACAAATGCGGTTAACTAAAAACAGCGAGGCAATTTGCTTTTACGACCCCTACAAAGAACGCAACCGGCAGGTTCTCATGCAGCCTATCTTTTAGTTGTAATATCATTTTCATAATACCATAGAAAAATATTATTAAGATTTAATCTAAATAAATTGACTGGATTAATTTGTTGAGGCATTTTTGCATAATCAATAATTAATCTAAATAAACATGAAAAAAAGATACCTGCTGTTTCTTTTTTGTGCGCTGTTGACGGCTGGGGCCTCAATGGGTCAAAATGAGATAATTACCATAAAGGGGAAAATAAAAGACATTACAGATCAATCCGTTGCAGGGGCTACCATCCAGATAGCAGGAACCACACATGGTACCGCATCTGACCGGGAAGGGAATTTTTCCCTGGATTTTTCCAAACCTGGGAATTATGAATTGATCATCAGCTTCGTAGGTTTTGAAACCCAAAAGTTGTCCATAAACGTGGCTTCCGGTCAGAAATCCCTGATAGAGGTGACATTAAAGGAGGATATCTCCCAGCTACAATTTGTGGAGATTATTGGAAGAAAAGAAGACAGTTACCGCAATACGACGAGTTTTGTGGGAAGCAAGAGCCAAACGCAACTTAAGGACCTGCCCCAATCGGTGTCTTATGTCACCAAAGAGGTGATCATGGACCAAGGGCTGATGAGAAGTGGGGAAACCGTCCGGAATTTTAGCGGGGTCAATCAATTTACCTTTTATGATGATATTACCATCAGGGGATTTAGGGTCAACGGGGGCAGCAATACCCAGCTGGTGAATGGGATGCGAACCACTTCGGGCTTTTGGAAACAGCCTTTGATCAATTTTCTGGAGCGGGTGGAGGTACTGAAGGGACCCTCTTCTGCGTTGTTCGGTAACGCCAGCCCCGGAGGTGTGGTGAACAGGGTGACCAAAAAACCATTGGATTCCCCTTACAATTCCGTTAGTTTTTCAATGGGAAGTTTCAATACCTTTAGGACTTTGGCGGATTTTACAGGCCCGGCCAATGAGAGCAAGACCCTGCTGTACAGGCTGAACCTGGGATATGAAGATGCCCACGGTTTCAGGGATTTGCAGTTCGACAAAAATATCGTCATTGCCCCTTCCCTTTCATTTTTGCCCTCCGATAAGACCAGGGTAAACCTTGATTTTGTCTTTAACAACTCCAACAGCCGTCTGGACCGGGGTCAGTCTGCCTTTGAAGATGACCTCTATTCCACACCTGTGTCCCTTTCACTCAATACGGCAAATGATTATTTGAAGGAGCAGACCTATACCATGACGGCCTCTTTGACTCACCGGTTTTCCAGCCGTTTAAACCTCAACATGTCTTACATGAAAACGGGATACAGTGAGGATTTGACCGAACACCGCTCTTCCAATGTCTATGCGATAGACGGAACAGGAGCGACACTTCCGAACATGGTAGCCAGACAGATATTTATCAGAAAGAGAAGCCGGTTTGTCGACAACCTGACGACCTATTTCAATTATAACATGGAAACGGGAAGCATAAAGCACAAATGGGTTTTTGGATATGATTATGCGAGGGAAATGCTTCCTCCCGGGGGATCCCAACTAACGGCTACGGGCTACAGAAATGCAGCCAACACCGGTGTGATCAACACCTTCGACCCCAATAGACCCGAATTATACTTATTGGACAATAACGGCAATCCGGTACCCAATGTGCCTCATTTTGACCTGACCGATCCGGTGGGTTCACAAAGGATGCAGGACATGAGCAAATATTTTTATGCTACCAGAGGATTTGACCCGACACTGTATCAACTCAACGGCCTCTATGTGCAGGACCAGCTGCAACTCGGAAAATTCCAAGCGATGCTGGGATTGCGCTATGAAAATTATACCGATTTTGAAAATTATAGAAAAGATGGGGAACAAAAGGTAAACCAATATGCTTTGCTTCCGCGATTGGGTCTAGTATATACAGTCACTCCTGCCATCAACCTCTATGGTACTTATGTGGAGGGCTATAATCCCCAGACCGCCGCTGTGATTGCCAACCCCAACGCCGGTGGTCCATTTGACCCGTTGATTTCAGATATGGTTGAATTCGGAGCCAAGTCCGAATGGTTTAATAAAAACCTGGAAGTCACCACCGCCCTTTACCGGATCAGGCAGAAAAACACGTTGTATTCTGTGGTAGGAGAGCAGGACCTGTTGGAACAAATCGGTGAGGAAGTTGCCCAGGGTTTTGAAGTGGACGTGGTGGGCCGTATTCTTACCAACTGGAGTATTCTGGCGTCCTACGCCTTCAATGAGGCCAGTATCACGGAAAGTCCGCATGAACAGGAGTTGGGCATTCAGAAGCCCAATGCGCCCAAACACCAAGGAAACTTCTGGACCAAGTATGATTTTATAAGAGGTGAACTTGATGGCCTCGGATTTGGTTTTGGGACCAACTTTGTTTCTGCCAGAAACGTCTCTCTCAGCGATACCCAAACCTTGCCGGGATATATGGTCATGAACGCGGCGGTTTATTACACCTCTGGCAACATGAGATTGCAACTGAATATGAATAACCTGGCCGACCAGCAGCATTGGGTGGGAGGATATGATTACTTAAGGCTGTTTCCCGGTGCCCCCAGAAACTTTCTGGGAACGCTTACCTACACTTTTTAAAGAAAATGGCTAAAGCAAAGAAATCCAATAAGATACTTTGGCGGATCCATAACTGGACCGGTCTTTACGTGGGGATCGTGATTGGCATTTTGAGCCTCACGGGGGCTTTAGCCGTCTTTATTCCGGAAATAGAATCATGGATTCATCTTAATAATTTACAAGTAACAGCGGTACGGAAAAACAAAGCTCCCGTATCCCCCGTTTTGCACCAACTTAAAAATCAATTTCATGATGACAGGCTGCTGGCTATTTATCCCCCGGCGTCCGAGGGGAAGCCTATGGAATTTGATTTTTATTCCTTTAAATCAAGGACCGATTCGAAACGAACCAAAGTGTTCGTAGATCCTGGTACAGGGAAGATCATTCATCACGTTGACCATCTGAACAGTGTGCCGAATTATCTAAGGCAGGTGCATGTAAGGTTAATGGACGGCTTTTATGGCCGACAGCTGGTGGGTCTGGCGGGAATAGGCCTGGTCGTCATTTCCATCACCGGATTGTTGATATACGGTGACTTTATGAAAAAGCAGTTTTTTGGCGTGATCCGTCACGGGAAAAATATGAGAATCCTATTTGCGGATTGGCATAAACTGGTGGGCATTGTGGCATTGGTTTTTAACCTTATGATAGCTTTCACGGGCGCCTGGCTCGGATTGCAGCCTCGATTGATGAAGTGGACCGGGATGGAAATTCCCAATGCCTACCTCCGCGATGAAAAGCCCTTGACACCGGAAGAGGATGAACGTTTTGAGTTTGATTATTACCTGGCTCTGGAAAAGTCACAGCAAGCCATTGATAACTTTATTCCGGTGATGGTGACACCCTCTTCGGACGGGAGCGCTACTTTGGAAATAAGAGGGGATTTAAAGGGGAATATTTATGAACCGCATATCAACAAAGTAGTGCTTGATAAAGGTTCGCTTGATGTGTTATTCCAATACGACATCAGCAAACAGAATTTTTGGCACAGGTTATATTTTATCCAGGAAGGTTTGCATTTTGGGAGATTTGCAGGAATCGGCGTGAAAATAGCTTACTTTCTACTGGGATTAACCTCCGGTTTTTTGTCAATCTCAGGATTCGTTATTTATCTAAAAAGAAAGGAGAAAAAAAATGGCAGCCGGCTGAACGCGGGGAAAACGGTATTTCTTTATTCCATGGGTACGGTAGCGGTACTTATTCTTTTGGGCCTGGCCACCACCCTGATAGGATACAATTATGTCACCATGATAATCACTCCTTTGGTGTATCTTTTTCTGATCGCGTTCATAGGGTACCAAACCTACCGAAAGGTGATTAAAAATAAACGTGATCGTGATAAAACTAAAAAATGGGAATACGCATGAACGCATTTGACAAGAGAGTGGAGCATTTACTGATACCCTGTAATCTGGCCTTTTTGGTTTTCTATTGCATCGTATGTCTGTACTATATAGACCAGTATTTGGCGGAGGCAATATTAAAAAAAGAGTGTGTGCTCAGCATGATCGTACTGTTCCACTCAGGTTTATGTTTAAAAATCAAATCGTTGGGGTTTCAGGTGGCGGTTGCGCTGTTAGGGGTACTGTCTTTTTTATACCTTTTATAGCGCAAGGAAACCAGGCAGCCTGGATAGGAGCTTAGTCCGCATATTTAAAATATCTTGAGGCAATTTTCAGCGGCCTGAAGGTGAACCTTTTCTTTATCCGGTGAGATGAAGCGCGCTGGATGATGTCTTTTAGGCTGTTCATGACCTCAATGGTGTGCTTTCCCTTATTGATCGCAATGCATTCGGCCATGGCGGCATGTCCGGCATCCGTGATTTCCGACCGGGTGGCCATACCGGATTTATGCAGGTTTTCCAAAACCTGCGTGGCCCAGATTACAGGGATATGGGCGGCTTCACAGATCCATAATATCTCGTCCTGAATTTCTCCCATACGTTCAAATCCGATTTCCACTGCCAAATCACCCCGGGCGATCATGACGCCGAAAGCAGCGTCCTTCATGCCTTCCAAAAGCAGCGATGGGAGGTTTTCCACCGATGGGAGGGTTTCTATCTTTATGATAATATGGGGCCTTTTACCGGCAGTGCCTTCAATGGCAGAACGTAACTGGACCATATCCGCGGGGGTTTTGACAAATGAATAACCTACCAGATCGGCATGTTGACAGATAAATGGCAGGCAGCGTTTGTCAAATTCCGTAAGGGAAGGGATCTGCAGTTTCGTGTCAGGGAAATTGATTCCTTTTTCTGCCTTGATGCGCTGTTTTTTGGAGTAAATCCTTATTATCCTGATACCCGCCTTGTTTTTCTTGATTTTTTCCACCGTGCCGCAGATGATCCCGTCATCGATGAAAACCCTGTCTCCAACATTGAGATGGTTTATGATATCCGGTTCGCTAGGGCTGATCACCACTTCCCTTTTGTTAAATTCCTTACCGGGATCAACAAACCAGATCAATTGACCTTCTTTGATTTTCGCCTTACCGGTGCGTTTTCCCCTTCCAAGTAACCTTGTTCTGATTTTCGGCCCCGCAAGGTCCATATAAATTTTGCACTCCAACCCCGTTTCTGTACAAGCCCCTTTGAGGTTTTGGATCATTTCCGCCCATATGGTTTCATCATCATGTGCACAGTTGATCCGGGCGACATTCATGCCGTTCTGCAGCAGGGATTTGATCAGTTCCCTGTCTGATGCAAAGCCTGAATCGAACGTGACCATGATGGAAGGAATCTGGGTTACCGTTTTGGAACCGAAGAGCAGCTTGCTTTTTTCCTTCATTTTCATTTGCCCAAAAACATAACTGCAAATAGCGATTTCCTTTTTTGGATAGGTGAATCCTAACCGTTGTTTAATGGCCTGCAGTTGATGGTGCACGTGGCTCTCCGAACTTGCCAGGGAAGACAGGCCATGCACATGTAACAATTCCTGGAGGTCCCTTCGGTCTTCGTTTCTCAGCACCAAATAATGGATGAGGTTTTTTGCAGACTGGTATTGATCCTCATGCACCTGGC
The DNA here is from genome assembly GCF_042652345.1 of Negadavirga shengliensis. NCBI lineage: Bacteria > Pseudomonadati > Bacteroidota > Cytophagia > Cytophagales > Cyclobacteriaceae > Negadavirga > Negadavirga shengliensis. The sequence goes on from NZ_JBHSJJ010000003.1 coordinate 381,379, forward strand.
GAAGAAGGCGTGATTTTCTCTTTTCTTCCGACAGCATTTTACCTTCCAGTAACGAAAGTTGCTCTTTAATGATATCCAGATCTGTGGGCATAAAGAAAAGTCAGTTTAATCAGGGAAGGATTTCCCCAACATTTATGGGAGATAATTTAGGATAAATTTTTGAAAAAGGGAGGGGATATCGGCTTCTATACCGCGTTTGCTGAACGAATATTTTATGGCGCTGATTTTTCCTGGAAATAATTTGCTTGGTTCAGCTTTATTTCTTTATATTTCGGACAATAAAGTCTTAAATAGAAATGAAAGTCCTTTCGCAGACCAGTAAATATGGAATCCGGGCCATGCTTTATATGATCAGCCATCCGGCACCGTCCCAGTTCATAAGCATTGGGGAAATTTCAAAGGAATTGGGTCTCTCCTTTCATTTTCTTACGAAGATATTCAGGGAGCTTACCTCAAAAGGCCTGTTGCATTCTTACCGGGGGCCTGCCGGAGGGGTAGCTTTGGCTAAACCGGCGGATGAGATCAGGCTTTTGGACATTGCACTTGCTTTGGAAGGGGAGGACTATTTTGATCAGTGCTTATTGGGCTTACCTGGATGCGGAGAGGAGAAGCCTTGTCCTGTCCATGCCTATTGGAAAGACCTTAAAGGAGGTTTTTATCATCATCTGGCAGCAACAAGCATCGGGGAGTTGGCAGAGAAGGTAACAAAAGAAGAAGTGAGAATTTAACAGCGAATATTTTTTTGACAATAAATAAGACAAAATACTCTTAAATAGGAAACAATTCTACCGCCCAAAAACCCAACATGACATGAAACCGAGCATGACGGAATCGTCACACGGAGGGATGATTATCTATCATGCGAGATTCCATATGACAATTAAGGAACAGTTATAAACATATGAAACCAGAGACTACATTCCTAAATTATTTGATGAAGCCCAAGAACTGGTGGGTGCCCTTTTTGGTCATTTTTGCCGTCAGCATCACAGGCCTGATATTTATCGCCCACCAGACTTACGAAGAGGCGCCGCCAATGCCGGATTATTTGGACAGCCAAGGCCACACCGTGATCAGTCATGACGAAATCTTACGGGGACAGGAAGTGTTTCACCGGTACGCTTTGATGGAATATGGCAGTATGTTTGGCGACGGCGCTTTGAGGGGGCCCGATTTTACGGCTCAGGCCCTTCACGAAAAGGCGAAGGCAATGACCGGATATTATGCCCAACGTACCGGGGTTACTGGCTCCCATAGTGAATTAGCGCAGGAAGGCATTTTGTCCAAAGTCCAAAAGGAAATCAAGGACAACCGATATCAGGAATCTGATAATTCGGTACTCCTCACAGATGCCCAAGTGCATGCTGTGGAGGCTGTGGGGGATTTTTACCTGCGGATGTTTACCGATCCGGGTTTTGGGGAAGCTTTCAAACCGGCGGGTTACCTTACCGATGAAGAAGAAATCAAGGATTTGAGCAAGTTCTTTTACTGGGGGGCTTGGGTATGTGGGGTGCAGCGGCCCGGAGAAAAATACAGCTACACCCATAATTGGCCATATGATGAGTATGCCGGCAATGTGGCTACGCCATCCACGCTGATTTGGAGTATTATAGGCTTGTTCGGTTTGGTCCTGGGGCTGGGGTTGGTAATGTACTACTATGGCCAGTTTGAGCAGTTAAGCGAGGAATATTATTCAAAAGGAGCTTCCGAGATGGTGACGGAAGAAAAGCTGCAGCGTTTCAGGCCAAGTCCAACCCAGCGGGCCACGTTTAAGTTTTTTTATGCAGCAATCCTGCTTTTTTTGGTTCAGGTACTGGCAGGGATATTGACGGTCCATGACTTTGTGGGCTTCACCCGCTTCTTTGGCTGGGATATACAGGAACTGTTTCCCGTTACCATCTCAAGAAGCTGGCATGTCCAATTGTCTCTTTTTTGGATTTCTGCCTGCTGGGTAGGTATTTCTTTTTTTGTACTGCCTTTGCTGGCCAAAAAAGAACCTGAGGGTCAGCTCTTCCTCATCAATGCGTTGTTTTGGATTTTCTTTGTGATGGTGGCGGGCTCTTTTGTTGGCATTTTCCTGGGACCAAAAGGGTTCTTGGGTGATTATTCCCGCTGGCTTGGGCACCAGGGCTGGGAGTTTGTGGAATTGGGCCGTCTTTACCAGTATTTTCTCTTGGTCATATTTGCCTTATGGGCATGGATAGTCTACAGAGGGGTTAAAAACACCTTTAAAGTAGGAATGCCCTGGGGTCTGCCCAACTGGCTTGTCTATTCCATCGTCTGTATCCTTATTCTTTTGTTGTCCGGTTTTGTCGCAGGCCCGGAAACCAATTTTGTAGTTGCTGATTTCTGGAGATGGATGGTGGTACATATGTGGGTGGAGGCGTTTTTTGAGGTTTTCACTACGATCATAGTAGGATACATGATGGTGATGATGGGGCTGGTCAACAGACAGGCGGTAGTAAAGGTGGTTTATCTGGCAGCCCTGCTCTTTTTAGGATCCGGTTTGCTCGGCATTTCCCATAATTTTTACTGGAATGCCAAGCCTGTGGGAACTTTGGCTCTGGGAAGCGTCTTTTCCACCCTGCAAGTGGTGCCCCTTATCCTTTTGACCCTGGAAGCCTGGAAGATGCAGAAAATGCCCTATTTGCTCCGCGAAAAACAACGGTCAAGGCAGCAATCATCTTTATTTGCCATGCCCGGTGTCTTCCTGTTCATTGTAGGCGTGACATTTTGGAATTTCTTCGGTGCAGGCGTTTTTGGTTTGATTATTAATCTCCCTATTGCCAATTACTACGAACATGGCACTTACCTGACCGTCAACCATGGCCATGCGGCTTTGATGGGGGTGTATGGAAACCTTTCCATTGCCGCTTTGCTCTTCTGCCTGCGGTTTTTGATAAAGCCGGAGGCATGGAATACCCGGTTGGTCAGCGTGGCCTTTTGGTCTATCAATGTGGGCCTGCTGCTGATGGTTACCCTCGATCTGTTTCCAGCAGGTATTCACCAACTGATTACTGTGATGGAAGCAGGATATTGGTATGCCCGTTCACAGGAATTTATCCAGAGTGCGCCGTTCCAGACCATGACCTGGTTGCGGATTGTGGGTGGGGCTGTATTCTGTCTCGGAGGCGTTTTTCCGCTGACATGGTTTGTGATAAAAAGTGCCCGCCATCTGAAAAAACAGAGGCCATTAAAACCTGATGCAAAGAAAGAAGAAAAGCTGGAGGCAGTCTGAAAACAAAACATTTCCGAATTGCCGGTTTAATTGAAGTTGATGTGTTTTTAAATAAAGAAAGGGTGGTGTCGTGTGACGCCACCTTTTTATTTTTTATAAAAGGATTTGCCTGCTGTATAAATGGGGGACAAGATGCCCGCTATTCTGTTTTTTTTCTCAACGTGCAGAAGCTATAAGACTGAACTTTTCCTGAAGGTGTGAAATGGTCAGTATTAAAGCTGTCCATTTCTTGAAAATAGGGTTGGAAAACCTCGGCCAGCTTTTCCTTGGCATACTGTCTGACGGGTAGGCCGCTGCAATGTGCCTGCCCTTTTTCAGAGAATGTTCCAATGAATAGCAGTCCGTCGGTAGAAAGGGCCCTCCGTGTCTGTTCAACATACCGATGGACTAATCCTTCTTCCAATAAAAAATGGAAAGTGGCCCTATCGTGCCATACGTCGTAGGTTTGGGTAGGCTGGTACAGGTTTATGTCCGCATTGATCCACGTTACCCTATCAGCCCATTGCCCTAAACGCTTTTGTGCTTTCTCCAATGCCTTTGAAGCGATGTCCAGCACACTGACGTTTCTATAGCCCGTGGTCAACAGATAATCCACCAGGTAACTGTCACCTCCGCCCACGTCAATGATACGGGCATTTTTGGGAATAGCCATTTTCTGGAAGAAAATCAATGAATCGGTGGGCACTTTTTGGTACCAGCTCATCTGGGCAAACTCTTTGGTGTGATACACATTCTCCCAGTAGCATTTAACGTCAAGCTTTTTCACGACAAGAAGGCAATGAAATTTATCCTTGCCCCACCGGATCTTCCGGCAGGGAGTAGGGCGGCTTCAATTTTCCAAACCGGAATCAAACCCATGTTTCCATTTCAAGGGTAACCTTGGTTTTGATGGAATTGGAGATAAGGCATGCAGTTTCTGCTTTTTGAATAATACGTTCTGCCTTGCTTCTGTCAACTTCGTTTACAAGTTTAACCTTGGGTTTAAGGATGACCTCCGTCATTAAGAATTTCCCGTCTTCTTTGGCCAAAATACCTTCTGCTTTGCAGTCGAAGCATTGGTATTCCAGTTTGGAATATTCTGCTATGGCAAGAAAGGTGGTCATAAAACAGCTGCTTATGGATGCGGTGAAAAGGTGCTCAGGTGACCATATACCGTGGATACCTTTGTCAAATTGAGGCGGCGTGGCTACTTCAAAGCCATGTGACAGCTCGGGAGAGTTCAATTCTCCTTTTCTTCCCTCTTTCCAAGTTAAAGAAATATTATACGTGTGTGAAAGCATAATTTTTGAAAATTTAGTTCATAAAATGGGCCTTTCAGGCCGCTCTAATAAAAGACAAATATATCTTCTATTGTCGTCTGCTTTGGTGACAAAAGTTACGTAGCGGTTTTTTTTCTGATTCACAAATTCCGGCTCTGGTGAAGAGTTTTTAGTTTCTCCAGACTACATCGATTTTTTCAGTTGAATAATTGCCCGAAAGCTTATTTTTTGAGCTGGCGGGTAATTTTTCCAGCGTATCGCTGTCGCCTACAAAATGCTGTAAATAATAATGGCCATAATAACCTCTGGATTCCAGGAACTGGACCATTGCGCTGATGTGGGCTTTAGACATCAACCCGGAATGCACCGTCGTTCTCACCTCAAAGGGAACGCCCTCGCCCAACAAAAGCTTTAAAGTCTCTTCAAAAGTGGCAAACAGTTGGGAATGGGTGATGGCCTCGAAACTTCCAGGGAGGGCCTTAAAATCAAGCGCAATATAGTCCACCAGCTTCTCCTTGATCAGGGTCTTTAGAATCCCTGGTCTGGACCCGTTCGTATCGATTTTCACGGACATATTCAATGATTTGATTTTGTGGGAAAGCCAAAAAATCTCCCGGTGAAGGGTACATTCTCCCCCACTCAGCACCACGCCATCAAGTAAGTTTTTGCGGGAATGGATAAACCGGAGTACGTCGGAAAGCAACAGATTTCCTTTTCCCCTCACAATATCCGGATTATAGCAGTAGACGCAACGCATGTTACAGCCTGCAAACCAAAGGATGCAGGCTGTTTTGTCTGGAAAATCCAGCAGTGTAAAAGGAGTGATATCGTAGACCGGTTTAGCGATGGCCGCTTTGTTCGCAGAAGTGTTGCCTTTGTTTGTGCTCACCTTTCTTTCCAATGTTAAAACTTTCTACCGGCCTGTGGTAACCCATTACACGGGTGTATACAAGGCATTTTGTTCTTTTTTCCTGGTGTTTCTCCAGTAAAATCCGGGGGTCAAGAATGTTCTGCATAGTCATCTGATTTTTGGTTGAATTGATTGATTAGAATTTCATCACAGCTTGGACAATATTCGTGTTCTCCGTTAAGATATCCGTGTACGGGACAGATGCTGAATACGGGCGTTACGGTGATGTAAGGAAGTTTAAAGTTGGACAATACCTTTTTAACCAGGCTGCGGCAGGCTTCGCTGGAACTGATCTTTTCTCTCATATACAGATGGAGTACGGTGCCGCCGGTGTATTTGCATTGCAGATCGTCCTGGAGTATGAGGGCCTCGAAAGGATCGTCTGTATGGTCCACGGGCATTTGGGAACTGTTCGTATAATAAATGTTCTCCTCCATACCTGCCTGGATGATGTCTTCAAACCGTTTTTTGTCTTCCTTGGCAAAACGGTAGGTGGTACCTTCTGCAGGAGTGGCTTCCAGGTTGTAAAGGTTCCCGGTGCTCTCCTGGTATTCCTTCATTTTGTCTCTGATATGATCCAGCAATTCAGAAGCAAAATTTTGGCCTGAATAGCTGGTGATATCATCGTTTCCTCCTGTGAAGTTCAGGATCATTTCATTCATGCCGTTGACGCCTATGGTGGAAAAATGGTTCCGGAAATGGGGGAGGTACCGCTTTGTGTAGGGATAAAGGCCTCTGTCGTACATTTCCTGAATGAACCTGCGTTTTTTTTCCAAAGTGGATTTGGCGATCTCCATCAAGTGGTCCAGCCTTTGGTAAAGCCCCTCCTTATTGCCTTTATAGATATAGCCCAGCCGGGCCATATTGATCGTGACTACCCCTATACTGCCTGTCATCTCGGCACTTCCGAATAGCCCGTTACCCCTTTTAAGAAGTTCGCGGAGATCCAGCTGAAGCCTGCAGCACATGCTACGGACGGCGTTGGGTTTGTAGGCATGGGGATTTTCTACCTTGTTGCCCTCTGCATCGAAAGTATATTGGCTGCCAATAAAGTTTTGGAAATAGGAAGAGCCGATTTTGGCAGTATTTTCAAACAGCAGATCAGTGTTTTCACCATACCAGTCAAAATCTTCAGTAATGTTTACCGTAGGAATGGGAAAGGTAAAAGGTTGGCCATTTGCGTCTCCTTCTGTCATGATGGTATAATAGGCCTTGTTGATCAGGTCCATTTCTTTTTGGAAATGCTTATAACTCAGTGCCTCCAAGTTGTCTACTCCTCTGGATAAAGCTTTTGTCAAAAGGGCCTGATTTTCTATCCCTTTGAAAAGGTGTTCGTTATTTTTGGTGGGAATCTGGTCCTTGAGGTCATTGGGCACCACCCAGTCCAGGGTTATATTGGTAAACGGGGATTGCCCCCAGCGGGCAGGGACATTAAGATTGTAGACAAAAGAACGGATGGCTTTTTCTATTTCCTCATAGACCAACTGGTCTTTGAAGACATAGGGGGCCAGGTAAGTGTCAAATGAACTAAAGGCCTGTGCCCCGGCCCATTCACTTTGCAGGATGCCCAGAAAGTTGGCCATCTGTCCCAATGCTTCCCTAAAATGGGAGGGAGGGCGGCTTTCCACTCTGCCCCTCACACCATTGAACCCGTCATTGAGCAAAACCCTCAGGCTCCATCCTGCGCAGTAGCCGGTCAGACAATCCAAATCGTGAATATGGATGTCGCCGTTGCGGTGGGCATAGCCCTCCTCTCTGCTGTAAACTTTGTCCAGCCAGTAGTTGGCTATGATTTTACCAGCCACATTATTGACCAGACCGGCATTGGAATAGGAAGTGTTGGCATTGGCGTTGATCCGCCAATCGGTTTCTTCCACATATTCTTCGATGGTCTGCGTGCTGTCCACATAAGTGGTGTCTTCATTGAGACCTTCCACGTGCTCCCTTTGCATTTTACGGGTGTGCCGGTAAAGCATAAAAGAACGCATGACATGAAAAAGGCCGGCAGCGAAAAGCTCCTTCTCAATGAGGTCCTGGATCTCCTCTACAGCCCAAGTAGTTCTCTCTTCTAACTGTCTGATGATATTTTTAAAAATCTGTGGCTGATAAGCTTCCTGTACACTCTGGAAGCCCTTTTTTAGGGCATCCTCAATTTTGTAGGGCTCAAAGGCCGCATATTCTCCGTTTCTCTTGATGACAAATTGATCCATAAAGGTGGTGTTTATCCAAGTTTTCACTAAAATTTTGTCTAATGTACAGCTTCAAATTACCAGAGTTCAGGTCAGAAGTCATGTGATCAAATGACATAAATCAGACAATTTTATCTTAAATATAAAAATCAAAATCCAGTCTTCCCAATTAATTTTGGGTTTTTATGACGCCGTTCGTGGAATTGGATTTGGGGTGCATTTTAATTTACTGGTTGTCTGAGGGATACGTTAACATCCCTTGGCATTTATTCTTTTTGAAAAGGTTGACCGTATTAGACGCCATTTCGGCATCCGGTTATCCGGGAATTGTTGGTAATATTTTTTAGATTTATCCCCTATGTTACCCGTTTCAGATCCATTTCATCATTTGATCCAGGAAATCAGGTCTTGTAGGTTATGTGAAGAGCATTTGCCTTTGGGTCCCAACCCGGTATTTTCCGCGGCTTCCGGGAGCAGGATTCTCATCATCGGACAGGCACCCGGTGCCAAGGTCCATGCTTCGGGAATCCCTTGGGATGATTTGAGCGGAGAGCAGCTTCGCAGTTGGTTAAGTGTGGATAGGAACACATTTTATGACACATCGGTTTTCGGAATCGTACCGATGGGATTTTGTTATCCGGGCCGTGGTAAAGGCGGGGACATGCCTCCAAGGCCCGAATGCGCCCCAATCTGGCACGGTAAGTTGTTGACGGCCCTGCCGCATGTGAAATTAACCCTTCTGATCGGCCAATATGCACATGCCTATTATTTAAAGGAGAAAAGGCGAAAGAACCTGACCGAAACCGTAAAGCATTTTAAGGATTACCTGCCGGCTTATTTCCCCCTCGTGCATCCCTCACCCAGAAACAGGATTTGGCAAAAAAGAAATCCCTGGTTTGAGGCGGAGGTCTTACCTGAACTGCGGAAGCGGGTGGGGGAGGTACTGTCAGATAGCTTATAAATTTTCTTGATGTGAATGTTGGGAAAAAGTTGAAAACCTTCAAAAGTCATAAACTATCCCTTGTAAAAGGCACAAAACGTACCGCGCCGAGATTGGTCTCCCTTATTTTCCCCTTTCTTTTTTCCAGCCGGATAAGTTCTTGGGTTTTGCCTCTGGGGCCGATAGGAATGATGATCCTACCGCCCTCTTTGAGCTGGTCTACCAAAGGTGAGGGGACCTCTTCTGCCGCCGCCGTTACCAAAATGGCATCATAAGGGCCATTTTCGGGCCAGCCTTGATAGCCATCTCCTATTTTTACATGGATGTTTTCATACCCCATGCCCTTAAGGTCTTTTTCTGCCCTTTTTCCCAGGGGCTCCACAATTTCCACGGTATAAACCTCTTCAACGATCTCCGCCAGCACGGCTGCCTGATAACCCGAGCCTGTTCCGATTTCGAGAACCTTCATCCCTTTTTTGGGCTGGATCAGCTCGGTCATGTAGGCCACTATATACGGTTGGGAAATGGTTTGTCCATCCCCAATGGGCAAGGGCCTGTCTGCATAGGCATTTCCCCGTTGGGAGTTGGGTACCAGCAGGTGGCGTTCGACTTTCCGCATGGCATCCAATACCAGAGGGTCGGTGATTCCACGGCTAACAATTTGCGTTTTCACCATTTTTTCCCGTGCCTCCTTGTATTGGTTGTTTTGGAAAAGCAATAGGATCAATATGATTGGGAGGGATTTCATCGTCTGACCTGATTAGGTAACGCATTGACAATTTACGCTTTCTCTACCGGGATTACAACTCTACCGGCTTCTGTCCCCTTCGTGCGATTTTCCGGTGCGGCCGGTTTTGACAAAAAACATGATGAAAATCATCTTATAACATGGGACTTTTATTCTTCTTTGTCAGCGATAGCGGATAATTTTGTCTTCTTAACTGATTGAATATTTGTATGACGTCACTTACCCATAATTTTCATATACCTGTTATGGGCTTGGGCTTTACAGTGGATACGCCAATTAAAGTAGCCAGGTTCGGTATTTCTTCCGTGGTTTCCATCATGGACGACCACCTTCTGGAGGATATGCGCCGCCTGTACAGCCGCAAGCTTTTTATTCCTTATGTTCCGATTACCGAAAAAGCCGAAGATTATCGCGCCAAAAGAATCAAAGCTTACCTTAACTTACTGCACCGGTTGGTGGAGCAACAGATAGCTGCCTTGAAAAAACAGGATTTCGGAATTGATGAGGAAATCAATCTTTATTTCGAATTGCTCCCAACTTCCCACCCAGCGCATCAACTGTATAAAAAAATGCTTGCTGCCCAAGATGGGGAAAGGTATGAGATGCAAGATCAGTTGAAACAGATGATTCTGCCAGGAAACATTGATGTCAATATCATGACCAAAGTTGATAAGATCAACTATGATAAAGAGGGGGAAGCATTGCCCAGGGAATTCTCTGATGCCCTTTCTTCTTTGCGGGGATTTGCCCAAAGCGACCTCCACGGTTCCGTTGTGTTTTCCGCTGGGATGAACCCTGCGCTATACAGCTATGCAGAACAGTTTGAGGATTTTTTTCCTGACCGGAATGGCAGGATCCGGAAAGGGATTATACTTAAAGTGTCGGATTATCGTTCAGCGCTTATCCAGGGGAGATTTTTGGCGAAAAAAGGGCTCTGGGTTTCAGAATTCAGAATCGAATCTGGCCTAAACTGTGGCGGACATGCGTTTGCGACGGAGGGTCACCTCATAGGACCCATATTGGAAGAGTTCAAAATGAACCGGGAGCATCTCAGGAATACGCTCTTTACGGCCTGCCAGGAGGTTTTGAAAAATAAGGGAAATTATCCGCTTCCAGCGGACATCAAGCCTAAAATCACGTATCAAGGAGGATTGGGTAATGCCAGGGAAAACCGGTTTTTGATGGAATTTTATGCCTTGGACGGTACCGGATGGGGAAGCCCCTTTCTCCTGGTACCCGAAGCCACCAGTGTGGACGAGGATACCCTACAAAGGTTATTGAGGGCCAAAAAGTCTGATTTTTATCTCAGCCATGCATCACCGCTGGGTGTGCCTTTCAATAATTTGAGAACAAGCAGCGGGGAAGACCAGAGAAAGGCTCGTATAGCCAAAGGAAGGCCCGGAAGTCCATGTTATAAGAAATTCCTGTCTTTCAATACGGAATTTACGGACAAGCCGATTTGCACAGCTTCCAGACAGTATCAAAACCTGAAAATCAAGCAGGCAGCCTCAGGTGAGATTTCTGAAAAAGAGTTGGACCAAGTCCTGGAGAAGGATTGCCTGTGTGAGGGACTGAGTGCTCCGGCCATCCTCAGCAGCGGGGAAATCCCAAGACGGAACCTTGCGGCAGTGACCATCTGTCCCGGCCCCAACCTGGCTTACTTCAGAGGGATTTTCAGCCTTAGAGAAATGGTAGACCACATTTATGGTAAGATTAACCTCAACCTTGATCCGGATAGGCCGCATGTATTTGTGAAAGAATTGCAGCTATATGTGCAACACATCAAGTCCGAAATAGAGAAATCATTTCCTGACAATTCTGCAAAATTTGAGGCTTACCTGGATAAGTTCAGGAATAATCTGTCTGAAGGGATCCAATATTATCAGAAACTGACCGCTTCGGTAAAGTTGGATACAGAGGAAGTCATGGAATCCATAAGACAGCAATTGGCGTCCCTGAAAGAAGAAGTGCAGGGTTTGGTGACAGGCGTGGCATAACCCCAATTTCTTTGAATGGATTTATGTCTTTGGGATAATGCGTTATAACACAAATCATCGCCGGAATCAGGATACCCGGAATTCAGATAGGTATGAAAAAAAATGAATGGGTTGAAAAGATCAATCAACTGAGAAAAGAAATGAACGCTGTCATCCTTGCGCATTATTACCAAGAGGGTGATGTTCAGGATATAGCGGATTATGTCGGTGACAGCCTCGAGCTTTCCAGAAAAGCAGCGGCGATAGATGCGGATGTAATTGTATTCGCAGGGGTACACTTTATGGCGGAGACCGCCAAAATCCTTAACCCAGCTAAAAAAGTATTACTGCCTGATTTACAGGCAGGATGTTCTCTGGCAGATTCTTGCCCGGCTGAGGAATTTAGAAAGTTTCGCCTGCAGTATCCGGATCATGTTGCAGTAACCTATATCAATTGTTCCGCCGAGGTAAAGGCCCTCAGTGACTGGGTATGTACTTCCGCGAATGCGGTTAAGGTCATTCAGTCAATACCAGAGGATAAAAAGATCCTTTTTGCGCCGGACAAAAATCTCGGTGACTATTTGATCAGGCAGACGGGTCGGGAGATGGTCCTATGGGACGGTGTATGTGTCGTGCATGAGGCGTTCTCTCTGGAAAAACTGGTCGAACTGGTAAAGGCCTATCCCTCGGCGCGAATCATAGCCCATCCCGAATCCGACCCTATTCTTTTGAAAATAGCCCATTTTGTAGGTTCTACCTCTGCCATGTTGAAATACGTCCAGGAAGACTCCCGCCAGATTTATATTGTAGGTACCGAGGAAGGGATTCTTCATCAAATGCAGAAATTTGCCCCCGAAAAGACACTGATCCCCGTGCCTGCTGTGGAGGACAACACCTGCGCTTGCAGTCAGTGTGCATACATGAAGTTAAATACGCTGGAAAAACTGTATCAATGTATGATAAAGGGAGGGCCGGAAATCAACTTGGACCCTGCGCTTATAGAGAAGGCACTTATACCCATTCAGAAAATGCTTTCCTTGCCGTAAACATAAAAATGGAGACAGATGTACTGATCGTCGGCAGCGGTATTGCCGGGCTTTCCACCGCTTTGTATTTGGCTGAACTTCAGCCTGACCTTTTTATTACCATCCTGGATAAGTCCCCTACCGAAGAGTCCAACACACGGTATGCGCAAGGGGGAATGGCCGCTGTTTTTGCCCTGGAAACGGACAGCTTTGAAGCGCATATGGAGGATACTTTAGCGGCAGGTAAAAATCATTCCGATCCTTCTGCGGTGAAAAAAGTGGTATGGGGAGCACCCGGCACAATCGGTGATTTGGAAAGATGGGGAGTGGAATTTGATAGAGCACCTGATGGTAGGTATGACCTGGGACTGGAAGGGGGGCATGCTTATCACAGAATCGTCCACCATAAAGACACTACCGGCAACGAGATCCACCTGAAACTCTTAAAAAAAGCAAGACAACATACCTACATCCGAAGAATTACACAGACCATGGGTGAGGATCTGTTGATCACGGAAAGGGAAGGGATCAGGCACTGTTACGGCGTCAGGGTGTTTGATGAAACTGCTCAAGAGAGCTACACCATTACAGCAAAAGTCGTTGTACTGGCTACAGGTGGTTCCGGCCAGCTTTTTTTACAAACAACCAACCCGGAAGTGGCCACCGGAGATGGCCTGGCCATGGCCATACGGGCAGGTGCCGCCGTCAGGGATCTGCAATACATCCAGTTTCACCCGACTGCCATATATGATGACAGCGCCAAAAGAAACCTGCTCATTTCAGAAGCGCTAAGAGGTGCAGGAGCCTACATCTTAAATCGTCAGTTGCAACGGTTTCTTCTTCGGGAAACTCCAAGGGGAGAGCTGGCTACCCGGGATGTGGTGTCTTCCCTGATGCTTGCTGAGATGAAAAAGACCGGGACACCTTACCTTTTTCTGGATGCCAGACATTTAGGGAAAAACAAGCTCTCAAAAAACTTTCCGCAGGTTTTTAATAACTGTAAGATGCGTGGCTACGATTTAAGGAAAGACCTGGTCCCTATAGTACCGGCTGCCCATTACCAATGTGGAGGAATCAGGGTGGATCACCAAGGGAAAAGTACGGTAGAATACCTTTATGCGGTGGGAGAATGTGCGGCCACGGGATTGCACGGTACCAATAGACTCGCTTCCAATTCCCTTACAGAGGCCATGGTCTTCGCCAAGGAAATCGCATGCGACATTGTAAGAAACCTGAATAGGAGCGACAAGGAGGCGCCGGAAATAAAGACAGATGGTCCTGTATCCATAGACAAAACCCCTGTCGGTGATGGAGAATGGACGGATCAGACGTTAAGGAAGTTAAAAACCCTTATGACGGAGTTATTCGTTAATCCGGAGAACGAATCTTTCCGCTCTGGCAAATACCATCACTGGATAACCTCATGCCAAAATGAAGTATCGGGCTTGATCGCCCGGGGATCGGTGAGTGTGGAAACATTAGAACTGCATAACCTGCTTACAGTTGGAGAAGCATTATCAAAAGCTATACAAGAAGAAAATGTTAAGCATTACAAAAATATTCACATTTGAAGCAGCACACCGAATATCCAATCATCCCGCTGCATGTAGTCAGCTTCATGGACATAGTTATAAACTGCATGTGACCATAGGTGCCGAAGAACCCGGGGATGATGACATGTTGATGGATTTTAAGGAGCTGAAAACATTAGTTCAGCACAATGTCATTGATAAACTTGACCATTCTTTGATGCTGAAAAATATACCTTCTCACCTTCAGACATATGCAAATGCGGAAAAAGTGTTTTGGATGGATCATGAACCCACTGCCGAAAGGTTGGTTTTGTGGATAGCACAAGTCATAAAGCCCCTTCTCCCGTCAAAGGTAAACCTTAACGGGTTGAAGATTTACGAGACGGAAACCTGCTACGTCAACTGGGAAAATAATAAAAGATAAATTTGTCTTTTATTATTTTTTTATATAGGTTTGTAAAAGAAACAGGAGGGATCAGCCCTTTTTTTAAAACAAAAATAAAGGATAAAAATATCCTTTTTGTTTTCTGCCCTAAGAGACTGTCGGATGAAGACGCTTCATCTACGGAAAATGGAGAAGAGGTGTACCCTTATAAAAATACTCGGATGAAAAATATTGCCAAACTCAGTATTGGGAAAATTGTGGCGGCTGATTACAGAACCGCGGCGGTGTTCAAGGCATTTGATATTGATTTCTGCTGCAATGGCAAGCAGAGCCTGGAGGAAGCCTGTGAGACCAAACAACTGGATCTTGAGGCCATGGTAGCAAGGCTGAAGGATACTTCAAAAACAGAAAGCCATGGCACGTTCAGCTTTGATTTTTGGCCTGTGGATCTGTTGTCATTTTACATAGAAAACAAACATCATAGATACGTGCGTAGGCGCATTCCGGTGATACTTCGGCTTTTGTCGCGATTATGCAAGTCGGAGGGGGATGTTCATCCTGTGTTGTGGGAGATACGGAAGGAATTTGTAAAAGCAGCCAAGGAACTGTTGGTGCATATGAAGAGAGAAGAATTGATCTTATTTCCTTACATCAGAAAAATGGTAAAAGACGAAAATGGGGTCAGTGTATTTGAAGCAGCGCATTTTGATGCCGTAAGACAGCCCATCCTGCAAATGATCAACGAACATGAAAAGGAAGGGAAGCGGTTCAAAAAAATTGCGGCCTTAACCCGGAATTATTCCCTTCCTGACCACGCAAGTCCGGTTTGTAAAATCACTTATGCTTTTTTAAGAGAGTTTGACAAAGACCTGCAAAAGCATTTTCATTTGGAAAACAACATCCTCTTTGCCAAGGCCCTTGATGCGGAAGGGGACAGTCCTTACGGTTTTTCTGTGATTTTAGGCAAACCATAGCACAAGACCTGTTTTAGGGAAGCTTCTTTGCTTCAAACCAACAGATTGATTTTATGATAACGCGTCTTAGTTAACTTTAAACGGTTCTCATGAAGATATTTAAACCTGTATATATATTTCCCCTGATGGTAATGGCCTTGATCACGGGGATATCGGGTGGATGGATCAGGCTGGGTTTTATGGGCATGCCCCTTCCGGGCACTGCGGGAAGCCATGGTTTATTGATGGTTGGAGGGTTTTTAGGTACACTGATCTCCTTGGAAAGGAGCATGGTGATGAAGAACAAGGTTTGGTTGACGGTTCCCCTGATGAGTGGGGTGTCAGTCCCCTTTGTCATAGGGGGCTGGTCCACTGTAGGGATATCGATGGTGTTGTTGGCAAGTATGGGCTTGGTAGCGATCATGTATTTTCAGACCTTAAGGCATCAGTTGCCACAGGATTATGTAATGGCTTTAGGCGCTGTGACATGGATGTTGGGTAATTTCACCTATATGTATACCGGCTTTATGGCTATGGCCACCGGCTGGTGGATGGCTTTTCTGCTGTTTACTATTTTGGGGGAAAGACTGGAGTTGAGTAAATTTCTTCCCACTCCACAGTGGGCCAAAAAGACGCTTTTTTGGTTGATTGGCTTTTTTTTTATGGGATTGTTGATCCCCTTCCACGGCTGGGGCAGCAGCATCTTGGGAACCACCCTGATTTTAATGGCCCTATGGCTTCTCCACTACGATATGGCCAGGATTGCCTCCAGGAAAGCGGACCAATTTAAATACATTGGAGTCGGCTTAAGGACTGGCTATATATGGCTGGCATTGAACGGTGCGGTATTGGTACTGATGGAGCATCACGCCTTCTACTACGATCTTTATCTTCATACGTTCTTTTTGGGTTTCGTTTTTTCCATGATATGGGCCCATGCACCCGTGATCCTGCCGATGGTGTTGCACCTCAAATTAACGCCTTACCATCCCATACTATGGTTAGGATGGCTGGTGTTTCAGTTGAGCCTCGCGGGAAGGGTAGTGTCAAGTTTTATGGAAGAATATGCCTATAGACAATTGTTTGGAGTAATCAATGGCTGGAGCATTTTGGGAATGTTTGCGCTGATGGCTATCGTGTCATTCATCAAATATTGGCATATTTCCTTTAAGAAGAAGACCGGCCCTCAGCCAAAGCAAATGAGCAGGCTTTGAGCAACCCGGTTTGCCTTCAGCAAGATGGCGAGAAAAGGACGGGGGACGTTGTGCAAAAAAAAATCAGGCTTCCAAAGCCTGATTTTTTTATGGTTTTTCGATCCTTTCAGCGATCTGAGGGGAATGGGATTTGATGATGCTGCGTACCACTTTTTGCAGCCAATAATAACAGGTAATGGAAATGATGAGCATCAGCATCCAACTGCTGGTCCAGAGACCTGTCCAATCCAGCAGGTAGCCAAAAAGGATGGGACAAACGAATCCGCCTAAGCCGCCGATCACCCCTACCATGCCTCCGACTACACCCACTTCGCTGGGGAAGTAATCCGGAATAAAACGGTACACACCTGCTTTTCCTATTCCCCATACTATACCTATGATCAACACCAATATGGCATATACCCACATGTGGGCCTGAAATGAAATAAGTGTGGTTCCCTGGGCCAGTAATTCTTTTCGCCGGACATTATCCCCTTCACTGACCACAGGCTCCTGCCAAGTGTACTTGTAGGGTAAATAGAGAGCAATTCCTTCAGGATTTTCAATTTGCGTCTCTACATGGCTTCGGGGCCTAAACGAATAGGGTACATTGTTGATGGAAATTGACTCATTTTCGATGGAAGTGACCGTACCATCGCTAGCGGCTACTACCCCTTTGCCGGGCGTAAAAATATCCATTTTGGGCACCATCAATAGGGCGGAAAGGGCGATGGACCATTTAAATACCCCAAACATCACCCTTCTGGCTCCCAACTTGTCGCTCATCCATCCCCCCAGCGCCCTGATAAGTCCTGAGGGCAAACTGAAAAGGGAAGCAAATAACCCCGCTACCACCAGACTTGCACCATACACATTGGTAAAATACGGGACCAGCCATTGGGCAAAGGCCACAAAACAGCCAAATACAAGGAAATAATAATATCCGAAACGCCAAACCCTTATGTTGGAAAGCGGGCTGAGCACTTTTTTCAGCGTGCGTGGAGGGGCGTCCGGTTTTTTATTGACGGTAAAGACCAGAAAAACCACTGCCATCAAAACAAGCACCCCTGCATAGATTTGGGGCAATATCCGCCAATTTTCCAGGTTTTCTCCATTGCGGGTGAGCTGATTAAGCAAAGTAGGGGCAAACAGCGTAGTCAAAGCTGCTCCCGCATTGCCTGCACCAAAAATACCTAAAGCCCTGCCTTGCCAATGTTTTGGATACCATACCGACGTGAAAGCTATTCCCACCGCAAAGGCAGCACCTGCCATCCCGAACCCAAAACTCAAAATGGCAAACTGTGCAAATGAAGTGGCAAACGCCATCAGGTACATGGGGATAGCACAGCACAATAGCAGGCCGACAAATACCCGTTTTCCTCCGTACCGATCTGTGAGTATCCCCATCGGCAGTCTCAAAACAGACCCCGTAAGTATG
Organism: Negadavirga shengliensis; assembly: GCF_042652345.1. Classification (NCBI taxonomy): domain Bacteria; kingdom Pseudomonadati; phylum Bacteroidota; class Cytophagia; order Cytophagales; family Cyclobacteriaceae; genus Negadavirga; species Negadavirga shengliensis. Next base: position 399,165 of record NZ_JBHSJJ010000003.1, read on the forward strand.
GGAATCCCAAGCAACCAGCCAATTTCCACAGCTCCCCACTGAAAAACATTGTTGTCCACGAGATACGTGACCATCACACCATTGAAAGTCCACACGGCAAAACAAATTGTAAATGCCAGGGTGTTTAAAAACAGTATCCGGTGGGCTATGGGGTTTATTTTTTCCTCCATGGATTATGACTTACTTTTATCCCTGTTTCGCCGTGGGTCGGGAAGATACCTTAGCAACCAAAAAGAAACAGCTGCCAAAGCAGCAGAGCCTATAAATGTGGCGAGGGCAATTCCGAAATTATCGTCCAATGCATTGTTCAGGGCACTGTACAAAAACCAAATTTGAATACTGACCAATAAGATCAATACCAGAATAATGCCCGTCATTAAGGTATTGCTCTTATTAGGATGTGCCTCGTTCTGTGATGTTCTAAAATCGCTCATAGATTGTAGGGTTTCTCTTTATGAAGGGATTTGACGTACACCTTGTCTTCTTCTACTACCACTTCAAGTTGCGGAAGCGGACGAGGGGGCGGGCCTTGGATCACCACGCCGGTCCTGGCATCAAAATAACCTTTATGGCAAGGACATTCTATTTGGTCGAGGTCAGCCCTGTACCTCACGGCACAGGCCAGATGGGTACACTTTTGCTCAAAAGCCCGCCATTCCCCATCCTCCAAATGGATAAGAATATAAGGGATGGTTTTGGTCCCCGCTATTTCAAACTGGGTCATTTCCCCTATGGCTACATCCTGAGTGTTGCATATAAAATGTTGCCCCTCAAGTTCTTTTTCAGGAAAAGCAATGCTTCTCAATACAATGGCGCCATTGCCCAAAGCCAGCGCTCCCGAAAACAACCCCAGGAACTTTGCAAACTCTCTTCTGGACACATGGGTGGCCTCTTCCTGATCAATTGGAAAATCTTCTTTCCAATCCGGCGTCTCTCCTTTTTTTTTATTTGCCATAATGAATCCGTTTAATGTACTTTCAGATGTGTACTGCCTTTTGGCATCATGACGTTGACTTTGGTGTTCACTTCCTGCTCGCCAAAGACGAATTTTTTCACCGGTGTGCTGTTCGGCCTCATTTTTTGGATTTCTTCCCGGGTACCGTAGAAAAGCGCCTGACTGGGACAGACCGTGGCACACATGGGTTTTTTGCCAGCGCTGGTGCGGTCATAGCACATATTGCATTTCATCATCAACTCTGCCTGTTCCGCTTTCTTCGGCACGCCAAAGGGGCAGGCCAGGACGCAATTGGAGCAACCGATGCACCGGGATGAATTCGCGGTATGGACCACCCCGAATTCATCCTTGGTGATGGCATCGGCAGGACAGACATTGGCACATGCAGGATCTTCACAATGCATGCATACCTGTACGGTTGTCTGGACAGACACAGCCCTTTCCACATAATGGATATGGATCATGCTTTCCTGCCCGTTGGTCTCGCATTCCGCGCAAGCCATTTCGCAGGCATGGCAGCCGATGCATCTTTGCATATCGATAAAAAACTCCTTCTGCTGGTCATATTTTGTGGTAGGCATAATGGATGTGTTTTTAGGGTTAATAATTAATGACTTTGATAGGCTTCGGATACTGTGGCCGGAGGGGCCTGCTTACCGGTGGGGGTCAGCTGACAGGCACATACTTTGAATTCGGGGATTTTGGATACTGGGTCTAGAGTGCCTATCGTCAATTGGTTGGCAGATTGTTTGCCTCCCCAATGATAAGGGATGAAGACCGTGTCTTCCCGTATGGTTTCAACGATTTGTGCAGGAAATTCGCCTTCTCCTCTTCTGGTTTTCACTTTAACAAGTTCCCGCTCCCTTATCCCGTAATGAAAGGCCAATTTGGGGTGGATTTCCAGCAAAGGTTCCGAATACTGGTCTACCAGCTTGCCTATCCTTCTGGTTTGGGTGCCGCTGAGGTACTGGCTGACCACCCTGCCGGTAGTCAGAACCACGGGGTATTCACTGTCCACAACCTCTGAGGGGTCCCGGTACGGTACAGCATTAAAATGCGCCTTGCCATCAGGGGTTTTGAATTTTCTGTCTTCCCACAGCCTGGGTGTGCCTGGATGGTCTTCCGACGGGCACGGCCAGAAAATTCCCATATTCTCTTCTATTTTTTTATAGGTGATGCCGAAATAGTCGGCCGTTCCTCCCTTGGAAGCCACCCGGAGCTCGTTGAAAATGGCCTCACTGTTTTGAAAATTGAATTTATCGCCCGCTCCCAGCCGCTGTGCCAGTTCCATGATGATTTCACCATCTCTTCTGGCATTACCGGGAGGAGAGACAGCCGCATTGATCTTCACTACCCTTCCTTCGGCAGTGGTAACGGTGCCTTCTTCCTCTTCATGAAGAGAGCCCGCCATGATAACATCTGCATGACGGGCAGTTTCATTCAGGAAGAAATCAATGGCCACATAGTATTCCAGTTTTTCCAGGGCCTCCCTGACAAAGTTGTTGTTAGGCAGAGAGACCAAAGGGTTAAAACAAATGGTAATCAATCCTTTCACCTCTCCCCGGTGAATGGCTTCAATCATTTCATATGCGGTCAGTCCTTTTCCGGGCAGGTCTTTTTCATCAATGCCCCATACGCCAGAGATATATTTCCGGTGCTCCGGGTTGGTAATGTCCCTGTTGCCGGGGAGCTGATCACATTTATGGCCGTGTTCACGGCCGCCTTGGCCGTTACCCTGGCCGGTAATGGTGCCATAGCCGCAATAAGGTTTGCCGATCCTGCCGGTGGCCAGTACAATGTTGATGCAGCTTAGGACATTGTCCACCCCCTTGGTGTGGTGTTCTATCCCGCGGGCATGAAGCAGAAAACTTGTTTTCGCCTTTCCCCACCAGGTAGCGGCTTCCTTTATTTTTTCCGCGGGAATCCCCGTGGTTTTTTCGGCCCAGTCCAGATCATAGTCTTTGACCGCCTCCAGGGCCTCCTCAAATCCACTGGTATGCTCCTTGATGAAATCACGGTCAAGCCAGTCATTGTCTGCCAGAATTTTAAGAATGGCTCCAAAAAGCGCGCTGTCTGCCCCAGGCTTGACAGGAAGGTGGAGGTCTGCGGTGCGGGCGACAGGGGTCACCCGGGGATCCACCACAATCAACTTGGCGCCATTGTCCCTTGCTTCCCAGATGTAATGGGTCAGGGTCGGGAATGTTTCACTGATGTTGGTTCCGGCGATGATGATGACTTCGGCGTGTTTCAGGTCCGCCCAGCTGTTGGAAATCCGGTCAAGTCCAAAAGCCTTTTTGTTACCCGCTCCCGCACTTACCATGCAAAGCCTGCCGTTGTAGTCAAGGTTGGCTGTTTTTAACGCCACCCTTGCAAATTTCCCGACCATATAACTTTTCTCATTGGTCAGCGACACGCCAGACAACATTCCAAAAGCGTCCCTGCCGTATTTTTCCTGTATCCGCTGGATCTCGTTGACGGTCCTGCTCATGGCGGTTTCCCAGTCGGTGGGTTCAAACCCTTTTCCCTCCACCCGCTGCAGGGGATCAAGGATGCGGTCCGGATGGTTGTTTTGAAGATATCTTTGAACCCCTTTGGGACAGAGCCGGCCTTCATTGAAGGGGAATTCCATCCAGGGTTCAAAGCCTGCGACCTTATTATCCTTGACCTTTAGCTGAATGCCGCACTGCATGCCGCAGAAGCAGCAGTGTGTTTTAACTAATTTATCAGGCTCGTGCGCTCCTTCAAAACCCTCCTTGGGTGTATAGCCCTTGTGGGGACCGTGTTTTTCAATAATTTGGTTAAGAGATACCGGAAGTTTGGCCATGGATCTGTTTTTTAAATGAATTAACCGAAAAATCTGCCATCTTCTTTTCTTGCCTGAAAATGGGCTTTTGCCAAGGCTGATCTTTTCCCTTCCGGAGAAAGGTCAAGATGGCTGCTGCCGTCAGCGAGGGTAAAATCAAACCCCAATTCTTTGGTCACCTTTTTCAAGTCATTGACGTGGGTTTGTGATGCAAACGCTTCTTTGGTATGGGGACAGACAGCCATGCCCCTTTTCATGCCTTCAACCTTATAGAGGTTTGCACCCAGTTGGGCCAGCCTCTGAAAGATGTGGAAAAACTTGCCAAAAGGCATCCAAATAAGGAACAAAATCACCGTAATGGCATGGGTGACGGACATGAACTGGTGCGTTCTTCCCTGAAGGAAAGTATAGTCATAGGAAATGCCCAAGCCTGTTATGGAAATGGCAATCAACAGAAACAAAGGCAGCCAGTCACCTTCAAAAGTCTGGGTGGCTATCAGCCCGCCATTTGTCAACCGTCTTTTCATCATGATCACAGCGCCTATGGTAACCAAAACCGAACACCAAACCAAGCCGTGGAAAGTGATAAAGGCAACTGGGGATCCCAATTCAAATTGGCTCACGGGGAACCCGAAGAAATTGGCCGTGTAAGTGCTCCATGAACCGGGCACCAGCGTGAAATGGATCCAGCCGAAGGTAAGCGGTATGGTTATGGCAAAAGCAATCAGACAGCCTGTGGCCAGCAGAAAGTGTCCCCACCAGCGGACTTTTCCCCTTGGATAGATGAACCGTTGAAAAAGGATGTTGCGGAAAAAGAGACCGATGGATCTGGAAGCATACCTCCCAAAGTCCTTGCTCAGCAGAAACTGCCAGCTTCTTCGCCAGTACAGCCGTGTAGGAGGCCGCTGCAACCACACAGAATACCGATAGGCGATGCCAAATACCGCGAATATGGTCCCGAACAGGTAGGCAATCAGGGCAGCATCAAAATTCTGGAGATTTCGGGACCCGATAAAAACAAGCACGATCACAGCTAAGGCTGCAATCGTGGCTTTTATCAATGCGGTCCGGTTTAAAGTCCTGATAAGTCTATACATTTGAGGTGTTTTTCGTTCTTTAACTTGGTCTTTCTGCTCCTTTTCGTTGATAAAAGTACCAGTTGATCCAAGTAGCCACCAGCAAATAAATTCCTAAAATCCAGAAAAAACCGGTGGCGCTTCCGGTACCGCCCATAAAAGCAGCTATTGCCATGGAAAATACAAACGGTCCGTATGCGGCAATAGCAGCAGTCCATCCAATTACCCCGGCTGCTTGGCGGGGATTTTCTTTAAATATAATAGGAAATTGCCTAAAAGTCGAAGCATTTCCTATTCCTGTAAAGAAAAACAGCATCATGGTGATGGCAATGAACCAGGGGAATTGTTCCATTCCACTTGGGTTTACCAGGTCCATCCCGATAATAAGGGCTACACCGGCCATTAATCCTATACCTGTAATGGTGGTCAATATGGCCCCGCCTACCTTATCTGCAATAAAACCAAAAAGTATCCTGGAAGCAGAACCGATAAGCGGCCCATAGAAAGCGTACTTTAAGGGGTCAGGGGCTGCCTCAAATTTTCCATATATGGTGTGGATCATCATGGGAAAGGCGGCGGAAAGGCCGGCAAAAGTACCGAATGTCATAAAGTAGGTGATGGTACAGTACCAGGTGTGTTTTTCGCGGAATATATCCAACTGCTCTCTAAAACTGGCTTTGACAGGGACGCTTTTAAGAAGAAACCAGCAGACTATCGCAGTGATGATCAGCAAAGGAACATACCAGAACGCGGCACTTTGCAGATAGATTTGTTGAACCAACGTTTCACCTGTATCGCCAGCTGATTTTGAAAAAACCTGGGGCGCTCCATATAATGCCACACCTAACATGACAGGTGTCATGAACTGGGCAATACTTACCCCGAAATTACCGATTCCAGCCTGTATGCCGAGGGCCGTACCCTTCAATCTGGCAGGGAAGAAGAGGTTGGTGGAAGGCATGAACGAAGAAAAGTCCCCCCCGCCAAAACCGGCCGTCAACGCCAAGACCATAAACACCCAAAAAGGGGTGCCCGGATTCATGACTGCAAGACCTATCCCGATTACAGGTATCAATTTGAGCAAAGTAGCTATGGTAATGGTGTGACGCGTGCCGTAGATGGGAATGAGAAAGGTGTGGATGATCCGTAGTGTACCGGCTGCCAGTCCGGGCATGGCAGCCAACCAGAACAATTGCTGCCCGGTAAAGGCAAAGCCAATCCCATTTAGCCGGGTAACGATGGCACTCATCATGAACCAGGAAGCAAACGAAAGCGTCAACGCAAATGTGGTGACGGTCAAGGTTCTCCAGGCAATGGTTTTTCCTGTTGCTTCCCAAAAGGAGGTGTCTTCAGGAGACCATTCTTTTAGCCAGGTATTATTTGATACCTTCTTCTCTTTGGTGACCAAAGTGGATGTGTTTTCCAAGGGTTTAACTAGCGTTGCCATAGCCTTATGTGATTAATTGATGATACAAAATTAGAGGCGCCTTCGGGTTAAAAAGCTGACGGAAATCATGTTTTAATATGATTTAAAACGGCATCAGGATTTCCGCAAAAAATAGGATAAAATGGCTTTTGGCACTGGATTAGTAGAAAAGAAAGCAAAGCACGTTTGATGCATCAATAAACTCCCATAAAAATGAAAAAGCACAGAATAGAAGATTTTGAAACGTTTTGCCAGGACATAAAAAAGTACTATGAGAGGAGCAGAAGTAAAAATGAGGGAGAGGTCAAGGGCGGGGGAAAAGCGGATTCCTATGCCATCGCCATCTGCAATATGGAAGGGGAAACCTATTCCCTGGGAGATCACCATGAACGGTTTGCCCTGCAGTCGGTAAGCAAGCCCATAAATTATGCCCTGGCGTTGAAGGAAAACGGGGAGGAGGAGGTCCACAGGCATGTGGGCAGAGAGCCGAGTGGAAGGGGATACAACGGTCTGGTGTTGAATCAGGAGAGTCTGCCCCATAATCCGATGATCAACGCAGGGGCCATCATGACCTGTTCCATGATCAAACCCGGAGAAACCATGGAAAACCGTTTCAGTCACGTAAAAGAGACATGGTCAAATCTATGTGCCAACTCCGATATAGGCTTCGACAGCAGCGTGGCAAATGGCAAAGACAAAGGGTATCAAAGAAATATGGCTTTAAGTTACCATATGCTGGAGCAAGGAGCTTTTCCGGAAGGTACCGATATCTATGAAACGATGGAACTTTATAATAAATGCTGCGGCATCCGGCTAAATGTGGATCAGTTGGCTGTCGCGGCCGCTTCTCTGGCCAGCGGCGGGTGTTGCCCGGCAACGCGGGAAAAAGTATTTGAATCAGAAAATATCAGGGACTGTTTGAGTTTGATGCTATCCTGCGGTATGTATGACTATTCGGGGGAGTTTGCTTTTCTGGTAGGTTTGCCTGCTAAAAGCGGTGTTTCCGGGGCCATGATGGTGGCCGTGCCCGGTTTGCTGGGTATAGGCATCTACTCGCCTCCGCTGGATGAGTTGGGCAATCCCGTCCGTGGGATTGCTTTCTGTAGGGAGCTGGTTAAGGAGTATGGATTTCATAAATATGATTTGATCGTTAAAAATACCTCCTGAAGCCATCGGGAAAGGGAGAAAACCAATAAAAGATAAAAAAGTATTTTATTTTTAGAAAGGTCTCATTATCTTTGACATATCAAAAAACTGATGTTTATCAGGATTTGTCACATAGACCAGTTCAAAAAATCATAGGAATGGGAAAGCCACTTAAAAGACATCCGGCATTGATACCGCTATCACAGGACCATCATTTCGGCCTATTGTTGGGATGGAAAATACGTCGGGGTATCAAAAAAGAGGTAGAGAAGGACAGGATCGTAAAATATCTGGATTATTATGTTTCCTCGCATTTGGAACCCCATTTTCAACTGGAAGAACGGTTCATATTTTCTTTTTTGGCAAAAAATGATCTCATGAGAAAAGAAGCTGAACAGCAGCATGTGGATCTGAGAAACAGCGTTGACCGCATTTTGTCCGGTTCGGAGAACGCGTTCGCGGATTTGGAGCAGTTTGCAGAAGCCCTTGATGCCCATATCCGGTTTGAGGAGAGAAAGCTTTTCCAGCATATGCAGGTGGAATTAACTGAGGAAGATCTTGCAGAGCTCGAAAGCAGGGTAAAGCGGATCCATGAAAAAATAAAAGAAAACTGGAAAGACCAGTTTTGGGAAAATTAATAGATAACCTATGTTTTCAAAAGCATGTGAGTATGGCATAAGGGCAGTGATTTATATATGGTCACAAAGCAGGGAGGGACGTAAACTTGGGGTGAAAGATATCTGTAAGGAAATCGATGCGCCGGAATATTTTACGGCTAAAATTCTCCAGTCGCTTGCCCGCCAAGGCATTATCAGCTCGGCAAAAGGTCCCAATGGGGGGTTCTATATAGACAAAGAACAGGAAGAGCTTTGTCTGATTGACCTGGTGGTGGCCATTGATGGAGAAAAGATATTCAAAGGTTGTGGCTTGGGACTGAAACTGTGTTCAGAAAAAAATCCATGCCCCATCCACAATGATTTTAAGATCGTGCGTGATGGTCTTACCAAGCTGCTGAAAGAAAAGACCATAAAAGCGCTGGCAGACGAAGTGTCCAAAGGCACTGCGGTATTGGTGGCTTTGTCCTAATATAGGTTATTTCGATTGATCAAATTTGTGGCGCGTGAAAGAGAAAATTGAGGATATTAAGCACATAAAGAAATTTGTTGACAGTTTTTATGCCAAGGTAAGGAGAGATCCTTTACTTTCCCCGATTTTTGAGGAGAGACTGGGCAATGGCTGGGAGAAACATCTGGAAAAAATGTACCGGTTCTGGCAAACGGTTTTGCTGGAAGAGCATACTTATTTTGGAAGCCCATTTGCACCCCATGCCACCATGTCCCTGGATAAGGATCATTTTGAAAGATGGCTGCAGCTTTTCGATGAAACCCTGAAAGAAAGTTTCCAGGGGGAGAAGGCAGAGGAGGCAAAATGGAGGGCGGAAAAAATGGCCCAGATGTTTCAAATAAAACTGGAATATTACAGGCAACACCATATCCGCCCTTTGACCTGATCTGCTGGCCTGGCTTATTTTCCCAATGCGGCAATTCTGGAAACAATTTCCTCGTTTTCAAGGCCAAGCCCCTCTTTTTGGTATTTCAGCACACCTTCTTCATCAAACACACTGATGATGTTGGAATGGGAGAAGTCTATGGGGCTGATTTTTTTGTATTTTACGGCCAAAATGTTAGCAAAATCCCTGACCCCGTCTTCACTGCCCTGCAAAAATATCCATTGATCACCATCCATGCCGTTGTCCTTGGCAAACTGGGTGAGTTTTTCAGGGGTATCGTTGGCTGGGTCAATACTCACCAAAACATATTTCACCGGTTGGCTTGTTTTGGAACTGGCTTTTTGTTCAATATGCCGCATGTCGGCCACCAGCCGGGGACATGCCGTCCGGCAGGCAGTATAAATCATGACCACTACGAGGGGTTGTCCTCTGAAATCTTTGAACTCAATCTTTTCGTTATGCTGCGTGGTCCACTCGGAAGGAAGATGGAATATGGACATCTCATCCAATTCATCTGATTTTTCTGTGGTCTCATTTTCAGTCAGCGAAGGCATATCGTCTGACTGGCAGCTAAATAATAGGATCAATAGGGATAAGAACGGAATAATTGTTGATTTTTTCATGGCTTTAATATTTTGTCAGGGGTTGGCGGATGCCATGCTGATATCCTTTACACACCGGAAACCTAAGGTTATCAGATTATAATTGGCTTTAAGACTGGACCGCATGGCGTATCTCATGAAGGCGGCATAATTCATCAGGTCATTCGCTCCCAGCGCTCCTGACGCGCAGAACAGACCTTGGTCCGTATTGCCGTAGTTTCTGGATTCTCCGGTTAGGATAATGGCGTTGAAATCCAGGGTCCATTCCCACACCATTCCATGGAGATCCTGGACACCCCAATAGTTGGCGGGCTGTTGTCCCACCTGATGTAAATAAGTTTTGGGTTTTTCGTATCCTCTTAATACAGCTACATTGTACAAGCTGTCCCGGCGGGCATCGGCCTTGGATTGGTTAGCCATGGCGACGTATTCCCACTCGTCCACATAGGGGAGCCTTTTTCCCTGGCATTCGCAATAAGCCTTTGCCGCAAACCAGGATACATTGTTTACGGGACTGTTGGCAAGACCTTCAGGAAAACCCAGGTCCGATGTCCACATGCCCAGATACCTTTCGTCTGCAAAAAGCTTTTTGATACTGGATTTTTGCCATTGCGGGAACTGTTTGACAAACTCCAGATATTCTGAATGGGTAACCGGCGTGACATCCATGTAGAAGCCGGGAACTTTTACCTCTTCACTTTTGACCGTTCCATATAGGGGGACATAACTGCCCCCCTTTACCAAAACCATCTCTTTTTCCTGGGCGGAGAGCTGGGTGACCAGCAGAAACCCCATGAGCGTTAATAGGAAAGTTTTCATTGTCTACGTTTTTTTACCATCTCCGGCGTGATTTCTGTCCCCTTGTTTCCCCAATTGTTATAGACATAGGTCAGGACATTGGCCACCTCTTCATCGGATAAGTTTTGCGCAGGCATCATGCTGTTATACTTTTTGCCGTTCACTTCTATTTCACCGGAAAGGCCGTGCAGCAATACATCTATAGCCCTGTTCTCGTCGGCATTGAGATAATCGGCGTTTGCCAATGGAGGGAAGGCATTGGGTATCCCTTCTCCACTCGCCTGGTGACAGGCGAAACATGCCTGCATATAAAGCTTTTTGCCGGCTTCGATCCTATCGCCTTTATTCATTTCGGAGGGGAAAGCCAGTTCTTTACTGTCTTTAGGCGTTTCCTTGGCCAAGCTGCTTCCCGGGTTGTAGATTCCCTCTTCAATCTCGCCGGCAAAAATGTTGTGGTTTTCTTCCCCGCTTACTGCCAAAATACCCAATGCGCCCTTGTTGAACGCCCTGAAAATAGAGTGGTCGACCAGCACCAAATTAGAAGGCACATCTGCTACGAATTCCAGAATGGCTGCGCCGCCTGCAGGGACTAGGGTGGTGCCGACATTGGAATTGACTTGGTCGCCCCCGTCCACATATACTTTATCGAATATTTCACCGATCACGTGGAAAGAGGATGCCAGGTTGGGTCCCCCGTTCCCAAAGAAAATCCTGATATTTTCACCCGCTTTTGCTTGCAGGGCATTTTCGCCGGATAATGCGTTGACACTTCCATTAAATACTACATAATCAGGTCTTTCATCGATGGCTTTTTGTTGATTGAAAGCCTGCAATCCGGCTTCTCCAAATTTGCCTTCGGTGTAGAAGTCACCCTGCATGACATAAAATTCCTTATCCACCGGAGGCAGGCCACCTTCGGGCTCTACCAGGATAAGGCCGTACATGCCGTTGGCCACGTGCATCCCAACTGGAGCAGTCGCACAGTGATAGACGTACAAACCGGGGTTGATGACCTTGAAAGAGAATGTCTTTTCCTGTCCGGGAGCCACGAATGAGGCTTCTGCACCGCCGCCTTGTCCGGTTACTGCATGGAGGTCAATGTTATGGGGCAGCTTATTATCCGGGTGGTTTTTGATTTTGAAATCAACCACATCACCCACCCGCGTACGGATAAAAGAGCCAGGTACCGTTCCCCCAAAAGTCCAGTAAACATACGAAACACCATCTGCCATTTCAGCCTCTTGCTCGATGATTTCCATCTCCATATAAAGCCTCTTTGCAGGCCTGTTGCCTACCGGCGCCGGTACGAAGGGAGGGGAAGTCAGTTCCGCTTTCATTTCCCCGAATACTTTGATGTTTGCCGGATCCTTGGTTTTCTTAGTATGGTTTTTTATTTGGGTGCTGTCATGATTGCAGGATAAAACGAACCCTGTCAATAAAAAGATAAAAAGGTAAGTTAATCCTTTAATAATCTGCTTATATGTTGTTTCCATAACCGTGTTTGTTTAGAAAATTTTTTTCTGCTGCCGCTAACTTTTCAAGAGATGAGAATATCTCGATTTGTTATTCAAAAGTAGTTATGGATAAAGCCGGGGCTAATGACAGGAGTCAGCATCAGAAAAGTTATTTTTCATGTTTTTTCCTGCGTTTTCGCAGGTCAAGGATCAGCAGCGGGTCCATGATGGTTTATGGAACAAGCGGGTATATTAATCTTATTTCCTGATAATCAGTTAAATATTTCGGAGGCGAAATACCTTGAAAGGCGCTGCTTCAATGCCTTAAAGTCGGATATGATGATATCCTTGTTTTCCAAAGTGATTATTTTTTTTTCTTTTAACTGGGTAACGGATCTGGAAACCTGCTCTGCATTGGTGCCTGCAATATCTGCAATTTCCTGTCGGCCCAGGTTGATTTCTATCCTTTTTTGACGGTCCAGCCCAAACGTTTCCGTGATGTATATCAACGCATAGATGATTTTTTCTTCGGTACTCATTTGGGCAAAGCATTTTGTTCTCATTTCGCTTTTACGGAGTTCTCTTGAATAGAACATCATCGCCTGTAAGGCAAAATCCGGATTGGTGACAAATGTGTGGTAAAATATTTCATTTTCCACAAAGCAGATTTGAGAAGTTTCCAAGGCCACCGCCCCGATGGCATACAGTTCCTTGTCCAGGCTCATGTGTCCCAGCACATGGCCGTCCGAGGCTAATCTTACGGTATGGGACTTACCTTCCTGGTTTGTGCTGATCACCTTGACCTTACCGTGATAAATAAAATATACGCCATGGACCAAACTTCCCTCCTGAAAGATAAACTGTCCTTTTGGAACGGTATAGACATTTTTATTTTCACTCAGCCACTCCATTCCAACGGCGTGACAGTTTTTTATGAGGCACTTATGGTTAGGACATGTTGCACAATCCAAGGACATATTTACATGTATTTTGTATTTGACTTGGGAAATATCCGCATTCTTTGGATAAAAATCCAAATATATCCATGAATACCGCTTACTTTAGGGATAAACGCTTTGATCGGCACATATCCGGTTTTTTTGATTTTTTAAAACTTATAAATATGGAGTGAGAAAGAAAACAAGGGATCAAATGCGGATTTTTAAGTATCTACTAATCTTTAGTTTATAGGTGTATGATAGGCGCAGCGTCCCTGGAATTTATATGAAACCGGCTGGTTAAAAAAAAACCGGAAATTTTTTAGGAAATAAAGTTTTTGGCTTTACCTTAGCAGTATAAAAGATAAAAAGGTCTTATATTCTTATTTAATTTAAACTAAAAACACAATACACTATGCTCTCAAAATCACAAGCACGGGCATTTTTCTTGGGAGGGACCCTGGTCACCTTTTTGATTTTCATTGGGTTGACCGTTTATTCCTTTATGCCAAGCAATGACCAGACAAACCACCATCTGATAGATGATCAGGTGGTAAGGGGCAAGCATTTGTGGGAAACCAACAACTGTATGGGTTGCCACACCATTATGGGTGAGGGGGGATATTATGCCCCCGAACTGACCAAAGTAGTAGACCGAAGGGGGGAACCCTTAATCAAGGCCATTTTACAGTCGCCCGTTCCATGGGCGCCCAATGGCCGTAAAATGGTTGCCTACGAAATGAGCAGCGAAGACGCGGATGCCATGGTGGCCTACCTGAAATGGATTGGAGGCCTTGACCTCAACGGGTTCGACCGGGTGGTATCTCCTCTAGCAAAAGACAAGAAGTAAATTGTTAAACATATCAACACTATAAAAATGAAATACAAATCCCAAAAGGTAGCTTACTGGTTTTTTGCCTTATGTATGCTGCTGTTTGCTTTGCAGATCATATATGGCTTCATCATGGGTTTTGCCCGCATCGGATTGGATGGCCTTCATGATTTTATTCCTTTCAATACAGCCCGTGCGGTCCATACCAACCTCTTGGTGGTGTGGTTGCTCACCGGCTTTATGGGAGCAGCTTATTATATCATCCCGGAGGAAGCCCAGCGGGAACTGGTCAGTGTGAAGTGGGCTTATGTTCAATTGATTTCACTGGCGGTGGTAGGCGTAGCTGCCATTACCGGTTACCATTTCAATATATGGGAAGGCAGGAAATTCCTCGAAATCCCCAGGGAGTTGGATTATCTGGTAGTGGTCAACGTACTGCTTTTTCTGGGATTGATTCTTGCGACCCTGTTCAAGGGAAAAAGACAAACCACCACGGCGTTGGTTTTGGCCATGGGCTTGCTTTTTGCAGCGCTTCTGTACCTGCCGGGGATGATTTGGTTTGACAGCCAAGTTACGGATTCCTTCTTCCGATGGTGGGTTGTCCATTTGTGGGTTGAAGGTGTATGGGAACTGATTATGGGCGGTATTCTCGCATTTCTTCTGATCAAGTTGACCGGTGTGGATAGGGAAGTTATTGAAAAATGGCTGTACGTAATTGTAGGACTGACATTCCTGTCCGGTATTCTGGGAACCGGTCACCACTATTATTACATCGGTGTAAATAAAATATGGCTGGTGGTCGGAGGGATATTCTCTGCACTGGAGCCCCTTGCTTTCCTGGCAATGGCCCTCTTTGCCGTCTACATGTACAGAAAAGGAGAAAGAAGGCATCCCAACAAAGTGGCTTTATTCTGGACCATAGGGGCTTCCATTGTTTCCTTCATTGGGGCCGGTCTGTTGGGATTTGCCCACACGCTTCCCCAAACCAACATATTCACTCACGGTACTTTGGTTACTGCGATGCACGGACACTATGCATTCTGGGGTGCTTATGCCATGATCGTTTTGGCAATCATCAGTTATGCCATGCCTAACATTACCGGACGTAAACGTCACGATAATTCAAAAGGGCACCTCGCTTTTTGGCTGTCCAATGTCGGCATGCTGGGTATGGTCACGGCCCTGGGTGTAGCAGGTGTGGTCCAGGTATACCTGGAAAGAAGACTGAGCATGGACTTTATGATTGCCCAGGAAGAAGTCAAGATACATTTCGTCGTGATGCTGCTATGCGCCGCCTTATTTGCCACGGGAATCGGCATCTATATTTATGAATTTATCAAATACGGAAGACCTTCCGAGGAAGCTTTGGAAAGCAAAGTGGATGAAAGTGAAGCTGTCGCCGTAAGCTGAAAATCAACCAGTCAATCCATGTGCCGGTTCACCTTTTTCTCAAAATGTGGACCGGCCATGTTGAACCTTAAACACATCAATCATGATCAACACAGCACCTTTCTACCATGTGATCCATAAGGAGTCGGAGGTTTTCTTCCACGCATTCCAAAATAAAATCCCCCTTTTGCTCAAAGGTCCTACAGGCACAGGGAAATCCCGGTTTGTAGAATACATGGCCCATGAGCTCGATAAGAAACTGATCACCATCAGCTGCCACGAGGAAACATCTTCCACAGACCTGATAGGGAGGTTCATCATCAAGGGGGCGGAGACCATCTGGATAGATGGCCCCCTGACTACCGCGGTGAAGGAAGGGGCTATCCTTTATTTGGATGAAGTGGCGGAAGCCCGCCCCGACGTAATAGTAGCCATACATTCCCTTACTGACCACAGGAGAGAATTGTTTATTGACAAGCTGGGGGAAACTGTCAAAGCGCACGAGGGGTTTATGCTGGTGGCTTCCTTTAACCCGGGATACCAGCGAGGCTTCAAGGAACTAAAACCCTCTACCAAGCAGCGGTTTGTGGCTTTGTCATTTGATTACCCTAAGCCGGATATTGAAGCAGAAATACTGATCAATGAAAGCGGTATTGATGAAAGCAATGCCAAAAAGCTGGTAAATATAGGGCGTAAAATCAGAAACCTGACTGAGCTGGGACTTACTGAAACGGTTTCCACCCGCCTGTTGGTTGATGCGGCCAAACTGATCCACAGCGGCCTTCCCAAACGGCTTTCTGTCAATGTAGCCGTAGTTGAACCCCTCACAGATGATCCTCAGACGTTGGAGGCATTGAAGGACCTGGTGGCCCTGATGATATAAGGCTTGCTGGGGAACACCAGGTAATTTTCAGTCTGATAACCAATAAAAAAGCAACAATGGGACTCGACATAGATGAATGGGTATATGGTAAAGTAGTCAAATACTTTAAAAGAAGCAGGGAAGCCGCGGAAGAAAAGATGACACATAAGGTGGATTTGGAAACCGTCAAATCGCGCCTTACTATCATTTCCAGGGCATTGACCGGGGAAGCCACCGAAATATTCCCAGCCGAAAGAGAAGGAGGCTTTAAGCACAGTAATTTTTTCCTGCCCATTTCTTTCTCAAAGCTCCCCACCTGGGAGGAAAACCTTTCCTTTTATATTTTCCGGGTACTGTTTCTGAGTAAACAAAAAGAACTCGGCCTGAATTGGAAGGAAGAGGCGGATAACCTGATATTGTCCCGGCAAAAGGCCCTTGAGTCGGCTCCTCAGGTTTTGGAGGGCATGTCGTTGGATTTTCCTTTTGCGGAAGCGTTACATGAAAACCTTAAAGCGGGGCTGGAGAAGGTGGCCTCAGACAAAGAGCCGGCGGATTATTCCTGGCTATATGGCAAATGGATGAACAGTGAAACAGAGGAGGGGCCGGAGGAAAGTTTACAGAACTTTAACGAGAAAACCAAAAGCGGCCAGGAAGCCTCTCCTACTACCACCCTGAAAGCCAAGGCAGTGGAGGAAGTCAAAAGCATCCAGGTGGATAAAAAGCAACAGGAGGATTATGTGCTTCTGCACAATTTCGAAAAAGTAGAAACCGCAGAGGAAGCCAACGGGGTTTGGAGGGATTTTGACGGGAAAGACGACTTGGCGGATCATCAGGACGCCTTGGAAGAGCTCAGCATGCGGTTTACGGTAAGGGTGGATGATACGGCCCATTCTGTATACCAAGCCGAATTTGTGGAAAATACCACCATATCGGAAAGCGCTGAGGCGGATCACAAAGGTTTTCACCTGAAGTACGATGAGTGGGATTATAAAAGAAAAACCTATAAGGAGGATTTCTGCAAAGTGTATCCCCTATTACAATTGAAAACAGATGCGGATTATTACCGGCGTACCATTTCAAAAAACGCTGTAACCCTGATGGGGCTCCGGAAAATGCTCACTTCGGTCAATAACAAAATGCAGCAGCAGCGAAGACAAAACCAGGGAAGCGAATTTGATATTGATGCTGTTACAGATCTTTTTGCCGATGTGCATGCACGGAAAACTCCCACGGAAAATATTTATATATCCAACCGGAAAAGAGAGAAGGACCTGTCAATCCTGCTATTGTTGGACATCAGTCTTTCTAGTGATGGTTATGCGGCCAACAACAGGGTGATCGATGTGGAAAAGGAAGTGTCGATCCTGTTTGGAGAAATCCTGGATGAATTCAAAATCGACTTTTCCATTGATTGTTTTTACTCCAAAACCCGTAATTACTCCACCTTTCTCACGGTGAAAGAATTTGATGAGCCGTGGCAGAAAGCCCGGGGCAAAATCGGAGCCGTGGAGCCGAGTGGTTATACCCGTATAGGGGCCGCCCTTCGGCATGCAGGAGCAAGGCTGGACCAGCGTCAGACCAAGAACAAGTGGGTGATTTTGATTTCAGACGGCAAACCCAATGATTATGACAAATATGAAGGCAGATATGGGATACAAGATGTCAAACAGGCACTCCGGGAGCTTAATGAAAGGCATATCAATTCCTATGCGCTGGCCATAGAAGCCCAGGCAAAGTATTATTTGCCTCAGATGTTTGGTCAGAACCACTATCAGATTTTGACCACGCCGGTAGAATTGCTGAAATCTCTTGTGAAACTCTACGAAAAGATAAAACACCAATAAAAATGAACAGCTTTGAGCAAGAAATAGATTTGCCGGAAGGGCATCCTGTACATTCCTACCTCAAGGAAACGGCATTGATCCATCAGATCATTGAGGAACTGGAAAACTGCGATGCAGAAAAGGAATATCAGTTGTACTATAGTCTTTTCAATAAGCTGAATACCATTGAAAGGCGGTTTGAAAGAAAGGAAAACCAATTGTTTCCCTACCTTGAAAAGCATGAATGGAACGGCCCTTTACAAAATATGTGGTCTTTTCATGATACCATCAGACAGCAGTTCAGGTTTCTGAGGGAGAAAATAGAAGCAAGGGATTTCAGAAGTCTAGGGGACAATCTGAAATACCTGACCAACAGCATCAAAAGGCTGATGCTGATAGAAGAGACCGTATTGTTTCCAAATGCCTTGGACTTACTTGAAGAGGAAGAATGGGTGACCATGCGCAAAGGAGAGGAGGAGATAGGCTGGATGCTGTCAGAAACCCCAGCCCCGTTTCCGTCAAAAAATTATATCCACCCAAGCGAAGATGTGGAGGTGAGGGAACCGGCCGTTTCTCAGGAGGGCGCACAGCATTATGATGAAGGCTACATGACGGTGGAGCAGGTCAATCTGCTGCTCAAAACCATGCCGTTGGACATTACCTATGTGGATGAAAATGATAAGGTTATTTTCTATAACAGAGGTGAGGAACGGGTATTTCCGAGAAGTGCGGGCATTATAGGCAGAGAAGTCCGGTTTTGCCACCCTCCTAAGAGTGTGGGCACCGTACTCAAAATACTCGAGGAATTCAAAAAGGGAACCCAAAATGAAGCCGCATTCTGGATCAACTACAAAGAGATGTTGATCTATATACGCTATTTCGCTGTGCGTGACGAAAAGAAGAATTACCGGGGCGTCATCGAGATGTCGCAGGATATTTCTGGAATTAAGAAAATTGAAGGAGAAAAAAGACTATTGGAATGGAAGTGATAGAAAAAAAATCCCAGGATCAGGCCACCGGCTACAAAAGTATTTATTATCCTCCAGGAGGGATCCTGCTTTGGATCATCATTTTTCTGGAGTTGATTACTTTTGGCTTGGGATTGATGGCGATCGTATATTATGGCAGGTTGGAGCCGGAACTTTTCCAGCTTTCCAGACAGCAGCTTAATGCAGGCATAGGGATGGTCAACACCCTGTTTTTACTGACCAGTGGCTATATGATGGCCATGGCTGTTCACCGGTTCAGAGAGGGACAGTTTCAAAAAAGCGGCAAATACATCCAGTGGACATTGGTAGGGGGAGGGCTTTTTGTGGTCTTAAAAAGCTATGAATATTTCGAAAAGCTTTCAAGTGGAATAGAGGTGGATGGAAATATGTTTTTCACCTTGTATTGGCTGCTGACAGGGTTCCATTTGATCCATGTATTGGTGGGAATGGTGATACTGGGCTGGATGATGTTTAAAATGAAGGCGGTTTATGCGGATATTACTCTCACGGATCTGGAAGCCGGTGGTGCATTTTGGCACATGTGTGATCTGATATGGCTGTTGTTGTTTCCTGCACTTTATTTAATCTTTTGAAAAATGAAAAATCCTTTGTTAATCAGTCTGTTGATTTTGCTGGGCCTTACCATGTTGACGGCAATAATTGCCAATTTGGAAGCTCAGGGAACGATGTTGGCCGCCATCTGCATAATGGCAATAGCCGCGGCCAAATTCCTGATTGTGGCCTATCAGTTTATGGAACTAAAAATCGCCCATGCATTCTGGAAAACCACCGTATTCTTCTTTTGCATATTGGTGGCTGGAATAGTGGGTTTCTTCAGTGTTGTTTGAACGGTTCTGCTTGAAGGCTGGTGGCGGGGTAATCGGCTTTCAGGCAGGAAAACCAGTGAATGGATTTAAAGTCTTAGGTCAGAAAAAAAAGGAATTGATGATTTGCATTCCAGCATCAGCCACGTTATATACTGTCAGAAAAAATAGGATGGCAAATCCTATATAACAACGTGGGTTGAAAACGTTTTTGTGTCAAAGCCTGCCCGACCAGCGCAGCGCATCGGGGACAAAAAAGAACAGAAGAGCAGGAGGGTAATAGAAAACAAATACCTGACCTTATGCCAGAGGCTAAGCGATCCCATGACGGTTGCGTTCATACCTCCCCCTCAATCTCCCTTTACCGATATTGAAATCGGAACAGGCTCTGAAAGAGGGGAGGAAGGCTTTTTAGAATGGAAAAATCCCTTTTATCGCGAGAAGTGGCGGTGAAGCTGTTTTGGTTAGGCTTTTATTTTGACTTGTCTCTGATGAAATAAACTTCCGCTATCTTGCCATCTCTGATCTTATAAATGGCGATTGCCCTGAGCGGGGGCTGATCCTTGGCCAAGGTCACCTTTTCATGGTCAATGACGGTATTGCCCAAGACCATCCTGTTTTCCAGGTGACAATGTAACTCAGGGGTGTTGCCAAAAAAACGGGCGTAAACATCCCGCATATTGGTTTTTCCTTCATACAGCAATTCATCCGGGAAATTGAATACTTTCACATCTTCCGCATAAGGTTCGATAAATGCATCAATATCTCTTCGGTTGTATGCATCCAATTGGGCCTGCACCGGTTTTTCCGGATCGCCTGTTCCTGGGACGAGAGGGGGGAATAAAAAAAGGAGACTGAAAATAATAAAGCCCATCATAGGGAGATTCATTGATATTAGAATAATGGCAATATAATAACGTGTTTTTATTTTATCTATTGAAGCCCCATTGGCGGAGGGATCAACTGATTCTTGTTTCCCTCGATAAAAAAGAAATGACCGTTAGGGAAAATTGAAAATGACCGTATTTTTTGTTAAGTTTATATGGTTTTCTATTGCGTTAAGTTGCTTTTTGAGTTTGTACGGAATAATATAGCTGTAGTCAGTTAGATAAACCCAGAGAGAAGCTTTTTGAGAAAAGGCTTCTCTTTTTATTTTGAGTGCGGGATAGCCGGAACAGACGAGAACCGGCGTGGTTCGGCTTAGGCCAGAGCAACACACGAGAGCATAATTTTTATGTTTAACTTTAAGAAAGTCTTGGGATTTCAAAGTTGATCAGCGGCCAGTCAACACCACTAAAAAGGGAATCATTAAAATAGATGCCGTGGCCCAACAAAGCATTCCAGAGTGTTCCCAGTGAAAATATAAAATAAAAAAATGCGAACAAATTGACTGCAAGAGTGCGGTGGGGTGAAATAAACCAAGCAAACAGGGGGATTATCTGGATGGCATGGAGGCCAAGGAAATGGAATATTCTCAGGTCGCCATATTGTTTGGCCCAGTTAAGAAAAAAAATACCTTCCTGACCATCGGAAGCGCCTACAGTATGGCCAAGTTGAGCCGCCATCACATATCCTTCCAGACTTGCCACGATAAAAATCAGCATCCCTAGTCTGATGCCACGTCTGTACCCTTTGGCTAAGTGCGCCGCCTTTCCAAACAACCGGTAGGCCCAGAAAACCATGATGGTATTGATCAATATGGCTAAACCCATGATGTTGAATAGGGCAGCATTGAATGGGGTCGAAGTGTTAAAATGCGAAATTTCACCTCTCGCTGCCTGTCCAATGATGATCACTTGTTCTACAAAAAGCATCAATGCGATCCAAAAAGCGATATGTTTGGTCTGGCGTCTTTGTGGCAAATAGCCCAGAAACCAGGCCATTGTCCATGAAAATACGGCTATGGATATGCAGAACTTGATGGGTTTGATCCAGATGTTGATACCCAGAAGTGTTCTTTCATCAAAAAATGATAGGACTAACAGTACCAGGAATACCATAAAGTTGGCCAGCCCAAACCAGGTAAGAAGCGGACTTCCCTGATAAATCTTTCTTGTTATTTTCATACGTGATAAGGACTTTGGAGAAAAGTCTTGGATTTTACGCTTCTGACGATCAAATAAAGCAGCAGTCCCACTGGCCCCAGCATGAAGGTAAAGAACAGGCAGGGAAGCACAAGCCACCTGTTGATGCTACGTTCCATGGCGTCTTTGCAGATCCACATACCGACGAAAAGGTCAAACGCCAGATAGTGTATCCAGCCTGCCAATAAGGCTTCCTCTTTTTGAAATAGTGTAGCCACTTCGGCTAAGCTGCCAAACCCGCCTCCGTTCCCATTCCCCATGCCTTGGATAATAAAGTAAAGATAGAGAAGCGCCAACAGGAAAATCACACCGGAAAACAACAATACATACACCCATTTATTTCGGTAAAAAATGAATAAAACTATCCAGGAAAAAAGAGCGGCGGTACTGGCGATGCTAAAGATGGTTTCCATGCTTCTACGGATTAAAAGAAAACTAAAATAGCTAAAAATCAATTATTTACTTAGCGTTTTAGGGAAATTTTGAAAAATAATTTTATGATTCAAAGTAATCCCCGCTCTCTTCAACGGCCGTGCCGACCCATGGACAGATTTTGACAGACTATTAGAAAAAATTCTAGATCCCCAACCCAATCCATTTGACCACCCACTGATATCCTATGCCTGCGATCACCCCCAAAACAATAATAAAAGGAGAGGGGATTCTGCTGAACTGTAGCAACGCATAGGTGCCTATGATGGCCATGATGTTAAAAAAGTTGTTTTCCAAAGGCTCGAAAAGGAGGTAAGCGGCCGCCATCAACATGCCACAGCTGACGGCGTTGATGCCTTCCAAAGCCGCCCTTACAGGGCGGTATTTTTTCAGTTCATCCCAAAAACGCACCACAAAAAATATCAGAAATGTGCCTGGGAGAAATATGCCTGCCGCCGCGACCAATCCTCCCACCACCATCCCCGGGATGCCCCATTCCCTCATGGACAACGCACCTATATAAGAACTGATGCTGAAGGTAGGCCCGGGAATACTTTGGGAAATGGCGTAGCCCGTAAGGAATTCTTCTGAACTCAGGTAATTTTTAAATTCAACAAACTCGGTATAAAGATAAGGTACCAAAACCTGTCCACCCCCAAAGATAAGGCTGCCGTTCCGGTAGAAATTTTCAAACAGCCGCACGGGTAAAAATCGGGTATAGTGGCCCAAAACCGCTGCCGTTACCAACACGCCACCCCACAATACAAAATTGCCCCACTCTATTTTTATACTCGATTTTTCTTCCACCACAGGCTGTTTGTTGTAATTATGGGTAGTGACCAAACCTCCCACCACAAGCATCACGGGAAAAATGAACGGGGAATTATAGAAAAATGCGACAAAAGCGGCGATCATCATCAATACCGCGGCCTCTATCGTGTGGATCATTTTCCTGATGGTCACCTGGGCGGCGAAAATAATATACCCGATGGCCATTGGCTGGATGAATTTGGCAAAATTCAAGGCGCCGGGCGTGTTTTCCTGAAGGTATTCTATCAAAAAGGCCGTGGCTATCATCAATATGGTGGCCGGCAATATCCACACAATAAGGGAAAGGTAAGCCAACAAGGGCCCGCCTATTCTGAAACCTATGGCACAGATAGTTTGGGTGGAGGTAGGCCCGGGAAGGACCTGACACAGGGCGTTCAATTCAATCAAATCCTTTTCTGTGATGTAACGTCTCCGGTTTACCATGATATCGATGACCATGGCCAAAAACACCTGCGGACCCCCGAATGCCGTGAGAGAGAGTACCAATACATCTTTTAAATAAAAGTAATATCGTACTCTTCTTACCGTCATGATGATAGCATAAATTAAACTATTAAATCACCTGTATTAAATTTAATATCCTTTACTTTTACTTTCTCAACCCCAATTCCCTTAGCCTTTCTTCTAAAAACTCCCCGGCGGTAATGTCCTCAAATTGTTTGGGATTAGCTTGGTCCACGCAGCTATCCAAACAGGTAAGGTCCATTTCTGAACGGGGATGCATAAAAAAGGGAATGGAATATCTGCTGCTGTTCATTTTCTTCCTGGGAGGGTTAACGACCCGGTGAACAGTGGATTTAAGTTTGTGATTGGTGAGCCTTTCAAGCATATCCCCTACATTGACCACCAACTGGTCAGGAAGAGCGGTGATGGGTATCCATTTACCATCTCTTCTCAACACTTGTAAGCCGTCAGCACTCGCCCCCATCAGCAAAGTGATCAGATTGATATCCCCGTGTTCAGCAGCCCTGACTGCATCAGCAGGTACCTCATCCGGATTTTCAATAGGGAAATAATGGATGGGCCTTAATATCGAATTTCCATTTTTTACCTTGTCATCGAAATAATTTTCAGGAAGTTCCAGGTGGAGCGCAATGGCTCTCAGCATGTTTTTTCCGGCGGCTTCAATGGTTTTGTATACCTTTAGGGAAACTTCTTTAAAGCCGGGCACCTCTTCTGGCCACACATTGGCAGGGTAGACGGTTTTGACGGGATCACTGTCCATAATCCCCTCTAATTCCTGGCCCACATGATAAAACTCCTTCAGGTCCCCGGTATTCCGGCCTTTGGCATGCTCCTTTCCTTTACCCGTATAACCTCTTTGGAATCCGATATCCGGTCTTTCGTATTTGGATTTGATATGATCATCCAAGCCAAAAAAATTCTGGATGACCTCATATAGCTTGTTCTGAAGATCCTGACCAAGTCCATGGTTTTTGATGGCAACAAAACCGATATTCTGATAGGCTTCTCCCAGCTTTCTGACAAATTCAGCCTTTTTGATAGAATCACCTCCGGTAAAATCCGCTAAATCCAGGGAAGGGACTTCTTCAAATAAAATTTCGCTCATTTTGTTAATTATTTGCCTGCAAGGTAATTTTTTTTAGGGTAAAATTAAATACCTTTAGTCGCATATGAATTTACTACCATGACTGAAAAATTCCGGTTTATCCTCATTATGCTGCTTTTGGCAAGTATCCAGGCTTGTAGTGATAATCCCAAAAATGAAGAAAAAGGAAGCGAGGAGCAGATAGGAGATACTGCTGTCGCTGAAGGAAACGTTCCGATGTTCAAGTCCATGGAGGTGCCCATTATGCCTGATGCCATGCTGGATATGTACAGCCCATTAGGTAATGAAAATTTCAAGTCAGGAAAGGTGCCTTTTGAATTCAATATAAAAAACCATCCTTTTGGCCAAAACCGGCCCTTCATGATGTCCATCAACGGCGGGGAGCCCATTGCCTGTGCGCAGGCCGTATTCCAGAGGGAATTCAATACAGGGGCCTATAGGATCGTGGCTTATTTGTTGGACGAAAACGGCCTGGCCCTGAAGGAATACGGCAATTTTGTAGACAGGGATTTTACAGTGGGAAGTTCCGGGCCCTTTCCCGATGCGGAAGAACCCGGTTTTATCCTCAACCTTCCTGTGAACGGACAGCTATACCAGGAGGGGGATAGCATTATCGTCGACTATTTATTATTGAATGGTGATTTTCGGAGCGACGGCCTTAAGATTCAGGTTGAGATAGCGGGGGCGTCTTTTGAAAGCAAGGATCTCAATCCCATTCAGGTCAAGCAACTCAAAAAAGGGGAATATGAAGCCAAAGTGAGTCTTGTAAAGGATAATGGGGAAGAGCTGCCTGGGATATTTTCTTCCTATAAGCGAAAAATAGCTGTACAATAGTCGTCAGGTAAGGCTTCTGAGGATTTGTATAGATTTCAGATCCCCAAAACTTTCAATATGCACTTTATAAAACAATAGCCAGTCATCCAAAAGGGCCTTGCGAATATCCTGCGGGATCTTTCGGCATTCAAACCCCATTTCCATCAATTGGTCCATATGTGTAACTTTAAGCCGGAAATCCAAACCGGCATTGTCCTGGGGGAGCTGGCCAAAAAAATCCGCCGACCCTTCAGGTTCAAATCCCAAAAAGCGGGAAGCCTTACTCAAAAATGCCAGAATAAAAGTACTCCTATGATAATCCTTGCTGTCCAATAAACAAATCGTGGACCATAGAAAATCAAACAAGGATTCATTCTGATAATCATCATATACCACTTTGCTCAAAACTTCTCCCATAAACATGGCAATTCCCGAACGGTAGAAATCAAAAGGGATTCTTTGAAAGGCGTGGGCAAGCTTTGCTTCAGCAATGCGGTTGATGGAAGCACTTTCTTTTTCATAGACCACCAGATCCAACAGGGTCAATGGCTGGTAATGGGCCATTTTGGTTTTTGATTTAGGGCTTCTTACCCCATTGACAATATAAGTTTTCATCCCGAGTTCGCAGGTAAAAACCCTGGTGATGATCGAACTGTCCCTGTATTTGATGTAGTTGACGACGATACCTTTTGTTTTTCTAAGCATGGTTTTACCAGGAATTTACCGGCTGTGAGGATATTTTCCCACTGTAGCAGGCCTGTTTCCGACAAGTTATCTAACATTCAGAAAATGAGGGTGGGACCACCCACTTCCCGCCCCTGTGTTTTCCCGGGCCGGAGTGGGAGGTAACCGACAAGCGTAATAGCGCAAAAAGGCTTTAACGAAGGCCTTCATAAAAACATTTTCTGCATCTTGCTTCATACGTTTCTTTTTCGCCCAGCATGACTT
The DNA here is from genome assembly GCF_042652345.1 of Negadavirga shengliensis. NCBI lineage: Bacteria > Pseudomonadati > Bacteroidota > Cytophagia > Cytophagales > Cyclobacteriaceae > Negadavirga > Negadavirga shengliensis. The sequence continues at coordinate 425,270 of NZ_JBHSJJ010000003.1, forward strand.
TTTCTTTGGCAGGGGAAAGTCTATAGCTGAAGGAGGCCAGATCACCGCATTTCATGCAGATAGCATGGACTTTGGTCACATATTCTGCAATGGCCATCAGCTGCGGCATGGGTTCAAACGGCCTGCCTTCAAAATCCATATCCAAGCCCGCCAAAATGACCCTTTTGCCGGATTGGGCCAGTTGGCTGGCTACACTGACAATCTGTGGGTCAAAAAACTGCACCTCATCTATGCCCACGACATCACAGTTACCGGCCAGAAGCATAATATCATCCGCAAATTGCACAGGAGTGGATCTGATGGCGTTCTCATTGTGGGAGACAACGTCTTTGTCATGATACCTTCTGTCAATGGCAGGTTTGAATATTTCTACCTTTTGCCGGGCAATGAGCGCCCTGTTTAACCTCCGGATCAGTTCTTCTGTTTTTCCTGAAAACATTGACCCACAAATCACCTCGATATGCCCCTTTTTTTCCCTTTGCGGGGTTTTGCCTATGGAAGGTTCTATAAACATAATGCTTTCTTTGCTACACTTGACTACACGGCTGATGGAGGTTGAGGCGCGGACTGCCGGACTTTATTTCCCCTGTAACCATGTCGTTGTTTTAAATGTCGGTTTACCTATCGGTAACCGTTCCCCGAAATTAACGGTTTTGTGGATATTTCTACAAATGAACGAAGTCACACCATGGTAAAAACTTCCCAGGGTAGCCTAAGCCAAGGGTGGCTTTGGTACAAAACAAGAAGTATGGATATATTTGCCCTTGGCATTTATCCTGTTCTTAACCGGCGCCGAATGTCTTATTTCAGGATAAATTCAATAACTTTACCTTCACGAATTGTATATTTTGGCCAAAGGCAGAAATAAATGAAAAGGTAAATCAATTGGAGTTCATAATGGAAAAAATTTTTCAACATTCATATCTGGACCGATATGCGAAAGCGTTCTCCCAAAAGGTCTGTGATGAATATTTTGGGACAAAAAAATACATGAGCGGACAGGAAATCATCCGGCTTACGCCAAGTACCCAGCTGAACCTGATGGTGATCAAATCCCTATTTGATCTATGGCAGGAAGAAATGGATATACTTGCCCGAAATCCTTATTTTGATTACCGGGACTATGCGGTTAAGGAATCCTTGAAGGAATTTATGAATGTGTTGTCAAGAGCCATAAAAATCGAAAAAAACCATTTTATGCCTTTATTGGAGATGGCGGTGAAGCAAACCGTAACGCTGGCATGGGATCCTTTAGGTTTTTTTTTGGAAGAGACAAAGAAGGTTCAGGAGAGGTCTCCGCAATATTTCAAAGATCTTAAAAAATACCTGAAGTGGCACACGGATCTATGGTTGTCTATCATTGAGAAAAGCCCGGATATGGCTTCGGCATCAGATTTGGAGGCCGGCCTCCGTGCCCAATATGATCGGTTAAAACATGATCTGGAGCCTGCTGAAGCTTTACTGAAACCTTTTGACCAAGTGCTTCCTTTGAATCATGGCGAGCTTCTGATACACGAAGAAGCATCGTCCGAAACCGATGTAAAGAGGATGGCTTCTCCGGAGGACGAGGCGGGGGATGGGGATACTTTTTCAGCGGGCATTCAGCAGACCTATGAGAATGATACCGAAAAAATCAGTTTAGGCGAAGGGAGCATTGATCCCGCATTGGCCTGGGCGAGATTTGAGTCTGAAGAGTACATATTCATGAGAGGTAGCATAGGAAACATACAGGAGAATGTGGGTATTAACCAAAGATACATGTTTACCCGAAAACTTTTTAAGGGTAATCCGGATTTGATGAACCAGGCATTTCATGAATTGGATAAAGTGGAGAGTTTCATAGATGCGGTCACTTTGCTCAATGAAAGGTATGTCAATGAACTGGATTGGGATATTAACTCCGAAGAAGTGGACGAACTTTTACAACTGGTATTTCGGAAATTTGAGGATAAGCAATAACCATGGATCTTGATTCGCATTACCTCAACCTTCATCGGACGGCTTTACAACGCATATATAAAGAGGGTTTTGAATCTGATTCCAACTTGGATAATCCCCATGATAATAGAAGGGGGCTTACTTTGTTGCTGAGGCCTTCACGGGAGGTGAAAAAAAATATACGGGAGTTTTTGTCCGCGGTTGAGAATGATCATCCGGGTCACTACCTTTATCCCGATACCGACCTGCATGTAACCGTAATGCCGATTATTTCTTGTTATGAGGGGTTTGAGATCTCATCGGGGGTTTGGCAAAAATACTTTTCGGTTATAGAGAAAGCCATTAAGGGAGTAAAAAGGGTGGAGCTGTTTTTTCAGGGAGTTATGTTTTCCCCATCCTGTATTATGATAAAGGGTTTTCCACTCAATGAACAGCTGGAGATTTTTAGAGACAATCTCAGAGGACATTTCGGGGATACGGACCTTGAACAATCATTGGATAAAAGGTACAAATTGGTTACGGCACACAGTACGGTGGTAAGGTTTAAAAAACCCATAGTCCATATGGATAAAATGCTGGAGCTGATGGATAAATACAAGGACCGTGTTTTTGGCAGAACGGTATTTGACCATGTCGATTTTGTATTCAATGACTGGTACCAGCGCGAGGAACATGTCAGGATACTGAAACGGTTTGAATTTGAAGATTAGCCTTTTAAAGGAGGCAAGTGTTAAGTCAATTTTCGGGGCAACGGACGAATTATTGTCCACGCCTGCCTGCCAGAAGGCAGGAATTCCACTGATTAACACGAACTTCATGAAATGATTCAGGTCGTCGAATCGTTTTCCTAAACAATAATTTTAACCAAATTATCTTCATACTTCGTGCCGATTCGAATAATTCCCCGAATCCCTTTGACGGGGTCCGGGGGGCTGTGGACAATAAATTTGTTGGTTAATCCGAAAATTGATCCTTGATTTAATACTAGCGGCTGGTAAAGTTGTCTATATAAAACAATCCCATGGCCTCTTTTTGATCTGCCCCGGGCAGGGGAGGGACGGGATCCTCGTTGGGTGTTTTTCTGTTGGGAGTGTCTCTGTATGGTCCTGTGCGAAAAGAGATCCTTTCTACAGATTTAACTGCTTCTGCCAACGGGATATTTTTCTTCATGACTTTGTCATCAAAAATAATGGCATACTGTCCATAGGGGGAGGCGTCGACAGAAAGGCTTATTTTATGCCATTTGCCTTTTGTGTAATTTCCCAAAGGGACATCTTCCAGCCCTTCATTATACAGGACTTGTCCGTTTTGGGCAAATTTCACCCTTACCGGTCTGTTGCCATACCGGTCTACAACGTCTACCTCCAAGTGTCCCAAGTTCCGGTCATCCACCAGCACCTCAAATTCCAATGAGGCGTTTTCAGTTTCTTCAAAAACCCGGATGGCCCTGGCATAATCATAAGGGTCTTCGTCTTTGAGTTCCAGGGAATAGCCCTCGCCGGCTGGGTTATGCACCAAGCTGACCGGAGCCCACAGGGGAGCATAAATGTTCCAGTCCGGTACCGGGCCATTAGGCTGGAGATCGTCAAAATGATCCTTTATCTCACCATTGACTTCATGTTTGATTGGGGTAGGGACGCGGCTTACCCACATGTCCTCTTTGTTCATGCTGTAGGTGAGCCACATGTCGTTTCCCGGAGGGTCGCCGTTGCCGGCAACAATTCCCCTCACATAGCAGGGACCGAAGTCTTTCCAGCGGCCGAAAAACCTCCTTGGAGGCACCTCTCCCTGTACCAAAACCATGTCATCATAAACGATACCGTCCTCACTCGTGATAACGATGAGGGGATACCTGTATTCGTCAAGATCAATAGGATTATAAACCATGGCATAGCGGTTGTCTTCGGTCTTTTGACCCCAGACTTTGCCGCCAGCCATGGTAAGGGTAGGAACTTTCACTGATTGAGAGAAATTCTCTCCTCCGTCTTCTGACAATGCGGTAGTAGACCTTTTCCATAATCCAACGATCTTTTCATCCTTTCTAGTATAAAAAGAGAAGGCAGATCCACCTCTTCCCCCCTTATAAAATCCATCGAGGCCGTTATCCTCATCCCTCCATTGCAAGGTCATCAGGGTGTTATCAAGTAATTCCTCACATGCTGCCACGAAGCCTTTGTCGTCAGAAGTTTTGAAAAAGGGATAGCTGGTATTGGTTTCATCCCAGGAAGTATGGCTGCTGTATCTGATAAAATAAATGGGGCCGTATGTACCGTCTTTGTAAATTTCCCGTACTACCCTGCCGATTCCGCCCTCTTCAAAAGGATCCTCCGCATGGCCATAGAAAGCAAGGGTAAGTAACCTCCCATCAGCGCTCACATAAAAGCCCATTCGCTGGTGCATCATGTAGCCGTTGTATCCTTCCGGAATGGTAACGCCGGCAGGTGCCTCATAAGGGGGAAATATCACTTCAGGCCTTGTCCAGGTTCTCCCATCGTCTGAAGTGATCAATAATGTTTGTCCAGGAGCGATATGTTCATCCTCAGGATTGCTGAGGTACTGTTGGTAAAACCGGCCGTTCCAGTAAGCCAGATTGGAAGCATGGCTGTAAGTCCAGCCGTGTCCGTCTGCAAGTTCCGGATGGGTCCGGTTCACCCTTAAAGTTTGCCTGCTTTCCACACCCACCGCATACCTGAGCCTCCCCTCATGAAGAGCAGGATCTATACTTGCTCCTCCGATGTATCTGACTGGTTCATGAATGCTTCCGGTCTGCGCATGAACATTCTTGCCCATAAACAACAAACTGGAAGCGGCGAGAATCAAGGGAAGCAATCCGGACAATGATCTATTCATGGTTGTTTGAATTATAGCTTGATGAATATTTGCTTTTTATAGAGAATATAGGCGGGGATGAAATTGATAGCAACAAATAACAGGGCATAAAGCATGCTTGCCAGTTTGATGGGCAGGCCTATATCTGCCAAACCGGTGACAAAATGTGCATCCAGGGAATTCCCTCCAATTTTTAGCCCATAAAAAACAAGGGATAAAATATCAGCCAGCACGTAAACGGTGATGGCGTTGGCGCCGAATATGATACCGACCGAAGTGCCTTTTTTATGGCCTAAGATATCCACCATAAAATAAAATGCCCCGAGTACCGTGAATGCCGTGCCTCCTGTTACCAGGGCGAATGTACTGGTCCACACATGCTTATTGATAGGAAATACCTGCGCCCAAAGCAAACCGATGAGAATCAAAGGTACTCCTATGGCCATCAGGTAATTGGCCCTGAATGGGGGGCTGATATCTGCTAAAAGGATTCTTCCCGCCAACATCCCCATTATTCCCGTCACAATGGAAGGAAGCGTGCTGAAAAGCCCTTCGGGATCCCACGTGCCTTCCCACATCTTTCCGGGAAGTAAAATACTGTCTATATAGGCTGCCAAATTGACGCCGGGTTCAAGCATGGGTTTGCCCGCTCCGGGAGTGGGGATAAGGGCCATGGCAAACCAGTAAAGGACCAGGACGGCTGCACTGATGTATGCCTGTTTTTTCCAGTCTGTATTCAGGAACAGAATGGCACAAACTAAAAACACCACAGCAATTCTTTGCAGCACTCCGGCAATCCTCACCTCCGTAAAATCAAAATGGGGAATAAGATTGAGCAATACACCTACTGCAAATATCTTTATGGATCTAATAATTATCTTTTCGTACATCTCCCCCTTTGGCTTGCCCAACGCAAGGCGCTTGCTATAGGCAAATGCTATGGAGACACCCACAATAAAAAGGAAAAAGGGAAAAATAAAGTCGGTCATGGTAATGCCGTTCCAGTGAGCGTGCAACAAAGGGGGATAAACATGGTCCCAGGTCCCCGGATAATTCACCATTATCATCGCGGCGATCGTAAAGCCCCGCATGGCATCCAAAGAGATCAATCGGGTAGTTTTTAAGGTCATATTACAAAATTACGGTTACTTTAAATAGTCAATTTAATACGTGTTGCGGTAATAATAAGGCTACTTAAATATTTCGATTTATGAATAAATATGCAGCTTACATTTCCGGTTTTTTAATGATATGTTGTCTTTTCGGTTGTGGCCGGGAAGGAAGTTGGGAGAGAGCCGTGGATCAAATCCACTTGGAGTGGGAACTGGTAAGCAACTTTGTGGGAGAGAATGATGAATTTTTGGCCCAGTTTATCTTAGATAACCAAAGCAACCAGGTTCTGACTGATCAGGGTTGGGCCCTGTTTTTCAATATGGCCCCAAGGAGAATCTTGGAAACGGAACATGCTGACATCACCCACCTCAATGGGGACTGGTACAAGCTGAGTCCAAAAGCTGGCTTCAACCTCGCTCCGGGTGAAGCTGTCACCGTTTCGTACAAGGGAATCGAGGGGGTGATCAAGGAAACCGATGCCCCCATGGGGCTTTATTTTGTGTTTTATGGCGATAATGATGAAGAAACCATTGTTCCGGTCACCAACTGGAAGGTAAGCCCCTTTGTAAGGGAGGAGCAGTTATCAAGGGGACATGAAGACCATGAACAGCCCTTTTCTTCGGCAAAAAGGTTTGAAGAAAACGCAAACATGGAAAGGGTGGATGAAAAATCCCTGCTTCCCATTATTCCTACGCCATATTATATGGAAAAAAAAACCGGGAGCTTCGGGCTGGCCGCTCCATTGGAAATCCATCATGGCCAGGGGCTTGAAAATGAAGCGGAGTACCTTAGCGAAAAGCTGGCGGAGATCAGTGGGGAACGCATCGCCATCAAGGAGGGACCCGGGACTGGGGCTAAAATACGCTTAGGACTTGCGGATATAGAACTCAATGGGAAAAAAGAAGAGGTATATGCCTTGGAAATCAACGATTCAGGAATAAATATAACGGGGAGCGATGCTGCTGGGGTATTTTATGGCGTGCAGTCGCTGTTGGCTCTTCTGGGGCCTGATGCCTATATGGGAAAAGGGATGCCATTCCATTTGCCACATTTGGAGATTAAGGATGGACCCAGATTTGCCTTCAGAAGCTTGCACATGGATGTCAGCCGTAATTTTCAGGATAAGGAAACCATCAAAAGAACGCTTGATCTCATGTCACATTACAAACTCAATCATTTTCTTTTTTACACTACAGAAGATGAAGGGTGGCGTTTGGAAATAGACGGGCTACCGGAACTGACGTCCGTGGGAGGCCAAAGACAGCATGTCAGCGATGTTTCTGAAGCGGCACTGCATCCGGCGTACGGATCTGGTCCTGACGCCTACATCGAAGGCAATCACGGCAGTGGATTTTATACCAAGGAGGACTTTGTAGAAATCCTGAAATATGCCAAAGCCAGACATATTACCATCATCCCGGAACTCAATTTTCCGGGACATGCACGGGCGGCAATCAAATCCATGGAGGCCCGGTACCAAAGATTGATGCAAGAGGGGGATGAAGAGGGGGCAGAGGAATTCAGACTCATTGATCCGGAAGACAATTCAGAATACCTCTCAGCACAGGCATTTAAAGACAATGTGGTGAGTGTGGCCAGGGAATCTACCTATAGGTTTTATGAAAAAGTGGTAGACGAAATAGCAAAAATGTATGAAGAGGCGGGTTTGGAGATGAAAAAAATACATGCGGGAGGAGATGAGGTCCCCGAGGGTTCCTGGACCAAATCCCCCATGGCTGCTAAGCTGCTGGAGGAACTTCCGGATATCGATGACCCCAAAAACCTTCAGGCTTATTTTTTCAGGGAATTAATGAAGCGGTTGGAAAAGCGGGGACTGGAAGTACACGTATGGGAAGAAATGGCTTTGGTAAAAACCGAGGAAGGAACTTACCGGCCCAGTCCGGAATTTGTCGGTAAAAAAGTCATACCCTATATATGGAACAATATGTTTGATTATCCTGATCTGGGATACCAACTGGCCAATATGGGCTATGAGGTGGTGTTGTGCAATGTATCCAATTTTTACTTTGATCTCGCTTATGACAATGATCCGGAAGAGCCTGGCTTGTATTGGGGAGGCTTTGTCAATACCAAAAGCGCTTGGACTTTTGCGCCTTTCGACTGGTTCAAAACCACTTATAAAACTTCCATGGGGAAACAAATCAATCAGGAGGAGGAATTTAAAGAAATGGTTAGGATAACACCTGAAGCCCGCAAGAATATTATTGGCCTTGAAGCCCAGCTCTGGAGTGAAACGATCAAAGGAAGGGATATGATAGAGTACTATATGCTTCCTAAGATGCTGGGTTATGCGGAAAGCGCCTGGGCTGCGGAGAGATCTTGGGAAACCATCCCTGATGCGAAGATGAGGGAAGCCCAAATTTCGGCAGGCTGGAATGTATTCGCCAATACCGTTGCTCTGAGAGAGTTACCTAAACTTGCCAGAATGAATGGGGGCTATGCCTACAGGATTGCCCCTCCCGGTGCCAAAGTAGAAGATGGTCTGTTATATGCCAATACGGATTTTCCGGGATTGGAAATCAGGTATGCGCTGGATGGCGTTTCTCCCACCGCGGACGCTCCTTTATATGAGAAGCCATTGGAAATAAAAGGGGAAATCAGACTTAGGACATTTGATATGTCCGGAAATGGCAGTAGAGAAGTTAGGGTCTCTCCCTGAGCAATGAGTATGTTAATAAATCTCGGGTACCATTAAAAATCGGTGCTGTAAGTAAAATTTTATTTGGTAAAAAAAAATAATTCTAATTTTGTTTTAATTGGGGTTTTTTTTATCCGTGAAGCGGGCGTTGAGGAGTAGATTTTACTGATCGAATATCCTGCGGTAAAACCCATGTTTTTTGAAATTTAAATTCATTTCAAGAATTATTAACAATATGACAATATGACAATTCAAAATCACCTATTTATTTAAAAATATGGTTAATTCTTTGTGATGTTTTTATAACCTATTCATTACCAGTAAATAGGGTGTTTTTGTTTTTCGCAAATTGAAGATTAATATACGTGATTTACGCAGATTTCCTGCTTTAAAAGTAAGATATTCATAAAATAATTCTTAACTCTATAAACAGCGATTTGTTGGAGGGTTACAGAATAAAATTGTTTTTGCTTACTATAAAAATGTGTGGAATATGGAACAGCCTGACAGAAAACTACTGGAAGAATTTCGATTGGGGGACCGCAACGCCTTTGAGAAAGTGTACCAATATTACAGGATCCCTGTGATCCGGTTCAGCGTTTCCATCATAAAGGACGAGCAGGAAGCGGAGAATATCTATCACGAGGTATTTATGAAAATTCTGAAGAAACGTAAAAACATTAAACCGGAGTTGAATTTCAATTCTTATGTATTTACTTCTGTAAAAAACGAAATATTTGATTATCTCAAAGCGCTGAACAAAAATAATACCTTAAAAGAACGTTTTTGGGAACGCTTACAGCAGGAACAGGACGACCGTGGGGATCTAAAGGAGATGCACCTTACCAAGCTGGAAAGCGTCATCAAAACACTGTCGCCTAAAAGAAGGCAGATTCTGGAAATGAATTATTTTGAAAAGAAGTCTTATAATGAAATAGCGGACATCCTTATGATTTCAAAAAATACGGTAAAAAACCAATTGGTAAAGGCCAAATATATTATCCGTAAAGAAATGGAATGATTTTTTGTCATTTTTTCAGCTATACCTTATCATTTTCATAAGTAAAATGATCATGTAATAATGTGTGGTAAAACATATTTATTACAAAAAAATATCCTGTAAAATTGTATTATTAATATAAAAGAAAGTAGAAGTTTACCGTACGGTCAAATAATATCTTTGATAGGTAAATGTGGATGTTTCATTTAAACATATACCTATGAAGATATCATTACAATTCCTGGTTTTTTTGGGGAAACCTATATTATTGTTTTGTCTGCTTATGGTCAGTCAGACTGTTTTCTCCCAAACCGGCAACCAGGTAAGCGGCAAAGTCACCGATGAAATGGGGGAATCCATTCCAGGAGTCAATGTTTTAGTGAAAGGTACTTCCGTTGGCACCATTACTGATATAGACGGAAGTTATGCGGTAAATGTCCCGGATGGCAGTGATGTCCTCGTTTTTTCTTTTATAGGATATAGGACCAGAGAGGTCGCCGTGGGAGAGAGGAGCAGGATAGACATCCGGTTGGAATCCTCTCTTTCCGATATGGAGGAGGTTGTGGTGATTGGTTTTGGGGAGCAGTCAAGGGAAACCCTGACTACGTCGATCACCAAGGTGGATGACAAAGTTTTGCAGAATGTTCCTTTTCCTAATGCGGCGTCCGCTTTGCAGGGGTCGGTTTCAGGGGTAAGGGTACAGAGTACTTCCGGTCAGCCCGGTGCGGCCCCCAGGGTAATCGTAAGAGGAGGCACTTCTATCAATAACCCTAATGGAGCAATCCCGCTTTTTATTATTGATGGCGTGATAAGGCCTGATATGAATGACATCTCTGCAGATGACATAGAATCCATGCAGGTATTGAAGGACGCGGCAGCTACTTCTATATACGGGGCCAGGGCTTCCAATGGGGTAGTGATCATTACCACCAAATCGGGCAAATCAGGACAAGCCAGGGTTACCTATCGCTATGACCTTACCTTATCGGAACCCGGAAAACTTTATCAGATGGCCAATGCAAGAGACTACCTTACCTTGTATAGGTCAGGGCATATCCGCCCGGACAAATTCCCTGATGAAACGGTCAGGCTTGCTTTGCCAAATGGCTTCGGTACCGGCAATGATTTATCCAATAATACGGCTTTTACGACCCAATATCTTTCCCCGGAGAACGAGCACAAGCTCAATGAGGGTTGGGAAAGCATGCCGGATCCAGTGGATCCTTCCCGCACGCTTATTTTTCAGGATAATGATATCCAGTCTTTGATCTACCAAACAGGTGTCTCCCATAATCACCACGTAGGTGTACAGGGAGGGACGGAAAATGCCACGTTCAATGCCGGAATCGGCTATATGTCGAATCAAGGTACGGTTATCACTACACAATATGACAGACTGACTTTCAATTTGAACGGCGATTTCAAGTTAAAAGACAATCTCAGTTTTTTCGGAAGAGTCCTTTATACCTATAACACCACCAATACTACCGGAGAATCCACGGCGATAACATTTTACCGTTCTGCGGGGCTGGCGCCTACGGCTAAAATATACTTTGAAGATGGGACCTTGGCACCAGGCACAGCGCAAAATATAGGGAACCCTTTATATTTTCTCAACAACCGGGTAAACGAAAGTACTTCCGAGAAAACCACCCTGACGCTGGGGGGACGCTGGGATATATTGCCGGGCCTGTCATTTGATCCCCAGATATCCATGTATAATGTAAATAACGATGCCTATAATTTCCAACCCGGATTTCTGAACGGACCACTCAATTTTGTGGATACCCGGAACGCCAGTGCCTCCAACTATCAATGGAGGCAGAGACAGGCGGACCTGGTGTTTTCCTATGGAAAGACCTTTGGGACAGCGCATAACCTGGACGCCAAGTTGGGGTTTGCGTATTTTGACAGAAACATTGCTACTTTGAATGCTGCCGGGAGAGGGGCTTCCACAGATTTGATCCCGACGCTGAATGCGGCCAGTGAACCCACTTCTGTTAACAGCACGATAACTGATCAGGTGATATTAGGGTATTTTGGAAGGGTAAACTACGATTTTGACCAAAAATATTTGTTTTCCCTCAACATGAGGTATGACGGTGCTTCTAATTTGGGTGATGCCAATAAGTGGGGCTTTTTCCCAGGGATATCTGCTGGATGGAACTTGCACAGGGAAGAATTCTGGCAAAATGCCTTTCCGGAAAACCTTTTCCGGTTGAAACTGCGAGCAAGCTATGGGGAGAATGGAAATATCGCAGGTCTGGGGGACTTTGCTGCCCAGGGTGCCTACGGGGTTGGAGCCAGGTATGCCGGCCTTCCTGCCATTCAGAACACCGTTATCCCTAATCCTGACTTGAAATGGGAGCAGTCCCGTACAGTGGATGTAGGAGCCGACTTCAGCTTGTTTGACAGCAGGATAAATTTCATCATGGATATCTACCGAAGGGTTACGGATAACCTGATTACCAGTTTGCCTCTTCCCCAATCGACAGGTTTTGGTAGTGTCCTCACTAATTTGGGGAGTCTGGAGAACAGGGGTTTCGAAGTGGAAGTGTCTGCCCAGGTATTGCCGAGCAGCTCGCGGCTTCAATGGAACCTGGCCTTTAATGCTTCAAAAGTGAAAAACAAAATCCTGCGCTTACCTCCAAACGGCATCGAAAACAACAGGGTTGGGGGGGTATTGGTTTGGGATCCGGATTTGGGGGATTATGCCTGGAAAGGAGGTCTTCAAGAGGGGGGAAGGCTGGGAGAAATGTACTCCAGAAAACAGGTCAGCATTTATGCTACCGATGAGGAAGCAAGCAATGCCCCCTTGGACACGTGGATTGTTTCCGCCGACAGGACAAAGTATGGGGGAGATACCAACTGGCTGGATCTGGATGGGAATGGGATCATAGATGGCCGGGACCAGGTGTACATGGGCCAGGAATTTCCGGTATGGACCGGAGGCATATCCAATTCATTCACCTATAGAAACTTCAATCTTTTCGTGAGAATGGATTATACCACAGGGCATACCATTTTTAACTGGGCAAAGATGTTTATAGACACCAACTTGTTTGGGGATAACAACATGACCCAGGACAAGGTGGATAATTCCTGGAAAGAACAGGGAGACATTGCCCAGTATTCCCGATTTTATTGGGGAGGGGAACGGGTGCAAAGGAATAATTTCAATGGAACGGTTACCTCGGGCAATTCCGTTTACTTTGAGTCCGGTGACTTTTTGTGTGTGAGAGAATTGACCTTGAGCTACAGCGTACCTGCATCAATTGTCAGCCGGCTGAAGATAAATGCCCTGAGGTTCAATTTTACAGGCAATAACCTACACTATTTTACCAGCTACAAAGGACTGAATCCCGAAGAAGGAGGCAGGGATGATGGACGGTATGCAATACCAAAAAACTACATATTCGGAGCTAACATAACTTTCTGACCTAAAGCATGAAACCATGAAAAATATGAAAATATATATTGTCCTGGCTACATCATTGATTTGGTCCGGGGCATGTACGGATAATCTGGATGTAGACCCAACCAGTGTGATCACCACCAATTCATTCTGGAAGTCCGAAAACGACGCAGAGGGGGCTTTGATGGGGATGTATGTGGAATTGAGAGGCGTGGCCCAGGCGCTGCATCAAGTTGGAGAACACAGAAGTGAAGTATTGTCTCCAGGCTTATTCGGGGAAGGGGTTTTCATCCTTCACAGAAATGAAATGAACGCAGATACTCCAGGGCATCCCGATTGGAGTGCATTTTATAGGATAATCAATTCGGCCAACCTGATCATTAAATATGTGCCGGATATTTCCTTTGCCTCTGAATCCAGAAAACATGATATACTGGCGCAGGCCCATGCCATGAGAGCGTATATATACTTTGTCATGACCAAGACTTGGGGGGATCTGATTATCCGGACCGAACCTACAGAAGGTTTTGGTGCGGATGTCACGCTCCGGGAACGTGTTTCCCAAACGGAGGTATTCCAGCTGATCAAGCAGGATCTGGACTTGGCCCTGCAGCTTTTTCCTGACCAGGGTTTTTCCCTGGGAAGATCCGTCTGGTCCAAACCTGCTACAAATGCCCTTAAAGGGGATGTCTATCTGTGGACTGCCAAAAGGTTGGGTGGAGGAAACAACGACTTGGAGACAGCATTATCTGCTTTGAATGAAGTGGATCAGGCAGATGTGGGACTGCTGGCCGATTTTGAGGATGTATTCGCTTTTGAAAATAAGGGAAACAGGGAAATTCTATTGAGTATCCGCCACCAGGATCTTGAACCGGGGAATTATTTATGGTTCATGTGGATCATAGGAGCGGCAGCACCCAGTAATATCGATCAGGCAACCCGGGACAAAATATTCCCCATAGGGGGAGGACAAGGCCTAATGATTACTTCGGATTTGGTAAGAAGCCAATTTTCATCCGATGATTCCAGAAGAGATGTTTCCTTTTTTGAGATTCATACCATTGACGAAAACGGTCAGCGAAATTACCTGACAAATATCCAGCAGAAATTCCAGGGAACCATCATAGGAGGAAACAGGGTGTTTCTGAGCGACCCTATTCTATACCGGTATGCGGATGTGCTGTTGATGAAAGCCGAAGCCAAAAATGCCTTGGGAATGGACCCTTCAGAAGAGATGAACTTGGTCAGGCAGCGTGCCTACGGATCTCATTTTCCGCAACATGCCTTTGAAAACCGAAGCAGGGAGGAGAATGATGAAGCCATACTTCAGGAAAGGCTGTTTGAACTTTTGCATGAGGGGAAACGATGGTGGGACCTGGTGCGTTTCGGTAAGGCATTTGAGCTTGTACCCGCATTGCAAAACCGTCAGGGACAGGATCACCTGTTGCTGTTCCCCATTGCTAACACCGTCTTGAGCCAAGAACCTTTGGTGGAGCAAAACCCGGGGTATTGATGAACCCGTATTTCTACTTTAATTTAGAACAAATGTACAGCTATATGGCAAATAGGAGAAATTGCATATTGATGTTGTTAAGTTGTCTGATTTGTATAGGCTCATTTGCCCACAGCGAAGGAGACAGCACCCGCAGCGAAAGATTGGCTGGCAAGGTAGAGGTGTTGGAAAGGTATGTATCGATAGACAATGTGTGTGCCTGGCCCAATCTTACGAATCTGGCGGACGGGACCCGCATAGCCACTATTTTTGATCAGCCGAGCCATGCCAGGAACGAAGGCAGTGTGGCATGCTATGTTTCTTCCGATAATGGCCGTTTTTGGCAATTTAGTGGCAACCCGGCTTCACATGAATCCCTGACCAACCGGATGAACGTGGCGGCCGGAATTTCCTCAAACGGAGATGTTTTGGTCATCGCATCCGGCTGGTCCTTATTGCCGGCAAAGGAGCCTGGAGGTCAAATGTCTCTGGACGGGGTATTGAGAGCCTGGGTATCCAGGTCAAAAGATGGGGGCAGCACATGGGAAGTGGACAAGGATGCCTTTCCCGCAGCGGAAGAGGGTATGACGAATTTCATTCCTTTTGGCGACATACTTGTCGGCGCGGACGGGACTTTGCGGGTCTTGGCTTACGCACAGTCATTGGATAAAGCCATCAATAAAGTGGCCATGTTTAAAAGTGAAGATGACGGGGGTACCTGGAGCAGGTGGTCCTATATCAGTGAAGGAAGTGGGGAAACGGCTTTTTCGGGGGGACATAATGAAACAGCCTTTTATCACAATGGCAAGGGTAATTGGGTGGCTGCTGCCAGGAGATGGAGGGCGGGCCAGGCCATGGATCTCTTTCAGAGTGGCGATGATGGGCAAAGCTGGCAATTTGTGGGCTCACTTACCGGCGATAACCAGCATCCGGGACATCTGACCGCTTTAAATGATGGCAGCTTGCTTCTTACTTATGGCAACAGAAAGGAAGGTCAAAGAGGCGTTGCGGTCAAAACCAGCAGAGACAACGGGATCACCTGGAGTGAGGAGAGGCTGGTGATAGATGATCTGGATTTTGGCGTGGATTGTGGGTACCCGACCAGTGTGCAGTTGGAGGATGGAAGTATCATGACCCTGTATTATTCCAAAGGTATCCCCTCCCACCAGCGCTACCATATGGGTACGGTGATCTGGGAATTTCCACCTGGCCAGGAAAGATGATACCGTTAAAAGCTCAAGAAATATATGGCACCTGGGCTACACTGTTTTTGCCGGTAAGAGAGGACGAAAGCATCGATTATGCGTTGTTGGAGGATGAAATCGAACACCTGCTCCAGTCAGGAGTAAACGGTATTTACACCAATGGGACTGCCGGGGAATTTTATAATCAGACAGAGGATGAATTTGACCAACTACATGATTTGCTGTCGCGAAAATGTGAAGAGGCACAAGTTCCATTTCAGATTGGCTGTGGACATATGAGTCCGGTTATTTCTCTGGAAAGGGTAAAAAGAGCGAAAAGTTGGAAACCTTCGGCCATTCAGGTTATACTTCCCGATTGGAACCCGCCATCTTCAAAAGAAACACTGATTTTCCTGGAAAAACTGGCGGCCTGGGCTGACCCTGTCGGATTGGTCCTGTACAATCCTCCCCATGCCAAAAGAGTCCTGCTTCCCCACGATTTTGAGAAGATTTTGGACGCTGGGATACCTCTGGTGGGATGTAAAGTGGCAGGAGGAGATGACAACTGGTATAAGGCCATGAATGGGGTTTTAAGAAATATCTCTGTTTTTGTTGCCGGACATAAGCTGGCTACAGGCATCCAGCAGGGAGCGCACGGCTCGTATTCGAATGTGGCTTGTCTTAATCCCACAGCAGCCCAGCTATGGTACGGAATGATGTTGAAAAATGCGGATGCGGCTGTAAGCATGGAAAAAAGGATCCAATCTTTTTTTCAGGACAGTATTCTACCTTATATCACTGACTACGGATATTCGAATACCGCGGTCGACAAGTTTCTTGCCAGGATAGGCGGATGGTGCAGGATAGAAACCCGGTTAAAATGGCCATACAGGGGGATTCCGGAATCAGACGTGGATAAGGTAAGAAAAGAAGCCAAAGAAATTATTCCTGAATTTATTCTTTAAATTAACAGCAAACACAAGGATATGATAAATTTAGTGAAGTACATTTTAGTCATTACGTGGGTTGTCGGGGTATGGCAGGTACAGGCAAGGCAACAAGAGAAGGATTCCCCTGTACCTGTTCAAAAAATATGGGATAAGGCTCCCCACAACGCCTTTCCTGATCTGATACGGTTTAGGGGATATTTCTATGTAGCCGTACGGGAGGGCAATAACCATATGCCTGACAAAAGCGGTCAGGTGAGGATCATAAGGTCAAAAGATGGGAATCAATGGGAAGAGGTGGGCTTATTGGAAATGGATGATATGGACGTGCGGGAAGCCAGGTTATCGGTTACCCCTGAAGGAAGGATTATGGTGCTGACAGCCGTCGGGGTTTATGATAAAGGTTACCAGGTGCTTTTTCCGATGGTTTCGTTTTCAGACAAAAAGGGACTGGACTTCACTGCGCTTGAGAAAACCACCATGGACCTTTCGCCCTCTTTGGACTGGATTTGGAGCTTGACATGGCACGAAGATGTAGGCTATGGAGTCATCTATCAGATCAAAGAGGGGGGCTGGGAGACCTACCTTCTGAAAACAAAAGACGGGAAACATTATGAAAAGGTATCACAGATTGATACCGGCGGCAATCCCAACGAGGCAACCGTGCGTTTCGATAACAACGGGAAAATGTATGTGGTGGTCAGAAGGGAAGCGGATGACAGAATGGGGGTGTTGGCTACAAGTGAACCCCCTTATCAAAACTGGGAATATAACAAATTAGGCATAAGGCTGGGTGGACCCAACTTCCTGTTGATGGGCGATGACCGCATGGTTCTGGGGTCTAGGTATCATCAGGAAAATGGTCCGAAAACCGGAATTTTTACTACGGACCTGAAAGGAAACATCCAAAATACCCTGGTGCTTCCCAGCGGAGGAGACACCAGCTATCCGGGGATGTGGCTACACAAAAAACAGCTATGGGTGGTCTATTATTCCAGCCATGAAGAAAAATCCAATATTTACCTCGCTAAAATTCCAATCAGTCAACTCAATTAATCATCAAAAAATGAGGTGTGAATTAAAAAATATTTTTATGCTGCTGTTTGTTTCATGGCTATCCTTTGCCGGATATGCTGAAACGGTTTTCACAACTTCGGATACTACTCACCGGGGTGTGAGAAAAATCGAGGATTTGATCATCTATCAGGATCAACAATATTACTCGGCATTTCCTTCAGTAATAAAAAAGGCAGATGGTGAATTCCTTTTGGCTTTCCGGAGAGCCCCCGATAGAAGTGTTTTCAGGGAAAGCGGCTATAGTCATGTGGATCCCAACAGCTATTTGGTCCAGTTGAGGTCCAAGGATGGGCTCAATTGGTCAAAAGAACCTGAACTGCTGTATGCCCATGCTTTTGGTGGTTCTCAGGACCCCTGTCTTTTACAGTTGAAGGATGGTATCCTGCTTTGTACCAGTTATGGCTGGGCATTTCTTTCTCAGGAAGGCCTGGAAAACATCAAAAAACCAAATGTGCAAAATAAAAATGGGTGGGTGTTTTTGGGAGGATATGTTCTTCGCTCTACTGATGGCGGCAATAAATGGGAAGGCCCATACTACCCGCCTCATATTTCCCCTGAGATCAATTATTCACCTCTTGGAAACCCCATACCGGCCTATAATCGGGGTGCATTATATGAAGGTAAAGACGGCAGGATATTTTGGGCGGTGGCGGCACACGATTCCGAATCCCCTCGTAAGACATCAAATTATTTATTGATTTCAGAAGATAAGGGGATGACTTGGGAATATTCCTGTCCGGTGGCGGTGGATGATACCGTGGTGTTCAATGAAGCATCCATTTATGAAACACCCAAGGGTGATTTGGTCGCGTTTATCAGGACTGGTGGATTTGATGATCAGGCAGTCATTGCCCGCTCCAAAGATGGCGGCAAAAGCTTTGGCCAATGGGAGTCGATGGGATTTCAGGGACACCCCTTGCAGGCTCTAAGACTTCCGGATGACAGGGTACTTTTGGTGTATGGTTACAGGCATAAGCCATATGGCATCAGGGCAAAGGTACTGAATCCTGAATGCACGGATTTTGCCACGGCAAGTGAAATTGTGTTGAGGGAAGACGGTGGAAGCACCGATATCGGGTATCCGTGGGCAGTTATATTGGATGACAAACGTGTTTTGGTCACTTATTATTTCAATACGGACAATGGTAACCGGCATATAGCAGGCACCATTTTGGAAATCGATTGAAATCAGTCTATATTTCACCCATACGACATCCAGAACCCTAAACTTTCAACCGTTCCATCAAACCCTTTTTTCCATGAGGACAACCTACATTTACAGGGCTATTTTACTGCTGGTTTTATGTTTGGAAGCCTCTTATGGGCAGGTTGATCCGCCCATTTTTATTGGTGACCAACGAGAGCTTTTTGTGGATAGGTTTTTAATAGAAAACCTGGAAAGTGCCCGATTGAAAATGCACCCGCCCATAGATGAAGGACAGGTCTTTTATTTTGATAAACCATGGGAAGGGGCATTCTCTGCTTATGTCACCATTATCCATGACGGGGAGGTGTTTAGGGCTTATTACAGGGGGGTTCCCACCGCGGGAAAAGATGGCAATGAAGCCGAGGTCACCTGCTACGCTGAATCCCGGGACGGCATTGAGTGGCATAAGCCCAGTTTGGGTATTCATGAGGTAAACGGGGTCAGGGACACCAATGTGATTTTGGCCAACGCCGCTCCAATTACCCATAACTTTAGCCCTTTTTTGGACAAAAATCCCCATGCGAAAGGGTCGGAAAAATTCAAGGCGCTGGGTGGTACCTCACAAAGTGGCCTGGTCGCTTTTGTTTCTTCAGACGGTTTGAATTGGAAAAAGCTAAAAGAAGAACCCGTTTTTACCCAAGGGGTATTTGATTCCCAAAATGTAGCTTTTTGGTCTGAGAAAGAAAAAATGTATGTCTGTTATTTCCGCACCTGGACAGAAGGCGGATATAAAGGCTTTCGCTCGGTTAGCAGGACCACTTCCAAGGATTTTGTGCATTGGACAGATCCCGAGCCCATGGGATTTGGCGATAAGCCCTACGAACACCTATACACGCAACAAACCAGCCCCTATTTCAGGGCTCCTCACATTTATTTGGCAATTGGAGCCAGGTTCATGCCCAACAGAAAAGTCGTCTCCGATGAAGAGGCGGCCTTGCTGAATGTCAACCCCAAGTATTATAATGACTGCTCAGATGTGGTTTTGATGTCATCAAGGGGCGGATCCGGTTACGATCGCGAATTCATGGAGTCGTTTATCCGGCCTGGCGTAGGTTTGCAGAACTGGGTTTCCCGATCCAACTATCCTGCACTGAATGTCGTACAGACCGGGGCGCATGAATTGTCCATCTATGTAAACCAGGATTATGCCCAGCCCACGGCCCACCTCAGAAGGTACTCCTTGAGACTCGATGGGTTCGCATCCTTATCGGCGGGGTATGAAGGGGGAGAGATGTTGACAAAAAGTTTTATTTTTAAGGGGGAATCCCTGGAACTGAATTTTTCCACTTCTGCGGCGGGGGAAGTAAGGATTGAATTGACGGATGTTGAGGGTAATGCCCTCCCTGGATTTTCCTTAGAGGATGCCCAGCCACTTATAGGCAATGAAATCTCCAGAAAGGTCTATTGGAATGGAAGCAGTGACGTTTCTGCTTTGGCGGGCAGGCCTATCAAAATGAGGATTCTCCTTAAAGATGCCGACCTGTATGCTTTCCGGTTCCAATAAAAGGGATAGTGAGGGTTAAGCTACTTCCTGCATATTCACGATTTTCCTGAAATGAGTGGGAGTCATCTTTTTGTGCTTTTTGAACTGGCGGTTGAAATTGGCCAGATTGTTAAAGCCACATTCGTAGGCCACTTCCACGATATTCATGTCTGTTTCGGAAAGTAACTTGCAGGCATGTCCCAGCCTAACGGTATGCAGGTATTCTACGAAAGTAGTCCGGTATTGTTCCTTGAAAAAGTTGCAAAAAGTGGTTACGGCCATGTTTGCCATCGACGCTACTTCGGGAAGGGAAATGTCCTTGTCAAAATTTTTGTGGATATATTCTTTGATCTTGGTAAGCCTATCGGAACCATGGGGATCAATTTGGTCGAGGTAGCCTGGGCTTGCAAGCAGCTCGTATTCTTTTGTCTGGGATAGGATGTCAAAAATAGACAGCAGACTGGACAGCCTCTGGATTCCGTTCATATTGATCATGCCCTCCATCAAGGCGTTGATCTGTTCTTTGGTTTTTCCCCGCAGGGCCAAGCCTCTGTGGGAGAGCTTGAGAAAGTTGCGCAGGGTTTCCATCTCAGGGATCTTAAGGAAGTCTTCCCCTAAAAAGTCTTCCTGAAAATGGATGACAATGGCTTCGGCTTCGTAGCCTGCCTGTCCGTTGATAAATAAAGAATCATTAACCCATACATGGGGCAGATAGGGACCCATACATACCAAATCACCTTCTTGAAAATATCCGATATGGTCTCCTACCATTCTTCTGCCGGTGCTTTTTAATACAAGTACCAATTCATATTCCGGATGGTAATGCCAAGGGCAGGGAAAATATTTTCCTTTTTCTTTGAAGACAATAAATGATTTGTCGAAATCCTGCGGTAGTCTAACTTCTATTGATTTCATAGTACCCCTATTTTCTATTATTAATATAAAATGAAGAAGATAAATAAAAAAGCACTATTTGGTAAACTGTAAAATAGTATCATAAATATAAACAATAGTAACAGTTAATCTTATCGTTTTAGAGACACTTTGCATGAATGGAGATGAATTGGGTGGCCAGTGAAATTTCAGGCAACAAAATAGCGAATAGGCCCTTATGACATAAATAGGGTGATCAGGTCATTGAACGGGTACTTTTTGAAATGAAAAAGCAGCGGATGTCATGTTTTTTTGAAAACAGGGATCTTAACGGAAAACGCATGAGGCTACCATCTGACAGCCAAACCCCAATGAAAAATAGTACCACAATTATAAATAATAATAATAGTTTGTTTTGTGAGGTAGTGATACTTTTGATTAAGTATTAAGCAAAATGGTTTTAAATAAAAATTTTATTTAAGAGGAATGGGATTTTTAATCGGGATAATTAGGCTTTTATGATAAAAAATCAGGATATTTTGAATATTGAGATAGGAGTAGTCGGGCTGGGGCTGATGGGCAGCAGCATTGTGGTGGCATTGCTGATTTCAGGACATCCTGTAAAAGGGATTGCTCCTAAAAAAAATGACATGAAGGATGCTCTGCCCCGGATCATAGACCAACTGAAGCATGCTGAAGCCTGTGGGTTGCTGGAAAGACCGATTGAAGCATATTTGGAGCGATTGACCCTTTCAGAAGATTATCATCACTTAAAGGATTGCCAACTGGTGCAGGAATGTGTTACGGAAGTCGAAGAAATCAAAGGTGAGGTATATCAAAAAATAGTGGCCGCCACCGGTATGAATACCATTATTTCCAGTAATACCTCTGCCATTCCTATCAGCATACTACAGAAACTGGTTCCAAACCCATCCCGTTTTATGGGAGTCCACTGGGCCGAGCCTGCTTATATGACCCGCTTTCTTGAAATAACCAAAGGAGAGCAGACAGCGGAAGACGGCGCCCGGTGGGTGCTTGAATTGGCCCATTTCTGGGATAAAGAACCCACCTTTCTGAGAAAAGATATCCGGGGTTTTGTCACCAACAGGCTAATGTATGCCGTGTACCGGGAGATTTTTCATTTGATCGAGAACGGAGAAACAACCGTTGAAGATGCCGATAAATCTTTCCGGTATGATGCGGGGTCTTGGATGACCTTTATGGGGGTCTTCCAAAGAATGGATCAGTTGGGTTTGGAGGATTTTGCGGAAGCATTTGGACGGATTTTTCCTACATTGTGTAATTCAGATAAAGTACCCCTTCTCATGCAACGGATGGTGGAAGCAAAAGCCAGAGGTATTCAAAACCAACGCGGGCTTTATTCATATACTGCCGGAGAAGCCCAGGAGTGGGAAAGGTCTTTTGCGGCTTTCAATGAGGATATTTATCATTTGGCTTCAGCTTATTCGCCTACCCGAAAAAAGAAACAGTTCCATGAATGAAAATAGATACAAACATTCAAAAGAATGGTTGGAAAGGGCAAAAAATGTCCTGGCATCCGGGGTGTCTTCGGAATTTAGGAAATACAACCACCCCCATGCCTTGTTTTACACCCATGCCTTGGGTACCAGGATTTATGACATGGATGGGAATGAATACCTGGATTTCACGCTTAGTCAGGGGCCAATGATTTTAGGCCATTCCCACCCGGAAATCCTGAAGGAAGTCCATCAGTATACCCAATCCGGACAACTGTATGCAGGTCAGCACATAAAGGAGATCGAATTGGCGGAGACTTTACAGCGACTTATCCCGTCGGCGGAACTGATGCGGTTCTGTCTGGATGGTTCCGAGGCCGTTCAAACCGCCTTGAGGGTGGCCAGGTCTAAAACAGGAAAGTCCAAGTTCCTGCGGTTTGAGGGGCATTACCATGGATGGTTGGACAATGTGTGCTATGGAATATCCGCACCGGCGGTGGAAGATATGGGAGCGAGAGAGAATCCAAAAGTTTTCCCCTGGAGCCAAGGTTTGCCTCCTGACTCACGAAACGAATTTCACCTGCTTCCATGGAATGATCTGGAACTGGTGAAACTGGCCCTCTCCAAACACCATCAAGAAGTGGCGGCCATCATCACTGAGCCTGTGATGTGCAACAGCGGCTGCATCCCCCCCAAGGAGGGCTATTTGCAGGGTCTCAGGGATTTATGTGATCAATATGGAATTGCTTTGATATTCGATGAAGTCATTACAGGCTTTAGGTTAGGTTTAGGGGGGGCACAGCGTTTTTTTGGTGTTACCCCCGACCTATCCATCTTTGCCAAGGCCATTGGCAGTGGTTATCCGATCAGTGCCATTGTTGGCAAAAAGGAATGGATGGAAGAAATAGCTTCCGCCCGGGTAATTCATGCAGGTACCATGAACACCTGTAACCCCACAGTGGCCGCGGCTTTGGCAACGATTAATATTCTGGAACGGGACCAGCCTTATGACAAGATGTTTGAATTAGGAGAAAGACTGAGATCCGGCCTCCGTGAAATTTCCTCCAGATACAGAAAAGACTTATTGGTCCAGGGTATCGGCCCTGTCGTGCATACGGGCTTTACCCAATTGAAGAAGGCCAATGACTTCAGGGATGTGTTACAGTTCGACCAAGGCAAATTAAGGGCTTTTGTGGCAGGCTTACATGATGCCGGCATAAGGGTCATTGGCCGGGGACTTTGGTACATCAGCGCAGTTCATGACGAAGGAGATATTGACAGTGCATTGGAAGTGTCCGAAAAGATTCTGAGACAATGAACCATCGCATCAGGAAATATGAAAATTGCCCGATTGCGGTGGTAGGGGAATCCAGCACCGCCTCTGAAGTTATTTTTTGTTTGATCCGGGCCGGTCATCGCGTGTATGGCAAAATAGATCCCACGGTCATTACCGGGTTGGCGACTCAAGATGATGGTCATGATATGACTGACAGGGTGGAGGGCAGGTACGGTTCACTCAAAGGAGAAGAGTCAATCCGGCAGGCGGACTTGGTCGTGATTATCACAAAAGAAGATTTGGACCTTAAAAAAGAAGAGATTCAAAATATAGAGGGTCAAATCGATTCAGATACTTTGATCGTCGTCAACTCAGAAAGCTATACTTTAGAGGCGCTTCATGAAGGGACAAAATGCCCTCACAGGATAATGGGACTTAATTGGGTCCGACCGGCCCACCATACTTTCTTTGCGGAACTGATCACCCTACCCGTAAACAATTTGGAGATGGTGAACGGTTTGATGGAATTGGTCCGGGATCACTGGGGGAAAGATCCTTATGTATTGAAAAAAGGCAGAAGCATCCGGTCAAGGCTCTTGGCGGCATTGGTGCGGGAAGCCTTATACTTAGTTGAAGGCGGCTACGTGGAGGAAGAGGACATTGACCGGGCCTGTAGGAATGATCCGGGATATTATCTTCCTTTTGCGGGAAATTGCCGCTACATGGATCTGATGGGGACCTATTTGTATGGCGTGGTGATGAAAGATTTGAACCCGGAACTTTCAAAAATGACTGAGTTGCCGACATCATTTTTAAAAGTTCTGAAGGAAGAAGGAGTTAGAGGAATGGAACACAGCAAGGGTATTTACAAATATGAATCTGATCAAATCCAAGAGCAGGAAAATTCCTTTTTGAAATTCAGTAAGGAAATCAAGAAAATCATGATGCGATACCCTTTTCCGGGAAAATAAGCCTGGAAGGTTAAGAGGCATTTGAAATAAACATGGAAAAAGACATTTTGGCAGCCAATGATTTAACTCGTTTGAAAAATGGAGACAAATAAGATCAAAAAACATTTTGACAGGGATGGGTATGTGTATCTTCCGGGTTTTCTCTCTCAGGAAAACGTGGAAACAATCCTCACCAAATTATCGGCAGTAATAGCGGAAAAGGTGCAAACTATGCCTTCACAACATGTGAAATATGAGGATACCGGCGATCTCTCCACCCTCAAAATGCTTCAGGACTTACAGGTTTATGATCCGTTTTTCGCCGATATCCTTTTCGACAGTACTTTTACCCGGCTTGCAGAAGTTTTGCTGGAAGAAAAGGTAACCGGCAAAACCTTGGAATATTTCAATAAGCCGCCGAGAATTGGCAAGGCCACTCCACCCCACCAAGACGGGTATTATTTCATGTTGGAACCCATGAGGGCAGTGACCATGTGGATGGCGCTTGAAGAGGTGGACCGAGAAAACGGCTGGGTGAGTTATGTAAAAGGCTCTCACAAAAAAGGCATGCGGCCCCACATTGCCACCAACACCTTGGGGTTTTCTCAAGGTATTGCTGATTTTGG
The DNA here is from genome assembly GCF_042652345.1 of Negadavirga shengliensis. Taxonomy (NCBI): domain Bacteria; kingdom Pseudomonadati; phylum Bacteroidota; class Cytophagia; order Cytophagales; family Cyclobacteriaceae; genus Negadavirga; species Negadavirga shengliensis. The sequence continues at coordinate 450,817 of NZ_JBHSJJ010000003.1, forward strand.
ATTAAAAAGCGATTTGGATAACGAAGTCTTCTTTCCTGCCAAGCCGGGGGATCTTTTGGTCCACCACGCTCTTACCATCCATAGGGCCAGCCAGAATACCAGTTTGACCCGAACCAGAAAAGCAATGGGATTGATTTATTTTGGGGTATCTGCCAAGGAAGATGTCGCGGCCAAGGAAGCTTATGTGGCATCTCTGAATAAACAACCATAGCTCATGTTGATTCCAAGGCCTGCATGCTTACTAGTTTTTTTTGGTTTTACTTCTTTGGTTTTATGGGGTTGTCAGGAAAATACAAGCCCTGTTTCAGCCACCATCAGGGAGGAGGCTTATAAAACGCTGGATAAGGTCCTGGAGCATCAGGAAGAATGGGTGAAAGTCCATGCAGCTGAGTACAAAATATGGTCAGGTTATACTGGGGAGGTGTTTGATATTTATCTGAAGGAAGCTGAGAAATTCGGCAATAAGCCACCATACAGGATTGGTATTTGGCGGGTTTTGGCACAGTCTGCCCGCGATGACAGTACCCGTCAGGAATACCTGGAAAAAATCATAACAGCTTTCAAAGACCCAGACGGACAAGACAGGGTTCATGCGGCCGAAACATTGGCAAAACTGGGTGTGCCAATTGCTGATTTGGCACCCGACCAGGTATCCAGCATATTGGAAGGAGAACGGAATAGCCTGTATATTTATACGCTTTGGGCGAGCTTAAACGGAGCGGGAAACGGGGAGAGAAACTGGAATCCACTCTTTGAATATATCCAAACCGAAACTCAGGACAAGCTTACCCTGATGCAGGCAGCTTATGCTCTCCGTCACCATGGCCATATAGGGACAGATGACTGGACGGTCTTGGCATCTCTGGCATTGAACGAGCCGGGGGATTCTATGGCCAAAGTATACTTGTTAAGTGCCGCATACATCCTCGCTGACGGTGAAAATGTAAACAGTGAATTTCTTAAAGAAATAAGGCGGGTACTGCTGGAATTGCAAAATGCCCAGAGCAAGGGGGAAAGGATGGAAATGGCCTTGGCGCTGGGAGAAAAGGGAAACATGGAGGATTTTCCCATATTGCTTTCCTTGTTGCGGGGAGATGACCCCATCGTTGTGCCGCAAGAATCCCGGTCCGGAGCCATTTTTTCCCCTGCCGATGCAGATGTCCGGGCCACTGCGGCCTATGCCATTTTAAGAATGGAGAAGAACAGAACCCATCGATTGGCGTATTGGGATTGGGTGGTGGTCATACTTTATCTCGTAGGCATGATGGTTGTCGGCTATGCCTTTTCAAAGAAAAACAGAAATGAGAAGGACTACCTGCTCGGGGGTGGAAAAATGAACCCCATAGCGGTTGGTCTGTCCCTTTTCGCTACCCTGCTGAGTTCTTTGAGTTACCTGTCTTATCCGGGAGAAATGATTAAATATGGGCCGGTGGTATTCTCCGGTGTACTGGCTTTCCCAATGATACATTATGTAGTAGGCTGGTTTCTGATACCGAAATTCATGAAGCTGAAGGTAACCAGCGCTTATGAATTACTGGAAATCAACCTGGGACTCAGCATCAGAATGCTGGCTATTTTCTTTTTCCTTTCCCTGAGGTTTTTATGGATGGGTACCATCATTTTCATCACCGTCAATACTGCGGTGATATCAATTTTCGGATTTGAAGGGTCAGACAGCAATGTTTTTTTGATCAGCTTCGTATTGATTGGCGTGACGATTATTTACACCACGATGGGGGGACTGAAGGCGGTGGTATTCACCGATGTGATCCAATCTGTGGTGTTGTTGGGGGGAGCCTTACTGACAATCATTGTGGTGAGTGTATATTATGGGTCCTTCTCTGCCTGGTTGCCTTCCGGATGGCTTTCGCATTGGGGGGAATTGAGATGGGGCATAGTGGCCACAGAGCGTCTCAGCATTGGGAATGCTTTATTGATGACCTTTATCTGGTATGTGGCTTCATCCGGTTCAGACCAAATGTCCATACAACGGTTTTTAGCTACTGAAAATCTAAGGTCCGCGAGAAAGACCTTTGGGGTCTCCCTGATCACAAGTTTCGTCGCCCAAAGTCTCCTGGGCTTGGTGGGATTGGCGGTGATGGCGTATTTCATGTCAAACCCTCAATTTTTGGCTCCCAATGAGTCTGTCGCTACCCATGCCGATGTGTTGTTTCCAAGGTTTATTCTGGTGGGCTTGCCCATAGGCATTTCAGGGCTGGTGGCCGCAGGTATCCTGGCCGCAGCCATGTCGAGCCTTTCTTCAGGCCTCAATGCGACTTCTTCTGTTATATCAGAAGACCTGATGAAAAGGTTTAAAAAAAGGCCCCATCGCCAAACCAACGAGTTAAAAAGAATAAGGCTTTTGTCTCTTTTAGTTGGACTATTCACTTTGATACTGAGTTTGTTTATCAGCAAGGTGGAGGGCAACCTTTATGACGTCATCGTCAAAGTGGTCAACTTGTTTGTTTCCCCGTTGTTTGTGCTTTTTTTTATGGCTTTGTTCATTCCTTTTGCTACCGCACGGGGTGTATTCATCGGCGGGGTGGGCAGCATAGTGATGGCGGTAGCGGTGGCTTTTTTCAAGTATATGGGGATTGAGGTCTTGTTCATTATGCCTGCGGCGCTGTTGGCGGGAATCATTTTGGGCATGGTGGCCAGTTACGTCGATGTTCAGTTATTGGGCAACAGGGAAACGGTAAGCAATAGGATCCACAAAATATGGGAAGATGAAAATCATTAGCAGGGATACGGTCCGGATGGGAGCAGAGCAGGGGCTGACACATAGCAAAACTTTCCCAGCCATGGAAATCTTGCCTTCAGGCAGGATTTTGGTTGGATTTAGGGCTGCCGAAAAGAAAACAGACCCTCTTCATAAACGTGCCATGATGACATGGTCTGATGATGGTGGGCGAAGCTGGCGCGAACCTTTTGAACCGTTGGCATTACCTGCTGTAGAGGGCAGAACCGGTCAAAGTCAAACCGTTTATTTCCTGTCTTTGGGAGGGGAAAGGGTGTTTGCCGTTATCAATTGGGTGGATCATTCAGAACCTGAGAATCCCTATTATGATCCTCACAATGAGAGCTTAAAAGATACGAGGATTTTTACTTCGATGTCCATGGACGGTGGAGCAACCTGGGGTGATGCCCAACTTATGGATACTTCTGGAGCAGGTGGGCCTGTTCCCCTTACCGGACCTCCTTTTAAGTTGCGGGATGGCCGGATCGCCTGTCAGTTTGAAATCAACAAATATGCCCATGACGCTCATGAGTGGGTCCATCGCTCCTCATTGATTTTTTCCCAAGATGAAGGGAAAAGCTGGGGCGATATGGTAACCGTTACCCGGGAACCGGGTAAATATTACTGGGACCAGCGGCCTAATGTTTTGCAGGATGGAACATCAGTAGTCAATTTTTTTTGGACCTTTGATGGGGTGACACAATCTTATCTGAACATCCATGCTTCTTTAAGTGAGGATGGAGGTCGCTCCTGGTCCAAATTATGGGATACCGGAATTTATGGACAGCCTGGACGGCCCATCGGTTTAAGGGATGGCAGGATTGTAACAATAGATATCGATCGCTCGGAAGTACCGGTGATAAGCGTCAGGATAAGTGATGACTTAGGACAAACTTATTCCCAAAGCCTCGAAATATATAGACAAGGCCCGGCTCAGGACAGCAAGCGCATGGACATGAACCGGGCCTGGGAGGAAATGTATAAATTTTCTGTAGGCCATCCGCAGTTACTTTATTTGGATGAACATTCATTGATGGCCTATTATTATGTAGGCCATGACGCTGACCATACTGAAATCGCCTATGTCAAAATTTCAATGCCATGAGTCAAACAAAACCCAACAAATGGGAATTCCTCCCTGTCGACCAAGAGTTTATGGAAAGCGTCGTTCAGTTTCTGCCCAAAAAGGTATATGATATGCATGCCCACCTCTACCGCCGGGAAGATTTGAGGGCCACAACAAAGGGTGTTTGGAACGACGGCCCCGAGACAGTAGGGTTTGAGCAGTGGAGAAACCATACAAAGCTATTCTTTAAAGAGGCATCGCAGCTTGGAGGATTGTTTTTCCCAGCTCCCTTGCCAAATGTGGATGTCTATGCGGCCAATCAGTTTTTGTCACAGGAACTAAGCCAATCCTCTCTTTCCAGGGGTTTGATGCTGGTTACACCCAAAACCACAGCGCTGGAAATCGACTCCTTTTTCCGGAATCCCCAAATTGTCGGATTTAAGCCTTATCATGTTTTTAGTGAAGAAAAACCCACTCCTCAATCCTCCATAAATGGTTTTTGTCCAGAGCGGTTTTGGCAACATGCGCATGACAGAAAAGCTGTGATCATGCTTCACATCATGCGGGATGCCTCAGCTTTGGATCCAAGGAATATTGAAGAAATCAAAACCTACTGCCGGAAGTACGCTCAGGTAAAGCTTATCCTTGCCCATTGTGCCCGGAGTTTTCATGCGGCTCATGCAGAGGGAATACGGTATTTGAAAGGGCTGGAAAACATTTGGTTCGATATGTCGGGAATATGCGAGGCGGAAGCCATTTATTCCGTCCTCAAATATTTTGGCCCGGAAAAACTCTTATGGGGCAGCGATTTTCCGGTTTCTCAGATCAGGGGAAGGGCGGTAAGTTTGGGCACCGGGTTCATTTGGTTGGACAACGACGCTTACGTTCAGGAGAATGCTTTGGGAAAGCCGTTTCTGGTAGGCGTTGAATCCATTAGCGCTTTGATGAATGCCGCCCGATGGTTTGGGTTAAATTGCAGTGATAGGGAAGACATATTCTGGAAAAACGGCCTGGAACTATTGGGCTTGTCAACTCCTAAGGTGGCAGATGGGCAGGAGCAATACCTTCATGCGAAGAAACGCATCCCCGGTGGGACACATTTATTAAGCAAGAGGCCGGAAAACATGGCACCCGGCCTATGGCCGCCTTATTTTAAAAGAGCGCAGGGGTCTGAGGTGTGGGATACAGATGGAAAACACTATTATGACATGTCTACCAATGCCGTGGGATCCTGCTTGTTGGGATATGGTCACCCTGCGGTGAATGCAGCTGTGACCAGAAGAGTGCATTTAGGGAGCATGTCCACTTTAAACCCACCGGAGGAGGTAACGCTTGCAGATGAACTTTGCCGTATCCATCCATGGGCGGAGCGGGTTCGTTTTGCCAGGGGAGGTGGAGAAGCATGCGCCATTGCGGTAAGGATAGCGCGAGCCACCACTGACCGTTCTTTGGTGGCCGTTTGTGGGTACCATGGATGGCACGACTGGTACCTCGCGGCAAATTTAGGCGAGTCGGATGCTTTGAGGGGACATTTATTAGCGGGACTTGAACCGCTGGGCATTCCCAGGGAGCTTCGGGGTACTGCGCTTACATTCCGTTATCACGATAGGGAAGGGTTTCAGCAGTTGATAGACATGTATGAGGACCGGCTGGCAGCTGTGATCATGGAGCCATGCAGACACGAACATCCCCAATCCGGTTTTTTGGAGCATATCCGTAAAGTGACAAGGGAGAAAGGCATTGTTTTGATTTTTGATGAGATCACTGTAGGCTGGCGACTTCATTTTGGGGGTGCCCACCTGATCTACAAAGTGGACCCGGATATGGCGGTTTTTGCCAAAGCCTTGGGCAATGGCTATCCAATTGCCGCCGTGATCGGCACGACAGCTGCCATGGAGGGGGCCCACAGTACTTTTATCAGCAGCACCTATTGGACAGAAAGTATTGGTCCTGTGGCAGCATTGGCCACCTTGGAACAGATGCGGCAAACCGATGTAGCTGGTCATGTTGCTGCAATGGGCAACCAGGTGCAGGATAGCTGGAAAATCGCAGCAGAAAAAACAGGCATCCGGATTCAGGTAACGGGATTTCCCTGTCTGGCAGGCTTTGCCTTTATGCAGGAAGATCCAGAGCTGCTCCGGACCATTTATGCCCAAAAAATGCTGGATAGGGGGTTTTTGGCGGGAACAGCTTTTTATCCCACGTTGGCGCACGATGACCATGTCATTGAAAAGTACCGGATTGCCATAGAGGAAGTGTTTCGGGAAATAGGACAGGGAATAAGCAGGGGTAATTACCGGCAGCTGCTTCGGGGGCCGGTTGCAAAGAGTGGGTTTTCGAGGTTGATATAAAGGTAAAGAACAGAAAATAAGTTTTGCCGGAGTGGATTAACAGTAGTATTTGGGTGGGATGATGTGTTTTCTCCTGCTACAGAAGGCGTCCACTGGAGCCCTTGGATATTTAAATAAGCCGGTAATCGGAAGGTGCTTTCATTAGCCCAAGAAAAAATGTATTTTGTAGGTTATAGATCGAAAAATGAAAAAACCGGGACAAATAAAAAAAGTGGGCAGTCGAAGGACTTTTCTCAAGAATTCACTCTTCGGTGGCATTTCTTTAATCGGGATTGACCCTACGGTCTTTTTCTTTGATAAGGGATTGAATATTAAAAGTGAACTGTCTTATGACATTGACCTTTTCTCTCCAACCCGGTTGTTTGACGGGGATAAATGCTGGGCACACCCCAGGGCAGGAATCATACCCGGAAAAAAGAAAACAGACCCTCCGAGGGTAGTGATGACGCTGAATACCCTTGACTTATCAGGAAGCGATGTGTTTAAGGGGATGCTCAGCATGAAGTCTGACGATTTTGGGAGGACATGGGATGAACCTGCGCAGTCCCAGGCTTTGGCCCCTGCCATTGAAGAAATAAATCAAGTCAGGCATCCGGTGGCAGTGAGTGATTTTTGGCCAAAATGGCATAAACAAACAAGGACTTTATTGGGAATAGGCCACACCATAGTGTATACACCGGATTGGAAAGTGACATATCCGCGACCCCGGCATACCGCGTATTCTGTCTATGATCCTAAAAAGAATGCTTGGTCGGCATGGAAAAAACTGGAAATGAATGGGATGCAGAAGTTCCATCATGCAGGTGCGGGATGTGTGCAAAGGTACGACGAAGCCAATGGGGAAATCAAGTTGCCCATTTATTTCACCCCGGATAAAGGCAATTCCAGAATCACGGTTTGTAGATGCGCGTTTAATGGCAAAGACCTTAAGTTTCTGGAACAGGGTAATGAATTGGCCATAGACGACGGCAGCCGCGGTCTGCACGAACCTTCGCTCACGTATTTTAATGGGGTTTATTACCTGACCTTAAGAAACGATCACGCGGGGTATGTTACAAAGAGCAAAGACGGATTGGTTTTTGAGCCGATCCGGGCCTGGAAATTTGATGATGGGTCAGATTTGGGCAATTACAATACCCAGCAACATTGGGTAACCCATAGCGACGGATTGTTTTTGGTGTATACCAGAAGAGGTGCGGGCAATGACCATGTATTTCGCCACAGAGCCCCCCTTTTTATGGCCCAAGTGGATCCTGACCGTATGGTTGTGATCCGGGAATCGGAACAAATCCTGGTCCCAGAAAGAGGGGCCAGGCTCGGTAATTTTGGCGTGACGGATGTGAGCCCTGATGAAACGTGGGTTACAGTCTCGGAATGGATGCAGCCCAAAGGGGTGGAGAAATACGGCAGCGATGGCAGTGTGTTCGTTGCCCGTATCCAATGGAACCGGCCCAATGGCCTTTTTGAAAAATAGTACCATGTTTCCAAAGGAAAGTAATAGTCTTTGTATGCTAGCCGATTTAACTTTGATAAACCCTTAACCCCAGCAAAATGCCCATAAGGATGAAAAATAGCCTGGTGCTGGACAAGCTCAGGGCAGGTGAAAATGTAAATTGTTTCAAAATTAACCTCGCGGATGCCCGCGTGGTGGAAATCGCAGCCATCGCTGGGTTCGACTGTCTGTGGGTGGATCAAGAGCACATCGGTCAGGATTGGTCCATTTTGGTTTCTCAAATATGGGCTGCCAAATCCCAGAACAAAGACATCATGGTCAGGGTGGCCCGTGGTAGTTACAGTGATTATGTAAAGCCACTCGAACTGGATGCGACAGGCATCATTGTTCCACATATTATGGGGACAGAAGATGCCCGGAAGGTCATTCACATGACCCGCTTTCGCCCGCTTGGTATGCGGGCCATAGACGGTGGCAATGCCGATGGCGCTTATACGGCCATGGATTTTCAGGCTTATTTGAAAGAGGCCAATGAGAAGAGGTTTATAATTTTTCAGATTGAAGATCCGGAACCTTTGGAGGAATTGGAGCAGATCGCCATGTTGGAAGGCTTTGATATGTTGTTTTTCGGCCCTGGAGATTTTAGCCAGGCCATAGGGGCACCGGGAGAATGGGATCATCCAAGAATCAAGGAAGCAAGGAGGTATGTCGCGGAAATTGCCCGTAAGTATGGGAAATTTGCAGGCACTACGGGTGGTGTGGCCCAAGTAGAAAATTATCAGAAGTTGGGCTATCAGTTTATAAGCATCGGGGCCGATGTGGTGGGCCTAACGCAATACTGCAAAGAGCTTATTGCTGGCTACAACAAAACCTCCATTGAGAAGGAAGGCAATTTTTATTACAAAAAGCCATGATAAAAAGACCCTTGGGCAATACCGATATAGAGGTTTCTGAAATCGCTTTTGGCGGGGTGGAAATAGGAATGCCTTACGGCATCGGTATTGGTTCGGAAAAAGACATGATCCAGGAAAAAGAGGCCATTAGGTTGCTCCATATGGCTCTGGACAGCGGGATCAACTTTTTTGACACGGCACGGATGTATGGGCAAAGTGAAGCCATTATGGGAAAGGCTTTTTATTCCCGCAGGGAGGAAATAATTATCTGCTCCAAATGCAGGCATTTTAGGGATAGTCAGGGAGGCTTGCCTTCATCTACAGTCATAGAAAGAATGATTGCCGAATCCTTGGAAGAAAGTTTGGAAGCCTTAAACACGGATTACATTGACCTTTATATGCTCCACCAGGCGGATAAGGAGATACTTCAGCACGAAGATATTGTAAAGGTTTTCGAAAGACTGAAGAAAGCGGGGGTGGTGAGAGCCATAGGCGTTTCCACGTATACTTTGGAAGAAACGGATACGGCCATCGAAAGCGGCGTTTGGGAAGTGATCCAGTTGCCTTTTAACCTGATGGATCAAAGGCAGTCTGCCATGTTTTCTAAGGCCCGTCAGAAAGGGGTGGGAGTGGTAATACGTTCCGTGTTACTCAAAGGATTGCTGAGCGATAGAGGCAAGAACCTTGCGGACCCACTAAGCGAAATAGAATGTCACATTCAGGAGTACAATGAACTTTTGAACCGGCATGCGTGCGACCTGCCTTCCCTGGCCATCAAGTTTGCCCTGTCTTTTGAGGAAGTGTCAGCGGTTTTGGTTGGAATCGATAAAGAAAAGTATCTCAGGCAGGCCTTGATGGCTGCTGACGGCCATTATCTGGATGAGAGCAGTTTAATGTCTGCCAGGAATCTTGGCTTTCCGAAGCCTGAATTCATCGACTTGCCCTATTGGAATAAAATGGGGTGGCTAACATAAAACTTTGATATGATAAAAATCGGTATCATCGGTATGAGTCCGGGCAATGCCCACCCCTATTCCTGGTCAGCCATTATTAACGGTGTTTTCGACGCTGAAGAGATAATTTCCGTGGGATATCCTGCGGTGGCGGATTATCTGAAGGCTCATCAGGATACTTTGGGTATTTCCCAGGCAAAGGTTACCCATGTATGGTGTCAGGAAACGGCCGTCGCTGAGAGCATCGCCAAAACCACCAAAATACCCCATGTGGTGGCCTCCATGGAGGATATGATATCGGAAGTGGACGCGGTGATCCTGGCCCGTGATGATCCGGAAAACCATGTAGCCATGGCCAAACCATTCCTGGAAGCAAATGTGCCATTGTTTATTGACAAACCCTTGGCATTCACCAGGGAGGATTTGGAGTACTTTGACAGACAACAGCGTGAGGGAAAGTTTCTCATGTCCTGTTCCTCCATGCGCTATGCTTCCGAATGCCGTACGGTGAAAACTGGACTCAGATCCCTTGGGAAGGTACAGCTGGTTACCGCAGTAGGAAAAAAGGACTGGAAAAAATACGGCGTGCATTTGTTGGAAGCCCTTTTTACCACATTGGATGATCCTGCCCCCATTTGGGTGCAGCATGTAGGAGAAAAGGACCAGGATATCGTGTTGATTGGGTTTGAGAATGGCATTAAAGCCACGGTCCATTTGTTTCAGGACATTTATGGCACTTTTCAGCTTTCATTTTTTGGTTCAGAGGGATGGAAGATGGCCGATGTCAGGAATTTTTATGGGATGTTCCGCGAAAACCTGATCGAATTTGTACGTTCAGTGGAAGAAGGAGCTCCCAGACTGGATTTTGCAAAAACCCGGGCAATTATCCAGACGGTGATAGGGGCATGGGAAAGTTATGAAAATGATGGAAAAGTGATTTCATTGAAATGATATGCACGTAAAGGATTTGTTGAGTTTAAAAGGAAAAGTCATTGTGGTGACCGGCGGCTCCGGGCTTTATGGAAAATGCCTGGTAGAGGGACTGGCTGAAGCAGATGGGACCGTCATCACCACTTCACGGAATCTTGCTTCTGCCGAGAAAACTGCCTCGGAGTTTGGTTCCAAAGGTTTGCAAGTGCATCCCATGGTTCTGGACCAGGGCTTTACTGATTCTGTGGAGAATTTCAGAAAAGAATTATGGGAAAGATTTGGACGCCTGGATGCCTTCGTGAACAACGCTGTCTCCCGGCCCATGAAAGGTTATCGGGCCCCTATCGCTGCGTTTGAGGAGTCCATGAGGGTCAATGCGACCGGCATGGTGGATCTGTTAAGGGAAATGACCGATTTGATCATCAAAACCGGTGGAGGATCCGTGATAAATATCAGTTCAATGATGGGGATGAAAGGACCCGACCTTTCCAATTATGAGGGCACGGATATGGGTGATTTGCCGCCGGATTATTTTTTCCACAATGCAGGTCTTATCAACCTGACCCGCTACATGGCCAAAATGCACGCGGGCAAAAACATCCGGTTTAACTGTATCAGTCCTGGCGGGCTTTTTAATCATCAGCCCCAGGCTTTTCTGGATAACTATTGTAGGAAAGTACCATTAAGGCGGATGGCCAATCCGGATGACATCAAGGGACTTGCGGTCCTTCTGGCCTCCGATGCGGGTGCCTATATCAATGGGGAAAACATCTTGATGGACGGAGGTCTCAATGCCTGAAAGCGCTACAAAAAATATCGGGATTGATCCTGAAAATGAATGGGGGGAGGCTTTTTCCCTTAAAGGAAAACTCATATGGGTGATCGGGGGAGCGGGGTATCTGGGAAGGGCTGTGGTGAGGTTTTTGGTCCAGGCAGGTGCCAGGGTCGTCTGTGCGGATATGGGTGATAAGGCTTTTGACTTTCTCCAGAATAAAAAATGGGAGATGGCCATACCTGCCACGGTGGACATTTCTTTGGAATATAAGTTGAACCAATTCATCGAAGAGCAGACCCGCAAACTGGGTTCTCCAGACGGTGTGGTAAACCTGGCTTATGCATCCACCGCCAAGCGTCTGGAGGAACTGACCGGAGCTGATTTCGACAAGGTAAACCAAGCCGGTCTCACTGCGGGGTTTTTATTGGGCAGGGAGTCGGCGAAACTCATGGCAGCCAACGGAGGGGGCAGCTTGGTAATGTTTTCAAGCATGTATGGTATGGTAAGCCCAGATCCAAAAATTTATGAACATCCGATGAATCCAAATCCAATTGAATATGGGGTGGGAAAAGCCGGAATCATTCAGATGACCAGGTATTTTGCCATGCATTTTGGGCTGAAAAAAGTGCGCTGTAACAGCATTTCTCCCGGCCCGTTTCCTAACCCTTCGGTAAAAGAGCAACATCCGGATTTTGTGGAAAGGTTGGGAAAAAAGACCGTGTTGGGGAGAGTTGGGGAGGTCAAGGAAATTGCCGGGGCAGTCTGTTTCTTGCTCTCACCTGCATCATCCTATATCACCGGGCATAACCTGGTGGTGGATGGGGGCTGGACATGTTGGTAAAATGATCGTAGTTTTAAAGATTTGAGTATGAAGAAAATCGTTCACCCAAAAAGAGATGCCGCATTCGTTACCGGCGCCTATTCCGATGCCATCTTGGTAGATGGGTTTTTATTTGTAAGTGGACAGGCATCCGTGGATTTCGGGACATCGGAGTTTAAACGCGGCACTATAGAGGAAGAAACCAGACGGACACTTGATAATATCAAAGCCATCATTGAAGCTGCGGGAGGCACCATGGACAACGTGGTCAAATGTACTGTCCACCTGGCCGATATCAATGAATTTGACCGCTATAATAAAGTGTATGCAGACTATTTCACTGGCATAAAACCTGCCCGGATCACTGTACAATCCGTGCTGGCTGAAGGACTTAAGGTAGAAATTGACTGCATTGCTAAAATCCCCTCCTGAAGGTAAAGTTATGCGCAAAAGACTGATCATAGATGCCCATTTGGATCTGGCCATGAATGCCATAGAGTGGAACCGGGATTTGAAAATGGAATTAAGCCGGATTCGTCAAATGGAAATGCACATGAAGGATAAGCCGGACAGAGGCAGGGGTACGGTCTGTTTGCCTGAACTCCGGAAGGGAAAAATAGGCATTGTGGTCGCGACCCAGTTGGCCCGGTATTCTCCGCCTGATTCTGCCTTGGCCGGGTGGAACTCTCCCCAACAGGCTTGGGCCATGACCCAGGCCCAACTGGCCTGGTACCGGGAAATGGAATCATTGGGTGAGATGAAACAAATTGTAAGCCGTACAGGGCTGGAAGAAATGGTAAACCTGTGGGAAGATGATACAATTCCTGACAGTGAAAAGCCCATCGGGTACCTGTTGAGTTTGGAAGGGGCGGATTCTTTGGTAGATGTGTCTTATTTGGGGAAAGCTTATGGATACGGCGTGAGGGCGTTGGGATTGTCCCATTTTGGGCCGGGTAGGTATGCTCCTGGGACAAAAACGGAAGGACCGATTACTTCCCAGGGCAGGGAGTTGTTGGCTGAAATGGGCCACTTGAACATGATTCTGGATGTGACCCATCTTACTGATCAAGGCATTGAAGAAGCCATGGATATTTATCAAGGCCCTGTCTGGGCAAGCCACCACAATGTCAGAAAACTGGTTCCCCACCAACGGCAGTTAACCGATGAGCAGATAAGCAAACTGATAAAGAGAGGTGCTGTGATAGGGGGTATGCTGGATTGTTGGGCCATGGACATCCGGTTCATTGATGCTATATCCGATCCTTGGCAGTTGGACATCAAACTGGAGAAACTGGTGGATCACTGGGACCATATTTGTCAGATTGCCGGGAATTCACGGCATGTGGCCATAGGAAGTGACCTGGACGGAATTTTTGGAACGGAGCAGTCCCCTTGGGACATGAATTCCATCGCCGATCTTCAAAAATTCGAAAATCTTTTGAAAGACCGCGGCTATAATGATGAAGATATTGATAATATATTTCACGCGAACTGGCTGCGCTTTCTTAGAAACGCCCTGCCGGCATGAAACCGTAAGGAATGATTAACAGCATATGAACCATCAGGATAAACTCTGGGCAGGTGCCGCAAAGGTGGACATCACCCCGCCATTGGGCACCATTATCAATGGAGACTTTGTTGTCCATTATGCCCAATACGTCCATGATCCATTGTACGCCAAAGCCTTGCTTTTTAGAGATGGGAAGTTGACTTTGGCCATTGTGGTGGTGGATATCTGTGTGATGGGACAGGAGCTGTTGGATGAAGCAAAGGCTTTGGTGGCCCAAAAACACAGCATACCCCCTTCTCAAATTTTGATCAGCAGTACCCATACCCATGCGGCAGGTGCTGTGGAAGAGGTCCATTTGGTGCAGGCAGACTTGGCGTATAGAAAAAAAATACCCGGTTATATATTGAACACAGTGACGCAGGCTTTCAAAAATCTGGAGCCCGCAAAGGTGGCCTTTGGCAAAGTAGAGGCTCCGGAACATGTGCTTTGCCGTCGGTATATAATGGCAGAAAGCTATCAACCCTTTAACCCTGTCACGGGCCAGGCCGATCAGGTAAAAACCAACCCCTTTGGTGCGGAATCCCAAATCCTTCGTCCTGTAACCAATCCTGATCCGGAATTGTGCTTTTTAGCCGTCCAAAGTGTAAAAGGGAGGTGGATCAGTGTATTGGGCAATTATTCCCTGCATTACGTGGGAGATTGGGAAAACGGCACGCTTTCCGCTGATTACTTTGGTGTTTTCAGTGAATCGATGAAAAAAAAGTTAGGTGCAGGGGAAGAGTTTGTGGGAATGATGAGCAATGGTACCAGCGGGGATGTAAATGTATGGGATTTCATCAACAAGGACAGGTACCCCAAGGATCATTTTGCCAAAAGCCAACTTATCGGTGAGGCATTGGCCGAAAAGGTGGTGTCTCAAATCCGGCATTTGCAATGGGATTCTTCCCTCGAATTGTCGGCTTCGTTAAAAATCATCGAAGTTTCCCGGAGAATGCCCACACAAGAAGCACTTCAAGCCGCAGGAACCGTGGTTTCCACAGGCGGGTATGAAAGGCTTGTTCCCGATGAGGAAGGCCTGAAAAAGCTTTATGCCAGGGAACAGCTTCTTTTACGTGATTATCCATTCAAGGCTACCTGTCCATTGCAGGTATTGGGCATAGGAAAGGCCAGGATTGGCGGCTTGCCAGGGGAATTTTTTGCGGAAACAGGGATGCGGTTAAAAGAAAATTCCACGGATGACCCTTATTTCACCATCAGCCTGGCCAATGGCAATGTGGGATATGTGCCGCCTGCACATGAGCTGGAAAGCGGGGGGTATGAAACCTGGCGTTGCCGGATAAGCAACCTAGAGACCGATGCAGAAGCGATTATCAGAAAAACTTTGTCGGATATGATCAAAAAAAGCAAAAACCATTAATTTTGGAAAAACGCAAAGGGTGAATACGGATATTTGGAAACAAGGGCTTACAAACAGGGTTCCTGACAAGGCACTGCCTTATTGTTGTTCATTATGGGAAGAAGAGCCCTTCCATTTGGCCGTCACCCGGTCCAGAAGCAGTAAATTGGGGGATTTTAGGTACAGGGCGGACCTGGCTGTTCAGAAAATCACCATCAATCATGACCTGAATATTTACCAGTTTTTGATTACCTATATCCACGAGGTGGCCCATCACAGGGTATTCAGTAAATATGGGTCGGCCAAAAAGCCCCACGGGCAGGAATGGAAGAAGACCTTCCGGCAACTGATGATGCCTGTACTCAACGACAGTGTATTTCCCAGGGATATTCTGATCCCGTTAAGGTTACACATGGCCAATCCCAAGGCCAGTACCGGAGCGGATTATTTTTTGATGAAGGAGTTGAAGAAATACGATTCCAAAGAGACAATCGATGGTGCTGCCTTATTGGGAGATCTGAAGATAGGAAGCAGGTTTGAACTCAGAAGGAGGGTTTTTGAAAAGCTGGAAACCCGCAGGACCAGGGTGCTGTGCAAGGAGCTTTCCAGCGGGAAAAGGTACCTTATTTCCAGCCATGCGGAAGTCGTGGCAGGGTGAGGGGTACAACCTCTATTAACCCCAGGTGGAACCCAGGAGACCAGGGAAGCTGCCAGAACCCAATCCTTGCAAGGGTCGAACGCGGTAAGCAGCCGCTAGGGAGTTGGCACCATGAAGAAATAACACAAAATGGCGCAATTAAAAGTAAAACTTTTTCCTGTCTTATTTTTAATTTATCTAACCTCAAAATCAATCCTGAATACTTTAATCTTCTAAAATAAATTCCTGAAATTCAGCAGTAAAAGTCAACTCAGCATAATAATTACTTCTTTTTAAAGGTTCGTTTATAATTTGGTCAACTCTCCAACCGTTTGGTACTTTTTTCCCTATTCCATCACCTGACCATGGGATTTTCAAAAGGAAGGTTTCATTTGCGGGAATTGGGTGTCCATGAATAAAATTAGTTTGGGCGATAATTTCCAAGGGTGAACCAACTAAGGCAAGTTCGGTTTCCAAAGTTTGATAGACCCGAATAAGATTTGAGTCATTTGGAGTAATAAATAAGAGGGAATGGTTTTCTCCGGAGTTATTTTCTATTTCGACCTCGAAGAATATATTCTCATCTTCCTGAAAAGTTGTCGTTGCTTCTCCTTGTGTATTTAATAGTCGAAATTCTACGTCAAAGGGTGTTACTGGGGAGTCGTTTTCCAAACAAGAGAATGCCAGTAAAAGCAACATAGGTGTCAAAACAACAAATCGTCTTCTCATAGCTTTCTGAATATGGGTTTTTATAAAGACGTGAAAATAAACCCGTTCGCTACACTAACTTAATAAATAATCCCGAAACTAAAAATAATTTACTAAAAAATATCAAAACGCATCTACATAAGTGACAGAACATTTATCATGAAAGACCTCATATCGGGCAAGGTTTTATTTTATTGATTTCTTTCTCCTTTTGACTTTTCTCCTCTTCCAGATCATGATCATCCTGAAGACCCAACCAAAACTTTGCACTTGTCCCGAAAAATTTGGAAAAACGCAGCGCGGTATCGGCGGTAATTCTGCGATTACCTTTGATTATTTCGGAAATGCGTGTTTGGGGGATAAAAGTTTCCTTAGCCAAACGGTAGGCAGAAATCCCCATGGGGGTTAAAAATTCCTCTAAGAGGATTTCTCCCGGGTGAATGTTTTTAAGCTTTTCCATACCTGTTCAATTAATGGTAATCTATTATTTGAATGTCGTAAGCATCGTCATTAATCCATTGAAAGATGATCCGCCATTGATTGTTGATGCGGATACTGTAATAACCTTGAAGATTTCCTTTCAGTTTTTCCAGTCTGTTTGCAGGAGGAATTCTAAGATCACCAACATCCTGAGCATTATTGATCATTCTTAGTTTTCGACGCGCAACATCCTGAATTTCGTTTGGCAACTTTTTTGACCGAATTCCATTCCAGATCTTTTCGGATGCGCTATCGCCAAAAGTTTTTATCATTAATGCCGAGCTCCGTTACTAACGTTAAAAGTAAGTATTTGTTTTTTGTTGGGCAAGTTTTAGGAGAAGGTTTATGTAGCGTAACGGCGGGTCAGACTAGGAAAGTAACGGATTTTGGAACACGTCCTTGCCAAGTGCGATCATGGCGACCTTGCGTACAAGAGGAGTTTGCTTTCCCGGTTGGTCCGGGATTACATCCTTGCAGTGACGGTACAAGGCTTTCGCCGGTTGGAAAAAACGCTATTTCCGCCTTGCAGATTTCAGGCGTTAAAAAATTTAAGAAGCGGAGGCAAGGGCACAGGCATGTCTGAGGAGGTTTTTTGGCGGTAGGCCCAGCCAATTTGACTGCGATCCTTTCCAAAAAACCGACGAGTTTGCCTGTGTGCGGGCGGCCTTAAATTTTAGCCGGAAAGATGCACACCTGTGCGCCGCGGCGTAGCGGCGGGGTTTTTGGGTTACTTTTTTGACCTGCAGCAAAAAAGTAACAAATGAAAAATGCAGGAACCAAGTACTCCATTCCTTGATGAGCGTGTATAAAAAGAGCCTGCTTTTCCGGTCTGACCGGGAGAAATACTTTGGATAAGAGCAGTACCGGATCGTCCGGTTTAAATTACCAAACCCAAGTCATCTACATTCCCAGCCCAAAGGAATGCAACCTACAATAATTCCAGGGTGGAACCCTGGAGACCAGGGAAGCTGACAGGGACCCCCACTCTACAAGGGTTGAATGCGGTAAGCAGCCACTGGTGGACAACCAGTTCCTTCATCTCGAGGAAGAAGCGATCTTTTCGGGGATTTGGCTTTTGGCACTCACCCCCAGCTCCCGGAGCTTTTCCGCCTGGGACACAAGGTTGCCTTTCCCGGTTTTCAGCTGTTTCAAAGCCGTGTCATAGCTTTCCTGGGACCTTTCCAGATGTTTTCCCACATCTTCCAAATTGCCAAGGAAGGCCACGAACTTATCGTACATTTTTCCTCCCCGGTCTGCAATCTGTAAAGCGTATTTGTTTTGGTCATCCCTGATCCAAAGGTCCTTGATCATTTTCAGGGCGGCTATGAGATTGCTGCTGCTGATCATCAACACCCGCTTTTTGTAGGCATATTCCCATATTTTTGAATCCGCTTGCAGAATGGCAATATACGCTGCCTCAAGCGGAATGAACATGATCACAAAATCCAGCACCTTGGAATAGGATTCGTAATTTTTTGAAGAGAGCTGGTCGATGTGCGTCCTTACCGCTTTGAGGTGGGAAGCAAGAAAAGTTTGTTGGTCCGTTTCCTCCGTGGCGATGCTGTACTTTTCATAGGCCAGCAAAGAAACTTTGGAGTCAATGATCACCTTTCTCTGGTCGGGATAATGGATAATGACATCGGGCTGCATCTTTTTGCCATCCATTCCCAAAAGGGGGTTCCCTGCTTCGTCTCTCAAAAATTCCTGGATGCTGTAATGCCTGTTTTTCTCCAGCCCGGAATTCTGAAGAATGGTTTCCAAAATGGCTTCCCCCCAGTTTCCCCGGATCTTGGCATTTCCCTTCAACGCCTGGGTAAGGTTTTTGGCTTCCTGGCTGATCTGCAGGTTCAGTTCGGCCAGTTCTTTCACTTTCCTCTCCAGGGAAAACCTTTCCTTCGATTCCCTGTCATAGGTTTCCTGTACCTGTTTTTTAAAAGCCTCCAGTTCCTTGCCCAAAGGCTGAAGGATTTTCCCGATATTCTCCTGATTCTGTAAGGAAAATTTCCGTGATTTTTCTTCCAGGATCCTGTTGGCAAGGACTTCAAATTCGTTTTGAAACCGCTTTCCCATTTTTTCCAGCTCCTGCTCTTGGAAAGAAAGCTTTTCTTCAAGGGAATTGATCCGGTGTCGCAGGGAATTGTTTTCCAGATCGGCTGTGTGTTTTTCCTTTTCCAGCAACTTTGTCTGTTCCGATAACCTTTCAATATCCCGATGCAGTTGGTCCTGGGAAGAAGCGAGCGTCCTGTTTTTTTCTTTTAGAATTTCATTTTCGGAAATCAGCGATTGGGCGGTTTCCCGGGTTTGGACAAGCCTTTGGTTTTCCAGATAGATGTTCCGGACCAGCCAGAAAAGCAGCAGGCAAACAAAAAATATCAGTATACCCATCCCTATTTCCATATCAAATTGTTGTATTAGGTCATGATCCTTCCGGCATCCTCTGTCTCACCGCCTCGTAGATAACGATACCCGTGGCCACCGACACATTCAGGCTTTCAATATTTCCCAACATAGGGATCTGAACATACCCGTCACATATTCCCATCAAGTCCGGTGAAATGCCGTCTTCTTCTGAACCCACGACGAGCACGGCGGGAGAGCTGAAATCCGCCTCATACATTTTTCTGTCCGTCTTTTCGGTCACTCCAATGGCCTGGAGCCCCATTTTTTTCAAATCCTTAAGGGTGTAATACAGGTTTTTGACCCGGCATACAGGGATATAGTTCAGGGCGCCGGCGGAGGTCTTTACGGCATCGGAATTGATCTGGGCGCTGCCCCTTTCCGGAATGACGATCGCGTGTACCCCTGCCACCTCGGCCGTTCTGGCAATGGCTCCGAAATTCCGCACGTCGGTGATCCTGTCCAGCATCAAAACCAGTGGGGAAACACCTTTGGTGTAGCAGGCGTCGATGACATTGTCCAGGGAAGCGTATGCGATGGCCGAAACATAGGCCACCACACCCTGGTGGTTTTTTCGGGTGATCCGGTTCAGTTTCCCTTCCGGCACCTTGGTGATGGGGATGCGTTTGGTTCTGGCCAGGTCAAGCAGCTCCGATAAAAGCTCACCCTTCAGTTCTTTGTTGACAAGTATTTTATCTACCTCTTTTTCTGCATTCAGCGCTTCCATGACGGACCTGATGCCGAAAATAAAATCCTTTTGGTTTTCCTTTTTGTCGATCAGAAAGCCATCCTTCCGTTTCTCCATGCTGTTATGGTTTTGAACCACTCGGGCTGATAGGCCCTGGACCGGTTTAGTTTGTAATAGTTAGGTGTGAGCATATTTTTTACCCGGGCAAAGGTAAAGGTAATTTTTGAATTTGAGTCCTGGGGAAGGTAAATCCAAGTCTCTTTATCCACGTTAAAATAGACTTCTTGAGGCGGTCCCATGATCGTGTAGACCATCCCCCTGTCGGTGGCCCATCCCTCCTTGAAATCCGTAAAGAGGATATTGGCAAACTCGATCTGCCGGAAATATTCCTTAATCAGTTTTTTGGCGGTGTCTTCGCTTCTGGTCATTTTGATCCAATATTCATCCAAAGCCCGTTTTTTGTTTTCTGCCTGTAAAAGCGCTTCATGCTCCTTTCTGGTAGAAATATAGGTGACCATCTGTATCATTTCTTCCCAGGTGGAGACCCTGGGGAACGTTTTTTCGGCGGTTTTCAATAAGATTCCTGTGTTGGAACCTGTGTCAGACTGTATGAAATAATATCCTTCTTTTTCAAATTGCCGCGGCGTATTGACCAGGAAAGAGCCCTCCTCTTCCACTTCGACTTCTTTGGCCACAGGTGCAGGTTTGGTCTCCATCGGGGGTAAAGGCAAAGGGAATTCCTCGGGGTAATAAAAGCTGAAAAGGTTAACCCCCTCCTGGCTTTTAAAGAGTAACGACTCCTCAATATTTAAAAAGGCCTGGTCAAATGGAATGTTGTTGCCATAGTAAGCCCCAAAGTTGGGGTGTTCGGGAACAAAAGGACTGATCAGGTCTATATGATAAACATATTCATCGCCTTGCCGGGTATCAGTGGCTCTGAAAATCACATAAGCTTCCTCTTCCTCAGCCGGAATTTCCACGGTTTCTTCAAAATAGAAATGGCTCTCGGTGTCCTTTTTTAAAAGATCTTTGTCCAAAGCCACGATCATATCATCCGTGATATTGTGGGTGAAACTGTTGACAATGGTGTATGAAAAAAGGTAGTCCTCAAATTGTGCATTTTCCTCGATTTTCTCGGCGACAAGCTGTAAATTGAAGACCCTTGGCGCGGTCTGAACCGGGATGGCTTTTAGAGAAATTCTTGAATACCTGGAATAGCGCAGGCTCTGGTTGAGGTTTTGAAGATTGGTTTGAGCACAGACTGACAATGTAAGTAAAAGCATGGCCAGACTTCCTGCGATTTTTTTCATATGGCATGTCTTTATTTTTTCCATAGCTGGTTTTAAAAATTAACCTTAATTTTGTTCAAAATAATAAAATTTTAAATGGCTACCTATACAACGGAAATTACTTCCGATAAGTTGATAAGTGATAATCCAATTCATCAACGCTTACTAAAGGCATACATTGCGGCAAAGCCATTGGTAAAGGGGGATTTGCTGGAAATAGGTTGCGGGGAGGGCCGGGGAGTGGAAACCCTGGCTCCTCTGGTAGACCATTACCAAGGCTTGGATAAAATTAAAGAAGTTATTGATCGGCTACGCAGGAAGTTCCCGGATTGCACATTCGAACAAGCCTTTATTCCCCCACTATCAGATATCCCTTCCGATAAATTTGATACGATAGTCAGTTTTCAGGTAATTGAGCATATACAAAACGACAGGTTGTTTTTGGAAGAGATCCACAGGGTGCTGAAACCTGGCGGGACCGCGCTGATTTCCACGCCAAATATCAGGTTTTCCTTAAGCAGAAATCCTTGGCATATCAGGGAATATACGCCTGAGCAGTTAAAACAACTTTGCAACGGAATATTCGCAAATGTGGAAGCAAAAGGGATCGGGGGAAATGAAAAGGTATGGGAGTATCATGAGGCCAACCGACAATCGGTTAACAAGATAACCCGATGGGATGTCCTTAACCTCCAATACCGCCTGCCAGCGGCTCTTTTAAGGATACCGTATGAAATCCTGAACCGATTCAACAGGAATAAACTGCACAAAGAGCAGGGTCATGCGGTGACAGCTATCCAGCACACAGACTATTTGCTTGTAGATGATCCTGACGAAGCTTTAGATCTTTTCTATATTTTGAAAAAAGACGGGAATTAATCCCCGTCGTTCTTAATTATGTTTTTTCATTTCCTTATAGGAACCGTCACTATCGTCTGTTTATCCGTTGACCTCCCATCTCCCCAAATATCCGCTCAAATTGGTTCTGTAACCGGCTGGCCTCCTCGGGATACCCTTTTTCCTTCAACACCGGGATAAAGTACCGGAGCATTTCTACGGAAATACTGGCTTCCCTGTCAATAGACCTTCCGGTCCGGTTATAGAAATCCAACATTTCCAAGGCTCTATTGGACATTTTTTCTATGACATCCAGTGCTTTTTCATCCAGGCCCAGCTCGAACAAGAGTGGGACGGACTGGCCGCTGGCCAAATCATAAGAAATGGCCTCATTGGGAAATTTTTCCAGACTCAGAAGCTGAATATCCCTGGCTTTATCCATTTCGTCTTCATCCATTAAGCCTATGGTAATGCTGTTCAATACGCTTCTGTGATTGGAAGTGAATCTTCTGTATTCGTCGTCAAAATAATTGTCTGGATTATCCATGCCCCGGAAGGCAAAATTTTCCATCACATTGGTATAAGCTACTTCCGTATTTACCAACTCATCCTGGTTATCCGGTTTTTGGATAGGCAGCAGCCGATAGGTAAGCCCTTCCATCACCACATGGTCACTCATATCAAAGCCGATGGTGGCCAATGAGGTATTGTTAAAGTAAATGGGTCTTTCCCAATTATTGGTAGCAATCAAGTCCAGAAGCATAAGGGTTCCTTTCGTGACATAATTGCCTTTTAAACGGATGTTCAATCTGGGGATTTTCAGGTCCTCAAAAGCTTCCGGTACCACCCCAAGCTCATTCACCTTTTCGGCATCTACATCCAAAGAAAGGTTTCTTGAGGGGACCATATTGATGGTGCCCGTTCTGCCGGAACTCAGTTTCAGCAAATCGCTCCCGCTTTTCAATAGTTTCAAATAATCTCTTAACGCAAGGCTTTCCAGCCCCCTTTCGGTAATGTAAAGTACGTCGTTGGTCCCTTTTTTGAAATTGTCGTAATCAAGGGTAAAGTCCAGGGCGGGGGAGTCGTTTACAGGCCTTGTCATCTGTTTTACGTACCAATCCGTATCAAAGTAACTCAGAACGATCACCCGTACATCTGTCCGGAATCCTTCCACTTCCTGCACATACCAAAGAGGGAAAGTATCATTGTCCCCCCCGGTAAACAGGATGGCATTGGGAGCGCAGGAGGCCAGAAAATTCCTGGCAGAATCCACGGAGAAATACCGTCCTCCCCGATCATGATCATCCCAGTTCTGGATCGCCATGATAGCCGGTATGGGAAAGGCAATGAGGGTGGCCACGAGTCCCGCAGTAGCCAGGTTCTTGTTGATTTTTCCGATCTGGTGTGCCAAGGCCAGGACTCCAAAGCCTATCCATATGGCAAATGCATAAAAAGAACCTACATAGATGTAATCCCTTTCCCGCGGTTCGACCGGAGGCGAATTGAGGTAGAGTACCAGTACCACACCCATCATCAGAAAGAGCATCATCGTCAGCCAAAAAGATTTCACATCATATTTGGCTTGGAAAAACATGCCGATAAGCCCTAAAATCAAGGGCAGCATAAAATAGTTATTGTGAGCCTTGTTGTTTTTTATATATTCAGGAAACTCCGTGCTTATCGTAGTCCACAGACTCATGAAAGGCGCGTCGCTGAAATCACTTTCCCTTCCGGAGAAATTCCACATAAAATACCGCCAATACATGTGGCCCAGCTGGTGGTCAAACATAAAATACAGGTTGTCTGCAAAGGTGGGTTCCTCACCTTCCCTTAGCCCCAATTTGGAACGGTAGATCTGTTTATGTCTTTCCTGGGTGGAATATATTCTCGGAAAAATGGTCGTTCTGTTGGGATCGTATTCATTGACCAATTGGTAATCTACAATTTCATATTTTTCTTTTCCCTTCGCATATACGGGCGCGCCTTCAGTTTGGTCTACGATTTCTGCGGTGAAATATTGACCGTGGAACAACGGACGATAGCCGTATTGTTCCCTCTTTAAGTAGCTTACAAAACTGATGATGTCTTTCGGATCATTTTCGTTGATGACGGTATCTGCGTTTGCCCTGATGACGATGAGTGCATAAGACCCATAACCGATAAGGATAAAGGTGAGGCAAATGAGAACCGTGTTGAGGATGACTTTTCGGTGATTGATGGAATGACGGATGGCGGCTATCAATCCCCCGATAAACAAGATGACAAAAACGATGATTCCTGATCCAAAGGGTAATCCCAGGCTGTTCACAAAGAAAATTTCCATGGAACCGGCGACACTGGGCAAACCGGGAATAACAATGTTGTTGATGATAACTAACGCCACTCCCCCCAATAGAAAAGCGATGATGCCCCCTTTCAAGTTGGGGTTTTTGTATTTTTTAAAATATACTACCAAAGCCAAAGCCGGAAGTGTTACCAGGTTCAACAGGTGAACCCCGATGGAGAGTCCAACCAAGTAGGCGATGAACACCATGTATTTGTTTTCTGCTTTGGGATCTTCTATGACATCCCATTTCAAGAAAGCCCAAATGACGATGGCCGTAAAGAAGGATGACATGGCATAAACTTCTGCTTCTACTGCTGAAAACCAAAAGCTGTCAGAGAAAGCATACGCCAAAGCGCCTGTGATACCGGCCCCCATGATGGAGATGGTCTGTCCTTTACTTTCCTCCCCTATCTTGATTTGGAAAAGTTTTCTTGACAGCAAGGTAATGGTCCAAAATAAAAAGAGGATGGTCAGGCCGGAAAATAAAGCGCTGCCAATGTTCATCCAATAGGCTATCTGGAGAACATCCCCGAATGCCATAAAACTGAACATCCGGTAGACCAATAAAAAAAAGGGAGCGCCTGGTGGATGGGGCACCTGAAGTTTATAAGCCACGGCTATGAATTCCCCTGGGTCCCAAAAGCTCGCTGTTTCTTCTACCGTAAATACATATGTAAGGAAAGAAACAAAAAAAACTACCCAACCGGTTAGGTTGTTGACCCTTGCGTAATTTACCATGGCATTCAAATATTTTTGAAAAGCGAAAATAAAAAATTATTCAGGAATAATCGGTTATTTAACAGAATTTAAAATCCTCATTACAGGGATGAAGTCCGATTAAGCCCGATCAACGGGTGGCCCCGGATTTGGGAAGCGTAAAAAAAAATAATTTTTAGCAATTAATTTTTTTATTTTCTGTTTTTTAAGATGTTAATACATGTAATATGAGTAATTTAAAATATGTTTTATTGATTTATATTTCTTTTGTAGGTTATTATTCTGAAAAATAGTTTAAATTTTAACTCAAATTTTATGTATTTTAAATACAAAAAAATGGGTTTTAAAAAATACTTTTATATATTTACAGCGAGTTAGTGCTTATTAAGATACATATTTTTAGTTATGAAAAACCATTTCGTTAAATTATTTAGAGTAGGAATAGTCGGCACAGGCGGAATAGGAAGGGGTTTGGCCAAACTCATCGTGAGAAGACCAGACATGGTTATTTCCAAGATATTGACCCGCAGAAAGGGAGTTATAGAGGATTTGGGAGTGGATCGGGAATATTTGACCCATGAGCCGGAGCGGGTTATGGAATCTTCCGATGTCATTGTGGTAAGCACCGGGGACCCTGTTTATTCCACCAAGATCATTGATATGGCCTTCACCTTTGGTGTGCCGGTGGTGACAATGGATGCCGATACCCAAGTGGTCTCAGGTTCTTGGTTGTCTAAACGTGGGGTGATCACGGAAGCCAATGGAGATCAGCCCGGATGTTTGGCCGCGCTGAACAAAGAGGTTTTGCAGATGGGTTTTAAGCCACTTGTATATGGCAATATCAAGGGTTTTTTAAACAGATCCCCTTCACTGGAGGACATGCTTTATTGGGCCCAAAAACAGGGATACAGCCTTAGCTCTGTAACCTCTTTTACAGACGGCACAAAACTGCAGATCGAACAGGCGATGGTCGCCAATGGGTTGGGAGTGGATATTGCAAGGCAAGGGTTAATAGGATATGAGACCAATGATTTTGAGAAAGGGGCTTTTGCCTTGGGTGAAGAGGCCCGAAGGAGAGGAAAAGTGCTGAGTGATTATATCATTTCTAAAGAAGCACCTCCCGGTGTTTTCATTACCGCGACCCACCAGGAGGACCTGGCGCCCGAACTCATGACCTACAAGCTGGGTAAGGGACCGTTTTACTTGCTGTATAAACCCATGCACCTTTGTTTTTTTGAAATACCCAATAGCATCCTAAACTTGTTATGCAACGGTGAAATCCTATTGGATAATGGGGATTTTCCTACAGTGAGTGTAGCGGCGATAGCCAAAAAAAGACTGGTGGCCGGTTCCCGGATCGTTAAGGGTATCGGCGGTATGGAAGTAAGGGGTGAGGCGGTAAAAATCGAAGAGGCCGCTTACCATGTTCCGATTGGGCTTCTGAATGAAGTACATATAAAAAGGGATATTGAACCGGGGCAAGTGGTAACTTTTGACGATGTAGATGTCCCTGACTCACTGGCATTGACTGCATGGATGCAAACCCTTGAAGAAAGCGAGGCCGCACCGAAAGCGGTGGTCAAAAGGTAAGCTGTTATTTTTTAATCTTATTGCTGTTTTCAGGTCCATTATCCAGGTTTCCGAGAGGTGAACCTGGTTTAATGGATCTGATTTTTTTTTTGAGCAACTTTATTGTTGAAATACCGTTTCTTTTTGATCGTTAAATAAATATAACAACGTATAAGGTTAGCGGATAAAAAACGGACCGGTTTCAGAATTAATTATTGTTTTTTTTTGTTGCTGATTGTTGATAATGAAAAATACAGGAAAAAAGGTTTTGCACCGAGGTGCGGTTAAAATAATGGTTTTCAGTTATTTTCTAATGATTGTAGGGATTGCTATGGGCTTTCCGGCTAATGCCCAAATGTCAGAATCCCCCATCACCAACATAGGCGAGTCTTCCCAATACCTGTTGTTGGACAAAGGGCTGCAGTTTCGGATCACCGAGGCGGTCAACAGCATGTACAATTTTGATTTCCAAACCGCAGAGAGGGGATTTGAGGTAATGCGTTATACTTATCCGGACCATCCCCTGCCTTATTTTTTGATGGGACTGAGCCAGTGGTGGAAAATCGCTGTAGATACCGAAAACAAAAAATATGATGAGGCTTTTCTGAGGTATACGGACATCTCGATAGAAAAAGCGAAAAAAATTATTGACAGGGAGGAGGATAATAAAGAAGCGGCTTTCTTTTTGTCGGCTGCTTATGGTTTTCAGGGAAGGCTTTACAGTGAAAGGCAAAATTGGACCAAAGCTGCTTTTGCCGGTAAAAACGCATTGAAATACCTTGAACTCAGCAAAGGAGAGGAAGAGCTCAACCCTGAGCTGTTGCTGGGGGACGCCTTGTTCAATTATTTTTCGGTGTGGATTCCAAAGAATTATCCGCTTTTGAAGCCGATCATGATGCTCTTCCCAAAAGGGGACAAAGACCTTGGTTTGAAGCAGCTTGAGGAGGTGGCAGAAAATGCGTTTTACGCGAGGGTTGAAGCCCAGTATTTCTTATTCAGGCTCTATGCTTCAGAAGAGAAAAACCCCTTTAAGGCCCTCAGCATCACTTCCTATCTACATGAAAAATACCCTAACAACCCTTATTTTCACCGGTTTTATGCAAGGCAGCTGTATGCCGTTGGCCGGGGAGTGGATGCCATGCAGGTTTCCTTGGAGATTTTAAGGAGGATCGATGAAAAATGGTTTGGATACGAGGCCAATAGTGGCCGCTACGCCGCTTTTTTTGTAGGGCAACATTTTGAAAAAATGGGGCAGTTGGACCAAGCGAAAAAATATTACTTGAGAACGATTGCTTTTGGTGAAGAATCAGAAACCCAGGAAAGCGGGTATTACCTGTATTCACTTATCCAACTGGGTAAAATCTCCTTTGAAGAAAAAGACAGGAAAAGCGCCCGGAACTATTTTGACCAGGTGAAAAAATACGCCAAGCGGAAACATCCGGCGCATAAGGAAGCCAGGGACTTTGTCAAAAAGAATAAACTTTAGAATAGATTAAGCGTTTAAGTGATTGTAAAATCAGCAGGAAATTTGAATTTTTCTAAGATATATACAACGGTTGACGTAATTATTTTAATTATTTAGACAATTTTGTAACAATATTTTGTCCACTGCAACGTTTTTTTCGTAAATATCTTTAAAATAAATTTAAATTGGATTAACTTTGCACAACATATAATTCGGTAAATTCTTTATAATATGGATAATAACATAAAAGTAAAATTTGACAAAATAGACCGTAAAATTTTAGAAATTCTTCAGGCCAATGCAAAAATCACCAATGCTCAGCTATCTAAAGACATAGGTCTATCCCCCGCGCCAACCCTAGAAAGAGTAAAAAAGCTGGAACAGTCCGGTATCATCAAAAGTTACCATGCTAAATTGGACCCGGAAAAAATCGGTCTTGGGGTAAGTACTTTCGTGTTGGTAGGCCTTATTGGGCATAACAAATCTAACATTGATGCTTTCATGAAAGAGATAAACCAGATCCCTGAAGTCATAGAATGTCATCATATCACGGGTACCGGAGATTTTATCCTGAAAATTATTTCAAAAGATATCACTTCCTATCAAAAGCTGATGCTGGAAAAGGTAAGTGAGATCAAGGAAGTGGATTCCATGCAATCCATGGTTATTCTTTCTACTTTCAAAGACAGTAAAGTATTGCCAATACCCGCATAAATAATATTAAAAACCAAATTTTATCAAGGGTGGCTCAAAGTCACCTTTTTTTTTTGCAATGGAAAATCCTTGGAAAAAACTCTCGGAAAAAATCGTATATGATAACCCATGGATCCGGGTGGCAGAACATCAGGTAATCACACCCAACAATACGGAAGGAATCTATGGTGTCGTCTCCTTCAAAAACAAAGCCATCGGTATCGTACCTTTGGATAAGGCCATGAATACCTGGTTGGTGGGACAGTACCGGTATACTTTGGAGGAATATACCTGGGAAATCCCCATGGGAGGAGGGCCTATCCTGGAAGACGTGCTTGAAAGTGCAAAAAGAGAATTGAAAGAAGAGACTGGGATGTCTGCGGCACGCTGGACCAACATCATGAGGATACATACCTCCAACTCAGTGACTGATGAGGAGGGGTTTGTCTTCCTGGCAGAGCAGCTTACGGAAGGGGAACCGCAATTTGATGATACTGAAGACCTCAAAATACGTAAGGTTCCATTTCAAAAGGCGATTGAAATGGTCTTATCCGGAGAAATCACAGATGCCATCAGTATTGCAGCATTGTTGAAAACACAGTTGGTTATACAACAAAGAGGGTGAGCCAACTATCGGGAAACCCCGGGGCATTGAAGGTCAGTTTTCGTAGGGATTATTAGGTCGATAATGAAGTTTTTAAGCGGATTCAAAAACAATTTTGGGATTACATTCCGGCTGGCGTACCCTGTTATGTTGAGCCAGCTGGGCCAGGTGATGGTAGGTGTGGCGGACAACATCATGGTAGGCAGGTTAGGTGCGGAGCCGCTGGCAGCGGCCTCATTGGCCAACAGCATCTTTTTTCTGATTCTGATGTTTGGAATCGGGATATCTATGGCCATTACCCCCATGGTAGCCGCGGCAGACGGGGAAGGGAAGAAGAACAGAATAGGCAGATTGCTAAGCCACGGTTTTGTGATCAACGCCGTCGCTTCAGTCCTTCTTTTTTTGGTCATTGTCCTGCTCTCTCCGGGCTTGGCTTTTCTTGACCAGCCGGGAGAGGTGGTGGTGCTGGCGACTCCTTATCTGTTGATCATTACCTTTTCCCTGGTTCCTTTTATGTTTTTCCAAACATTCAAGCAATTTACGGAGGGTCTGTCCCAGACGAAACAGGCCATGTACATCACGGTAGTCTGTAACTTACTGAATATAGGATTGAACTGGCTGCTGATCTACGGGAACTGGGGATTTCCGGAATTGGGCCTTAACGGAGCTGGCTGGGCCACGCTCATCTCCAGGGTTTTGATGGCGATCGCTATCTACGTGTATGTCAATGGATCAGCCCGTTATCGCAAATATGTCGCGGTCTTTCAGGTTAAAAACCTAAGTTGGCCTCTGATATCAAAGATGTTGCGGATAGGTATCCCTACCGGAATGCAGTTTGTTTTTGAAGTAGGGGCATTCAGTGCAGCAGCCATTATGATGGGTTGGATAGGGGTTAATGCACTGGCTTCCCATCAAATAGCCATCAATCTCGCTTCTATCAGTTACATGATGGCATCGGGGCTCTCTGCTGCGGCCATGGTCCGGGTCGGTAATCAGTTGGGCCGAAGGGATATTGGCATGTTGAGGCAGGTGGGCTTTTCGATTTTCGGCATGGTAGTGGCTTTCATGATGTTCTTTGCCGTTATATTCATTGTGTGGAGAAATTACCTCCCCATACTGTACATCAACGATACAGAGGTGGTAGAGATGGCGGCGAGTTTGCTTGTCATAGCGGGATTATTCCAGCTTTCGGATGGGGTGCAGGTGGTAGGATTGGGTGCATTGCGGGGATTGTCAGATGTCAAAGTGCCCACCTTCGTCACCATGGTGGCTTATTGGGTAGTCGGATTGCCCTTGGGCTATGTGTTGGCATTCTGGCTGGATCTGGAAGCATTGGGAGTTTGGATCGGACTTTTGATCGGTCTCACCCTGACCGCCGTTATGTTGTTGCTCCGGTTTCATTCTCTCAGTTTAAAGTTACTGGTAAAATATAAAGATAAGACAGCGGATCAATTGACAAATACCGAACAGTTTTTATAAGTTATGGAGAAAAAATCTTTATACATCATCACTGGAACAAGCAAGGGATTAGGAAAGGCCTTGCTGAATGTCTTACTGGATACGCCTCATACCTCAATCATCGGAATATCCAGAACGCAAATGGAATCCCACGCCAATTATACCCATCATTCTATTGATTTGGCCGATACAGCCGCACTTATCCAGGAATTGGATACCGTGTTTCCCAAAGGGGATTACCGTAAGGTGGTCTTGATCAACAATGCCGGATGGATAGGAGAAATTGCCCACAATGGAAGGCTGGCCCCGGAATCCTTACAAGCAATCTATCAAATTAATGTGACAGCACCTGCCATTCTTATGAATGCCTTTATGCAGCGGTACGATGGATTGGAAGGAGACAAATTGGTGGTCAACATCAGCTCCGGGGCTGCGGCCAAAGTGATAGACGGCTGGTCGGGCTATTGTGCTTCTAAGGCTGCCCTGAACCAGATGACACAAGTAGCTCAGCATGAATCCGATATAGCGGATAGGGGATTCCGCCTCTACGCCCTTTCACCGGGGATCATTGATACCTCTATGCAAGAGGATATCCGGTCATCATCCGAAGAAAATTTTAGCAACTTATCCCGATTCAGAGGGTTTAAAGAAAAGAATGAGCTAAGCGCACCCAATGAGATCGCCGAAAAAGTGCTGTATCTGATTGAGCATCACCGGGACTTCCGGGAGGTTTTGCAGGATGTAAGGAATTTCTAATCCTCTTTATTTTTGGGATAATCAAAAAACCATTCTTCAGCATTCTCCCGACCGATTGATGCCCAGGAATTTACGGCAAACCGGAATCCAAATTGGCCGCTTGTAGGTAGATTGAAAATATCACCCCCCAGTGTTTCTATCAAATCATTAAACCCCGGATTATGGCCAAATATAAAAAGCGTATTGATATGGTCCGGCATGACCCGTATTTGTTTTAAAATGGCATTGGCTGAGGCAAGGTATAGTTCTCTGCTGGTTTCGATTCGGGAGGTTTCATAACCGATCTCTTTTGCCATGATTTTGGCAGTTTCAAAAGCCCTCACAGCGTTTGAACTCAGAATATGGTCCGGGAAAATTCCTTTTTTCTTTAACCTCTTCGCCATTTTGGGGGCATCTCTGAGCCCTCGGGCTGCTAAAGGCCTACGCTGGTCACTCAGTAGCGGATTGTCCCACGCTGATTTGGCATGTCTGCATATCAATAATCTTTTCATCTCCTTGGGCCTATAAAACCTCAACATCGGAGGCATGTCCGGCGGTTAACTTATAAACACAATATAAAAAAAATCTGCATATATGAGAAGCATATAAACTCCCTTTATTATTTTGATATGAAAACCATGGAGACAGATCAAATTCCATATATTTGCCAAGATACCATACAACTAAAATATGATTCGGACGATTGTTTTCTCTCTACTTTTTGGGATGATCCTATTGAGTTCCTGTAAAAATGAGGAACCATTTGTTTACAAAACCGGCGATGATTGGCCCGTATATTTAGGCGCTAAAAGCAGCGCTCAATATTCCTCTTTATCCCAAATCAATACAGAAAATGTCAGCAACCTGGAGGTGGCCTGGATATTCCGGTCTGGAGACCTTACCGGAAAGAAAGGAACCCAGATACAATGTAACCCGCTTGTAGTCAATGGTGTATTGTACGGTTCCACACCTACTTTGAAGACATTTGCTTTGAATGCGGCCACAGGCAAAAAAATATGGGAGTTTGATCCACACGCGTTCTTTGAAATCGGAGTGAGTGTGAACCGTGGGGTCACTTTCTGGGAGGAGAATGGCGATAAGCGGATATTGTATTCAGCGGGTCCTTACCTTTTTGCCCTTGATGCCGAAACCGGTGAGTTGGTGGATACATTTGGCCAAAACGGGTCAGTTTCCTTAAAGGAAGGGCTAGGGGACTGGGCACAGGACCTGCATGTGATATCCTCAACACCCGGGATCATTTATAAAGACAAGATCATTATAGGGACGAGGGTTTCCGAAAACAATGATGCCGCTCCGGGCTACATTAGAGCGTTTAACGTAAGATCCGGGAAGGTGGATTGGATATTTCATACCATTCCAAAACCGGGGGAATATGGCCATGAGACCTGGCCGGAGGATGCTTATCTCCGTTCGGGAGGAGCCAACAGCTGGGCGGGCATGAGCCTGGATGAGGGGCGGGGTATGGTTTTTGTTCCCACGGGATCGGCTTCATTTGACTTTTGGGGAGGAAACCGGCTGGGAGAGAACCTTTTTGCCAATTCGGTGATTGCTTTGAATGCGGAAACAGGTGAGCGGATATGGCACTATCAAACCGTAAGGCATGATCTGTGGGACAGGGACTTGCCTGCACCGCCCAACCTGGTGACTGTTCAAAGAAACGGTAAAACCATTGATGCGGTGGCCCAGATAACAAAAACCGGGAGGGTTTTTTTGTTTGACCGGGATACAGGGGACCCCTTGTTCCCCATTGAAGAACTGGAAATCCCCGAGTCCGACCTGTATGGTGAGCGGACATGGCCCACGCAGCCTTTGCCCACCAGTCCTCCTCCTTTTTCCAGGCAGGTTTTTACCGAGGAGGTGATTACCGACATTTCCCCGGAGGCCCATGCCTATGTAAAGGAAAAAATCCAGGGCCTGAAATACGGGCATATGTTTATGCCGCCCAGTACAGAAGGCACGGTGATTTACCCCGGATTTGATGGCGGGGGCGAATGGGGAGGTGCGGCGTTTGATGCCACCAGTGGTTACCTGTATGTGAATGCCAATGAGATGGCTTGGATACTCACCATGGTGCCGATTATGGAGGAGATGGGCAAAGACGCTGCACCCGGAAAGTCAGCCTATATCACCCATTGTGCGATGTGCCACGGCCCGGATTTAAAAGGAGATCCTTCCGGGGCCTATCCCCCACTTGTCGGCGTATTGGACAGATTTTCAGAAAAAGAGGTCATGGAAACCATCCAAAAAGGAAAAGGGAGAATGCCTGGTTTTCAGCATTTGAATGAGCAAACCCGCCATGCCATAGTCGGTTATATCAGGAACAGCGATGAACCGGCAGATGCCCATGAAATGGGGCTGGAATCCAACAGGGGTGCGGTGCCCTACACCATCACCGGTTATAACCGGTTTTTTGATCAAGAAGGCTATCCGGCAGTCAAACCTCCCTGGGGGACCTTAAATGCCATTGACCTGAGCAAGGGGAAAATCGTGTGGTCTGTGCCTTTGGGGGAATTTGAGGAATTGACGAAGAGAGGGATTCCGCAGACCGGCACGGAAAATTATGGGGGGCCGGTGGTGACAGACGGCGGATTGGTTTTTATAGGCGCATCCCAGGATGAATACTTCAGGGCATTTGATAAAAAAACAGGGAAAGAACTATGGAAGCATAAACTGCCCGCGGGAGGTTATGCTACACCATCAGTCTATGCCGTCAATGGCAAACAATACGTGGTAATAGCGGCAGGAGGAGGTAAAATGGGCACTCCTTCGGGAGATTATTATGTGGCATTTACCTTGAAGGAATAATAGAGGGAGAGCTTTTGCCAAGATTTCCTACCAATCAGTTAAGACAGGTTGCTGTCAAGATTGAGATAAATAAAACCAACTCCGGCACAATGGTTTTCCCATCAGCATGCAGCGATTGATCCGTTTTCTGAGAACATTGCATAGTCAACTTGTCGTTGATGCGGTTACCATGTCGTCTACAAGGATGACCATTATGATCTACTCCTTTTGATGGATCTATTTCTCCAGTAATGTTCCTTTAGGTGATTTGGGCTGGAAAGGCTCATAATCGTAAGTTTCCGGCAATACCTTTATGCCCGTAGTCACCTTCATCGGCGAACCTCCGCCGTAGGTAAGTTCTACAAAATGCCCTTTCCATCCTGTCTCCGGCGTGGTGATAGGAATGGAGTAGCTATTACCGTTGGCCGAGATGGGAATGTCCACGGATGTCCAGCCTGGCCCTAAAACATCGATTCTAAAATCCCTCGCTGATTCATTGTGGGCCTCCCAGAGTTTTATGCCGACGGGAGGGTTTTCGGGATCGACCTTTATTTCGATACGGTTTTCCTTTATTTCCCAACTGTATTCAGGTCTTTTTTCATTATTCAAAATCCTATTGTAGAAACCCAATAAAACCTGCATGGCATCAGAGCCGTCCAGCGAATGGCCTGTATTGGGAATATAAGCGAGATGCTTTTCTCCCTTGAGGTCATCCCAGTAAAACTTCCAGCTATCGGGCAGGAAAAACTGATCCCCCGAAGCATTGATAAGCAACTTGGGCATATCGGTATAGTGATCCAGATAACTGTAGGGCTCAACGATTTCGAGCAGACGTTGGTATTCCTGAGTATCCATCCAGTCAAATATGCCTTCGTGTTCGTAATCCTTCACCGCGGGAGCCCAAAACCCATACGCCTGCCAATGGTGTTTGAAGGAAGGAACAATATTGAGCAGATCTATAACAATAGGCGCCATGCCCACCACACGGGGGTCCATGGCGGCGGTGGTCCATGTGGTCCAGCCCCTCTTTGAGCCACCCGCCACCACATAGGCTTCAAGGTTCAGCCCCAATTCCTCTTTCGTGTAATCCGTTACGGCATCCATGGCAGACATCACGGCCTTGGTCATGGGAAGACGTGCCAGCCAGACGGCATCCTCGTCTCTGGCCCCATTTTCCATGAATTTACGCCAGCCGTAGGCGATCAACCCATCCTCCGTTCTTCCGGATACTGTATCCCCTTTGAAAGTAAGGGGTTGAAAGGGTATGTTGTGGACTTTTATGGCCGGCGACCGGGTTTTCAATGCAGCTTCCACGAGCATTTTATCCGGGGATTCGGGGAGACCGGAATTCCTGCTTCCTCCCGAGATCATCATCAATGAAGTGGTGTGGGAAAGTTTGTCAGGGAGGACAAAGGATACCCAATGCCACCAAGTGGTCTCATCTACCTCATTTTCAGTTAACCAATTTTGGGAGGTAACCCTGAGAACAAAATATCGATAACCTTTTCCGTCGTGTTGGTGAACCAATTGGTAATCAAAAACCGGATCTCTCGTAGAGACGTAGGTTTCAAGCGGATTGTCGCTTGCCAAAGATCCGGCTTTTCCCCCAGAAGTTTCCTGCTGGCAATGGGGGAAAATAGTCAGGGAAAGGACAGCCCATAAAGACAGTTTCAGGCAACGCAAAAATATCATTCTCATAGATGGATCGGTTTAACCATTCATATTTTTTCAATAAAAGCGTATGGCGCGCAGGAAAATATCCCTGTCCTCGGTGATGCGGTCATTTTGTAGACAAACTCTATTAACTACTGAAAACTTCCTGTATGGACTATTTAATTCAGTAATAAGGGCCTTCTTCCAGAATGACCTGTAAGTGAGGCTTATGTTGTTGAATGGCCGTGATGATGTCTTTTTTTACCGGGGTTCCGAAAAGATATACTTTTTTAAGGTGGGGGAAGTTAAGGAGATGTAAAGCATGCCCGTCTTTCAGCGGAGTGAAAGAAAGGTTGAGTTCTTCGAGGTTGGGCAACTGCTGCAGGTAGGGGAGACCGGAACCATCGATGGCTGTTTTTTGCAAAACCAACCGTTTCAGATTTTCCATTTGCCCCAGGTGATACAGCTCGTCATCGGAGATGTTGGTGGATGCAAGGGATATTCGGGAAAAATAAGAGGAATAAGGAGCTATTTCCAACAATTCCTTGCTTGAAATGGGACTGGGAGGGAACTTCATTTTCATTCCAAAATAATAACCATCCGCTTCCTCGTCCGGTACGATCTGAACATTTATCTTCGTGCCGATTTCTTTTAACTCGACCTTCATCTCTTCAAATGCCTCTTTTTCCAGGGCCAATCTTCGTTGGGTCTTCCTGATGGCGGGCAGTAACTTGTCGATACTGTTTTTGAATTCGATGTCTTCGATGTCCGAGAGCCGTAGTTCCTGCGGGGCACCACTTTCAATCCAGTAGGCAAGAAGGTCAATCTCATCCTTGGTCAGCCCCGGCTTTCCCTCCGGCGGCATCCTGTCCTCATCAGATTCAGGGAGTAAAATCCTGGCCATCAACTCGCTTTTTTCCAGGTCGCCGGGGACAACTGCGGGATTGCCGCTTTCACCGGCCTTTAATATATGGTCATGCGAGATCAAAAGCAGATCCCCTTTGGTTTTGTTTTCATTGTGACAGCTTGCACATTTGGAGTCAATAATGGTGGTCACGACGTCTTCATAGAGCAGCATTTCCTCCACAGGCCTGATTTCAACCGAAGTGCTGCCGGGGAACATGGAAGCCAGCGGCTGGGTCAAATAATCCTGTCCGTGGGTCAATGATCCACCCAGGTGACTGGTGTATCCCAGAGCGCCATTGGTAAAAAGCAAGGCTGTCCAAAAAAACAAACCGGCCTTTTCCGAGACCATTTCCCAATAATAGTAAGCCGCGGTGGTTATCGAAATTCCCGTGCCTGTCAGAAGTCCACCGACGAGGTGGTTTTTCACAAGCTGCCCGGAATATTCTTCAGTAGCATATAAAAGATATCCTGCCACTATGGCGATGAATGTCGTCAAACAGGCCATTCCCAACAAGACCTGGAATATCAAGGAGTGTCTGAAGGGGGGAAGTATACTTCCCAGTAATGCAAACAGGGTGAATATAATGATGAGTACGATAGGGAAATGAAGGACCAGCGGATGAAAACGTCCTATAAGTTCCAAGACGGGTATTTCGGCTTCAAATTCTGAAGGCAAAAACGGAATGGAAGCATAAACCATGAGGAATATCAAAGGGACTATGATCCCTGCTTTTTTCAGATTTGAATGAAGTGCCGTTGCTGTATTTGTATTTGCTTCCTTGATAATTTCCATACTTGTATTATGCCATTGATGAAAGTCAATGGGGTAATGAAATGAATAAATGAAAAATCAGAAATCGGTCAGGCCATGATTTCAGTAAGTGCCCGTGTGCTGTCTGCAAATTTCTCCTGTTCTATGCCCACAGTTTGGAGCCAAGAGGTGTACAGGTTGGCCAAGGGTGTGTTTTCTTCAAATATCAGGTTTTGGCCTGATTTGATCTTGCCTCCGCCATGACCGCCGACTACTATCGGAAGGTCCCTTGGAGAATGGCGATTGCCGTCCCGAAGGCCTGAAGCAAACATGACCATAGAATTGTCCAGCAAAGTGCGGTCGCCTTCTTTGATGGACTTTAATTTGTCTAGGAGATAGCCGTATTGTTCGATATGCCACTTGGTGATGCGGTCATATTCGTCCATCTTTTTGGGATGGTTCATGTGATGGGAAATGGAATGATGAGCGCCGCTAACCCCATCCAAAAAAGAGAAATTTCTATTGCTCACGGAATTGCCGTACATGAAAGTAATCACCCGGCTGGCGTCACTCCACAGGGCCAATGCCATGATATCAAACATCAACCTGGTTTTTTCTGTTACATCCACTCCTGCATACACTTCCACATACTCGTCGATGCTTTGGTTGACACGGATCAATTCTTTCTTGATGTCCGGGGTGATTTTACTGGAAAAGTCCTTGATGTTCGCCTGGTTGTTGATCCGCTTTTCTATAGATCGGATGGACTCTAAGTATTCTTCCAGTTTGTCCTGATCAGAACGACCCAGGTTATTTTTAAGGGACTTGGCATCATCCATCACCGCGTCCAATATGCTCTTTTTGTGTGGGTTTTCCTGTGTGTCGTTCCCCGGTACAAACGGTTTAAACAAGCGGTCAAAAGCCAGCCTTGGATCGATTTCCTTGGAAAGGGGAGTGGTGGCGTTTTTCCAGGAGATACTGCTGGCGTACAGCCTGGTAAAGCCCACATTGATGTCCACGCCTGTAGCGATTCTGTCGAGGCCGTATTCCAAAGAGGGGAACAGCGTATCATTTTTGAAATGATCGGCGATGATCTGATCTACCGAAATGCCTCCGCTGTTGATATTGTCCCCGGCGGTTTTTTGGATTTGCATGCAGGTAAGCAGGTTGGCCGTTTTTGCGTAGTGGCCATCGGCTCCCTGGAATATGGAATGCCTGTTCATCAACTGGCCCAATACCAAAATATCATCCTTCAAATGTTTCAATGGCTCCAATGTGGGCGAGATTTCAAAGTTTCTGCCCAATCCCTGTGGAGTCCATCTGTCAGGGTGGACACCGTTCGGCATAAACATGAACACTGACCGTACAGGAAAGCCGGTGTCACCAAATGTTTTCAGGTTTAAGGGTGAGGCCATTGCTTCCAGAACCGGGAGAGCAATGGCAGCTCCCACGCCTTTAAGCATTTTTCTCCGGGATATTTGCCATTTCTTTTTCATTTCGGCGATATTTTGGGATTAATTGAAGCCATTTCAGTCTTTAAGCAATATAATCATGTTTGTGACATTATCAAATGTTTTTTTGATTGCCAGCTGTTATTCTATTTCATTGACCCTTTTTTGGAAATCACGGATTTTCATTCTGAAAGGATAGCTTTTAACCAACTCAGTAATAAAGGCATCCGGTTCAAAATTGCTGGCGATCAGGTTTTCCGTCAACTCCCTTACTGCCGTCTCATCGGAAAAGGTTGTTCCTCTGCCTACCGCAAAAGACAGGAATTTTAAAGAGAGGTTCCTGGCAAACTTCTCCTTTTCCTCCATAAGAAGGAGTTTCAGATCGGCCGGACCATCAAATTTTTCTCCTGTAGCCAGTACGCCGGTCGGATCAATCGGGATATTGCCGTAATCCTCCCGCCATCGGCCTATCGCGTCGAAATTTTCCAGTCCAA
This sequence comes from Negadavirga shengliensis, assembly GCF_042652345.1. NCBI lineage: Bacteria > Pseudomonadati > Bacteroidota > Cytophagia > Cytophagales > Cyclobacteriaceae > Negadavirga > Negadavirga shengliensis. The sequence goes on from NZ_JBHSJJ010000003.1 coordinate 490,364, forward strand.
GACCTAAAGGGTCCATCTTTTCATGACAGGATTGGCACGCAGGGTCTGACCGGTGTCTCTCAAGCAGGGCCCTTAATCCCAAATCTTCGTGGAGCTCATCATCTTCCGGCAGTTCTGCCACATCCGGCGGAGGTGGCGGAGGTGAAGTCCCCAAGATCTCTTCCAGTACCCATTTACCTCTTAAAACAGGACTGGTACGGGTAGGCAGAGAGGTAACGGCCAATACACTGCCCATGCCCAACAACCCGCCTCTGGTACCATCGGTGATATTTACCTTCTGAAAATCTTGGCCTTCCACGCCGCTGATACCATAGTAGCTGGCCAGATCTTTATTTAGGAAAGAGTAATCGCTGTTGATCAGATCAAGGAAGTTTTTGCTTTCCGTAAGCACATGGTAGAAATAGGCGGTGGTTTCTTTATACATGGCCTCCCTGATGGCTTCCGTAAACATGGGGAACTTCGCTAAATCAGCCAAGGGGGCATTAGGGTCTTTAAGTTTGTTTATCCCCAGCCACTGGCTGACAAAGGACTCCGCAAATCTCAAAGATTTGGGATCGTCCAACATGCGTCGTACCTGGGCCTCCAACACGCCGTCATCCTGAAGCTTTCCCTCCACGGCCAGTTGGAAAAGTTCATCATCCGGCATACTGGACCAGAGGAAATAGGAAAGCCTGGTGGCCAGTTCAAAATCTTCTATTTTTACAGGGTCAGTCACTTCGGGCTCCTCTTCCATTTTGTACAAAAATGAAGGGGATATCAGTATGGCTTTGAACACTTCAGCCACGCTGGTGTCAAACCGTTCCGGGTTGGGCGCTGAGCTGTTGTCTGCATATATGGTTTGGAAAAGACCGATGAGCTTTTCCTTTTCCCCGGCTTTTATCAATCTTCGGTAGGCTTTGCTGGCAAAAGGAAAAATCACCTTCTCCGCGGCTTTCTCCGGTGGGTTTAAAGGCTTGAAAGTGCTGCTGAAATGAGGCATTAACCAATTCACAAACCTCTGCCAAATATTCATCCGGTATCGGATGGGGACTGCTTCCCGCCACTTGCCCCGGTCGTTGTACAGCTTGTCTACGATTTCTTCCGCTGCATCAAAATACCGCTCCATTTTGAGGGGGGTGAAGAACAATGATCCGCCTTGGTTGTCAAAGCCCGCGCCACCGGAACCTTCGGAGGGAAACCTGTTTTTGGAGTCAAAGGATACGCCTGTAAGGTCAAGGATGGTGTAATGATATTCCGTGTGGCTCAGTCTCCGGATGACCACTTTCCCGGGTGTCTTTTTTTCCAAAGACTTCACCAGGATGCCATTGATCCCTTCGGCCAAGGTATGATAATCTTCCTCGTTAAGGGGAGGTTTGGTATCGGGGGGCATTTCCTTGTTTTTGATCTGGTCTACCACTTTGAGCCATAGCTGACCGTCTTTGATGATCCTGCCTTCCTCCTCATACCTCTCCAGGTTAACCCCTCCTTTTGGATTGCCCACATTATGACAGGTATAGCAATGTTTGCGGAGCACAGGAACAATGTCTTTCACATAGTCCAAGGTTTCCTGGGCTAAGGCAGGTTGCGTACACGTAATGGCGAGTAAAAGACCAATAAGCTTCCTTAGCATTATTCGCTTAGTTTATTTTGGGTATAGAATATTTTCAAGAATGAAATTAATATAAATTATTCTGGAATTCAAATAGAATTTTGATAAATGGAATTTGATCGCAGTAGAAGGAAGCAGAGGACCGGGAGGAAGCTTATTCCTCTAAAAAAGAAGGGTATAGCGTCATGCCACCGTCCACATACAAGGTGGTTCCCGTGATATAGTCCGCGTCATCGGAAGCAAGCCAGACGACGGCTTTGGCAACGTCTTCCGGTTCACCTATCCTGCCATAAGGTATTTTTGCCAGAAGGGCCTTTTTTCTGTTTTCATCTTTCCAGTCGTCTTCATTGATGGGAGTTTTGATGGCGCCGGGGGATATGTTGTTCACCCTGATTTTTTCCGGAGCCAATTCTTGGGCAAGAGACTGCATCAAGGTAAGGAGTCCGCCTTTGCTGGCAGCATAGTTTACCCGGCCTGCCCAGGGGATGGTATCATGTACTGAGCTGATGAAAATGATTTTTCCCTTCGCTTTTGAAAGGGTATTATCCATGCCCTGTTTTATGAATATCCGGGCTGCCTGCTGGGCACAGTAGAAGGCGCCATAAAGGTTGGTGCGGATCACCTGGTCCCACGACTCGGCTTTCATATCCTTGAATGGCTCATCCTGCTGGATTCCGGCGTTATTGATAAGGATGTGGATGTTTCCTAATTCGTCCGTGGTTTTCAAAAAAAGTTGCTCTACTTCTTCTTTCTCGGAGACGTCCCCTTTGATGGTGATGGCTTTTGATCCGTGATTTTGGATCTCTTCTTTGGTCTTATCGGCTCCGACTTCATCCCCATGGTAATTTACCGCAACATTCGCCCCGGCTTTTCCCAGCGCTATAGCTATAGCCTGCCCGATTCCCGAACTGGCGCCTGTGACGATGGCCGTCTGGTTGCGTAATGGTTTGTTTTTTTGGTTTTCCATGGAGGATCACCCACCAAAAACATACCAGTTTTAAAAAATAAAGAAGTGGTACCGCCATGGATACCACCTCTTTATCTATATTATACATTACTGAAAGTTAATTTTGATCCGGATGGATTTTAGTTTTTGTTATTCATGCATCCACTCCCAATGCCTTTGCCATCACTTCACCGATTTCAGCAGGGGATTCGGCCACATAGATGCCGTTTTCCTTCATGATCCTCATCTTGGCACTGGCGGTATCGTCTTTTCCTCCGATGATGGCACCGGCATGGCCCATCCTTCTGCCCGGAGGGGCTGTCTGGCCGGCTATAAACCCAACCACCGGTTTTTTGTTACCGTTTTCTTTGATCCATTTTGCAGCCTCGGCTTCATAATTACCGCCGATTTCTCCGATCATGACGATGGCATCTGTTTCGGGATCTTCCATCAGGAGTTGTACGGCCTCTTTGGTAGAAGTGCCGATGATGGGATCACCGCCGATACCTATGGCGGTGGATACGCCCAGTCCTGCTTTGGAAATCTGGTCCGCGGCTTCGTAAGTAAGTGTTCCTGACTTTGACACCACGCCGACCCTTCCAGGTTTGAACACGAATCCGGGCATAATGCCGACTTTGGCTTCTCCGGGGGTAATCACGCCGGGACAGTTGGGACCGATAAGCGTGGCTCCTTTCTTCTTGACATAAGGTTTGGCTTTCATCATGTCTTTGACAGGAATTCCTTCCGTAATCGTGATGATCACTTTGATGCCGCCATCCGCCGCTTCAAATATGGCATCCGCTGCGAAAGCCGGAGGAACGAATATGATGGTAGTGTCGGCTCCGGTGGTTTTTACCGCGTCTTCGACCGTATTGAAAACAGGCTTGCCAAGATGTGTGCTTCCGCCTTTTCCGGGAGTCACACCCCCTACTATATTAGTTCCGTATTCAATCATTTGCTGGGCATGGAATGAACCCTCATTACCGGTAAACCCCTGCACGATTACTTTAGAATTTTTATTTACCAAAACACTCATAGATCTCTTTTTATAGATTTGCTACAAAAATAGAAGATTAAGGTCGATCACAAAAAGATTTGTTAAACAATATCATTTTAAATTCAGAGTATTGCTATCTTTTTATATTTTTAAGGATTAGAACAAGATATGATGACCCGGATATTATTTTGCATGTTCTTTTTCATCCAACTTTTCGGCGTCGTTGCCCTGGGGCAGACATTTAAGTTGAACAAGCAAATCAGGGGTTTTGGACAGGTTTCGGAAGAAATATATTCCATGGGTCAGGATAATAAGGGCTTTGTTTGGATAACAACCAGTAAAGGTACCAGATATTCCGATGGTATCATGGATTATGTTTTGCCCGATACGATACAGAATGCCCTTTCCGGACCACAGAAAGTATGGATAGATGAAGATGGGCTGGTCTGGCTTTATCATACAGTCGGGGATCCTGTGGTGTATCATTACGACTTTCAATCCTGGCAAATGATGGATTTGAACCTGCCGGATAATTTAAACAAGGATAATTTTAAATCGATTTCTTTTTTTACCTTGGGCGAAGGCCAGGAAAAAGATATTTATCTCATATTAAACAATACCGCGGTAAAATATTCCCAGGACAAAGACCCTGAACTTCACCCGACCGAAGAACTCGGCAGCTTTCATTCTTTTTTCAAAAAAGAAGGAGAACCCTTTTTGTTTTTTTTTGATACCGGGGTCTATTCTTTCGATGCGAACGGGTTTACCTTTCGGGAGCATCCAGTTACTGACTTGGGGGAAACCATTGTAAAGGCAGTTTACGCTGAGGATCAGGGAAAATACTATTTTCTGACCAAGGGCAGTGTATATACAGGGGAAGACATTTTTGATATGGAAAAACTGTTTTACACAGATTTTTCTGTTCCCGTTTATAGTGGAAAAGACTATTGTGACATTTGGGTTCGAAATGAACAGGTTTACTTTTTTTACAATTCCCCATTGTATAAGTATAATGCCGTGACCCGAAGAGGCTTCGAAATCCCTGCTTATCAGGATTTGCGGGTCCATCACATCAATGCGGCAATGGTGGACCGGGAAGACACCAAGTGGATAGGCACCTACCGTGGATTAGCCGTTTTGCCCAGTTTGCGGTTTCAGAATTTCGATGAACAGGCCGGACTTGTTGAATCCGATATTTCGGCGATATATAACTATAACAGGAACAAATATGTCGCGGGATACAATGGAGGGATTCAGTTATGGGATGGTATCAGTCCTGCAAAAAATATTCCGTTCAATGCCGAGGGTACGGATAAAAACAAGTTAAACCGGGTACTCAACTTTGCGGAAGACAAGAACGGCAACCTGTGGTTTTCCGCATATCAATCCGGGATTGGCTTCTTGAACACCAGGACAAACCAATATTTTCTTGAGGAATTGCCTGAAGACATTCCGGTAAGCTATGTGTATACGGAAGCGGACAGTCTTTGGGTAGTGGCAGGTGATAAGATATATAGCGGGCCGATTCCCCGGCCCGGAGTTAGACCCATTGTAGGGTTGGATAAGCATATTTTATCCCAGGGTATGAATGCCGGTTTTATCCGAAAAATCGCCAAACTGCAAAATGGCAAATGGTTGGTGTTGGACAACGGCAATAATGATCCCGATAGCACGGTTGAAACCACGGAAAATACCATCAAGATAGAAGGGTATAGCTATTTGGAGAAAAATGACACGCTGTATGTAGGGACTGATGATGGCTTGTTTTACTTGGAAAATGATGAACTGCAACCCGTGATCTTTGAAGCAAATTCTATTAACCAACCTATTTATGCCATATTGGAAGATGGCACGGGAGGTTTGTGGTTTGGTACCGATGCGGGTGTGATTCTGGTCAAGGAAAAGAGGATCAGAAACTTTAATGAAAACAACGGTTTGATCGGAAATGACGTGAGCAGGGGGGCTTTGGTATCTGGAGGAAGCGGTAGGGTAATAATAGGAACTCAAAACGGTGTTTCTGTATACATACCGGAAGAGGATTATGCCAGGCCCATCGCTCCACTCGTAAATGTAGACAAGCTGACCGTTAATTCTGTGGATGAATATTATGTAAATCATAACCTCACCATTCCTTATGCGCTGAACAGCATTGCAATAACCTATAGCGCCGTCAGTTTCTCTTCATTGCCCCAGTTGGTAGTGGAGTATCGTTTGGAAGGTTTTCATAACGACTGGAACCAGATCGAAAACCCGAGAAACAACCAATTGTACTTTAATAATTTGCCCCCGGGAAAATACCGTCTGGCACTAAAAGCCAGTTACAGTGGCCAGTTTGAGTCAGACGTCGCTTATTCCCCGGAGTTTTTTATCGCCAAACCGTTTTATTTGCAACTGTGGTTTATCGTGATCGTGATTATTTTTTTTATTGCGGTGGGGATGATCATCAATATGCTTTTTCTCCAGTTCAAAAACCAGGATATTCTAAAAACCACTCTTGATGAAAAGACATCCGAAATCAGACACAGGGAGGACCAATTCCGGAATGTATGGGACAGTTCACAGGACGGCTTGATGCTTTCGGTACTTGGTGGGAAGGTTATTGCGGCCAACCCCGCTTTGTGCCGAATGGGCAATGTAAAGGAGGAGGATTTAAAAGAGAAAGGCCTGTCTTATCTTTTTTCTGATCCCAAGTTTTATGAAAGCGTCAGGGAAAAGGTCCTTCAAGACACGCTTGAATCCTCGGAGAAAAATGGTTTTACAGGCGAATTGACGGTGCCTTTTAAAACAGGGAAAAAGGAAATTGAGCTTATCGTCAGCCTGATGGAGGCAGATTATGAGGGCAAACCTTTTTTTCTGAATGTATTCAGAGATGTTTCCAGCAAAAAGGCTTACGAACAGGGACTCAAATATGCCAAGGAGAAAGCCGAGGAGGTCAGCAAATTGAAAAGCAGCATCCTTTCTAATATGGGCCATGAAGTCAGAACACCGCTTAACGGGATTTTAGGAAGCACCGAAAACATGATACAGTCCAGGGCAGGTGACAGGGAACTTATAGAGCAGTTGGAGATCATTAAAGAAAGTGGTGAAAGATTGCTGCAGACCATGAACAATATATTGGACCTGTCCAGAATTGAATCCAACCGAATGAACGTGGTCTATGAGGACACCAATATCAAGGATTTTATTTCTAAAATATTGATCCACCATAGATCATTGGCCATAAAAAAAGGTATCTTGGTATCTGTCAGGTTCCTTAACAATTCATTTGTCGCAAAAGTGGACAGAAAGTACCTGGAAATCATCATCAATAACATCGTAGGCAATGCCATCAAATACACTGACAAAGGAATGATTCATATCGTTACTGAAAAGAAAGAGAAGTCACTGTTTTTTCAGGTAAAGGATGAAGGAATAGGGATCAGTGAAGCACACCTTCAACGGTTGTTTCATCCATTTGAACAAGAAAGTAAAGGTTATGACAGGAAATTCGAAGGATCTGGTATTGGATTGGCCATCACCAAACACCTGGTAGAACTCCTTTCCGGCCATATTAAAATAGAAAGCGAAAAAGGAAAAGGCACCGTCGTAACCATCACCTTGCCGCTGGACCCATAAACTGCCCCGATCAAAAACGTTTTGTTAATTTTACTACCATGTTCTCACTAAAGATTTTAATTACAGAAGATGATACTGTTTCTGCCTTGTTGCTCAAAAAGGCTTTGGAAAAAAATCACCATCAAATCATAGGCATAGCGGATTCCGGTGAGATGGCCCTGGAGATTCTGGAGAATAACAGGGCGGATATTGTCATGATGGACATCAACCTTTCCGGCAAGCTGGACGGGATCCGCACGACGGAGATAATCAATGAAAAATACAATATTCCCGTAGTCTATCTTACCGCCAGCTCTGATTCGGATACCTTGCAGAAAGTGGCTGTCACCAATCCGAGTGCCTATGTTATCAAGCCATTTAATATCAGAGAGCTTAACATGGTGATTGAGCTTGCTATTTTTAAAGACAAGAAAGAAAAGGAACTACAAAGCCTGAACAACGAGCTGGAAGAAAAAGTGAGACAGCGCACGGCAGACCTCAACGAAGCCAACAAAGAACTTCAGAAAGCGCTCGACAAAGAAAGAGAATTAAGTGAATTGAAATCCAGGATTGTCCAGAATGTCTCCCATGGCTTCAAAACCCCGCTGACTTCCATTTTAAGTTCGGCCCAACTGTTAAAGCAATACGCTGAAAAGGATCACCCTTTCAAGGTAAAGATCGTCAAGCACGCCACAAAAATCGAAAACTCCGTACGTAATTTAAACAGCCTGCTGACCAGCGTGTTGTTTTTTGGTAAAGCGGACGCCGATAAAATGAATTACAAACCTGTCCGGATATACACCTCCGCATTTTTGAACGAAGTGGTGGACATGGTAAGAGCAGGAATAGAAAATGACGTAAAGATCATTGTTGACTTCGAACAGTTGCCTAAAATGATTACCTCTGACATGGACTTGTTGTATCAGATACTGGAAAACCTGCTGGCCAATGCGGTGAAGTATTCTAAAGATAAGGGAACAGTCACTTTTAAGGTCAGGCATGAAAATGAGCTGCTCAAAATTACCATCAAAGATCAAGGTATAGGCATTCCGGCTTCCGAACAGTCCCAGCTTTTCGACCGTTTTTTCAGAGGTAAAAACGTCGGGTTGCGGGAAGGTTCCGGACTTGGATTATCCATCGTGAAAAAATGTATCGAAGTGATTCGCGGCAAGATAGATTTTACCAGTGAAGTGAATAAAGGCACAACTTTTTACCTAGAGATACCTACTAAATAGAACAAAAAATAATGCTGATCTGCAAGTCGATCCGATTTAAATATGACAATTTACCTGAATTTATTATTCCGGATATCAGCCTGAAAGGTGGAGAAGAATTGCTGATATTGGGGAGATCAGGAAGCGGTAAGACCACCATCTTGAACATTTTGGGAGGATTACTCAAACCTTTGGGGGGAGAGGTACTGATCAACGGCACATCCCTGTACGCCCTCACAGGAAACGTACTCGACAAATTTCGTGGTAAAAACATCGGTATTGTTTTCCAAAAGCCACACATCATCAGCGCTTTGTCGGTAGTGGAAAACCTCCGTCTCGCGCATTTTTTTGCGGGAAGCGACAACCTGAAGCTGGTGGATACCTATCTCGCTGAACTGGGGATTACCGATAAAAAAAATGCATCTGTCCACACCCTCAGTGAGGGCGAGGCGCAGCGGGTATCCATAGCCAGGGCGCTGGTAAACGGCCCTAAAGTAATCCTGGCAGATGAGCCCACAGCCAGCCTGGACGATGAAAATGCGCAAACCGTGATACAACTGCTGCAAAGCCAGGCCAAAAAACTTAATGCGGTATTGGTAATAGTCACCCATGACCAACGGGTCAAAGCACACATTTCCAACCGAATAACAGTAGGAGGGCCACTATGAATTTACTGAAATTAAGCTGGAAATATTTGATTGCCAAACCCTTGAATACAGGGTTGAACATCCTGTTGCTCGCCCTGGGTTTGGCCATTATTACTGTACTCATTTTGATTCAGGACCAGTTTGAAAACAAAATGAATCGCGATGCTACCGGAATTGATCTGGTCATTGGTGCGAAAGGCAGCCCGCTGCAATTGGTATTGTCTTCCGTCTACCATATCGATTTTCCCACAGGGAACATCGACTTGGATGAAGCTGTTTCCATTTCCAAAAACAGGCTGATAAAAAATGCAATCCCACTCGGACTGGGAGACAATTATCAGGGATACAGAATCGTAGGCACCAACCATGACTACCTGGAACTTTATGGGGTTTCCTTCAAAGAGGGGAATGCCTGGCATAAACCTTTTGAAGTAGTACTGGGCAGCCAGGTTGCTAAAAAACTGGAACTCTCCCTTGGGAGCAGGTTTGCAGGTTCCCACGGCATCGGGTCCTCCAGTCATGATCATGACGAGCATGACTATGAGGTGGTGGGGATTCTGGAAGCCTCAGGCAACGTAACGGACCAATTGGTGCTTACCAGCCTAGAGTCGGTATGGTATACCCATGATGAGGAACATGATCACGAGAAGTTTGAAAGCGCTGTGGCCACTTCCGGATTTCCGCAGTCTGATGAGCAAAGAGAGGTAACCTCTCTCCTGGTGCAATACAGAAACCCTATCGCCGCCGTGCAACTGCCGAGGTTTATCAACGCCCGAAGCGCACTTCAGGCAGCCTCCCCTTCCTTCGAAATATCAAGGTTGTTTGAGCTGCTGGGCGTAGGTATCTCTCTGGTCAAAGGACTGGCCATCATCATCATCGGCATAGCGGGTTTGGGGATATTTATAGCGCTTTATAATTCCTTAAAGGAGCGCAAATATGATCTGGCCATCATGAGGACCATCGGGGCATCGAAGGGGCAGCTCTTCACCCATATTTTGCTGGAGGGATTGCTTTTGACTTTCCTTGGTGCTTTGACCGGCTTGTTTATAGGACACTTTTTTTTATGGATTTTGGTTATGAACAATGAGCAGGGCGCCATGTCCGGTCTCAGGGCCGATTTGTTTTTGGCGGAAGAAGGATGGATCGTATTGTATGCCTTGGCCGTAGGCGTGGTGGCTTCACTTATACCTGCTTTAAATGCATACCGGACAGATATTGCAAAACAATTGACGAAATAATAATTAAAACATTAACTGATGAATAAGTATATCGTATGGGTTGGACTTGTCTTTTTTGGATTTTCTCAAATGCTTCAGGCCCAACAGGTTAGCGTATGGAAGGATCTTTCCGACGTCACTTACAAAATAGGTGAGGATGAATTTGGGGAACTCTACCTTCCGGTTTTCAGTGAGAAAATCAAAAAACTGGAGGGCAAGGAAGTAACTGCAGACGGTTATATTATCCCTTTCGAGGGGATGTTCAAACCCGAACACATTATTTTATCATCCCTTCCCTTGGCAGAATGTTTCTTCTGCGGATCGGGCGGACCGGAAACGGTGATGGAAGTGATGCTGAAAGATCCCATCAAATACACCTCAAAAAGGGTAAAGGTAAAAGGCAAACTGGAACTGAATGACAAAGACCCGGAGAAATTGATGTACATCCTCAAAGAGGCCCAGTTGCTTTCCCAATAAGGCCGGTCATTTTTGCGATGGGATTTCCTGTTCTATCCCGTAAAAGGCCTTCATAAGCTGTTTGGTGGTAGGGCCGGGTTTACCGTTCCCGATCCGGTGCTCATCAATCCGGGTTATGGGTAAAATTCTTTTTGTGGTGCTGCTCATAAATGCTTCGTCTGCCTGGAGCAGTTCTTCAAGAGAAAAATCCTCCACTTTTACTGTTCCGGATAACCGCATGACCTGTTCCCGGGTGATTCCCTTCAGAATATTGGAGGCCGGTGTGATGATTTCATTCCCTTTTACCATAAAAATGTTGCTCCTTGAACTTTCAGAAACTTTGCCTTGATGATGGTAAATCACGTCCTCGGCTTTTTGTGCCTGCCAATTCAAACTTAGGTAACAAGGGTACGTGTAGTTGGTAGTTTTGATATCCGGGATAGGTCTTACATAATTTACACTCAATAGTTTCACGCCATTTTCATATTTTTCCGGGGCCGGCATTTGGAGGGGTTCGCAGAAAATAAATAAATCTCCCCCGTCCGGATGAAAATGGTTTTTGGAGATACCTCCTGTCAACACCATCCTCATGCCTCCTTCCCGGTGATTGTTTTTCTCTATCAATTGGAAAATGATATCTTTGAGGACGGACTTGTCATATACCAACTGCAGTCCGGCTTTGTCCGCTGAACTGATAAACCTATCCAAGTATTTGGATAGAAAAAGGGGGATGTGGTCCACAACGCGGAAAAAATCAAAAATGGCATATCCTCTTAGGATGGCGATATCTGATGGATGGACTTGGGCTTGCCGGCTGTCGATGATTTCAGATTTTGCGAAGCAAAAAGATTTCATATTATATTTTCAGTAAATAGTTATAATTTTTAATTTTTATTTTAATATAATAATGATTTTTTTTTATAAATCGATATATTATCGGTGTGTGGATTTTCAAGGATTTTTTTAACTTTGTGGACCATTAAACCACGCAGACCCTATTTGGCTATGAATTTAAGATGTTTCTCCATAATAGTTATATTTTCCCTTTTCATATTTTCCTGTTCCAAAACGGAAGAAGAGAATATGGAGCTTAAAGATAAAGTAATCAGTGTACATGATGAAGTTATGCCGAGAATAGGAAGCCTGAAAACCTATCAAAAAGAGCTTTTGGAGAGGGCCAATCAAATGGAAAGCAGCGATGAAGCGATCGATAACCATATTGCCATTCAGGAATTAAGATCGGCGGCCCATTCCTGTGAAGAGGCATATGACAACATGTTTGTATGGATGAGACAATTTAAAAGCGAATATTCGGATATGACCGAAGAAGAGGTCGAGAAATATTTAACGGACCAATTAAAAAAAATAGAAAAGGTCCGAAAAGACGTTGACGATTCCATGCATGAGGCGGATTCCCTGCTCAGCCGCTATTGAGATCCTTCAGGGGATGCCAGAAATTTCCCGACTTCCCCGGCAGTAACCAAGCCCTTTTTGTTTCCCCACACATTGTAAATGTAGGTGGTAATCTGGGCAATTTCCAACGGACTGAGTTTTGGGTTGGCGGGCATGGGTTGATTGTAATCCAGGTTGTTGACAGTCATTTCCCCGCTGATACCATACTTAATGATCCTTACCGTTCTTTCGGTATCTTCCAGCAAGTAATCTGCCCCAGCCAATGGTGGAATCAGCCTTCCGAGACCTGTTCCGTCTTCTTGATGGCAATTGGCGCAGTGCTGCAGGTATAGCTGTCTGCCCTCAATGGCATACTGTTTGGTTTTCAGGTCTTTGATGTCCTTCAGCCCATTGTCGCCTTTTTGGCCGCACCCCTGCATGCAACCTGATAAAGCCATGATGAGGATACTAACTGCCCAGAGCCGCATTCTTGTTTAAAAGTTTGGGAATATCCTTCATAAGACGGTTGACCTGGGTTTCTTTGGTGCCATCATATACACCCCGGATTCTGCCTTGTTGGTCTACCAGTACAAATGCGCCGCTGTGTAGAAAGCCTCCCGGTTCATATTTGTCTTCCATCGCGGTGGTAAGGTAACTTGTTTGGGCCAATTCAAAAATCTGTTCTTGGTCTCCGGTCAGAAAATTCCAAGTTTTGGCGTTGCCCACCCCCAGTCGGGCGGCATAGTCTTTCAGCAAGGCAACCGTGTCATACTTAGGGTCAATGGTATGGCTTAAAATCCTGAAATCAGGCTCCCCCTTAAATTTTTCATATACCCTTAGCATTTGTGTTTTCATGACGGGGCAGATGGTAGGGCAACTGGTAAAAAAGAAATCCGCCACATATACGTATCCTTCCACATTGCCATTGGTCACCGTATCCCCTTCTTGGTTGATCAGCTTGAAGGGGGCTATTTGGTGGTATACCGTATCTACTACGAGCTTACCCTCCACGGTCTTCTCTTCCGTATATTTATTACCCAGAACAGGAAGATCCGCCTCGCGGGCGTTTTCGGGCCCACACGCCCAAAGAGCCATCGAAACAACAGCCACAAAAAGAAAAGAAGTGTTTTTCATTTCCTGTTTTTTGAATTAAGACAAGTCAGGCAGGGTATTAGTTCCTTTTCCTGATGTTTTTGTAGAGTTTGATGCCAAGCATCAGCAATACACCCAAACCCACCAGGCCTAAAATCCCCCAAACCATGCTGAGAAGATTTTTGGCCACAATCAGGAACACAATGGCAAACAGCAGCAGGGTGGATGCTTCATTCCATATTCTAAGCCGGGTGCTGGACCATTTAGCCACGCCGTTTTGCAGGGCTTTGAAGATAAAGTGACACTTGATGTGGTAACCGTAGAGCAAGACCACAAAAAACAATTTGGCATGCATAAAGGGCAACTGCAGGAATGCCATCCGGTGACTGAGTGTCCATATCCCAAAAATCAAGGTGAGAATGGCTGATGGCCAGGTAATGATATACCAAAGCCGGTAAGCCATCAAATCCAGTTGAGGCTTTAGGATTTTGGACTCGTTGGCGGGCCTATCCAATGCTTCTGTCTGATAGATGAACAGTCTGACAATGTAAAAAAGGCCGGCAAACCAGGTTACAATAAAAATTATATGAAGTGCTTTAACGTATTCAAAGGCCATTCCCGAATTTTTAGGCTAAATTAAGGGTTTCATAGAAAACCGGACCATTTATGCGTACAAAATCCATCTTTTATTTTCTGGCAGCCCTGGTGTTGATTGTGGTTTTCTGGATATTTTATGACACATTCCGGCAACCCGGTGTAGCTGACATGGAGGGAACCTATAAAGAAATCGGAAAGTACAGAAATGAAAACAATACTGGACCCATAGTTAGGATATATGCAGTCTATACACCCGATACCCTTTGGAAAGAGATGAAAAGCTATGGTGAATACATGCCCCATACCAAGTATGGTAACACCAAGGTTTTCTTTTTTAATCAGGAACATACAGAGATGTCCATCGCTCCGGAGTACCCTCATTTTGATCAGGCATTGGAAGCAAGCTGTGTAGCCCGCTACGAAAAGACGGCAATGGGTGAGTCGGGTTTGGTCAGGTACCCATTTAAGTGAAACAACCGCCCATTTGATGATGAAAAAAAGGAGATTGCCACTTGACCATTACGTGCAGGGTGTTCTCGCTGGGAACAGGGCTGTGTTAAGCCGGGCTATCACGCTGATAGAAAGTTCCCTGGAGGAGGATGTACTGCTTTCCGAAAAGCTTATCGAGCAGATTTTGCCTTATACCGGCCGCTCGCTCCGGGTGGGGGTTACCGGTGTGCCGGGAGTGGGAAAAAGTACTTTTATCGGGAGCATAGGTAATCTGATTTTAGATTCGGGAAGAAGCCTGGCGGTACTGGCGATCGACCCCAGCAGTCAAAAAACCCATGGCAGTATTTTGGGAGACAAAACCAGAATGGAAAGACTGGCCCGGAATCAACGTGTATATATCCGGCCTTCTCCTACTGGCAAAAGTCTCGGCGGCGTGGCTGCGAAAACCAGGGAAACGATGCTTTTATGCGAAGCGGCCGGGTTTGATACGGTCATCATAGAGACAGTGGGGGTGGGGCAATCAGAAACGGCGGTAAAAAATATGGTGGATTTTTTCTTGCTGTTGTTAATTACCGGAGCAGGTGATGAGCTCCAGGGAATTAAAAAAGGGATCATGGAAATGGCGGACTTGTTGGTTATCAACAAAGCTGATGGGGACAATCTTGGGAGGGCAGTCAAAACCCAGAAGGAATTGAAGAAGGTGTTGCATTATTTTCCCGAACCCGAAAAGGACTGGTCTCCTTCTGTGATGATTTGTTCCGCCCATACTTTGGATGGGTTAAATGAAATCTGGTCACTGATTTTGGATTATGAGGAGAAGATGACCTCCAACGGGTTTTTATCAAACAACAGGAAGGACCAACAATTGCATTGGATGGAGGAACATATTGAATACCTGCTTCACCAAAGGTTTTATTCCCATTCCGGTATATTATGGGAATTGGGCGAAGCCCGTTTAAAAGTAAAAGAAGGAGAAGTGGCCGCCACCAGTATGGCAAGGAATTTGGTCAGGCGTTTTTTCAATGAAAAAGAGTGAAATAATGGATGCTGTTTTACGCGGATTATGTTGGTTATTTTTTATCTGGACAGGTTGTGCAGGTAATGGGCCGCGGCAACAGGTGGCCGAAACCCATATTGATGGCCGCACGCATGTCTATCAACGTTGTATTTTAGATAACTGTGCCGAGGTGAAATTGACCTACCCGATTGTTGAACGGGAGCCATCTGACCCCATCGTTAAAGCATTAGAAGAACAAATGGTCCTGGCGCTGGGGTATGGAGGAGAGAGGAATACGACAGTGGATGAGGCTGTGGAGGATTTTCTGGACAGCTATGAGGACTTCAGAGACTCTTTTCCTGCTTCTGCTACAGACTGGGAGATTGAAGTGGTTGCAGAAAAAGTGTTTGAGTCGGATAAGGTCCTTACCGTGAAGCTCAGCAGTTACGCTTATACGGGAGGCGCCCATCCCAATAGCTTTGTCAACTACTTTAATTTCGATTTGGTAGAGGGCGGTAAATTATTGTCTGCTCCAGAGCTGTTGCTTGACAGGGAAAAGATGCTGGCACTGACAGAGCAGAAATTCAGGGAATTTCATGGCATTTCCAAAGACGCCGATTTAAGGGATGATGAGAGATTTTTTATAGAAGAAGCAGGTTTTTTCCTTCCTCAGGCCATTGGTTATGAGAATGACGAGTGGATGATGGTTTATAATCCCTATGAGATCGGCCCCTATGTTATGGGCTATACCGAGTTGAGATTTCCGCTGGATGAAGTGAAAGGCGTAGTGAAGCCTCCTTTTTGATTTCCTTTTATGGGCTTGTTCCCATGGATCAAGCGGTTTTTTTAAGTTTCTTAATAAGAGCGGATTTTGAATTGTTTTTTCTGCTCGTTGACCGCATTGCGGAAAGAATTGTCCGTTTCCATCAGGTCATTGACGGCCTGTACAGCGTGGATTACCGTGCTATGATCACGTCCTCCAAAATGATATCCAATGGATTTTAAAGAATGGTTGGTAAATTCCTTACTAAAATACATGGCCACTTGTCTGGCCAGTACGATTTCCTTTTTCCTGGTTTTGGCTTTTAAGTCCTCCAGCTTGATGCCGTAATATTCCGAACAGGTTTTTTGGATAAAATCGATGCTCACCTCTGTTTCAATATCTTTGACGATATTTTTCATGATGGTTTTGGCAAGACTAAGATTGATTTCTACCCGGTTCAGGGAAGCATGCGCAATAAGGGAAATGAGTACCCCCTCAAGCTCGCGGACGTTGGTGTCTACCGTATAAGCGAGGTATTCAACCACGTTATTGGGTATCATAATCCCTTCTGACTGCATTTTCTTTTTGATGATGGCGATCCGGGTTTCAAAATCCGGCATCTGCAGGTCAGCGGTAAGTCCCCATTTGAACCTTGATATCAGCCGCTCTTCCAATCCCATCAGGTCTTTGGGAGCACAGTCGGACGTCATGATGATCTGCCGTTTGTTCTGATGCAAGTGGTTGAAGATGTGAAAAAACATCTCCTGGGTCCTGCCTTTTCCCGCAAAAAACTGGATGTCATCAATGATCAATACGTCCACCTGCATATAGAAATTGGTGAATGATTTCACGCTGCCTTCCTTAATGGCATCCATGAACTGGTTTACAAATTTTTCCGAGGAAACGTAGAGGACGAACTTATCTTCAAGGCTGTTTTTGATTTCATTACCGATGGCCTGAACCAGATGGGTTTTACCCAAGCCTACGCCGCCATATACCATCAATGGATTGAAGGAAGTGATGCCCGGTTTGTTGGCGACGGCAAAACCTGCGGATCGGGCAAGGCGGTTACAATCCCCTTCTATAAAAGAACCGAAAGTGTAATTGGGACTAAGGTTGGACTGCAGCATGGTTTCGAAATCCAACGTGGGCAAGTCAAAGGGACTGTGGTGCGTAGGGACCACTTCCTTCTTTTTGGACTGCACGTTTCCCTGCGGATAACTTACCATGTAAGGCTGGTTATGGGAATTTCCCTTGTCCACGATCACCGCGTATTCAAGTCTGCCACTGGCTCCCAAAACTGTTTTGATGGCCAGTTTCAGTACTTCCACATAGTTATCTTCCAGCCACTCATAAAAGAATTGACTGGGTACCTGGATGGTGAGCACGGACCCATCTATTCTGGCTGGGTTTATTGGCTTAAACCAAGTAGAAAAACTCTGCTCGTTAACGTGTTGCTCAATGACACGTAAGCATTCTTTCCATATAGCATTCGCCTCTGAATTCATTAAAGTACTTTTAACCGAAAATGGTAAAAAACAGTGCTGACTCCTTGATAGGGGGAAACAAATTTGTGGAAAATTATTCTAAATAAAAAATCAAATTTCCCTTGACTTTTTTACTTTATAGCGAGGTTGTTTGTAATGGCCTTTTTTAAATTTTTTTTTCTTGAAAATTCGTATTTTATCATACCGAGGCGCAATCCTGACCATCCTGCCTGATTGACCAAAGTAGGGTATCCATGTGGCCCTTCTACAGTGACAGGTTCATCAAGAAAAGTGTGTGTATGGCCTCCTATCACCAAATCGATGCCTTCAACCTGGGCCGCAAGTTTTTGATCATCGATTTTTTGGGATTTATAGCTGAAGCCCAGATGAGACAGGCAAACGACCAGGTCACATTTTTTACTTTTTAACTCTTGGACCATTTCCCTGGCCACCGCCACCGGGTCAAGGTAGGCTGTTTCACCATAGCTTTGGGCCGGAACAAGCCCATCCAGGGCTATTCCAAGGCCAAAAACGCCTACAGCAAGCCCTCCTTTGTGAAAGACCTGATAAGGTCGAAATTCATCTTTCAGGACGGTTTTCTTAAAGTCATAATTGGAACAGAGAAAAGAAAAACCTGCATGGGGTAATTGCTCTTTCAGTCCTTCCAGGCCGTTATCAAAATCATGGTTACCCAAGGTGGCCGCATCATAGCCCAGTTCACTCATAAGTTTGAATTCCAGTTCGCCTCCATATAAGTTAAAGTAGGGTGTGCCTTGAAAGATGTCCCCCGCATCCAGCAGCAGGACGTTTTTCTCCTCTGATCGGATTTTACGGATCACACTTGCCCTTTTAGCCATCCCGCCCTGGTTTGCAAAACTGCTGCCATCATCCGGAAAAGGCTCGATCCTGGAATGCATATCATTGGTATGCAGGATACAGATGTGCCTGCTTTTAGGTGGAGACATGGCTTGTGTCAATGGCCCCGCTGCGGCAATTGTCGCCGAAGTAATCAGGCTCTTTTTTATAAAAACTCTCCTGTTCATGGTCAGTTCAGCAGTTGTCTTCCCTCTAACCGGGCGTCTATCATTTTTCCGGCGGCTTCCAACTCCTTTATTTTGGTGATGATGACGTCTCTTATCAACGTGGTGGAGGTCCTGTACCTCCTTACAGGAATGAGAAAAGGCATATCATCCCCTCCATTGGCCAGGTAATCATTGATGGCCAAAAGATATGTTTTGTTTGTGTCCAACGGCTTTCCATTGATCAATAATTCTTCCAGTTGGTTGTCGCTGCTTTTCAGGTGCATTCCGGAAATACTGAGGTTCTGTCTATGCACGGTGTAATGGGCAAGGGTTTTGACATCTTCCGGACTTAATTCGAGGATATACAGGTAATTCTCAAAGGGGGAGATCTCATAAACCTTGCCGAGGGTTATTGCTCCTTTTGGCAAGAGGGTTCTCAAACCGCCGTTGTTGATCACGGAAATATCGGCTTCAATACCCCAGACTTCTGCCACAAATTCTTTTTGAAAATCCGCCACCAGGTTTCCCAACGGGTTTTCCCCTCTGCCGGGTTTTCCTAACTCCCTCGCGCTCATGCCGATAACCTGGCCCATCTCTTCTTCCAGCCGGGCTTTGTAAGGATTTATGAATTGCTGAATGGTGGTGTCCGGCAGCACTTCCCCATCTATACTGACCGAGCTCCCTGATGAACCGCTCATCTGGTAACCCGCACATCCGGAAAGGATCAATCCTGCTGCGAAAATGCATACAAGGGAAAATTTTATGGATGGAGTGGAAAAAGAATGGATAAATTGCATGCCCTAATAATCGGTTTTGGAAAGTTAAAACCTTATTTTTGGTATGAATGACGCTGCAAATATGTGGATAATTCTTTTTTTGCGATTAATTATATGAAAAAAAATACGGTTTATAATTTCCCCAGAACGAATAAAAAGAAGTGGTTGGAACTGGTAAAACAAGAAGGCCTTACCGAGGAAATGCTGGACTTTGTTGCCGGAAAAGACTTAAAAATCGATCCCTATTATACCGAAGATGAGGCTGTTTCCTGGCTAAAGGCATTTGACCACAACCTTAATGGGGAACCAATAGCCGGTTCACCTGCCCCCAGACATTGGGATAACCTGGCATATGTGGACCAGCAGGATGACCGGCTGGCCAATAAGGAAATTCTGGAAAGCCTGCAAGGCGGGGCGGAGGGCCTTGTTCTTTTTCTCAATGGTGAAGAAGACCTTCATGAGCGGTTGAAAGGGGTAATGCCCCAATATGTGAGTTTTTGGATAGTCGCTGAAGGGGATGTTGTTCTCCTTCTCCAGCGGTTTCTTGCATGGGTAAATTCCACCGGACTGGCACCCTCTGAATTGAGAGGGGGGCTGCAGATAAAGGGTGACATCCGGGATGAGAGCTATTCAAAAGGGTACGGAGAGACCTTGCAAAGCCTCATCAGGCTATCCGCCTCTCATCCACAGTTCAAGGTTTTGGGAGTGAACATGACAGGCGGTGGGGACAGGATAAGTGAGGGAGAAGCGTTGTTGGAAAAAGTTGCCTTGATGCTGATCCGGGGAAAGCAGGAGGGGCTAGTAAATGGAATATGGGACAATTTGTTTGTTTTAGCAGAAGCCGGTAAGAAGTACTTTCTGGATATTGCTTTCTGGAAGGCTTTGAAAATTATCTTTGCCCGGTTGCATCTTCATGTGGCGACATCCGGTACTGCGGGGCCCCTGAAGCTGTGGGTAAAAGTGCCTGTACTTAAAGAGGGGGATTACAACACCGTGATCCACCAAACAACGGCCAGCATGGCCGCGGTATTGGGAGGAGCGGATGCCGTATGGGTGGAGCCAATAGATTTTGGCGATAAGAAACCTGCTGCTTTTTCATCCAGGATCGGCCGTCATATCGGGACCATCCTAAAGGAAGAGGCCCACTTCAACAAAACCCTGGATCCTGTAGCAGGCGCCTGGTTTTTCGAAAATCTTATCGCAGCCATTCTGGAGCGATGGGAAGAAAAACTTAAATCCTATTTTCCGGACTTTAATCTGACAAAAAGCGCTGAGCAAAGACCACATCGATCAGGGTCAAAATCTTCGTGGGAAAGTCCCGAAAAAATCATCGTACCGGAATTTTTTACAGGGGATGCCATCGGCAAACTCCCACATATGGGTTTTGGGGCAGGCAGCCCGCCGTTTTTGCGGGGACCTTATGCCAGTATGTACTTAAAAAGGCCCTGGACCATCAGGCAATATGCGGGTTTTTCCACCGCCGCGGAATCCAATGCATTTTATCGTAAAAACCTAAAAGCAGGACAAAAAGGGCTTTCTGTTGCCTTTGACCTGCCCACTCACAGGGGTTATGACTCTGATCATCCGCGGGTTTATGGGGATGTGGGAAAGGCAGGTGTGGCCATCGATACGGTGGAGGACATGAAAACACTGTTTGAAGGAATTCCATTAGATAAAGTATCGGTATCCATGACCATGAACGGCGCAGTAATCCCTATAATGGCATTTTTTGTGGTGAGTGCCGAGGAACAGGGTGTGGCTCCTGAAAAACTGAGCGGTACCATACAAAATGACATTCTGAAGGAATTTATGGTCCGCAACACCTATATATACCCACCCGAGGCTTCCATGCAGATCGTCGGCGATATATTTGCGTATACTTCCAGGCACATGCCTAAATTCAATTCCATATCCATATCAGGATATCACATGCATGAAGCCGGTGCGACGGCGGATCTGGAGCTGGCCTATACCTTGGCGGATGGGCTGGAATACGTGAGGAAGGGCTTGGAGGCCGGGCTTCATATTGATGATTTTGCACCCCGGCTTTCTTTTTTCTGGGCACTGGGGATGAACCATTTCATGGAAATCGCCAAACTGAGAGCTGGGAGGCTACTTTGGGCTCATCTGATTCAACCGTTTGGTCCTAAAAACCCCAAATCATCGGCACTACGGACACATTGCCAGACCTCCGGTTGGTCACTGACCTTACAGGACCCGTTTAACAACATCTGCCGCACGACCATCGAAGCGGTGGCCGGGATATTGGGGCATACCCAGTCCCTGCATACCAATTCGTTCGATGAGGCTATAGCCTTGCCTACGGATTTTTCGGCCGGAATTGCCAGGGAGACCCAACTTTATCTCCAGCATGAATCAGGGATTACCGGAGCAGTGGATCCCTTTGGAGGTTCCTATTATGTCGAATACCTTACAGACCAGCTGGTACAAAAAGCCAGGGCGCATATAAATGAAGTCGAGGAAATGGGCGGGATGACCAAGGCAATGGAAAAAGGCTTGCCTAAGATGAAAATTGAAGAAGCGGCTGCCCGAAAACAGGCCAGAATAGATAAAGGAGAGGAGCTGATTGTCGGCGTAAACAGTTATTTAGTGGAGGATGAATATGATTTTGATATCTTAGAAGTAGACAGTGGCCGGGTGAGGGAGAGCCAGGTGGAGAAATTAAAGGATATCAAGGGAAAAAGGAATACGGAAAAAGTCAGGGAGAGCCTGGACCGGCTTCGACAAATGGCAAAGGAAGGGAAGGGGAATCTTATGGCAGCGGCGGTGGAAGCTGCCCGGCACAGGGCGACCCTCGGTGAAATATCCTATGCCATGGAAGAGGCGTTTGGAAGATACACTGCCCAGGTTACATCCGTTACAGGTACATACATAAAAGAAATGAAAAATAACGAATGGGTGCTTAAAGTCAGGGAAAAAGCCGATCAGTTTGCATCGCTGGAAGGCAGAAGGCCTAGAATCATGGTAGCCAAAATCGGACAGGATGGCCATGACAGGGGGGCCAAAGTCATTGCCACGGGGTTTGCGGATTTGGGGTTTGACGTTGATATAGGCCCCTTGTTTCAAACACCTGAAGAAGTGGCCAGACAGGCGATGGAAAATGATGTTCATATCATCGGCGTGTCCTCCTTGGCAGGAGGGCACAAAAGCCTGCTGCCAAAATTGCTGGCGTCTTTGAGGGGCATTGGCCGGGAGGATATCATGGTGGTGGCTGGAGGTGTAATTCCCAGCCAGGATCATGGGTTTCTGAAAGAAAGCGGTGTGGCGGCTATTTTCGGTCCCGGAACCAACCTTTCCAGAGCGGCGCTGGAAATATTGGACAAACTGATGCAGGGAGAGCAAAGAGGGTCTTAAAAAAAAGAATTTAGTATTGATGGTAACGAAAGCATCAAAATGAAAAGTATCATTTTGCTATATGATGAAAAGGAATGGTCCACGGTGGAGAAAAATATTATTCCTACCCTGGCTGAACACCTGAAACTTAAGCTGGCTTTCAATACCGATGTCCGCATAGAACTTGGGGAAAAAGATTTTGTTGTCACTTATCTGTCTGACGAACAATTGAAGGAATTTTTTCCCATTGCTTTAAAAAAGGCATGGCGGGTAGGTTTGTTGCCCCATCCCAAGCTTGTGCATGGCCGGCAGGGGTTTGGAGTTGCCAGTGACCTTCAAACCAGCCTTGACAACATGCTTTCTGCAGAAACCACGGAAGAAGTAGATATCCTTACGGTGAACGGCAGGCCGGTATTCAATACAGTAGTGATAGGGGAATCGCTGAGTGTGATGACCGGAACAGTAGCCCATACAGCCTGGCAGCGTTTTTGGAAAAAAGTCAGGTATTTTTTCAGCCTGTTCAAAAGAGCCCGGTTTCACCGGTATGTCATCAAAGCAGGTAACAAGGAGAAATTGGACACGGCGGCGATTGGAATGGTCATTGTGCAGCATGGAAAAAGCAATATTCTGAGCCGGCGGATTCTTGAGGACTCCTATATTAATGATGGTAAGATGCACATCATTATCCTGGCACCGAAGAGTGTTACTGGTCTGGTCTGGTTTGGCCTCAACAGTTTTTTCAGAGGAAAAGGAAAACGGGGTTTTCCGCCATTCGCCGCTCATATCAAGACGGGGACCTTTGTGGTGGAGAGCAATGAGCCAATCAGTTATTCCCATGATGGGGTCCTGATGAGTGCAAGGGAACTGGAATTGGTGGTGGCTCCCAAAGCCATTCACATTGTTCCCGGCAAGCACCTTGAGATGGGCGGCCAGCATAATGAAGAAGAGATTTTCAAGGTAAAAGTATTGCCGCGGGGTGAAGCAAGGGATGAACTGGTGAGGGGAGTATTACCCTTTATCCATCATGCTTCTACGGAAGAGTTTAAGGACCTTTTTTCGAGCCTTAGGGAGAATTCGCGGGCCTCGAGCAGTTATTTGGTGCTGATGGTTTTGTCCACTTTCATTGCGACCTTAGGGCTCTTTGGCAATTCTTCCCCCGTGATCATCGGCGCGATGATCCTAGCACCATTGATGGCACCCATCATTTCCCTGGCCATGGGGGTGCTCAGGCAAGACCAAACGCTGATTTTCGACAGTGCCAAAGCTATCGGTTTGGGGATGTTTTTGGGCTATTTGTGTGCAGTGGCGCTTACCTGGCTGACCCCTTTGAACATTTCTAATGACGAGATCCTGGCCAGAGTGAGGCCGAATCTGTTGGATCTGGGGATAGCGGTGGCTTCCGGGGTGGCCGGTGCCTACGCCAATGCCAAAGAAGAAGTGGCCAAAACCCTGGCGGGTGTAGCTATAGCGGTGGCGCTTGTACCACCATTGGCAGTATCAGGCATCGGATTAGGGTGGCTGGATTGGACCATATTTACCGGCGCTCTTCTCTTATTGTTGACCAACCTTGCAGGAATGGTGCTTGCCGCGGCATTGACTTTTTTGCTGCTGGGCTTCAGCCCCTTTCGGCTGGCCCGAAAGGGTTTGCTATATTCGCTGGTGATCGTGGCGTTGATCAGTATGCCGTTGTTTTTGGGATTTATGGACATGGTGAGGGAAAAGGATGTGATTTCCAAATTGAACGGTCACAGAATCGATGAAATGGTGTTGAGGGATGTCTTTGTGAGACAGGTGAAGCCCATGCGGTTGGCGGTAAAAATAATTTCTAACCATACTCTGAATGAAAGCCAGATCCGGGAAGTAAAAAAAGAAATAGAGGACATCGTCGGGGAAGAGGTGGAGTTGGAAGTGACAGTCGGGCTGAAAGTGCTTTGAGATGAGGCACAAAACCTCATTCCCTTTTCCTTATTTACCATTCACGCAGTATTCAGAAATCAGAAATCAGGAAAAAGGGAACAGGGAACAGGGAATCGGGCGGAAACTTCTGTTCTCTTTTCCCTATTCCCTATTTACGGAGTATGCAGGAAACCGGAAAAAGGGGGCAGAGAACGGGAAATCGGGCGGAAACTTCTGTTCTCTTTTCCTTATTTACCATTCACGCAGTATTCAGAAATCAGAAATCAGGAAAAAGGGAACAGGGAACAGGGAATCGGGCGGAAACTTCTGTTCTCTTTTCCCTATTCCCTATTCACGCAGTATTCAGGAAACCGGAAAAAGGGGGCAGAGAACGGGAAATCGGGCGGAAACTTCTGTTCTCTTTTCCCTATTCCCTATTCACGGAGTATTCAGGAAACCGGAAAAAGGGAACAGGGAACAGGGAATCGGGCGGAAACTTCTGTTCCCTTTTCCCTATTCCCTATTCACGGAGTATTCAGGAAACCGGAAAAAGGGAGCAGAGAACGGGAAATCGGGCGGAAACTTCTGTTCTCTTTTCCCTTTTCCCTATTCACGGAGTATTCAGGAAACCGGAAAAAGGGAACAGGGAACAGGGAATCGGGCGGAAACTTCTGTTCTCTTTTCCCTATTCCCTATTCACGCAGTATTCAGGAAACCGGAAAAAGGGGGCAGAGAACGGGAAGTCGGGCGGAAACTTCTGTTCTCTTTTCCCTATTCCCTATTCACGGAGTATTCAGGAAACCGGAAAAAGGGAGCAGAGAACGGGAAATCGGGCGGAAACTTCTGTTCCCTTTTCCCTATTCCCTATTCACTCAGTATTCAGGAAACCGGAAAAAGGGAGCAGAGAACGGGAAATCGGGCGGAAACTTCTGTTCCCTTTTCCCTATTCCCTATTCACTCAGTATTCAGGAAACCGGAAAAAGGGAACAGGGAACAGGGAATCGGGCGGAAACCCCCCATTCCCTTTCCGTTCTGCACGATTATTGATAAATTGAAAATGATTTTAAAATTTTCAACTATACCACAAAAAATGTTTCAAAAATGAAAAGAAAAGCCACATCAATCTGGAAAGGATCAGGAAAAGAAGGAAGCGGAACGCTCTCCTCCCCCAGCAGTTTTTTCGATAACACACCCTATAGTGCCAGAACACGTTTTGAAAATGAGGACGGTAAGCAGGGAACAAACCCTGAGGAATTGATTGCAGCGGCCCACGCCGGATGTTTCAATATGGCCCTCAGTTTTCAGATATCCGGAAAAGGCTATACAGCTGACGAGTTGAATACGGTGGCAACCGTGAACCTTGAAAAGGGAGATGATGGTTATGCCATCACGGGGATTCACCTGGATTTGAAAGGGAAAGTTCCGGATATGGATGAGGCGGAATTTAAGGAACTTGCCCATGCCGCCAAAGAGGGCTGCCCGGTAAGTAAGGCTCTGAAGGCTGTGCCCGTTTCTCTGGATATATCCTTCTCTTCCTGATAAGAAATCCAATGAGGGACGAATCGGATTGTTTCCCCAGCTCCTGGATTCATTGGGAAGGAGCCCAAAGGAAGGTCAGATAATCTTTGATTTCGGGGACAAATCTGAAATCCCCATGTAAAAGAATCTCCGTGTTTTTGTGCTTTTGTGGAAAAATGATAGCCATAAGGGAACCGAAAACACGGAGTTTTTTATGGGGCCTGTCCAGGGAAGGAGATATATAAGGTGGAATTTCCCTCAATGGGGCTTTTTGAAGGAACTTATTATAGCATGTTGACACCTAAACTTAAATGGGCAAAATCCGGATGAAATCGAGCATGACGAGATCGTCACAGGCCTGCCTGCCGAAGGGCAGTACGGCCCGCAGGCAGGAGGATGCCCCGATAGCCCCGATATTCTATCGGGGGGGAAATCATGCGAGATTCCATGTCTGCATGCTGAAGTGCATTACGGCACGCAAGCATGTGACCGCCGAAAAGAAAATATAAACACATGAAACACAGCCTCGATAGGGGTTGGCACGGAGTTGGTGTTCTTACAACTGTTTTGGGGTGTGCCCTTCCGATCTTCCTGGAGAGCAAACCTGCGCGATGTCTTCCCCTTTAGTGAGTTATCGGAGGGACTGAGGGGTGAAAGGGAAGGGACGTTCAACACATGGCAAGGCATACGTTTTATAGAAGCGTCAATTTAGCTTTTAATTTATAGGGGGACAAAAAGCTGAAGGTGTGGCCCGGGCAATGCATCTTGGAAGGGGTGTAAATATTTTAAGAGAAAAATGTTTTTATCATGAACATGAATGATCGGAAAGACTTGCTGTCGGTAAACCCCTACACGGGAGAGCCCATGTACCTTGAGATTCAACAAATGGGCATGGTAGCCGCCCTGCGTGCTTCGGTGGAAAGTGTCGACACCATGGCCATGATAGAGCCTCCATACCGCTACGTCAATGTTACGGATCCGGTCCGGGGAGGAAATTTTACCTATTTTCCGGAAGAAGCCGGATTAAGCCCCGACAACGGCATTGTCTTTAAAGCTGTATCAGGGGGGTATTGGGTAAGACAAAAACATACCGATCATGGATTTTTGGAATGGTATGTCGGCGATGATATCTCTGATCCGGTCGCCAACTTGAATGCGATCGTGGCCTTGTCGCGGGCGGGGTATACTATTCAGCTGTTGAAGATGTATCCTATCGATACAGGGGGAGACCGGAATTACATCACGGATAATGAAGATATTGAGGTGTTTTCTGAAAACAAAGAAGAATGCGGATTAATCATGGAAAGAATCCATTCCAATTTCGGATATTTCAGGGGAAATAAGAATTACGGATTTAGCCATGTCACTTTAGTGACAAGAAATTATTTGAACGATGTTCCTGTGCATCCGGCGATGTCCAATAATTACAAGCTGATCAGTATATATGATCCTTCCGATAATAAAATAGATTTTAATAACTGTAATATCTTTGGCCAGGTGGTCAATCGAATCCGACGGAAGGGCAGTTTTACCTTTTTTTGTAAAGACAATAATTTTCATCATTGCACACAGTTTTTCAGTAACGCCGGTGAAAATCAATTTCAGCATGCAAGGATTGAATTTGTAAATAATTCCGTAAAAGAGATGGCTGGCAACATGTTATTTTTAAGCCAGATGGATAAGGAATCTTTGATTCATTTTACAGATAATCATTTTGAAAACGAGCAGGTATACAGGGTAACCGGTGCCTATTTTGGGCCTCTGGTGGTGACGGGTGACGGTACCCTTTATTACCTGCGGAACAGGATTTATAACCTGCTTTCCTCCGACACGGTAAGCTCCGGTGCTCCCAGGGCCACTTCGAGTTTAACCACCATAGCTTATACATCTGTACAGCATATTTTCGTCCATGACAATACGGCCATAAATGTTCTTGGACATAATTCGGCATTCATTGAATTTAAAAACGGGCGTAACTTTTCAATTAAACGGAATGTCTTTAAAAATCATAAACAGGCCATTTATGATATAGGAGTACTTAAGAAAGGGGAGAATTACAGAAATATAAAAAATCCGCGATCAAATTTTCATTATGCTTTGTGCAAGCTTTCAAAGAATCATTCTTTTCCCAGCACCACGTTTGAATTTACCGACAATGAAATTTTTATCCCCTATTTGAACAGGGGGAATGGACTTCCTCAGACCAAAATCGATTTTAGCAGGAATAAAATAGAGATAGATTTCCATGCAGGGGTAAGTGCATCAGATTGGGCGGGAAGGAATTTGGTCTACTCGGTCTGTCAACCTGCTTCCAGATATGAAGGGGATCAAATCAGCGTTAACCACAACTTGATAAAAATTAACAATGTTGCTTATAAGGATGAACCTGCGGTGTTTTTTAGTTTTGAAGGACAAGCAGCAGCAAAAGGGAGTCGTCCTCCCAGGGTTAAAGAAAATGTTGAGATCTCCAATAACTCTTTTATTTCCCAACAGCCGGGATTAAATTTTGTATTGGGTAGTCTCAATTGCCGTAAGGTTAATTGTCAACACAATGAAGTGCTGGTTTCAGACAGTTCCATTTTTATTTCAGGGACAAGATTGGGGGCCGGAGTTGCTTGGGATCAGGTAAGTAAATATGATTTCAAAATAAGGAATGCCAATAAGTTACGGTTATTTTACCCAAGAAACCAGTCCAATAGTGAAGTTCTTATCACGGATAACCATCATGATTCCATCGATATCGTAAACAGTTGGCAAAACAGTGTGAACTGGCTTTTCAACAAGGGTGGCGTCAACAATCCGGTTTGTATGGAAATCATCGTTAGGGCAGGAGGCATGGAGTCCGCCTTTAAGCTGGTATTGGCCCAGTTTAATGATTTAAAATACATGAACAAAAACAGGGAAATTGTCTCCATCTATTTAGTAGGAAGTGGGGCGCGACAGGACCATGTTTTCCCGTGCAGGGGCGGGCAAAATCCTTTTTCCATGAGGCTGTATGGTCATCCGAAGAGTAACCTTTGTTCAATATTTATAGAGGGCTTAGGCGGCTATAAACAGGTTGAATTTTATGTAAATGTTATTAAAGAACGGAATGTGGATGTTGGCACGTTTTATGATAAGTATTTACAGGCTGGGATGGATGGATAAAGTGCTATCCTGAATCAGTCTTTATCACGTAACCCAAGTGGGTTCATCACAGCTACCTGTCACAAAGCGCTTTCAGTTTGCCCTTGTAAAACGGGACGGGTTTTTAAAAACTTCATACTTGGACATGAAAAGGGAATCGGGATATCATACTCATTTTCAGCGCACTTGATCATCCAATAATATTTGTCAATGGACATATATAATATAATAAAATAAAGAAAATAATAAATTATTAAAATATTGTTAGGATAAAAATATTGAGTAAGCTTTTTTAAATTTCTGATTTGAATATCTTTGGAAGAGGGTTAAAATTCAATTATTTATATACTTAAAACAATTCATGTCGTATTTTATGAGATTACTTTTATTACTGCTTATCATCACCTTGGGGGCATCATGTGTTTCCAACGAGAGAATTATTTATATGCAGGACCAGGGTGAAGAAAGACCGCTGTTTGAGATTGGGGAACTGGTTCCAAGCCAAACTGAGGACTACTTTCTACAATATAACGATGTGGTGGATATTCAGATCCGAACAACGTCACCGGAACTCAACGAGATTTTCCTGCCCCCTACGGCCCCGGGTCAACGGATGAATATGGGCATGGGGATGCAGAATGGCGGGGACATCTTCTTTATGAATGGATATACCATTGACCAACACGGAAACGTGGAATTGCCCTTGCTGGGAGAGGTGAATTTAATGGGATTGACTACCCGGGAAGCCAAAGAGAAAATTGAACAAAAGCTTACTTCATATGTATATCAGGATGATTTTTTTGTAAGGGTTCGATTAGGGGGAGTGCGTTTTTCTGCCCTGGGAGAATTTCGCCAAAACGGTAACTTTACCATCCTGCAGAATCAGATTACAATTTTTCAGGCCATTGCGCATGCAGGGGATATGACAGAGATTGCGAAGCGTGATGAGGTGGTATTGATAAGACAATACCCCGAAGGGTCCCGAACCTACCGGGTGAACCTCAACGATAAAAGGATAGTGGGGTCGGAATTTTACTTCATCCGCCCCAATGATATGTTATATGCCGAACCCATGCGGATCAGGGAACTGGGAAGCGGCATCAATTTTGTACAGACCTTTCAGTTGGCTATAACCACCCTTTCGGCAGTACTATTGGTACTTAATGCCATTCAATAATCAGTGAGAATGAACAATAACCATATTATTCCTTCGCAGACTCCCCAGGAGTCTCCGTTTTCTTCTCAGCAGGACAGTGCGGTGGACGCCAGGCATATTGTCCTTCAGATTTTAAGCATTTGGCCGTACATATTGGTATCCGTGATGCTGGCTCTGGCCATCGCTTATATCAAAATCAGGTACACCGTACCGTTATATGAGGTGAAAAGTAAATTTTTTATCAAGGAAAAAGAGGCGACATTTGGGATTTTCGAGGATGTTGCCGGTTTGGACAGAAATGAAATGGGCCTTGTCAACCAGATAATCATTTTAAAATCCCGCCCCATTGCAGAAGCCACCTTATCCAAGTTGGATTTTGACGTGGAATATTACTCTCAGGGAATTTTTATCAAAAAGGAGATTTACAGAAATACTCCTATAGCTGTGGATCCGGATTGGTCCCATTCGCAGGCATGTAATGGAGATATCCGCATCAGTTGGAAAGGCCCGGACACCTTTACTCTTGAGTTTATCGAAGATAATTATACACAGGTATTCCCAGGGGAGGGAAGAGCCAGACTGGATAAGCCTGTGCTGGATAACAATGAATTCCGGTTTGGGGAATATGTGCAATTGCCTTTCGCCCGGTTCAGGGTTGGGCTTACCAGTGCAGAACAGGAAGGTGAGATGATCGTGCGCCTTCGGGACCGGGTCAGCCTGGTGAATCAATTCACAGGAGGCAATCTGATCATCGAACCGGCGGAAAAACAATCCACCATTTTGGAACTTACCCTAAGAACACCCACCCCAACCAAAGGCCGGGAGTATTTGAACAGGCTTCAGGAAGTATATCTGGAAAATGAACTGGAGGAGAAAAACACCATGGCCACCAACACCATTGATTTTATAGATGCCCAGCTCGTCGTGCTTTCCGATTCCCTGATGTATATTGAGAACCGGCTTGAAAACTTCCGCTCAAACAACAGCATTTACAATCTGACCGCCGAAGGGTCTACCATCTTCACCCAGCTTACTGAGATGGAAAGGGAGTTGGCACAGGAGCGCTTCAAAAGGGAATATTACCGGCAGCTTTCCTCATATCTTGTACGGGAGGATTACAGCGAAATCGTGGTGCCGTCGGGTCTGGGTATTCAGGATCCCATTTTGAATTCCCTGATCATGAACCTGCTGGAACTCCAGTCCGAGAAATCCATGCACCAGGCCAGATTGACTGAAAATGCCCCGATGGTCCGCGAAGTCAACCGGAAAATTTCAGATATGAACAGGGCTATCCGGGAGGTATTGATCAACGTGGATCAAAATTCCCAGATGACCATAGAAGATCTGGAAAGCAGAATCAGTCAGATTGAACGGGATTTTAACCGGTTGCCACAAACCGAACAGAACCTGCTGAGAATTCAGCGGGAGTTTTCTCTTAATGAAGGCTTGTATACTTATCTTTTGCAGAAAAGGGCAGAATCCGCCATTACGAGGGCTTCCAATACCGCGAGCAATAAGATCATCGAAAATGCGCTGATCAACTCCAGGCCCATCAGCCCTCAAAATATGCGTATTTACGCCATTGCTTTGATGTTGGGATTTATTCTGCCCGTAGGATTCGTGGTGGGCAAGACTTATCTGGATACAAAAGTGAAAGATGTGGCCGAGGTGGAAAGGCTTTCTGAGGTAACCCTTATTTCCCAAATTGCCCAGAGCCGGGACAAGCAGAGTTTAGTGGTATTGAGACATCCCAGGTCCGGAGTTACAGAAGCTTTCCGGTCTTTAAGGGCCAATATCAATTTTATTTTGCCCAAAAACCAAAAAGCAGTGATCATGGTTACTTCGAGCATTTCAGGGGAAGGTAAGACTTTCTGCTCCATCAATTTATCTTCAGTGTACTCATTGAGCGGCAAGAAGGTCATATTGGTGGGTTGCGATCTTCGCAAACCGAAGATTTTTGAGGATTTCGGATTGGAAAACAGGGTAGGATTGGCGACTTATCTGAGTGGAAATATAGATGAGCTGAACAAGATCATCCAACCCACTTCTTTTAACAATCTCCATATAATCTCCTCCGGACCAATTCCCCCTAACCCGGCGGAATTGCTTATCACGGATAGGTTCAAAGCCATGCTTCAGGAACTGAAAGAGCTGTATGACGTGGTTATTTTGGACACCCCTCCTGTGGGTTTGGTTTCGGAGTCTTTGGATTTGATGCAGTTGTCGGATTTATGCCTGTTTATTGTCCGGTATAACTATAGCCGAAAGCCATTTATTGAGCACATCAACAACCTAAAAAAGCAGAAAATCCTTAAGAATGCTTATCTCATCCTCAATGGTATTGAGAAAGGGGCGCATCAATATGGTTATGGCTATGGCTATGGTTATGGCTACGGTTACTATTCCGATGATCGCCCCTCAAAAAAATCCTGGAAAGAATGGGTGGGCTATAAATAAATAATTATTTTCGCGTCTAATATTATTTAAAATGTTATTCTTTTTCAACGTTAGTTCACATTTGTGACTGAAGTGGCGGAGCTGTATATTTTTGGATCTGTCTTTAATCCCATTTCTGGGAAATCGAAAATCAGTCAATGTCGCTGCCACCGTGCTTTGATACCGTTCACAATGATTTTTTGTGTCCGTATGCCCGCCTTCTTTCATCAATATTCAGATTTAATTGATAACTTTCGGCTTTTATAATCCGAAAATGAAATCATATTTTATGCATCATCATTTAACACCCTTATCAGAAGTAAGGATAGCAGTAGTAGGTCTCGGCTATGTGGGGCTACCCCTGGCCGTGGAGTTTGCCAAAAAATTTCCGGTCATCGGTTTTGATATTTCCACCAAACGCGTACAGGAACTGGCTGAAGGCAAAGACCTGACGCTGGAGGTGGAAGACAAGGATTTACAAAAGGTGCTGGCAAAAGACAGTAACACTTTGTGGCAACAAGGAATGGGTTTTTTACCTACCACTAAGTCCAGCGAGATGGGCTCATGCCAGGTTTACATTGTGACCGTCCCCACGCCTACCGACCGTCATAACCGGCCAGTGCTTACTCCTATGCTCAGGGCTTCTGAGGAAATCGGAAAATACTTGAAAAAAGGCGATGTTGTGATTTATGAATCTACCGTATACCCCGGAGTAACTGAGGAAGAATGTGTTCCTATTCTGGAAAAAGTGTCAGGTTTGAAATACAATGAGGATTTTTACGCAGGCTATTCCCCCGAGCGGATCAACCCGGGAGATAAGGAGCATACGGTGGCCAAAATCTTGAAGGTGACTTCCGGTAGCACGCCCGAAGTGGCGGACTATGTGGATGCGCTCTATCGTGAGGTGATCACTGCAGGGACACATAAAGCCTCCTGCATCAAGGTGGCCGAAGCGGCCAAAGTGATCGAAAACTCCCAACGGGATATCAATATCGCGTTTGTCAATGAACTTTCCAAAATCTTTTGCCTGTTGGGAATTGATACCCATGAAGTATTGCGGGCAGCGTCCACAAAATGGAATTTCCTGCCGTTCAAACCCGGTTTGGTGGGGGGACATTGTATTGGCGTAGACCCTTTTTATCTCGCTCAAAAAGCCCAGGAAGTGGGTTACCACCCTGAAATCATCCTCGCGGGCCGGAGACTGAATGACAGCATGGGCAAACATGTGGCTACGGAGGTGATCAAATTGATGATGCGAAAAGACCTTAAAGTCATTGATTCCAAAGTATTGATTTTAGGTTTCACTTTTAAGGAGGATTGTCCGGATGTAAGGAATACCCGGGTAATTGATATATACAGGGAGTTACGGACTTTTGACATGGAAGTGGATGTATACGATCCCTGGGCAAGCCCCGAGGAAGTGGCCCATGAATATGGCATCCATATACAAAACGGAAAGCAGCACCCTGATCTACAGGACTATTCTGCCATTGTTCTGGCCGTTGCCCATAAGGAATTCATGTCCATGCCCCTTGAAAAAAATGACCAGCAGGTGATTTATGATGTAAAGGCGATTTTGGATAAAGAGAAGGTGGATGCGAGGCTGTAAGAAATTGGTGGTCCGAAGTTATTGCCGTTAACACAGGAAAAAGGGAATAGGGAACAGGAAATCGGCCGGAAACCATCCATTCACTCAGTATTCAGGAAATAGAGAACCGGGAACCGGGAACAGGAAATCGGTCGAGAACCACCCAATAACTTTTCCCTATTCCCTAATCACGCAGTATTCAGGAAATAGGGAACAGGGAACAGGGAATAGGAAATCAGACGGAAACTCCTGTTCTCTTTTCCCTATTCCCTATTCACGCAGTATTCAGGAAATAGAGAACCGGGAACAGGGAACGGGAAATCGGCCGGAAATCCCCCATTCACTTTTCCCTATTCCCTATTCACGCAGTATTGAGGGAACAGAGAACAGGGGAACAGTCCAACACTTCCCCGCCCTACGCTTAGGGATTTTTATAAATTAAGCTTACATTTGCCCCGTATTAGGTAGGGGTACCTATGTTTCATTCATTTGAAATCCATCGATATGTCAGATACTCACATTCACCCCCACCGCTTTAAAGTCGGTAAAAAAGACAGGATAGAACTCCTCGGTCAGCAGCCTAAGTTGCTGTGGTTTACCGGCTTATCAGGAAGTGGAAAATCCACTTTGGCCAATGGCACCGAAAGCAAGCTACACCGGCTTGGTTTTAAAACTTACCTGCTGGATGGAGACAATGTCCGTTCGGGCTTGAATCAGGATCTGGGCTTTACCGATCTTGACCGTATCGAAAACATGCGTAGGATCGGTGAAGTGGCCAAGCTGATGCTGGATGCGGGGCTGGTAGTGGTATCGGCATTTATATCACCTTTTCAAAAGGACAGGGAAATGATCGCCGAATTGGTAGGCAGGCATAATTTTCTTGAAATATATGTCAATTGTCCTTTGGAGGTCTGTGAAAAAAGGGATGTGAAGGGCCTTTATAAAATGGCCCGTGAAGGTCAGATCAAGAACTTTACAGGAATTGATTCCCCTTACGAAATTCCTGAAGATCCCTATATGACCATCTGCTCGGCGGATCTGAATATCGATGCTGCTTTGGATGAAATTGTGGAAAAAGTACTCCCGGAAATACAGATCATAAAATAATTGTCAACAAAAGAATCTCAACAATGCAATATTACCTGTCTCATTTGAGAGAACTAGAAGCGGAGGCCATTTTTGTTATCAGAGAGGTGGTTTCCCAGTTTGAAAAGCCCGCTCTGTTGTTTTCGGGCGGAAAGGACAGTATTGTACTTACCCATCTGGCGAAAAAAGCCTTTTTCCCCGCAAAAATACCTTTTCCCCTGATCCATATAGACACAGGGCATAACTTTCCGGAAACCCTTGCTTTCAGGGACCAACTCGTAGAGCGGTTGGGCACACAGTTGATCGTAGGTTCTGTACAGGAAAGCATTGATAAAGGCAGGGTACAGGAAGAGGTCGGTGCCAATGCCAGCAGGAATGCCCTGCAGACCATTACCTTGTTGGACACCTTGGAAGATCACAAAATAGATGCAGCCATGGGCGGAGCCAGGCGGGACGAAGAAAAAGCCAGAGCCAAGGAACGGTTTTTTTCCCACAGGGACGAATTCGGACAGTGGGACCCCAAAAACCAACGCCCGGAACTCTGGAACCTTTTCAATGGCAGAAAGCATCATGGTGAGCATTTCCGGGTATTTCCTATATCCAATTGGACGGAGATGGATGTGTGGCAATATATACAAAATGAAAATATTGCCTTGCCCAGCCTTTATTTCTCCCATCAGCGTGAATGCGTGCTGAGAGACGGCGTGATTCTGGCCAATTCTGAATTCATCAAACCTCAGCCCAAGGATGTCGTGAAGACCCTTTCCGTAAGGTTTAGGACCTGTGGGGATTTGCCGATTACCGGAGCGGTGGAATCCGATGCGGATACATTGGAAAAAATCATCATGGAGGTAGCCACTACGCGGACTACAGAAAGAGGCACCCGTGCAGATGACAAAAGGGGCGAGACGGCCATGGAGGATAGAAAGAAAGCGGGGTATTTCTAGAAAAACCCCGTCATCGGTAGGAGGCACAGCCTGTCCCGGTTCATCGGGAACAAAGCAGTCTCCTAGTTTACGTTATCGTCCAGAGATCGCTTCGTCACGGAGAATTTACATAAGAGGGATGAATTACGGATTCGCTCCTCGTGACGATGTGGGAAATAAGCATAAGAATAACGAAGAAATCCATAAAAGTTAAAATGAGTATACAGGAAAGTAACCAATTGTTAAGGTTCACGACAGCCGGATCGGTGGATGATGGAAAGAGTACGCTGATCGGCAGGTTGTTGTACGATTCAAAATCTATTTTTGAGGATCAGATAGCGGCAGTTAAAGCTTCAAGTGAAAAAAAAGGATTTGACTATGTGGACCTGTCCCTGCTGACAGACGGCCTGAAATCCGAGCGGGAGCAGGGCATCACCATTGATGTGGCCTACCGTTACTTTGCCACCCCCAAACGTAAATTCATCATCGCCGACACGCCTGGCCATATCCAATATACCCGCAACATGGTGACGGGAGCTTCCACAGCCAATCTGGCCATTATTTTGGTGGATGCCCGCAAAGGACTTTTAGAGCAGACCCACAGGCACTCGTTCATTGCTTCCCTGCTGCGGATACCCCATGTAGTGGTCTGCATCAACAAGATGGACCTGGTGGATTACAGCCAGGGAGTATATGACAGAATTGTGGAGGATTATAAAGCCTTTGCCAGCAAGCTGCAGGTAAGGGACGTGCATTTTGTGCCTATTTCCGCTCTGAAAGGGGACAATGTGGTGGAGCGATCCAAGAACATGACCTGGTATGAAGGCCCCACGCTGCTGTACCTATTAGAATCCGTACATATTGCCAGCGATTATAACCACGTGGACTGCAGGTTTCCGGTGCAGATGGTGATACGTCCGCATACGCTGGAATACCAGGACTTCCGGGGCTATGCAGGGAGAATTGAAGGCGGTATTTTCAAACCCGGAGATGAAGTGAAAATCCTTCCTTCCGGCTTCACTTCCCGGGTAAAGGACATCAGCTTAAATGGAGAATCCATTCAGGAGGCCCATGCCCCTATGTCAGTGGTGATGACACTGGAAGATGATATCGACATCAGCAGGGGAGATATGATCGTGCGGCCCAACAACCAGCCTCAGACGGGACAGGACCTGGAAGTGATGGTCAGCTGGATGAACCAGCGCCCCCTTATACCCCGCACCAAATACATCGTGCGCCATACCACCAAGGAATGCCAGGCCATGGTGAAAGATATCCAATATAAAGTCAATGTAAACACCCTGCACCGTGAAGAAGGTATAGACAGGATAGAGATGAACGATATATGCAGGATCTCGCTGCGTACGGCTCAGCCTTTGTTTTTCGACAGTTATGCCAAGAACCGACAGACCGGTGCCCTGATTTTGATCGATCCCAATACCAATGAGACAATGGGAGCCGGAATGGTGATTTGAAGCTGAAAATCGAACGAAAAACTTCCCATTTACTTTTCTCTATTCACTTAATATTCAGGAAATAGGGAACGGGGAACAGGGAATAGGAAATCGGACGAAAACTCCTGTTCTCTTTTCCCTATTCACTATTAACTCAGTATTCAGGAAATAGGGAACAGGGAACCGGGAATAGGAAATCCCTATTCGCTTTTCTCTATTCACCGTTCACGGAGTATTCGGAAAACAGGGAATAGGGAACGGGGAACAGAGAATCGGGCGAAATCCTCCTATTCACTTTTCCCTGTTCACCATTCACTAAGTATTCAAACGCAGAGAATAGGGAGCAGCGAATAGAGAATCGAACGAAAACACTTTTCAAAATGCCAACAACCATCCCGATCAAAGAATTGACCCGATTGGCAAAAGCCGCGGCGCTGGAAGCCGGGCAAGCGATCATGGAAGTTTATCAGTCAGAGGATTTTGGGGTGGAGCGGAAGGGTGATGCTTCTCCGCTCACCAAAGCCGACAAAGCGGCCCATCTGGCCATCCTCAAATACCTTGAACCCTCCGGGCTGCCGGTGCTGTCCGAAGAGGGCAAGGATATCCCTTACGAAAAGCGCAAAGACTGGGATTATTTTTGGATGGTGGACCCCCTGGACGGAACGAAGGAATTTATCAAAAAAAATGGCGAGTTTACCGTCAACATCGCCTTGATCCACAAGCGGCAACCCATCATGGGGGTGGTATACGCCCCGGTACTGGATTGGCTGTATTGGGGCAACAGGGAGGATGGCGCCTGGAAACAGGAGACTGGCGGGCAACCTTTGTCACTGGAAAAACAGGATGGAAGGGAAGTATCCACCATTGTGGCCAGCCGCTCCCACCTAAGTGCCGAAACACAAGCTTTTATCGGCCAATATCCGGGAGTGCAAATTGTCAGCATGGGCTCTTCACTGAAATTCATGCTGGTGGCTGAAGGTAAGGCCCAGCTTTATCCCCGCTTTGCACCTACTATGGAGTGGGACACTGCTGCGGCACAGGCGGTGCTGGAAGCCGCCGGCGGTCAGGTACTGAAATACCCCGAAGACGAACCGATGGATTATAACCGCGAAGACATGCTGAACGGCTGGTTTGTGGCAAAGGGAGGCTGATTCGAAAAGCTTAAATCTGGCAATGACGGAGGCATACGAATCCGTCAAGGGATCGCTTCGTCGCGGGTAGCGATGCAGTAAAAATGGACGATTAAATTACCGCTCCTCGCGGCGACGGTTGCCCGGTCACTGTAATTATGTTGACGTTTTATTTTCCCTAAAGTATTTTAAGCATGAAAAGGAGATTAGTCCATATGTACATTCTGCTTTTGAAACTTTTTGGGATGAAAATGGTACATTTTATACATATTGGAAAAACCGGGGGGTCAGCCGTGAGGAATGCATTTGAGGAGAGTTCAATTGTAAATGGCAGATATTTATTGAGTTACCCCTATTTGTTTCATATGCATGGTCATGAATTTACGTTGGAGGATTGTCCCAGTGGGGAATTTGTTTTTTTTACTATCCGTGAGCCTGTTTCCAGATTTGTTTCAAGTTTTTATTCCCGGAAGCGTGAAGGCAGGCCAAAAAATTACAATCCCTGGACCGAAGATGAAAGAACAGCGTTTACTTTCTTTGGAACAGCCAACGAACTTGGTGAAGCGATAGGCTCTGCTGAGGACAAAATAAGAAAAAAAGCCATACGGGCCATGAAGAGTATCGGCCATGTAAAAAGTTCTTATTGGGACTGGTTCAAAAATGATGCATTCCTAATATCAAATAAATCAAAAATATTTCATGTGCTAAGGCAGGAACGGCTCTCGGATGATTTTGATGCATTTAAAAGAAAATATAATATTGAGGTAAAAAGCTTGACAAATGACCCGATTAAGAGTCATAAGAATGTTGTAGAATTGGATACGAAACTTTCAAGTTTAGCCATTCAAAATATCAGTAACTGGTATAAGGAAGATTTTTATTTCTTAGAACTTATGCAGGAATTGGGGCTGGTCGAAAAATGCCATATGAATTACGAATGACTATCCAATCCGATAGGGAAGCATTGAAGGCAGGTATCAAGTTAATCGTTTTATTGCGCCCCAAAACATACTTGCTGCGGGCAGGAATATCCCAACCATAATGATACGAAAATGCTGTTTCTCATAAAGAGCTGCTTTCAGAACACCTCATTGGATTGCTGCAGGTCAACATCATTCAGAGAAACTGAATTTTTGTTTCCCCTCGGGAATGACCCCGAATACCCCTCCTATCAACGATGTCCAGTTTAGGAACGTATCTCTAATGGGGGAATGGGTTAGCATGGATTTTGATTTCAAGAGCAGCCGGGAAATGGAAACAAAATCGAAAACGGAAGAGGCATCTTAAAAGAAAGATGAAATCGAGTATGACGCAAACGTCACAGAGGGATGACTATAAGACATGCGAGATTCCATGTGGCCATTAAGAAACAATTATGAACACATGAAACACATCAAGAAACTTATCGCCAGAAATTTCACCAGCTTTGC
This sequence comes from Negadavirga shengliensis, assembly GCF_042652345.1. Lineage (NCBI taxonomy): Bacteria > Pseudomonadati > Bacteroidota > Cytophagia > Cytophagales > Cyclobacteriaceae > Negadavirga > Negadavirga shengliensis. The sequence continues at coordinate 530,699 of NZ_JBHSJJ010000003.1, forward strand.
CTATTTCTACCGCTACCTGAGGTACAGGATCTTTATTGCGGTATTTTTAAGCATCGCCGTAGGGATGCTGGATGGTTTCGGCCTGTCCATGTTTTTGCCATTGTTGCAAATGGTGAACGACGCCGATGCGGTGGATGCCGAGAGTTTGGGCAACCTTTCTTTTTTGGTGGAAGGGATGGAGCATATAGGGATTTCACTGACCCTTTTTTCCGTTTTGACAGTGATGACCCTCTTCTTCGTGTTTAAGGGGATCGCGCAGTTCAGCAGCAAGTCCTACAGGATCATATTACAACAAAGGTTTATCAGGAACATGCGCCTGCAGTTGCTGGACCGGTTGAATAAAATAGGATTCAAGGATTTCGTGACTTCGGACGTAGGCAGGATCCAGAATACCATGACAGGGGAAGTGGAGAAAGTATCAGGCGCCTATGTGTATTACTTTCAGGCCTTTGAACAGTTTATTTTGGTGATGGTGTATATGGGATTCGCCTTTTTTGTGGACCTGAAGTTTGCCCTATTGGTAAGCATTGGTGGAGGCTTGACGAATTTTTTATACAAAAAGATCTATGAAAACACCAAAGGTGCATCACGCAAGCTCACCAAAGATTCCAACACCTATCAGGGTCAGGTGATCCAGCATGTGGCCAATTTTAAATACCTAAAAGCCACGGGCCTGACCGCGCTTTTTGCTAAAAAACTAAAAACTACCATAAAATTTATTGAAGCCAGCAGAAAGAAAATCGGGATTTATGGGGCCATTTTGGATTCCACCCGTGAACCCATTCTGATTGTGGTGGTATCCGCGGTGATCATTATCCAGACCAACGTGCTTGGGGGTGGGTTGGGGCCCATATTGATCAGTTTGCTCTTTTTTTACAGGGCATTGGGTTCCCTGATGAATATGCAGAATGCCTGGAACCGTTTTCTGGCCCGGTCCGGTTCCTTGGAAAACGTGCTTGATTTTCAAAATGACCTGGAGCGTAAGGTTTTCAGGGACGGTGAGATAAGACTGGAAAGGTTCCGGGAATCCATCAGCCTGAAAGATGTTTCGTTTGGCTTCGGTTCCGTCCGGATACTGAAAAATATCAATCTGGAAATTCCCAAAAATGCTTCCATTGCGTTTGTAGGCGAAAGCGGCAGCGGTAAAACAACCCTTGTCAATCTGATTACAGGCCTGTTGCAGGCAGAAGAAGGAGAAACCGCGATTGATGGTATTCCTTATCATCAACTTCAACTGACAAGCCTGCAGCAGCGAATTGGCTATATCACCCAAGAACCGGTGATTTTCAATGATACGGTTTTTAACAACATTACTTTTTGGTCAGAAAGGACCGCAGAGAATATGGAACGCTTTAAAGCCGCGTTGGAGAAAGCCTCATTGTTGGAATTTGTTGAGGGATTAGTAGCGAAGGAAGAAACCGAACTAGGCCATAACGGAATTAATTTAAGCGGAGGGCAGAAACAACGGATTTCTATTGCACGGGAGCTTTTTAAGGAGGTGGATATTTTGATTATGGACGAAGCCACTTCGGCTTTGGATTCTGAAACTGAGAAAAGCATACAGCAGAATATTGATGATCTACATGGGCAGTACACTTTACTTATTGTGGCTCATAGGTTGTCTACCATTAGGAACGTTGACCGGATTGTTTTGATGAGTAAGGGTAAGATTGAAGAGGAGGGAAATTTTGAGCAGCTGTCCCAGAGAATCCCAAAATTCAAGAGGATGGTTGATTTACAAAAAATATCCTTATAACAAATTCAATTTTAATTATTTAGAATAATACATGAAAAAACCGAACATTTTTATAGTAGGATTTCAAAAATGTGGAAGTTCGACATTGTCCGATTTAATGTCACAACATCCTGAAATCGTAGGTAGCAAACCTAAAGAGACATTCAGTTTATCTGACAGCAATTATGAACATTATGATTTTAACAAATCAGTTGTTAACCCCGAATTCAAATGGGAGAATTATTTCCCTGGATGTTCCGGTCAAAAATACTTATTGGAAGCGTCCGTGTCCAATTTTTATCAAGCCACCTACTATGGAATGGGACACTGCCGCGGCGCAGGCGGTGCTGGAAGCCGCCGGCAGCCAGGTACTGAAATACCCGGAAAACAAACCGATGGATTATAACCGCGAAGACATACTGAACGGCTGGTTTGTGGCGAAGGCAGGGTGATTCAAAAAGCTTAAACCTACCACTGACGTAGGAATACGATATCTGTCCGGAGATCGCTTCGTCGCGGACAGCGATACAGTAAAAAAGGACTATAAATTACCGCTCCTCGTGATTGACGGGGTTTCCCTTGTCTGGAATTATTGGTGATTAGGAACCGCATACATGTCGAAAATTAAACAACAGGCTATTTCCGGAATTCTTTGGAATGGCTTGCGCCTTATCATTAACGTAGGCTCATCTTTTGTAATTAAGTTGGTCCTTGCCCGGGTACTCTTCCCTGAAGAGTTTGGTGTGGTGGGGATGGCTGTGGTGTTCACCGGATTTGTCCAGGTGCTTAATGATTTGGGTATTGGATCAGCCTTGATTCAGAAAAAAGAGGAAAAGCTAAGGTCGGCCCATTTCCATACTGCTTTTTGGTTTGGGGTGGGGTGGGCGCTCTTTATGTATTTGGTGGTCAGTGTGGTGGTAGCTCCGTTTGCGGCAGTCTTTTATGGGGAACCGATTTTGAAAAGCCTCATCCCTGTATTGGGGCTCGGCATTTTATCCAGCCCGGTTAATTTGGTTCACAAGGCGCAGCTGACCAAGAGCATGAATTTTAAGAAGATAGCCATCATTGACAATACGTCCAATCTCTCTGCAGGGGTGTTGTCGCTGATTCTTGCTTTTGCGGGTGCAGGCGTATGGTCCCTGGCGTTTAATGCAGTGGCCTCCATAGTAATTGCCATGCCTCAGTACTTTCTTGCCACCGGATGGCGCCCGAAGTGTGTTGTTGAAAAGGCCGCTTTCAAGGATGTGTTTGGGTTTGGCATCTATACCACTGGCACCAATATCACCAATTATTTGATTGGCAATGTGGATTATTTATTGATCGGGAAATTGCTAAGTGCCCATGCCCTGGGGGCCTACACCTTTGCCTTTATTTTAACAAATACGTTTCGGGGCAAGCTCATGGCTGTAATAAACACCGTTTTATATCCTTTATATAGTAGGATACAGGACAATCCCGCAGCCTTAAAAAAATATTACCTCAAGACGGTGGAATATAACAGCATCGCTATCTTTCCCATAATGGTGTTTTTGATTGCCTTTGCGGATTCCATCATTCTGCCAGTCTTTGGATCCAAATGGGTGGATGCAATGAACCCGTTAAAGATACTTTCATTGTCGGTAATGGTGCACATGATGGTAAATAGCAATACCGCGCTGATCAGGGGCATGGGAAGGCCAGGCCTGGAAATGAAGTTACAATTGGTCAAGGCTGTTATTTTCTTGCCACTATTGTATTTGGGAATAAGCTACTTTGGCATAACGGGAGCTGCCTTTGCCATTTTGTTGAATAAGGTTATTGCTGTAGGAATAGCGCAGTACACTTTTAAATACTTGCTCTCCTTAAAGGTAAGTACCGGGGAATTTTTCGATGCCGTCAAATACCCGTGGCTGGCCTCTATTGTCGCTTATGCCGTGGTTAATGTGATGGTAACCTATGCTTCCATGCATTATGCCATTGCGGCCTTTTTGCTGTTTGGCACTTATGGAGCTGTCATCTATATGTTTTTAGGAGGAGAGTTGAAAGCGCAACTGAAAGAGGTAAGGGAATTAAAAAAGATGTAGACATCTATAAATTTATGTTAAACGCACTGAGAAATAAATTAGCCAAATTCAAAAAATCATTCTTGGAAGCGAAAATCCCACAATTTTGTCACCGCTCGGGATTTTTATCCTCAATATACTATTTGTTACTTAACCCATCGTTTAGAAGAGAAAATAAAGCAGTGCTTGCCGGTAAAGTAAAGCACATCAAAGAGGCTGTTAATTTAAAGTCAAATTACTTCCTGTTAGTGCGGAATATCCACCGGTTGGAGAAGGGGCTTCTAATGCGTCCGCGAAAGGAGGTCTTTGCCACTGCCTTTATTGCCGAAACGGTGGATTCCTATATCGGGGTGATTAAAAAGAGGGATACCAAAGAGAACTTGCAGATAAAGTGGTTCACGGACGTGCTTGCTGAATACTTTCACGTTTGTAAGCCCCATCCTATTATAAATGTGCAGAAAGAAAGGTTTTTAAAGGTGAATCCGGATTTTTCGATTGCTGATAACGGGAGGGAAGAGGAAGTTTCGATCCCATATTTTCGGAATAAGGCTTCATTCTCTGACATTTCCTATGAGGAATTTTATAAACTGACTAAGCAAAGACGTTCAGTGCGGTGGTTTTTAGATAGGTCTGTGGACAGGGAACTAATAGACAAGGCAATATTGGCAGCCATCCAAGCTCCTAGTGCATGTAATAGGCAACCGTTTGAATACCATATCATCGATGATAAAGAACTGCTAAAAACGGCTGTGGCGCTTCCCATGGGGACAACAGGTTATGCGCACTCCATCCAAGCCTTTGTGGTAGCTGTGGGCAACCTGGATGCCTATTTCGATGAGCGGGACCGGCATTTGATTTATATTGATGCTTCCCTGGCCAATATGTCACTGATGCTGGCATTGGAAACCCTTGGGTTGGCGAGTTGTCCTATCAATTGGCCGGATATAGAGGACAGGGAGCAAAAAATGGCTGAGTTTTTAAAATTAAAGCCCTACCAAAGACCTATAATGTGTATAGGAATAGGGTATCCGGATCCTGACGGAATGGTGGCTTATTCGGAAAAGCGGCCTTTGGAAGTAATAAGGAAATATAAATAGTAAAACTTCAAAAAAGATGATGATAGAAATCAAAGGTGTGGGAACAAAGAATAAGGGAGCCCATTTGTTGTTGCTGGCCATTCTGCACGAGTTTGCCAAACGGGGGATGAAGGCGGATTTTTGTGCGGCCCCAGGTTTTGGTATGAATGCTATTGCCGCCAGTCAGCATGGAATGCAGTTAAAAGCTGGTTTAAAATCAAAAAAAAATTCTTGGAAAAGCATATTGCAGTTGCTTACAAAAAAAAGGCGTGGAAATCAGGGATCAATCAAAGATCATGAGATTGACTTGGTACTGGATGCTTCAGGCTTTGCGTATGGGGATTTTTGGGGACACATGAAGCCACTCCAAAGGATGGATAATGTGATCAACGGAAAAGTCAGGCCAGACGTGAAAACCATCCTCCTGCCCCAAGCCTTGGGACCCTTTAATGATGCCTACGTCAGAAGCGCCTTCCAAAAAGTGGTAAATAAGGTGGACCTGATATTCGCCCGGGACGAGCAATCTCTGGACCACTTAACCAACCATTTTGAGGATAAATCCAAGTTTCTACTGGGACCGGATTTCACTAATCTCCTAGAAGTGGAAGGGAAAGAGGAGTATCCCGAAGGAAATATCGCCATCATCCCGAACTATAAAATGAATGGGGAAGGGTATGAGAATTATTTGGGATTCTTAAAAAATTCGATTGCATATTTAATTAAGAAAAAGAAAAAACGTCCCTATTTTCTAATCCACGAGGGTGTGCAAGACCGTGCTATTGCGGTAAAATTAAATCAAGATTTGCAAATCAATCTTCCCATTATTATGGAAGAGAATCCTTTGGATATAAAGCGGCGGATAAAATCTTGCGAGTTGGTGATTGTTTCCCGCTTTCATGGCCTGGTCAGCGCATTGTGTCAGGGCATCCCTGTGGTTTCCACCTCCTGGAGCCATAAGTACCGAATGCTTTTAAAGGATTATAAGCAGGAGGAATCGCTCTTCGACATCAATAATTACAAGATGGGTGACTTGGAGAAACTCATTGAGGCTAGGTTAGGAGTATCAAAGGCTGAATATTACCATCAACAAAAGGACATTATATTGACACAAAAGGAAAGGGCCACCTTAATGTGGGATAAGGTGTTTGAATTGATTCATGCAAAATGACCCCCTGTATTGATGCCTCTTAGCGTTTTAAATTTCGCCAGCTTCATCCCTGTTTCCGGTTTACCCCAGGAAAATGATATCTCCATCAAGATCTATGCGGATTTAAAAAGCCGATATGGTGTGGAAAGTGAATTTTATAAACCCGTTCCACATATCCCCAGCTGGATGGGAAAGCTTACTCCCGAACTCAAGAAAAGGCAAAGAATATTTTCCTCCAATACCTATAGGGACGTAAAATATGGCATAAAGGTAAACTTCCCCAGGTTCAATATGCCTTTTCAAAACAAATTGTCCATACAAAGCCATAAGTTGGCTAAACTCGATTATCTTTTATACGGCAGGCAAATAGAAAAAAGTATGGAGGGAAATGTGCCAGATCTGTTACATGGTCATGCCCTGTTTCCGGATGGATATATAGTTTACAGGCTGTCCAAGAAGTTTGATATCCCTTACATACTGACAGTGAGGGGGGGGTATACCGACAGGTATATCACGCCAACAGGTAAAACGGTAATGGCCAGTGCCTCCTATATTACCACGCCCAGCTATAGGCTCTATGATGCCTTGTCATCCCATTATTCCCATAAATTAAACCTACTGCCTCATGGGTTGGATGATGAATGGTTTGAGTCGCTTCCCAAGAAAATGGAACAGGGGAAACTCCGGTTGGTGACTGTTTCCAGGTTGTTGGCCATGAAAAACATCCAGACCGTCATACAAGCTCTTCCGGTCCTCAGGGCCAAGGGTTATGATGTCATTTATCACATCATTGGAGACGGGGATTATGAACGGGGATTAAAACAATTGGCGGCGGACCTGGGAGTTCAGGATGCTGTGTTGTTCCATGGGTTCAGGGATGCCAGTTATATCAGGCAGATCTATAAAGAAACCGATGTTTTTGTGATGTTGTCTTATCCTGAGACTTTTGGGAGGGTATATTTTGAAGCCGCCGCACAGGGGTTGTATGTGATAGGCGTGAAAGATACCGGGGCGCATGGCTATCTGACAGATGAAGAAGGGAATTTTATCAATATTGATAAAAATCAATTAGTGAGTGTATTGACTGATTTGACCCCGGAAATCTTCGCCCTTAAAACAAAAAAATCCAAAGAGAAAATGCTTCGGTTTAAAAATGATTTTATCATTGAAAAATATTATAGGATCATTCAAAACATAAAATCCGCATCCATTTGATTTCCCGGCTTATGGAGAAAAAAAAAATTTTAATCGTATCCCGGTCGTTTTATCCGATGAATTCTCCCCGGGCGCTGCGCACGACAGAACTCGCCAAGGAATTTGCCAGACAAGGGCACCAGGTTACCGTACTTGTCCCTAAGGTAGAGGAACATTTTGAATTTGAAAAAGAATATAACCTTCAAATAAAAGATCTTGGCCATGTCAGATGGAGTGGAGTGACTTTAAAAGGGAAAGGAATTGGTCTATTGACAAGAAGGTTTATCAGACGATTTTCAAAATTACTGTTCGAATTTCCCGATATTCAGTTGTTCGGATTGGTGACAAGGGCGTTAAAAAAAGAATCGGAATATGATATGCTGGTGTCTGTTGCGGTACCTTACCCCATCCACTGGGGGGTGGCGGCAAGCAGGAATAAATATCATCCGATAGCCAAAACCTGGGTAGCCGACTGTGGAGATCCGTACATGGGGCATAAAAATGATACTTTCAGACGACCATTTTACTTTAAATGGGTAGAGAAATGGTTTTGTCGAAAAGCAGATTTTATTTCTGTGCCTTTTCCAGGAGCTAAGGAGGCTTATTATCCTGAGTTCAGAGAGAAAATAAGAGTGATCCCACAAGGGTTCTCATTTCCTGAGATAGTTAAAAATGTCGATAAAAAAAAATCCAGAGAATGCGTAGCATTTGCATATTCTGGAAATATTGGCAGTTATAAACATTATGCGATCCCATTTTTGCAGGAACTAGAAAATGTAAATGCTGCATTTGAATTCTATATTTATACCAGAGAATTTGATTTTTGGCAACGCCATTGCTCGCCAAAGCTTCAGGAAAAATGTATCATTAGGAGTTATTTAGAAAGGGGAAAATTGCTGCATGTACTTTCTGAAATGGATTTCCTTCTACATTTTCCTTATGAATTGGATGTTCAAAAATCGTTAAAGTTAATAGACTATCAATATCTTAATATCCCTATCCTCAGTTATCGGAACACAGAAGCCGACAAAATTAAATTAAATGAATATTTGAATTGGAATTTTGATCGGCGAGGTTTGCGGGAGGATATCAGTCAATACAAGATCGAAAACGTGACGAAGCAGTTTTTAAATCTGACCCTTCATTAGACGATGTATAGAATTTCGGCTTCTTTAAGTGTGTGGATTATTTTCCTGATTTCTCCAATAATCGCCGTTTTGTATGCTTTTCGTTATCCAAAGGCATATTGGGTAAAGAATGTGATTTGGATGATGGTCGCTTTTCACGGAATGACCATGCCCATAATCAGGGAAGGACTCGATGCCAATAGATATAAAGAGGCATTGCATAAAATGGCCAAGGAGGATCTTTCATTTGAAGGGATTGTTAATGCATTATACAATGATGAGACCCGTTATGTTGATGTGATGCAGCCGATGGTGACCTACCTAGTCTCAATATTTACAGCTAATGAGACATTCCTTTTTCTCGTTTTTGGGTTGATTTTTGGATATTTTTATTCGAGAAACTTATGGTTTCTAATTCAACAGAGCCTAAAAAGAAAACTGGATTTTTATGCCTGGGTACTGCTGATTATATTTGCGTTAATAGTTGCATTTTGGCAAATCAATGCTTTTCGTTTCTGGACCGCAGCCCATATATTTTTTTTAGGGACTATACAGATATTCTATTATAAACGACAGAAGGGTTGGTTATTTATATTATTAAGCTTATTAACACATTATGCTTTTATTATACCTGTCGTTTTATTGGTATTTCATTTTTTTTATAGAATCCCTTACCAAATTTTGTTTTTCATTTTTTTAGCCACATTTTCCATAAGTGAGGTTGACTTCGGTGCACTCAACGAGCGATTAAAATCTTATACTCCTTCATTTTTGGAACACAGAGTGGATGCTTACGTTTCGGAAGAATATGCTGAAAAGAGAGCGAGTAAATCGGAGACAAGAAGTTGGCATGCGAAGTTTTATGGCAAGGCACTAAAATGGTCTATCTTTGTATTGATTGCTTTCCTATATGTGAAAAGAAAGCCTGTTTTCGGACCATACCTGTTTTTTGGGCGGTTATTTTCCTTTACATTGTTATTGTACTCCTTTGCAAATATAGCATCTATGGTACCTTCAGGGGCAAGGTATATGACCGTGACTAATCTTTTTGCGATGGGTCTTTTATTTTTGGTTTATATATCTGTTGGGAAATCACTTAAAATGAACCGGGTTTTATTGATATTAACACCCTTTTTGCTTTTTTACGGGCTTGTTTCCTTAAGGAGCGGGGCAGATTATATGGGGATAGATCTGATTTTGAGCAATCCTCTTATTGCGAGCGTCCTCAAATCTGATATTGCGCTGATTGAATTCGTTAAATAACAGGTGTATGTCTGTAAAGGGAAAAATAAGAAGGCACTTGATCAACCTACGGGGTTGGAAAACCGGGAGGAAAATTGTGGTCTTTGAAAGCGATGATTGGGGAAGCATACGCATGCCTGACAAAGCGGCCTACCGGGCCTTTTTGAAAAAAGGTTACCCGGTCGACCGTATCGCCTATGAGAAATTCGATTCCCTGGCCAGTGAAGCGGATTTGTCCCTTTTGTTCGATACCTTAAGTCAATTCAGAGACCACAAGGGCAAGCATCCTGTGATCACCGCCAACGTGATCATGGGCAACCCGGACTTTGAGAAAATCAAAGCCTCAGGATTTGAACAGTATTACTATGAGCATTTTACCGAAACCCTGAAGAAATATCCCCGGCATGGCAACAGTTTTGCCTTATGGCAGGAGGGGATGCGGAAAGGTTTGTTTTTTCCCCAATACCATGGAAGAGAGCACCTGAATGTGAGCAAATTCATGAAGGCCTTGCAGGCAAGGGACAAGGACACGCATTTTGCTTTTGAATACCAATTGCCGGGTGCCATTCCCCATGGCATGCCTCCCCGGGGCAATGCTTATGTGGAGTCCCTGCGATATGATTCCGAGCTGGACAAGTGGGAAAAACTGGCCTTCTTTTTGGAAGGTTACCGGCAGTTTGCGGAAACCTTTGGCTTTGCCTCCAAAACGGTGATCCCTCCCAATTATACCTGGTCGCCGGATTATCACCCCAAAGCGGCCCAGGCCGGGATCGGCTTTTACCAGGGCATTTGGCAAATGAAGGAGCCGTTGCCGGAAACGGGAAAAAGAAAAAACAAACTGCATAAAATTTATATGGGAAAAGTAAATGCCTACGGACAGCGCTTTTTGATCCGGAACGCGGTTTTTGAACCTTCTCTTTTCAAGCTGGGCATCAAGGATCCGGTGGGGAATTGCCTGCGGGAAATCTCCACAGCTTTCCTATGGAAAAAGCCGGCCATCATTACCAGCCATCGCCTGAATTACATCGGTTACCTGGATGAGGCCAACCGTGACAGGAATTTGAAGTTGCTGGCCGAATTGATCCGTAAAATATTGAAAAAATGGACGGATGTGGAGTTTCACCATTCCGCAGGCCTTGCCACCATGATAGAAAAACCTGACAAATGAAAACGGCGGTCAAGAAGATCATTGAGAAACACCGGTACAGCAGTGTAGTGAAGGCTTGGAAAAAACGTCACGCTCAGGTATTTCGGTTACATCCTCATTTGCTTCAAAATACTGGAAAGCAAATTTTGGCAGATCATGTGGGTTATTGGAAGCAGTTGAAAATGAAATTTTCAACTGAAACCTTTCGGATCTGTCATCAGCTTTCCGGTGTAAAGGATAAAAGGATCGTTCCCGAGGAATTGTACCAGGGATACATTGAACCCCGACTGAATCAACCCGCAGTAAGTGATTTTTTTTCGCACAAAAGCTTTTACCATCATTGGCACGGAAGCGGAATATTTCCGGCCACTTATTTCCATAAGATTGACGGGCATTACTATAATGACCAATGGGAAGTTGTCGGGATAGAAGATGTGGTGGAGTGGATTAAGACAAGCCCCCATCAATTTGTAGTAAAACCCAATTTTGGCTCCTATGGCGGAAAGGGCGTGCAGTTTGTGACCCAACAGACGGAAGGACTGGAAACTTTGCTGTCTGGAGATCCAGGGTGGGTATTGCAAGAGAGAATTCGACAACATGGTGTTTTGGCGGTCTTCCATCCGCAAAGCCTGAATACGGTGCGGGCCCACCTGTACAGGAGTTTGGAAAGCGGGGCGTTTGTCTTTTTGCACGGTGCCCTGCGCATGGGAAGAGATGGCGGACTGGATAACGTGTCGGATGGTGGGCTGGTATCATTTATCAGGAAAGACGGCAAACTTCATGGTCATGCGCTGGACAAATACGGAGACAGGCTGGAAGTACATCCCAATTCCGGAAAATCTTTTGATATGACATTGCCGAATTATGATGAACTGAAAGGGGTAGCCCTTAAAGTGGCCAGGAAGATATTTTATACCCGGGTAATCGGATTGGACATGTGTTATGATGCGGATGGCAAGTGGAGGGTGATTGAGGTCAATACCCAGGCACAGAGCATCCGTTTCGCACAATACGCGGGAATTCCTTTTTTTGGGAATTACACGGATGAAGTAAAAAATAGGGCAGGTTGCTTAGTTTGATAATAACGCATAATAAAAATACCTGTACAATCGGATCAGGCTACCTGACATAAAAATTATTGGGAACGTGAAAAAGAAGTATTTGAGCATTGTAAGAAAAATATGCAGCGGTATAGACAATCAATACGAAAAAACACATCTACTTCTTAGCTATAAAAAATCGAGGCTGAGTGCCCTTCTCAATATTTATAAAGTTCGAAAACTCAATGGAAGGAAGGCAGTTGATAAGCGGCTAAAAAGAAAAATCAAAGCCTACTGTAAAACCAAATTCGGGTCAAAAAACTATTGGCCCTGGATTGCCTTGTACACAGAAATCAGAGGTGAATTTATTCCCGGATGGATACCGAATGATTATTACAAGTTTAATTTGTTGCCAAAAATGAATTATAATAATCTAGGCAAACTTTCGGGGCTTAAAGCCTTTGATCATAAGTTGTTTCCGGATCACACGCTCCAGCCGATATTGATCAAGGTGGGGAACGCGTTTTACGATTCCGATTTGGTCCCGCTGACCTGTGCTCAGGCTTTGGAAAAATTGAAGTCGGCGGAATATGAAGTGGTACAAAAAAAAGTAATGGGAAGTGGGGGGAAGGGCGTGTATTTTTTAAACCCTAAAGAAATAGATGAATCTGTTCTCAACAAAGGATTTGATTATATCATACAACCTGTCATAGAACAGGATAAAACATTACAGAGCCTTAATAAAGATTCTTTAAATACGTTTAGGGTATATTCTTTCCTAAATAAAGAGGGGGAAGTTAGTTTGCTGAAGATTTTTCTAAAAGTGGGTAAAGCGGGTTCAAGGGTTGACAACCTAAGTTCTGGGGGAGATTTTATTCCCGTGGACAAATCGGGTTATTTGGAGAAAGTAAGGTATTCCAACTGGGGCATTGTATCGAACACGGATCAGGTATATTATACCTCCAACAAGTTGCCCTATTTTGACAAGCTTGAAGAAGTTTGTATTTCTGCGCATAGAAAATTCCCCTTCGTTCATTTCATCGGATGGGATATCGCCATCAACAAATTCCAGGAACCCGTTATCATTGAATGGAATGCAGACCATCCTCTTTTTTGGATCTATGAAGCCACCAAAGGCCCATTTTGGAAAGTCATCCCCTAAAATAAAAAAGGAAATTTAAAAAGATCATCAAATTTATGAGCGTTGATATAAGAAAGTTAATCATAAAAGGAGGGGAACGCTTTGATACTTGGCGGAAACTTGTCGCATCCAGAAAAATGGCTGTGGATATAAGGAAGAAAATCGTAAATAAGAAAGGAGGCAGTGTAATAGACAGCGGTTTGGAGCGCACCATTAAAGCCTATGCAAGGGATAAATTTGGCAGTACGGATTATTGGCTTTGGTTGGCCACCTATACAGAGTTGCGGGGTGAGTTTAAAGCGGGATGGGTACCGGACGATTATTACCAATGTACCTTGATTCCCTTCCTTAATCCAGGTGAAAAATCCCATTCGAGCACGATGAAAACCTTTGAATTCCGGCTTTTTGGTAATTATGCCATTAAACCTTTGTTTCTGCTCATCAATCAATTGTTTTATGATCCGAATTTTTGTGTGATACCTATAGATCAGGCTGAAATGATTCTGAAGGAATACAATCACGAAGTGGTCATCAAAACAGATACAGGCGCAAGTGCCTTTTCCACCCGTTTTCTGGACTGGAAAGACATTGATTTGAAGGATTATCTGAAACTCAAAAAGAATCTTGTCTTTCAGCCGTCTGTGCAGCAGCACGCTGCCATTAGTGCCGTTTATTCCCGTGCCATCAATACGTTAAGAATCACTACTTTTCTGGATCAAAATATGGGTCCCAAAGTAATGTATATCAAGTTGCGTCTAGGGGCAAATGGATCCAAGGTAGATAATGTGAAAACCGGCGGTTTATCGGTTTTCATTGATAAAGAGGGCACGCCCTTCAATCAAGCCTATGACAATTTAGGATTGCCTATTGGAGATAGCCATCCGGACACGGGGTTTAAGTATCGAGATATCCGGATTCCCAATTTTGAAAAGGCGCTGACCATCTGCCGCGAATCGCATAATGATTATCCTTATGTCCGTTTCATCGCCTGGGACGTGTATATTGATAAAGATGCCGAGCCGAAATTGATTGAATGGAATGCCCTCAAACCGGATGTTTGGATAAATGAAGCATTGATCGGTCCTATTTGGGATCCTGATTTACTGGAAAACAATCATTAAACATGAGGGACGAATTTCCTTACTTTATGAGACAGCTAAAACTCTTTTTATAACTAACCAATGCATGATGTGCGAAAAAATCAAACTGCTTTATAAAAGGTATTTATTGGAAAGTTCAGGGCCAAAAATAAAAAAACGGAAAGAAAATAATCCACGAAAACCCACTGTGAAATCCCAACTGATGGAGGAAGCGGCCATCAAAAAAGGGCTTAAAACAAAACGGATGGATTACCGGACCCTTTTGGTTGATCTGGATGGGAAAGGAAGCTGGATTGCATTTGAACAAATGATGGGGCCCACTTCTTCCTGGGCAATGAAAAGATTTTGTTTCGACAAATCACTGGCCAGAGAAATGTTGAAAAACAACGGACTCAACGTGACAGAAAGCCAATTGTTTTTTTATTATCAGAGAGAGGAAGCTTTGGATTTTGCTGAAAAATTGGATTATTCCGTTGTCGTGAAGCCGCCCAACGGGGTAAAAGGAGACGGGGTGACGCTAGGTATAAAGAATCAAAAAGATTTTAAAAAAGCATTTTTTAAAGCCGCGGCCTATTCCCCGGGTACAGAGGGGGAAGTCCTGGTCGAAAATTTTTTTAAAGGATTTGATTATAGGGTGATTATGGTCGACGGTAAAGTTTTTTCTGTGCATCATAAAATGCCGGCGAATGTGACCGGTGACGGGAAGGCGACCATACAAGAACTGATAAAAAGAAAAAATAGCGAAAGGAATAAAATGACCTATTTAACAGGCAAAGATATACCCTTAACCATGGATAAATTAGATGCTTTGGGCGAAAGCGGACTTACCTTAAAATTCCGTCCCTGCAGAAAATGAGCTGGTCATTTTAAGAAAGGAATCCTACATAGCCTTCGGGGGTGACTTTATTGATATGACAGATCAATACCATCAAGCGTACGATGGGATTTTTAACCGGGCGATTTCTGCTATACCGGACTTAAAGTATGGAGGGATTGATGTAATAGCTGAGGATATAACATTGCCGCCATCCGAGTCCAATTATATCATCAGTGAAATAGAATTTTCCCCCGGCCCCTCTGCAAATTGGCCGACACAGGGAAGTCCAAAAAATATTGCAGAGCCTATTTTGGGATATTACCTCAAAAATAAAGGACAGTTTATTAACAATCGGTTATGATGTTTTTTCCAAGAACTCGACTTATGTGTTTCAAAAAAGCAGGAGGTACAGGTAGCCATCTCCGATTTTAATTGATATTCTTATTCGGGTTTCTAAAATCTGACAATCATGTGTATGATCCAAACAAGCAAACTTTTTGCCCACTCCGAGAGCCTTGGGGCATTTAGCCCTTATTATTATAAGGACCATTCAGGTAAATTTGTTTTTCGTGAATCCTTTGAGGAGATAATAGCCCAATATCCGGAAAAACTTGAAATCGATATAAGTGCTTTACAATGTGTGTTAAGCAGAAAGTTTATCCTGGGAGACAAGACTATCGTCAATGGAATTTACCGTTCGCCCTGGATGGGAAAACCTAACAGTGAGTTAAACCAATGGGAATTTCATCATTTGCCTGAACATAAAGAGGTTATTCGCAGTCAGGAGGAAATTGCGGCAACACTATTTGAGTTGTTGTGTGAGGAAGTCAAAGACGCTGTAGGGCCGGCGAAATCCGTGGGAATACTGCTTAGCGGGGGAATGGATAGCCGGGTAGTAGCTGGCGTTTTGGACCAATTGATAAAGGACAAAAAAATACCTGCGCTTAAAGTAGTGGCCTATACTTGGGGCAACGAAGATAGCAGAGATGTTAATTATGCAAGAGCGATAGCAAAGAGATCAGGTTGGGATTGGAAACATTATGTAGTTGGCCCCGAAAAATTATGGAGAAATATTGTGCTGGCGGGAAAACGTGGATGTGAATTTTCCGGGTTGCACCTGCATGCCATGCCCGATATTGCGGTTGATGCGGTAGAAGATGTGGATATAATTTTAGCGGGAAGTTACGGGGATAGCGTTGGAAGAGCGGAATTTTCAGGTATGCATTTGACCAGCCTTAGGCCCATAGACTTTAGTGTGCGGAATTTTGCTCACTTAATCAGTAAATCTGGACAGACCAAAATAAAAAAATCCCTGCGGGATGAAGTTTCCCGTTATCGTAGACTATTCCCCCGAAAACATCTTTACCAAAAAAATGAGCTGGATTACCAGCTGCATTATATGAGAAGGATGCTCAATCCATGTATGGAGGTTATCCATGGAAAAGTACCTTTATATCAGGCTTTTACTTCGCCCAAGGTATTTGGATATATTTGGTCCATGGATGCTTCCTGCAGAGGCGATGGATTGTACGAAGAAATCCTGAGAGGTCCTTTAAAGCATTTGGCTGATATTCCCTGGGCAAGGACCGGGTTAAAATATCCCGAAAAAAAAGGAACTCCAGACGGTTTTACTAAAAGACACCATGATTACGGCCATTTCCTGCAAAATGATCTGACCGGGTATATTCATGAAACTGTCCAAAACCTCCATACAACAGCGATCAACCAGAA
Source organism: Negadavirga shengliensis (assembly GCF_042652345.1). Taxonomy (NCBI): domain Bacteria; kingdom Pseudomonadati; phylum Bacteroidota; class Cytophagia; order Cytophagales; family Cyclobacteriaceae; genus Negadavirga; species Negadavirga shengliensis. Next base: position 547,238 of record NZ_JBHSJJ010000003.1, read on the forward strand.
GCAAATTCAAGAGCTTTTTAAATTAACCAGAAAATATCAAGGGTTTAATTTTGATTACTTGGAGGCACTGGCCGTTGCGGTCTCGTTTATTATTTTTTCCAATACATATGATGTCCTGGCCGGGCCAAATACCCATGACAACCTTATCTCCAGAATAATTGACCCAGCCTATTTGACCGGGGAATATCATCTGAAACAAAAACTAAGGCAATTGCAAAAAGTCTTATAAGCAAATAAGGGGATTTTATATCTATGTATAGCCGGCTTTGAAAACAAACCACAGGTTTTAAAAGAAAGATTGATCGTGATTATATCTTTGGAAAACAGATACATTTATATAGCCGTCCCAAAAACCGGGACCACTTCTGTACAGAAATTTTTATTGGCTAATGATAAAACGGCATGCAAAAACGCCATAACTATAGATGGGAAAAAGTACAGGTTCAAAGAACATATGACCGCCCTGGAAATTAAAGAGGTGTTAGGGGAACATTATCCGAAATTCAAGACCATCGGCTTTATCCGGCATCCCTATGGCAGGATAGTTTCCAGTTATAATTTTTACCGCCAAGGGGCGAAGGGATGGGCTTGGAAAGGAAGGGAAAAGCAACGGCCTTTGACCCAGAAAATCAAAATTCTCTTTGCCAGATATTGCCCGTTCTATCTTTGGAGTGTCTTATATCCTTATAAATCCAATATTGAATACTTTGTCAACGAAAAAAATGAAACAATCGTAGACAAAATCGGGTTATTTGAAAACCTCAAAGTAGACTTTTCGGAGTTTTTCCGGAATCTGGATATTGAAATTGACAAATTACCTCATACCAATAGATCGAACCATAAGGAAGAAGCCTCTTATTTTAATAACCGTATGTTCCGATGGTTGATCAATATTAAAATAGCCAAAGATTACAGATTTTATCATCTCATACCCAATCAAAAGTGATCAGGTTGGCATTCCGGGATTAATGGAAGCACATGCAGTCATTTAAAATCACCTGTATCATCCATTCCTTGGGAATAGGAGGTATGGAGCGGGTGATGGCGGTTTTGTTGAGGCACTTTGGCCGTGAGGAGGATTTGAAGGTGGATTTGATCCTTATTGGCAAGAAGAGAGAGGTGGCGTTTGCCCTTCCGGATTCCATAAGGATTCACCGCCCTGCTTTTAAATTTGAAGCGTATGGCCGTTCGCGTGCGACCCTTAAAACCATGTATTTTCTCAGGAAGAAGGTCCGGGACATAAAGCCGGATACGGTGTTGAGCTTTGGGGAAATGTGGAACAACCTGGTCCTGTTGTCGTTAGCGGGTTTACCTTATCCGGTGTTTATCTCTGACCGGAGCCAGCCCAACAAGCATTTGGGCAGGTTCCATAATTTTTTACGCGACAGGTTGTACCCTGGCGCAAAAGGATATATCGCCCAGACCCAACAAGCTGCGCGGATTGCCAGGGATCAAAAATGGAACAGGAATATCAAAGTAATAGGAAATCCGGTCAGAAATATCAAAAAGTCAGCCTTTCAGCAAAGGGAGAAAATCGTCGTATCGGTGGGCCGGTTGATCGCCACCAAGCACTTTGACGCGTTGATCCGGATGTTTGTGGAAATAGATGAACCAGGATGGCAACTTATTATCCTCGGAGGAAACGCCAAAAACAAGGATTTACTGTCTGAACTGAACCAATTGGTGAAAACGCTGGGAGCAGAAAGCAAGGTTCATTTAGCAGGAGAAGTGAAAAATGTGGAAGCCTATTTAAACAGGGCTTCAGTTTTCGCGTTTGCCTCCAGTTCCGAGGGCTTTCCCAATGCCATTGCCGAAGCGCTGTCGGCGGGATTGCCTGTGGTCGCTTATGATTGTGTGGCTGGCCCTTCGGATCTGATTGAGGATGGTGAAAACGGGTTTTTGGTCAAGACACATGACCAGCATGATTTTAAAGCCAAACTCCAAACGTTGATGCGCGACAATGGTTTAAGGGAAAAATTTTCCAAACGGACAGGTTTGAAATTACACCCTCTAACGGCAGACCGGATTGCAGCAGATTTCTTGACTTTCATTACCTCTTGATGCGATTACTGATCAATACAGCGACAACTTTTAAGGGTGGTGGCGTACAGGTGGCCTTGTCTTTTATTCATGAGTGCGTACGGTTCCCTGAAAATGAATATCACGTTGTCCTTGGGGAAAATATTGCTGAAGTAGTAAACGAGGAAATGTTTCCGGGCAACTTCACCTTTTACTCCATAGGTTACAGGCCTGCACAAAGGGTCTTTTCTTTAAAGGACCAGGCTGTTTTTTTTAAGACATTGGAACAAAAGGTGCAGCCGGACTTTGTATTTACCACTTCGGGTCCGGCTTATTGGCGCCCAAACGTGCCCCACTTGATGGGTTTCAATCTGCCCCATTATTTGTACAAGGATTCGCCTTTTTTTGGATTATTGCCCCCCATGCAAAAACTAAAATGGTGGCTAAAGGGTAGCGTGATAAGGCATTTTACCCGAAAAGATGCAGATGCTTACGTGGTGCAGACGGATGATGTGAACCAACGCCTGCGAAAGTGGATCCGTTCGGAGGAGGTTTATACCATTTCCAATACATATGGTTCCCAGTATGACCTGGAACCGGAAGAAAGGGAAGTTCTCCCCAAAAAAGCAGCCGGGGAATTCCGGTTTTTAATTTTGTCAGGGTATTACCGGCACAAACACCTTGAAATCCTCAACCCCGTCATTGAAGGGCTGCAAGCTGCTGGAATAGATGCCATCCAATTTGTGATGACTTTGCCCGAAGAGGACTTTCATAGGACCATCAAAAAAGCAAACCGTCAACAGGTGCTCAATATAGGTCCCCAGCCTCCCCAAAAAGGACCGGATTTGTATAAGGCCTGTGATGCCGTCTTTTTGCCCACTTTGTTGGAATGCTTTTCGGCAACCTATGCGGAAGCCATGAAAATGGGTTTGCCCATTGTTACCACGGATTTGGGTTTTGCCCATACGGTTTGTGGGGATGCGGCTTTGTATTATTCGCCACTGGAAGCCAAGGATGCGGTGACCAAAATCAGACGGCTTTATGAACAGCCTAAAATATACAAGAAGTTGGTTGAAGCAGGTAAGCTGGAAATGAAAAAATTCAACTCTGCCAGGGAAAGGGCGGAAAAATACCTGGCGCTGGGCGCTCAACTTATTCAAAATTCAAATAAGTGGATAAAATAAAAGACAGGAAAATCGTCGTTATCAATCAGGCTACAAATTACTTAACCATAGGGTTTTGTAATTCATTCTACGAGAGGTTTGGCAGCGTTTCGCTGATCACAGGGAGTATTCATGTTCAGGGAGAACAATTGAATCCGGCCATAACAGTTACTAAAATCAATAAATGGGTTGAGCGGCCCTCTTGGAAAAAAATGTTTTCTTTTCTAAGAGCCATGCTCTCTATGTGGGTTTTGTTGCTGACGAGATACAGAAAACACGAAGTATTTTTTGTTTCCCTTCCGCCTATGGCTTATTTGCTCAATCTGGTACTGCCCAACCGGTTCAGCATGGTGATATGGGACGTGTATCCGGATGTCTTTAAAATCACCGGAATGCGGGAAAACCATGCGGTATACAAACTTTGGTCCCGGCTAAACCGTCGGTCGTTTCGAAAGGCTTATCGCGTTTTTACCATTAGCGATCGGATGGCAGATTTGCTGCAACAATATGTCGACCGCGCTAAAATAATTGTCCAGCCCATCTGGTCGATTTTTCAAGAGAATGAAAAGGTTATAAAAGAAGAAAATCCATTTGTTCAGATTCATTCCCTGGATACGTATTTTGTTGTTCAATATTCCGGAAATATAGGATTGACCCATAAGGTGGAAGTTTTGGTGGATCTGGCGGAAAAGATGCGGGAGTACGATCATATCCTTTTTCAAATCATAGGCAGAGGACCAAGAAAGCCTGTATTGGAAAAGTTGGTTTCCGAAAAAAGCCTTCCGAATTGTCAATTTTTGCCTTTTCAGACTGATGAAATGTTTCCCTTCTCTTTAAGCGCTGCGGATTTAGGAGTGGTGATTTTGGATGAGAAGACCAGCAGGGGCAGTGTCCCCAGTAAATCGTATAATTTAATGAGTTATGGTATTCCTTCCTTATATATTGCCTCAGAAGATAGCCAGTTAAAGGTCTATGCAGATAAGTACAACCATGCCCGTTGTTACAGTGAGCAGCAGTTGGATGAAGCGGCGGAATTTATTTTAAACCTGAGCGAAAGCAAAGCGCTTCAAAAAGAGATGGCCCTTGCGGCAGAGAGGGCCTCTTTGGATTTCAGAAGAAACAATGCGCATAAATTTGTTGAAAAATATTTGAATGAACATCCCATAATCCATACTGAGGAAAGTGTTGAATATCAAGCAAAAAATTTTTGACAATCTTAAAAACATTCCCGGTTGGCGGACAGACCGTAAACTGGTGGCATTTGCGGTGGACGATTATGGCAATGTGCGGCTGAACTCAAGAGCGGCATACGAGACAGTGAATAAGGCTCATCAGGTTAAAGGCAACCGCTTTGATCAATATGATACGTTAGAGACAAGGGAAGACTTGGAAGGATTGTACGAGGTGCTGGCGAGTGCCCGGGATGGGCGTGATCATCACGCGGTTTTTACACCTTATGCACTTCCCTGTAATATCGATTTCGAGAAAATGGGGGAAAGTGATTATTGCGATTACCATTATGAACTGCTTCCCCAGACGTATGAGAAATTGGAAGCGCAGCAACCGGGAGCTTATAGCGGTACGTGGGCATTGTGGAAGGAGGGAATACGGAAAGGGTTGATGCAGCCTCAATTTCATGGTAGGGAACATTTTAATTTAAAAGTTTTCGAGGAAAAATTGGCGTGCAAAGATCCCGTATTGATGGCTTCTTTGGAAAACCGCTCTTTAATCGGACTGGGTAAAACAAACTATCCGTCGATCAATTGGACGGCAGCGTTTTCTTTTTGGGATGCTGAAAGGGATACGGAGAGGTTCCCGGAAATTTTGCGAAGGGGTGTAGATGCCTTTGAAAGAGTATATGGCTACAGGGCTGTGGCTTTTACGCCTCCAGCCCAGCAGTTTCCGGAGTCTATGGAGAAGGACTTAACGGTATATGGGATTCAGGCATTGGATAAGCCCTTTTTTCAGCGCAGGCATATGGGGATGGGGAGGTACAAAAAACGACTGGCCTATGCGGGATACAAACCGGAAAATGGTCTGGTTCATCTGGTACGCAATGTGGTTTTTGAACCCACCCATGGCGGTTTCGACCATGTGGCAAAGGCGATACAGCAGATTGGGGCGGCGTTTAGATGGAATAGGCCCGCCCTTATATCTTCCCACCGGGTAAATTTCTGTGGACATATTGATCCGAAAAACAGAGCAAAAGGCCTGGGGGATCTTAAAAGTTTGCTGGACGCAGTTGTTAAAAAATGGCCGGAGGTGGAGTTCGTGTCGGTGTCGGAATTGGTGAAGATGATGGCACGCAGGTGACGCGGATTGAGCGGATTTCCGCGGATAGAATATTTAAAAAAATCAGTGCAAATCCGCCGCACCCGCGATTATCCGCGTTCCAATGGATAGACCACAAGTGCCACAGATTTAGCGGATTACCGCGGATAGGACATAAAAAAATCAGTGCAGATCCGCCGCACCCGCGATTATCCGCGTTCCAATGGATAGCCCACAAGTGCCACAGATTTAGCGGATTACCGCGGATAGGACATAAAAAAATCAGTGCAGATCCGCCGCACCCGCGATTATCCGCGTTCCAATGGATAGACCACAAGTGCCACGGATTTAGGGGATTACCGCGGATAGGACATAAAAAAATCAGTGCAGATCCGCTGCACCCGCGTTTATCAGCGTTCCAATGGATAGACCACAAGTGCCACGGATTTAGCGGATTACCGCGGATAGGACATAAAAAAATCAGTGCAGATCCGCTGCATCTGTGTAAATCAGCGTTCCTTAACAGACCCGGCAGTTAACCCGGATATTCTTAGAAATAAGCAAATATGGTTTTTTGAAGATAAATGATTATCATTAGAGAGATTTAACCAATTTTTTATGCATGGAAAACTTAAAATATCAAAACATTACGGAGGCTGTTATTCGGTCGTTTTATAAAGTATATAATACCCTTGGGTATGGTTTTTTGGAAAAGGTATATGAGAATTCGCTTTTTTATGAATTGGCTAAAAAGGGATTTTTGGTGGAGAAGCAAAAGCGGATCAGGGTGTTTTATGACGAGACGCCGGTAGGTAATTATTTTGCGGATCTGATTGTCGAGGATAAAGTGATCATTGAAGTTAAAGCCGCCGAAAGCCTCGTTCCAGAACATGGATACCAACTGATTAATTATTTAAAGGCCACGGAAATGGAAGTAGGCCTGCTGGTCAATTTCGGTAAAAATCCTCAGTTTGTAAGGAAGGTATTTTCGAATAAGGGGAACGCGGATGCCACGGATTATGCGGATTACCGCGGATAGGACATAAAAAAATCAGTGCAGATCCGCCGCACCCGCGTTTATCCGCGTTCCAAGGAATAGACCACAAGTGCCACGGAATATGTGGATTACCGCGGATAGGACATAAAAAAATCAGTGCAGATCCGCTGCACCCGCGTTTATCCGCGTTCCAATGGATAGACCACAAGTGCCACGGATTTAACGGATATTCGCGGATAGAATATAAAAAACATCAGCGACCATCCGCCGCACCCGCGTTTATCCGCGTTCCAAGGAATAGCCCACAAGTGCCACGGATTATGCGGATTACCGCGGATAGGACATAAAAAAATCAGTGCAGATCCGCTGCATCAGCGACTATCCGCGTTCCATAGTGAGAACGCCACGGATTATGCGGATAAGAAAAAAAAATCAGCGACCATCCGCCGCACCCGCGTTTATCCGCGTTCTATCTCAATCTCGTAAATTGTGATTTTATGAAATTAAATCGAATATTATACTTTGGATACTATCTTAAACAATTGGATAGGGAGAAGTTTTCAAGATTTCTGAATTATGTGCATCATGAAACCGGAAAATCGAGAATGGCCTTGTTGAAAGAGATCACATCTTCTGTGTTTCTCTACAATATTTCTTTGCTGGAATATTTTCAATTCGGTTTTTATGGCGACAATAAAAGCGAACGAAAAAACTGGGCGGGGACGGGGTTTATGTATGAATATCAGCGGCTGATGAACCCGCCTTCTTCGCGAAGGATTTTGGATGATAAGCGGGAATTCTATAAAGCATACCAAGAATTTTTTGTCCATAAAACACTTACTCTGGATGCCGCTGAAGCGAATCCTGAGTTGCTGGATGAGTTTCTTCATCATGCCATCGGCAAGCTGGTTCTTAAAGATGCCACCGGCAAATGCGGGTCAGGTGTAGCCGTGGTCTCCAACCGGGATTTTGACAGGCAGTCCCTGTTGAGCCATATGCACCGGCATCGGTTTGATTTGATTGAAGAGTTTTTGGTTCAGCATCCTGCTCTCCAGGAATTGGCCCCCACCGCGGTGAACACGGTGAGGATATTCACCCAGGTGAATGCCCGGAATGAAGTGGAACTGCTCGGGTGCCGGCTGCGCATCGCTGTGGATGGCCCTGTAGACAATATGGCTGCGGGGAACATGGCTGCTCCTATAGAGGAGTCTACGGGTATCATTAACGGAGCCGCTGTTTTCAGTGATATTACCAGGCAGTCTTGTGAAACCCATCCGGTCACGGGGGTTCGTATCTGGGGTTTTCAAATTCCGTTTTGGCAGGAAATACTTACTTTAGTCGAAAGGGCGGCATTGAAGCATCCCCAGAACAGGTCCATAGGATGGGATGTGGTGGTGACTGAAAATGGCCCTGGCCTGATAGAGGGCAACCACGACTGGTGCAAACTGGTATGGCAATTACCCGTGAATCAAGGTTTAAAATCCATTTTAATAAAACATCAACAAGAACTGACAAAGCGTTAATGTATCAGAAAATAGTCAAGCGCATAATTGATTTTGTGGTGGCATTGCTCGCCCTGTTGCTTTTATCCCCTCTCATTGTTTTTTTGATTGTTGCTTTGGCTATACAGAACGGCGGTCCCGCTTTTTTCTTTCAGGAAAGGCCAGGGTATAAGGAAAAACCTTTTTACATCATCAAATTCAAATCAATGAATGATAAAAGGGATGCCAGGGGACGACTTTTACCGGACATGGAGCGGATGACCCGGCTGGGCGGGTTGGTGCGGAAACTTTCTTTGGATGAGTTGCCGCAATTGATCAACGTGTTGAAAGGAGATATGAGTCTGGTGGGGCCAAGGCCCTTGTTGTTTAAGTATATTCCATTGTATTCCCCGCAGCAGCGGCGCAGGCATGAAGTGAGGCCGGGCATTACAGGCTGGGCCCAGGTAAACGGCCGCAACGCCATCTCTTGGTCGAAAAAGTTTGAATTGGACCTCTATTACGTGGATCATGTGGATTTGGCACTGGATTTGAAAATACTTTGGATGACCGTATTGAAAGTTCTTAAAAGGGAAGGGGTCAACCAAAGTGAAACCAGGCCCATGGAACCTTTTAACGGTTATAACTGAAAGGGATGAAGTGTTCCGATATTAAATAAATACCCTACCAAACTGACTACAAAATGAAGATCTTGATTACCGGCGTCGGGGGACCCACTCCCCGCAGTTTTGCCATTGCCCTGAAAAAATATTCCCCCTACCGGGAAGTGGAACTGATAGGCACAGACAGCAATGTACTTTCTGTAGGACTTTATCAGAAGGATTTATTTGATAAAAGCTACGTGGTTCCTCCTGCCGACGCCGAGGAATATTGGGAGGTAGTGGAAGACATTGTGAGGGAAAATAACATTGGTATGGCAGTGGTTCTTCCTGAACAGGAGGTGCTCGCCTGGTGTGCGCGCGATGAGACCGCCGGCCTTCCCTGTAAGAGCCTGCTCCCTCACAGCAGACTGGCGGAAGTTTTGGTGGATAAGGGCAAAATGACGGATTTGCTGGCAGCGTCCGGTTTGGTGCCGCCATCTATGGCTTTTTCAAGAAATGAAGCAGATTTTGAGCACCTCTTTGATGTGCTGGGGGATGATTTTTGGGTGAGGAGCGCTTCAGGAACAAGCGGCCTGGGATCCTTGCGGGTGGATTCGAAGGCAACGTTAAGGAATTGGATGCAGATCAATCCCGATGTGACAGATTTTCTTGCCAGCAAGTATTTGGCGGGCAGGAATCTAGCCTGTAAGTTGTTGTACTATGAAGGTGCATTACTAAGGGCCGCCACAGCGGAGAGAGTGGAGTACATTATGGCCAAAGTGGCGCCATCCGGTATCACCGGCAATACTTCTTTCGGAAGGTTATTGAATGAACCTGAGCTGGTGAGTGTGGCCGTGAGGGCCATGGATATTATTTTTGAGGCTGTAGATGTAAAAAAACATGGTTTTTTTACGGTGGATTTTAAAGAGGACCTGGATGGCAGACCCTATCTGACGGAGGTGAACGTACGCCATGTGGCATTTACCCAGTGTTTTGCCGCGGGTGGAGCCAATTTTGCGGCCGATACCATAGATTTATTACGGGGTGCCAGTGATTTTGACCGTAATTTTAAAATCTATGAGTTTGAAAAGGATTTGATTTTTTTAAGGGATGTGGATGTAATTCCGGTGCTGATGAAGGAAACAGAGTTGTTGAAGGATTATAAAAGGTTGATGCTGTAAGAGGCGGGTAGAGGTATTATTCCTTCCCTATTGGGGCTGTCTCATGGAACTACAAATTCCGTTTATAGCTGGCCATCAGGCAACGGTTTCATGCAAAGAGGGCGACGTGTATCCTCTATTGATATGCATTATATTTTTTTTAACAGGCTATTAAAAGCAAGTTAAAGCCAAGTCTAAAGCAGGATTAAAGCAAGTTACAAGCAAGGATATTTTATACCATATCCGTATCAAAGCTGATGTTCACCCACCCTTGATCCTGATCCCAGTCCGATGCCTATCCGACCTTTATCAAAGGTGACAGATTTACAATTTCGTAAGGAGATTACTTCCTCGCGGGCAGCGATACGATAAACCATATGACCTTTTACCGCTTCTCGTAATGACGAAAAAGCTTCGTCACGAGGCTTAACATTTGGAAAATGCACAAATCGGGATGACGGTTTCTTCCATGCGCAGCCGATATGGCTGTCCAAAACCGTCAAAATCAGTGTTTTTCAACCATCTGAATAACAGTGCATTGTACGACACGTCATCGGTAGGAGTTTGCGACGAAGCAGTCCTATTTTACGCAATCGTCTGGGGACCGCTTCGTCGCGGGCACCGTGTCCGTCAAATATAACGTCAGATTTCCGCTCCTTGCGATTACAGGACGGGTTCTTTGATGCAGCTTGTTAAATACTGTTCCAGTTGAATTTCCTTAGGTTTTTTATCAATCAATTTTTAATCAACCCGGCATTATGGATATTCGTGCTGCTGGTGGTGTTGGCAGGACGTGGTTGGAAAAAAGGTGTATGGGGCAAAGCTGTGGCTTTGCTTTCTTTTTTGGTGATACTGGGCCTATTCAGGCCGTTTTCCGATGCGGTTATCTACCGGATGGAAAGCCGTTATCCTGTATTGGACCTGACCATGACCGGATATCCCCAAAAGGTGCTGGTATTGGGTTCCGGCGGCTTGCCTGATCCTGATTTGCCCGCTTCCCAGCAGATGAGCAGTGCTTCCCAGGCGAGGGTGCTGGAGGCATATCGGATTTGGAAAACCTTTCCTGAAGTGACATTGGTCATGTCCAGTGCCGGACGGGAAGGTTATGTGTCCCAAGCACAAATTTATGCCAATGCACTTAGGGAGTGGGGTGTGCCTGAAAGTAGTGTGCAAGTGATCCCTACTCCCTTGACTACCATAGAAGAGGCGAGGGATTTTAAAAGAATGTATCCAGGGGAAGACCGGCTCATCCTGGTCACTTCAGCCTTGCACATGCCCAGGGCGATGGAAGTATTCAGGAAGCAGGGTTTGAAACCTGTAGCAGCACCTACTTCTTTTCTTTATAGGCCCCATCCCGGAGGGAGCAGGTATGGTTATGTGCCGAGTCTGCAGTCGCTAGCCAATTGGCAAAAGGTACTGCATGAGTGGCTGGGCATGGTGCAGCTGGCTTTTCTGGATGAAGTGTAGGTTTGAAAGATTGGAAGAGACAGGTTGCGAAAGCGAAATACTTTCCGGTAGAATTTTCGAAAAGTGGAGGAAGGAACTGATTTCTGGGAGTCAGAATGAGAGGAATGTTGGAAGCCCTTATTCTCCTTTCAGTTTACCCTTGCTTCCCTCATCTTCCCATTCCCCGCTTCCCGCCTCGGACTCCGGACTCCGGATTTCCCCATTATTCTTTATATAAACATTCCAAAATAAATTATTACTTTTAAAGTATGCGGTGTTTTCTACTCCTATTCCTGACGTTATTATCATCAGGTCTGTCAGCACAGACAGTTCCTGCGGGGCATCCGGTGCTGGAAGAGGCGCTAAGAAGGAAGCAGTTGGTCGGGGAAATATCCCCTGATGTGTCTTTTGTACAGCGGCCGATAAAGGTGAATTGGACGGGGGATGGCAAATTCCCCTCTGACTCTTGGGAATCTTTCCGGTTAGGGGTACATGGCACCGATACCATCGTGCAGGAAAAATTTTGGTGGCAGCCGTTGCCCATTCGTAACTTTTCCCGGTACAGCACAGGCAGACCTTACGGCAATGCCCCGGGCATGATGGTGCCTGCTGTGGGAATGCAGACGCTGGCGAGCGGTGGAATAGAAGGGAAATACAAGTGGATTTCTGGGTATTTTCAGCCGGAATTGCTTTTGGTGGAAAACCGCAGGTTTCCAGGATATAGGGATATTTTTGACCAGAGGGTCAATAGCGCACGTTTTCGGTATTGGAATAACGGGGATCCCAGTGAGCGCCTCGCTCCGGGAAGGTTTGCCAGATTGGGCTGGGGCAATTCTAAGTTGGCGCTTCGGGCGGGTGCTTTTGAAGCCGGGATTTCTACTGAAAATATTTGGTGGGGACCCGGGCAGTTCCATGCTTTGACGTTCAGCAATCAGGCCAGGGGTTTCCCTCATGTCAGTCTCAATACCCATAAACCTTTGGAAACCTTTATCGGCAATTTTGAAGCCCAGATGGTAGTAGGCCGTTTGGCCAATAATTATGCGCCCCCCTCCCAAATAGATGAATTGAACAATGCTTATTTTGAACCATTACCAAGGAGTTCCAGGTACTTGAATGCATTTAATATCGTGTACTCCCCCAATTTGTTGAGAGGTTTAAGTCTGGGTTTGTCCAGGACCTTTCAACAGTTTAATTCGGAACGGGGGCAAAGTTTCTGGGACTGGTTTCCGGTCTTTGAGCCCTTCCAGAAATCCAAGCTGTTTGAGGATGGCCATAGTGTGGATTACGATGATAGGGAACAGGACCAACAAGCGACCGTGTATGCCCGTTATTTTATTGCGAAGGCGAAGATGGAGGTGTATGCAGAATATGGACGCAGGGACCATGCCTATAGTTGGAGGGATTTCGCAATGAATCCGGAGCATTCCCGGGCGTATATTCTGGGATTCAATAAACTATTTCCCACAACAAATCCGGGAAGATGGTTTCAGATGAGGGGAGAAATGGTGCATGGATCGCAAAGTGCCAACACGATGGTCCGATATAGCGGCATCAGTGGCGGTATGAGCTGGCATATGCATGGTCAGGCCAGGGGATTCAGAAATCACGGGGAATATATGGGCATAGGAGCAGGAGCGGGCACCAACCTGCAGACTTTGGAACTGTCTTTGGTAGAGGGGGTCAACAAGTTTGGAATCCTTGCGGAGCGTGCCGCCAACCATATGGATTTTTATAACCGGGCTTTTCAAGGTCAGGAAAACGCCCGTCCTTGGGTGGATTTCAGTGGGGCGCTGCTGATAACCCGGGAGTGGAACAGGTTTTTGATCGATGGCAGGATACAGGGAATAACCGCTTATAATTACCAGTGGCAGATCAATGCGGATACAGAGAGCCCTCTGCCCCGGGGGCATTTTGGGAAATTCAGCATCCTCGCCCAGGTGCATATGTATTATTTGATTGACTGGAAGTGAGTGGAGGGGTTTCCGCCCGGTTCCCTGTTCTACGTTCCCGATTTTTTTTTTCTGAATACTGCGTGAATAGGGAATAGGGAAAAGAGAACAGGAGGTTTCCGCCCGGTTCCCGATTCCCGGTTCTCTGTTCCCTATTTACTGAACACTGCGTGAACGGTCAACACTAATCAGGGATACACAGAGTTTCCGCCCGGTTCCCTGTTCTACGTTCCCGATTTCCTTTTTTCTGAATACTGCGTGAATAGGGAATAGGGAAAAGAGAACAGGAGGTTTCCGCCCGGTTCCCGATTCCCGGTTCTCTGTTCCCTATTTACTGAACACTGCGTGAACGGTCAACACTAATCAGGGATACACAGAGTTTCCGCCCGATTCCCTGTTCCCTGTTCCCCGTTTCCCGAGTACCCAGTGAAAAGTGAATAGTGAAAAGTAAATAGGAAGTTTTTCATCCGATTCCCGATTTCCTGTTCCCTATTTTCTATTTTTGAATACTGCGTGAACGGTGAATAGTGAAAAAGAGGTTTCCGCCCGATTCCCTGTTCCCTATTTTTGAATAAATTCATTGAATTAAATAAAAAAGTAATGCAGCACAAAATATGGCTTTCCCCACCCCATATGGGAGGATCGGAGGAAAAGTATGTGAAAGAAGCTTTTGACAGCAACTGGATTGCCCCGCTTGGGCCCAATGTCGACGGATTTGAAGAGGATATAGCCAAATATACCCAGTGCGGACATGTGGCGGCTTTGTCCTCCGGCACGGCGGCGATCCATCTGGCTTTGGTGTTGCTGGGTGTGGAGCCTGGGGACCTGGTCATCTGTCAGTCTTTTACATTTTCAGCTTCTGCCAACCCCATTCGCTATCAGGGGGCCATTCCGGTATTTGTTGACAGTGAGGCGGAGACCTGGAACATGTGCCCTGAAGCATTGGAAAGCGCTATTAAAGCTTGCCTATCCGGTAAAGTATCCGGTACATCAAAAAAGGGCAAAAAGCCTAAAGCCATTATTCCGGTGCATCTCTATGGCATGCCGGCCAAAATGGAAGCCATCATGGATGTAGCCGCAAAGTATGGAATTCCTGTTATCGAGGATGCGGCCGAAGCCTTGGGTTCTTCTCTAAAAGGCAGGATGTGCGGGACTTTTGGTGACTTAGGAGTCTTTTCTTTTAATGGCAATAAGATCATTACTACCAGTGGGGGTGGGGCATTGGTGGGGCAGGATGTGGAACAAATAAACAAAGCGCGCTACCTGAGTACCCAGGCAAGGGACCCGGCTCCCCATTATCAACACTCGGAAATCGGCTATAACTACCGGATGAGTAATGTGTGCGCGGGCATCGGCCGCGGACAGATGAAAGTGCTGGACCAATGGGTAGAAAGAAGAAGAAACAACCATATGTTTTATAGGGAAGCGCTCCGGGGCTTGGCGGGGCTTAGCTTTTTGGAGGAGACGGAGGGTGCATACAGCAACAGATGGCTAACCACCGTGCTGGTAGATCCTGGGAAAGCCGGCGTGGACCGCATGATGATCATGGACGCTTTGGCAAAGGAGAACATAGAAAGCCGCCCACTTTGGAAACCCATGCACCTGCAGCCCGTGTTCAGGGATTATCCCTTTTTTGGGAAAAATATTTGCGGCATGATTTTTGATTCGGGGGTGTGTTTGCCTAGTGGTTCCAGTCTTAGTGAGAAAAATCTGAAAAATATTGTCCAAATATTAAAAAAAGTTATAAAAACTTGATCGTTTTTTCGAGAATAGGTTATTGTTATTTGAATTGGGCTAAAAGTATTTCGATTTAGCCACATTACGATCGTCCCTAAAAAAATACAATTCATCAAAATTTTTCGGCTGGTCTTCAGCTGTTTGAGAAGCGCCTGCATGTTGTAAAAGTAGTTGGAATCAGCTACTTTGACCCATATTTTAAAATTTACAACATGTACATATACGGTGCATCTGATCAAGGTAGAGTGGTAATCGACATGGTGGATGGTTATGAAAGAATTCACGGAGTCTTTGATGACAATCCCCATATAGCGTCGGTTTTGGATTATCCTGTTTTGGGAAGCGTACCTTTGGATTTTGTTTTTGACCATGCCGTTTTCATTGCCATAGGCGACAACAGAATCCGGAAAAAAATACACTTAAAACTTAAGAAGAAGAAAGTCAGGTTTGCCACCATTATTCATGATTCGGCGATCTTCAGCAAGCGGGCTGTGCTCGATGAAGGCAGCGTGGTGATGGAGGGCGCAATTGTTAAGGTCAACAGCCGTATCGGAAAACAGGTGATCGTGAACACGGGTGCAAGTGTGGACCACGACTGCCTCATCGGCGATTTCGTACATCTCGCGCCACAATGTACCCTGTGTGGCGGAATAGAAGTGGGGGAAGGGACTTTGGTGGGTGCCAACAGTATTATCCTTCCACGGGTTAAAGTGGGGGCTTGGTGCAAGATCGGGGCGGGAAGTGTGGTCACCAGGGATGTTCCCGACGGTAAAACGTGGATAGGCAATGGTTTGAAACAAAAAAGCCTGCTTAAGGTTTCGCAATGAAAATTCTTAGTTGTGGGGATTTAGGGAATGGTTCCGGTACAATGATCCAGGATCACATTTTCAGTTTTTTTAAATTTATTTTTTGAGGGGTGGCTTTAAAATTATAAAGCCACCCTTTTTAGTTTCACTGGTTGTCACCCGGATCATTGCCCACTTCTTTCCTGTTTTACGAGATATTAATGTGTGTTCTGTTTTGATCATTACTTTGCCCTTTTTATATTTCTAAATTGGATATTTATAGATATACATGCTTTATTATTGATGATTACAAGGGTAATAACATGGTTATATAAAAATAGTGATGAAAAATTAAGATAGGTTGAGGAAATAAAGGATAAATTTTTGCTTTTATTAAAAACGATTTGAACAGTTTGGAATGGTATTTGCCTAAATTTCTGAAATTGATACTATGATTTTTATATTTGATATATTAATAAAAAATTAATCAACTATGTGTATAATAAGATATATTATTATATATATTCGTGATATTATTTAACATTTAAGTACAAAAAAAGTTTGATGACCGGAAAAATAATTCTTGCTATAATGCGAAATACATAAAACAGCTTAAAAAGTTCTTATACTCGTATAAGATTCAATTTGAACGGTTGTAATTGTTTTTCAAAATGATTTTAATGTAATACAAACTTTTATGATTGAGTTTGCTAGAAAATTGAATATACTGCCTCGCTGGATAATCGCGAGCCTGGATGGTTTGATCCTGTTCCAAAGTGGGGTATTGGCTTATTTGTTGCGCTTGAATTTTGACTGGTCAGAGATGGAAAAACACCATGTGCTTCGGGGGGCGTGCATTTACCTGTTGCTTGGCCTTATGGTCATGTTTTTCACGAAGAGTTATGTGGGCATTGTAAGACACACCGGAAAAAGGGACGGCATGCTTTTGCTGAGGACCATATTGGTTACGGCTGTATTGGTAAGTGCGATGAACTGGGGGCTTTCTGCGTTTTCAACCCTAAACCACATTATGCCGTATTCAGTTTTGGTGATAGCCTCAGTCCTGTCCTTGTTTTTTCTGGTCCTGTACCGTTTGATGGTAAAAGATACATTCCAGATACTTAAAAACAACCAGCAGAACAAGCCTGAGAGGAGAGTATTG
The DNA here is from genome assembly GCF_042652345.1 of Negadavirga shengliensis. Classification (NCBI taxonomy): domain Bacteria; kingdom Pseudomonadati; phylum Bacteroidota; class Cytophagia; order Cytophagales; family Cyclobacteriaceae; genus Negadavirga; species Negadavirga shengliensis. The sequence goes on from NZ_JBHSJJ010000003.1 coordinate 564,007, forward strand.
ATTTTCGGCGCCGGGGAAGCGGGCATATTGACTTTTCAAGCGATCTGTAAAGACAACGAATATCGGTACATCACTTACGGTTTTTTGGATGACGATCCCAACAAGGTGGGCAAGTTGATTGAAGGGAAACCTGTTCTGGGTGGACTGGAGCAGTTGAGGCAGGTGACTGAGGAGAAAGATGTGCGGGAACTGATTATTTCAGTACAGGATATTTCCGCTTTGCGGAAGCGTGAAATCATAGAAGAATGCATTTCATTGGGTATCCAGGTCTATACCATCCCTCCTGTAAACTACTGGGTAAGTGGGGGGCTTCAGCCAGGAAATATCAGGGAGGTGAACATCGAGGATTTGCTGGGCAGGGATTCCATTTGTCTTGAAAACGAGCGGGTAATCCAATACCTCAAAAACAAGACCGTGTTGGTTACCGGCGCCGCCGGATCTATAGGCAGCGAGCTTTGCGTGCAAATAGGCAGGGCAGGTGCTGGCAAGCTGGTGATGGTGGATCAATCAGAATCCCCGCTTCATGATATGGAATTGAAACTACTGGAAGAGTTTGCTGATCTTGATATCAGGATGGTGTTGGCCGATGTGACGGACGCCCAGGGAATGGAACGCCTGTTTAAAAAGTATGTACCCCAAGTGGTATTTCATGCAGCAGCCTATAAGCATGTGCCTATGATGGAGATATACCCCCGTGAGGCGGTCCGTTGTAATGTATTTGGTTCTAAGCTGATAGCTGACCTTTCGGTACAATACGGTGCCGAAAAGTTTGTACTGATCAGTACGGACAAAGCCGTCAACCCCACCAACGTCATGGGAGCCACCAAGCGGATTGCTGAAATGTATGTGCAATCCTTGGACAAGGAGTTGGAAGGGCAGGAGAAAAGGAGTACCCGTTTTATTACTACCCGGTTTGGCAATGTCTTGGGATCCAATGGATCAGTCATACCGCTTTTTAGAGATCAGATAAAAAACGGCGGGCCTTTGACTGTAACCCATCCTGAGGTCACACGCTTTTTTATGACCATTCCCGAGGCCTGTGACCTGGTCCTCGAAGCTGGCGTAATGGGACATGGCGGGGAGATTTACGTTTTTGATATGGGGGAGCCGGTAAAAATCATTGACCTAGCCAAGAAAATGATCCACCTTAGCGGGAAAAAACTAGGGGTCGATATCAACATCAGCGTTACAGGACTAAGGCCAGGAGAAAAATTATATGAGGAACTTTTGAACAACAAGGAAACCTCTCTTCCCACACACCACGAGAAAATCAAAATTGCCCAGGTAAATGCCGGTAGCTATGCCCTTATCAATATGGAATTGGAGGAGTTACAGAGATTGGCGGAAAAGGGGGAGGATATGGATATCGTGTCTCAAATCAAGCGGATGGTGCCGGAATACCTCAGTCAAAGCTCCCGCTTTGAGGTGCTGGACAAGGTGGAAAAGTAAATGCGAGGTCGGTCACGGTTCCTGTTCTTTCTTCCCATTTCCCGTTTCCTGAAAATTCAGTGGATAGTGAATAGGGAAAAGAGAACAGGAGTTTCCGTCCGATTTCCTATTCCCGGTTCCCTGTTCCCTATTTCCTGAATACTGGAGTTAATAGTGAATAGGGAAAAGAGAACAGGAGTTTTCGTCTGATTTCCTATTCCCGGTTCCCTGTTCCCTCTCCTGAATACTGAGTTAATAGCGAATAGGGAAAGGAGAACAGGAGTTTCCGTCCGATTTCCTATTCCCGGTTCCCTGTTCCCCATTTCCTGAATACTGAGTTAATAGTGAATAGGGAAAAGAGAACAGGAGTTTTCGTCCGATTTCCTATTCCCGGTTCCCTGTTCCCTATTTCCTGAATACTGAGTTAATAGCGAATAGGGAAAGGAGAACAGGAGTTTCCGTCCGATTTCCTATTCCCGGTTCCCTGTTCCCTATTTCCTGAATACTGAGTTAATAGTGAATAGGGAAAAGAGAACAGGAGTTTCCGTCTGATTTCCTATTCCCGGTTCCCTGTTCCCTATTTCCTGAATACTGAGTTAATAGCGAATAGGGAAAGGAGAACAGGAGTTTCCGTCCGATTTCCTATTCCCGGTTCCCTGTTCCCCATTTCCTGAATACTGAGTTAATAGTGAATAGGGAAAAGAGAACAGGAGTTTTCGTCCGATTTCCTATTCCCGGTTCCCTGTTCCCTATTTCCTGAATACTGAGTTAATAGCGAATAGGGAAAGGAGAACAGGAGTTTCCGTCCGATTTCCTATTCCCGGTTCCCTGTTCCCTATTTCCTGAATACTGGAGTTAATAGTGAATAGGGAAAAGAGAACAGGAGTTTCCGTCTGATTTCCTATTCCCGGTTCCCTGTTCCCTATTTCCTGAATACTGAGTTAATAGTGAATAGGGAAAAGAGAACAGGAGTTTCCGTCTGATTTCCTATTCCCTGTTCCCTGTTCCCTATTTCCTGAATACTGGAGTTAATAGTGAATAGGGAAAAGAGAACTGGAAGTTTCCGCCCGGTTCGCTATTCCCTGTTCCCTGTTCCCTATTTCCTGAATACTGAGTTAATAGTGAATAGGGAAAAGAGAACAGGAGTTTCCGTCTGATTTCCTATTCCCGGTTCCCTGTTCCCTATTTCCTGAATACTGAGTTAATAGTGAATAGGGAAAAGAGAACTGGAAGTTTCCGCCCGGTTCGCTATTCCCTGTTCCCTGTTTCCTGTTTTCTGAATGCTTCGTGAATAGGGAAAAGTAAATGGGAGGTTTCCACCCGGTTCCCCATTCTCCTCAATGTGGCCAGGGTTGGGTAATGCGTTCGCGGATGTACGCTTTATAGGAATTGCCCAGACAGTATACCGCTGCTCCGAAAAGTAGAATGACATGAAAAAGGCCGTTGTTGTATATTCCCAAAAAGGAATTCAGGGCATTAAAAAAAGAATCGGTCTGGAGCAGGTTGGTCTTTACCCAATTGATTGAGAAAACAAGCCTGGTGAAAATGGAGAGGATGGCCAATACGCCGCCAACAATTCCTATTAGGGGCCTTTTGTAATGAATCAGCAGCCCAAAGGCGGCAAAGGTTTCTATAGCAGCCAATAGCACCGCCCAAAACAAACTGTAATCCAACGCCCCTATAAGGTTCAGTTTGGTAAACCCTCCAAACAGTAATAGTCCGGCAAGAGACCATCTGATAACATGTCCTCCTATAGACTCGGTTTTAAGATATTGCAAAAACTTTTCCACTTTTCAATTTAGGGATTTTTTTGGGTCGTACAAACAAATAGGCGACAAGAGATTTAAAGGGTCTTAATGACAGGTCAAGAAGCAAGCGTCCGGAGTCAGTAACAAGTGTCTGCACCGATAGGTGTGACTCATGATAACGCTGTAAAGATGCCGGACAAAAACCATTCCCTTTTTCAGTTCCAGCGTGATCTACCACAAAACAGGAACCTGAAATGGAGAACGGGGAATCAAAAAGCTGTTATCCCGATCGCCACAGGTAGGAGCCTATGGCTTTTTCTTTTTCAGGATTAGGCTGGAGAATATGGTAATTTAGGATTTTCCAGAAAACAGCAAACCATCCAGGTTTTGTTGATAATAAGCCCGTTGTTAAAATCAAGCGTGACACCTGGAAGGTTGCATCTCCATAAGAATCAACTGATCATAGAAATTTACTGCGGATTTTAGGTATTTCTGAAATGATTTACTCCCTTTAATACAGACTTAAAATTCCGCGTTGCCCGGAGTTCTTGGGAAAGGGATCACATCCCTGATATTGCCCATTCCGGTCACGAACTGCACCAGCCGTTCAAAGCCTAGCCCAAAGCCGGCATGCGGTGCGGTACCGAACCTGCGGGTATCCAGATACCACCACATTTCGTCCTGGCTGATCTGAAGTTCTTCCATGCGGGCGGAAAGCTTGTCCAGTCTTTCTTCCCGCTGTGATCCTCCGACGATCTCACCGATACCCGGGAATAAAATATCCATGGCCGCCACCGTTTTTCCATCCTCATTTTGTCTCATATAAAAGGACTTGATGGCTTTAGGATAGTCCGTGATAATCACCGGTTTGTTGAAATGTTTCTCCACCAGGTACCTTTCATGTTCAGATTGCAGGTCGGTTCCCCATTCCTCGATGGGAAAGGCAAATTTTTTCTTCTTATTGGGTTTAGAATTTCTAAGTATTTCCCAGGCTTCCGTGTAGGTAATACGTACGAACCGGTTATTAACCACAAAGGCAAGCCGGTCCAAAAGGCCCAAGTCGCTTCTTTGATCGGCTTTTTTGCTTTTCTCTTCTTCCGCAGCCCTTTTGTCCAAAAATGCCAGGTCTTCCTTGCAGTGGGTGAGCACATAGCTGATGATATATTGGAGAAAGTCCTCGGCCAGGTCCTGGTTGTCCTCGGCGTCATAAAAGGCCATTTCCGGTTCTATCATCCAGAATTCCGCAAGATGCCTGGTCGTGTTGGAATTTTCAGCCCTGAAAGTAGGGCCGAAAGTATATACGTCAGACAGGGCCATGGCCGCCAGTTCACCTTCCAGCTGACCGGATACCGTCAGGTTGGTTTCACGTTCAAAAAAATCCTGTCTGAAATCCACAAGTCCCTCTTCTGTCTTTGGAAGCTTGTTGAGATCCAAGGTAGTGACACGGAAAGTCTCACCAGCACCTTCGGCATCAGAAGCCGTGATGATGGGCGAATGGATATAGAAGAACCCCTTGTCGTGGAAGTATTTATGAATAGCATAGGCCAGATGATGCCTTATCCGGAATATGGCGGCAAAAGTGCTGGTACGCACCCGGAGATGGGCGTTTTCCCGTAGAAACTCCATCGAATGTTTTTTGGGCTGTATGGGGTATTTTTCGGGGTCCGCTTCTCCCAGGATGTCGATGCGCTCTGCCAGAAGTTCTGTACTTTGTCCGGATCCTTGCGAGGCCACCACCCTGCCCTGTGCTTTAAGGCATGCCCCGGTATTGGCTTTCTTTAAAATTTCCTCCGAAATCCTGGAGGGATCCGCCACCAGCTGGTAGTTTTGGATGCAGGAACCATCATTAAGGGCTATAAACGTTACGTTTTTGTTGCTCCTTTTTGTTCTTACCCACCCCATAAGAGTGACTTGGCTGCCTTCAGGGGCACTTTCTATTAACTTCCTGATTTTGGTCCTGTCTTTAAAAGCCATGGTGATTCATTAAAATGGTCTAAGATGATTTTTTACCACCGGGATGGTGCAGAATTAAACTGAGTGCAAAAAAACGATATAATAAGCTTTTTATCAAAATTTTGATCTTATTTCCTAAATTTGACAATCAGTAGGACAGGACAGTCCATAATTGTGTTTAACAATTGTATTAATTATTTGCCTCAAATATTTCATTGTATAAAAAATATATGCAGAAACTGAATTTAAATCAGATCCTTTCCCAGAAACTGTCGCCGCAACAGATACAGTTTATCAAATTGCTACAGGTCCCTACGGCGGAACTGGAAGCGAGGATTGAAGAGGAATTGGAAATTAACCCTGCTCTGGAGGAAGGCAAGGAAGACAACGAAACCGAAACCGATAATGCCACGGATGAATTTCAGGATAATCCGGACACCATGGAAACCAAGGAAGATAAGGACATCAACATCGAGGATTACCTGAATGACGAGTACGGCGGGTACAAAATGCAGGGTGATGGGAATTATTCTCCGGACGAGGAAGAAAAGGAAATGCCGCTTTCCAGCACGACTTCTTTGCATGAGCAACTGTTGTCCCAACTCAACTTTTTGAAGCTTGACGAACGGCAAAGGACCATTGGAAGACAATTAATCGGCAGCATTGAGAATGATGGCTATATCAGAAGAGATCTGGAGGCTATTATCAATGACCTGGCTTTCAGTCAGAATGTGGAGACGGACTTGGACGAGGTAGAGGAAATTTTGCTGAAAATACAGGGGTTTGATCCTCCGGGTATCGCTGCCAGGAACCTTCAGGAATGTTTGGTCATACAGCTGGAAAGAAAAGAGCACCATGACGATCCCATGGTACAGAAAGCCATTTACGTGATCCAAAACTGTTTTGAGGAATTCACCAAGAAACATTATGATAAAATTCTGAAAAAGTGCAACCTGGATGAAGAAAGCCTGAAGGAGGTAATCCATATGATCACGAGACTAAATCCCAAGCCAGGGGGCATTTCGGATGGCATCATGAGGACCCAGTATGTGATCCCTGATTTTATACTCAATAATGTGAACGGGAAATTTGAAATTGTGTTGAACTCAAAAAACGCTCCGGAATTGAGGGTCAGCCGCTCCTATTCAGAAATGTTCAGTGCCTATGACAAAAGTGACAAGAAAGATAAGAAGTTGAAAGAAACCGTGACGTTTGTGAAACAGAAGCTGGATGCGGCAAAATGGTTTATCGATGCCATTAAGCAGCGTCAGCAGACCCTGATGAAAACCATGCAGGCTATTTTGGATTACCAGCAGGAATTTTTTTTGGATGGGGATGAAACCAAACTCAAACCTATGATCTTGAAAGATATAGCGGAAAAAATAGATATGGACATTTCCACGGTTTCCCGCGTGGCCAATAGCAAAACTATCCAGACTGAATTCGGGGTTTTTCCCCTGAAATATTTTTTCTCGGAGGGAATATCTACCGATGCCGGGGAGGACGTGAGCAACCGCGAGGTGAAGAGTGTGCTGAGCAGGATGGTTGAGGACGAGGACAAAAGGAAACCCCTGTCGGATGATAAGCTTGTCAAACTGTTGAATCAGAAGGGGTATAATATAGCAAGAAGGACAGTGGCCAAATACAGGGAACAATTGCAGATTCCCGTGGCCAGGTTAAGAAAAGAATTGTAGTGATCAGAAAATTAGCCTTGGCGCTGTCTGTCGTGTTTCAGCCCCTGATGGTGCCTTCCGTTATCATATCGGTGTTGTTTTATGTGGTACCTGAGGCTACGGCTGTACCTTCAGGCGCCAAATGGTCCATATTGCTGCTGATCAGCCTTACCACCTTTTTTATACCCCTTTTGGGGATCATAGGAATGAGAATGACCACCACCATCCGTTGTTTTCAAATGCCGGATAAAAAGGAAAGATTGATGCCTTTTAGTCTAATATCCGTCTTTTATATCATGACATCGGTTTTCTTTTACATTAAACTCAATGTGGACAGTCTGTTGGTGGGGACCATGTTTATGGTTACTTCCTGCTTGATTCTGCTTACCCTTGTCACCGCATTTTGGAAAATCAGCGCCCATGTCACAGGGCTGTCGGGTTTATTGGCTGTGATCGTCGTTTTACATCTCAAGTTCCATTCCAGCGACTTGCTTTATCCATTGATTCTGGCTTTGTTGATTTGCGGGGCCGTGGGATCCGCAAGGCTTTATCTTAATGCCCACAAACCCTCGGAAGTATATGGTGGGTTTGTGTTAGGATTCGCTTTTTGTTTTTTGGTGTATAGTTATTTGATATAGAGGTGGGTTTTGGGTAATTAGGGGGCGAGTACATCGATCTTTTGAAGTGTTCTCTATCCATGGATTGTCCGGTTTTTCCCGTCTAAAGTCATTTTGGTTTAGGGTAAAAAAACCATATAATCGTCGATTCCGCGTTACCGAAAGGAGCCTCTGTTTTTATCCCTATCATCCCTATCAAAAAAAGCGGTTCAATTGAACCGCTTTTTTTGATATTTTGAAGATAAATTCTATCATATCAAAACAGGGCTACGGAAACACCTAAGTTGAACTGGGAAGCCCGGGTTGCAAAAGGACCTTGTCCTTCCCTGAATACTTCATTGAGTCCATAATAAGTCCAGACGTTGAATCCGGGGAATCCTATCCGGGTATAGATCCCGTATCTTACAGGGCTTAGGCCATAATTTTGCCTGTTCTTTATCTTTTGGGTAAGGCCATCCGCATCGGTTATTTCTATTTTGGTGTGTGCATTGGCGAGCAGGCCCAATTTTGCACCCACGGCAAACCGGAAGCCCTTGCTGTAATCATTTCTGTTGAGATGATATCTGAACTCCAGGGGAATGTCCACGTAATTAACGGCCATGGTGTTGGTTTCTACGATAATATTGTCACCGTAAATTTCCCTGATGGATACCAGCTGGCTCGAATTGGGTCCCAGTTCCGGGTTGTTGATCAATGTTTGATTATCCTGAAAGGCCAATTTTTCCAATCCGAACCCGATCCCGGGATTGAAGGTGAGGCCGGAGTTCTCGCCAAGGGCAATCGGCGTTTGGTAGTATACGTTGACCACCCGTGAAGCAATAAACCGGGTGTTGAGGTCTTCAGGCCGGTTATTCAGGAAATTGAACCCGAAATCTAAAAATAAGTCGCCTTTGATATCAGGTCTTCCGCCGATGGGAGTCCTTTCCTTTTCCTGAGCGGCTACCTCAAGGGCAAAAAAGAAAGCGATGAAAATTATGGTCAGTCTTTTCATTGAAAGAATAGCTTTTTAATATTAGATCGGCTAAATTATAAAATCTTACTTGATTCCGTGAGGAATTCGTCTTAATTATTCTTAAATATAAAGAGGGGCTTCGTGCTGCGGGCAATTTCTTTTTGACTGTCCTTTTGCAATATGGGCTATATGCTGTATATTTGCATTCCATTTACAGGAAATGGCCTCGTAGCTCAACTGAATAGAGCACTTGATTACGGCTCAAGAGGTTTCAGGTTTGAATCCTGACGAGGTCACTTTGGATCGTTGATTGTGTTCCTTTTTCCGGGGCAAACCAGAAGATTACACAGAAAGGGAGTGGCAACCGGTCCGCTTCCTTTCTTTTTTGTACCGTTCCTAGTATCCTTCCCATCCGTGGCTCAACTGATATAGAGCATCCCGACATCGGTCGGGAAGGTTTCAGGTTTGAATCCTGACGAGGTCACTTTGGATCGTTGATTGTGTTCCTTTTTCAGGGGGCAAACCAGAAGATTACACAGAAAGGGAGTGGCAACCGGTCCGCTTCCTTTCTTTTTTGTACCGTTCCTAGTATCCTTCCCATCCGTGGCTCAACTGATATAGAGCATCCCGACATCGGTCGGGGGGACAGCCGTTTGTTGTCCGGTACCTTTCCAGAGTATTTTCCCTTTCAGCCAAGCTGGAATATAGACGGCAGGAAAGCTGTCGTTCCTCAAGCGGACCGGCGGGCCTTCAGGATCAAGCCGGTATCCTTGTTTTCTGAACACATTCCGTGGTGTTTTGAATAGATTCCTTGGATCCGCCTTTGCGGTTAAAGCCAAAAGTGTTTATCTTTATAACCCATTTTCCCAACCGCAAGGGGAAAATCAGGGGAAAAGAAACGATGACCTCCGGCGGTGAAGCGTTGATTAGGACCTGAAAGGTACCCTAATATTGACTGACAAAGTATCCCGGAAGCAGCCGGGAAGTTTCCTGATTTGAACACGGATAAGGTCACTTGCTGGTAAAGAGGGGGTTATGAAAATGATGGGTTTGATGACCGGAAATAAATTCAAAAAAACCTTTTTGGGTTATTGTTATTCCAAAAAAACCCTTCATCTTTGTGATCCCAAACGGGGGTTACGTTCCGCGGGAAGCCGCGGGCGGAGGATTTGAAAAAAAAGATTGATATTTTCTTGCGGGTTTCGGTTTTTCTTCCGACATTTGCAGTCCTTTTCCGGGAAAACCCCGGGAGAAGGGGTCCCCGGGCACTGTCCCGGGGCGTTCGCGCCGGGAAGCGGCGCGGGAAGTTCTTTGAAGTGATGCCAAGACATACAGCCTGAAACATAAAACGGGAAGAGAAACAAAGACCGTCCCTTTGGGGGCGGCGCGAACTTTACAACGGAGAGTTTGATCCTGGCTCAGGATGAACGCTAGCGGCAGGCCTAATACATGCAAGTCGTACGGGAATCCCCTCTTCGGGGGGGATGAGAGTGGCGCACGGGTGCGTAACGCGTATG